>JAQIJQ010000037.1:0-52952 GCA_036946195.1 Patulibacter minatonensis | reverse complement strand
GCTCACCTCCAAGGGCGCCGCCGGCATCACGGGCGCGGGGCTCGTCACCCTCACCGCGTCGCTGCAGGCCTTCGGCGGCGACTTCTTCACGCCCGAGGCGATCGCCATTGGCATCGCGCTGGTCGTCGGGATCGACCGGATGATGTCGGAGGGCCGCGCGCTCACGAACTGCATCGGCAACGCCGTCGCAACGCTCGTGATCGCCAAGTGGGAGGGCGAGCTCGACGAGGTGCGCCTGCGCGCCGTGCTCGCCAACCCCGCGCTCGCCGACCCCGAGCTCGCGTCGGCCGCGGTCGAGGGACAGGCACCCGCGCCCCGCGCCCCGCTCGGCGACGCTGCGCCGGCAGGACTCGAGACCGGCCGCCCGGCGACGGCCGCGATGGCCTGAACGCCGGCTCCGCCGCGCCCCATGTCGGCTCGAGCGTCCGCCGCTTCAGCGGTGCGGGCGCTCGAGCGCCGCGGGGACGCGTGCGAGGCGTCACACTGAAGCCGTGCGCCGCATGAGCCTCGCCCGGCAGCTGCTGCTGCTCCAGCTCGCGATCGTGCTCGCGGCCGTCGCCGTGACGGCCGCGTTCGGGATCGCCGCCGCCCGCGACCGCGCCGTCGACGAGCAGCGCGCCCGCGTCATCGCCACGACGACGACGCTGAGCACGTCCGCCGAGGTGCGCCGGGCGCTCACGCGCTCCAGCCCGACCCGCGAGCTGCAGCCGCTCGCCGAACGCATCCGCCGCGACAACGGCTTCGCGTTCGTCGTGTTCATGTCGCCGAGCGGCATCCGCTACTCCCACCCCCGGTCCGAGGAGATCGGACGGCGCTACATCGGCCGGATTCGGGAGGCCCAGCAAGGCCGGACGCTGACGGCGACCGAGACCGGCATCCTCGGGCGCTCCGTCCGGGCCGTGTCACCGATCCGTGGCGTCGACGGGCGCATCATCGGTCTCGTCGCCGTCGGCGTGCTCGAGACGACCATCAGCGCGCAGGCACGCGCGCAGCTCCCGGCGGTCGGGCTCGCCGCGCTCGTCGCGCTCCTGCTCGGCGGCGGCGCGAGCGCGCTGCTCGCCCGGCGGGTGCGCAGGCAGACGCGTGGCCTGGATCCTGCGCGCCTCGCCGCACTGGCCGATCACCAGGAGGCGGTGCTGCGTGCGATCCGAGAGGGGGTGGTCGTCGTCGACCCACTCGGAGGCGTCGAGCTCGTGAACGACGAGGCCGTGCGCCTGCTGTCGCTCCCGGACGACGCCGTCGGACGGCGCGTCGACGAGCTGGTCGAAGACGACGACCTCAGGGCCGTGCTCATGGGTGGGGCGGGCACGGCGGACGGCGTGTACGTTGTCGGCACCCGCGTCCTCGTGGTCGGTCGCCGCACGGCGCGCCGCGGCGGCCGTGATCTCGCCACCGTCACCACGCTGCGCGACCGCACCGAGCTCGAGGGCCTCGTGCGCGAGCTCGCGACGGTGCGCTCGCTCGCCGATGCCCTGCGCGCGCAGGCCCACGAGGCGGCGAACGAGCTGCACACCGTCGTCGGGCTGATCGAACTGGGCCGCCACGAGGACGCGATCAGCTTCGCGACCCGCCGCATCGCGGTCTCGCAGGACGAGGTCGACCTCGTGCAGCACCATGTCGCCGATGCCGCCGTCGCGGCGCTCCTGCTCGCCAAGGCGGCCACCTGCCGGGAGCAGGGGGTGCACCTCGAGCTCGATCCGTCCACCGACCTGGCGGACGGGCTCGTGCCGTCGGAGGACCTCATCACCGTGCTCGGCAACCTCATCGACAACGCCCTCGACGCGCAGGTCGGCGCGGGCGGGCGGATCTGCGTCCAGGCCGTCGCCGACCACGCCACGCTGCACATCAGCGTCCGCGACGACGGCCCGGGGTTCTCGGCGGACGGGCTCGCGTCCGCCACGCAGGCGGGGTGGTCGACGAAGGAGGCCGGGGGCGCCGTCGGACGCGGCCTCGGTCTGGCGCTCGTCGCCGCGACCGTGCGCCGCCTCGGAGGCACGGTGCGGCTCGCCAACGGGTCCGGCGGTGGCGGCCGTGTCGACATCGAGCTCCCCGTTCGCGCCGCAGCCGGGCAGGCGGGCTGATGATCCGCGTCCTGATCGTGGAGGACGACGCGCTCGTCGCCGAGGTGCACGCCTCCTACGTCGAGCGGCTCGACGGGTTCGAGGTCGTCGGCGTCGCGCACCGGGCCGCAGAGGCGCTCGCCATGGTCGGCGACCGCGAGGTCGACCTCGTCCTGCTCGACTTCCACCTCCCGGACGCGCGCGGCCTGGACCTGCTCCGCGCGGTGCGGGCGCGCCGCGCCGAACCGATCGACGTGATCGCCGTCACCGCCGCGCGCGACCAGGACAGCGTGCGAGCGGCGATCGCCTCGGGTGTCTCGCAGTACCTCGTCAAGCCGTTCACGTTCCAGACCTTCGCCGACAAGCTCGAGCGCTACGCGCGCTACCGCACCCAGCTCGATCGAACGGGTGACGCCGATCAGGCATCGGTCGACGCGATGCTCGGCACGCTGCGCGCACCATCGGCCGGGCCGACGCTGCCCAAGGGCCTGAACGCCACCACGCTCGACCGCGTCCGCGCCGTCATCGCCGGCGCGACGGCACCGATGACGGCCTCTGAGGTCGCCGGGGCGAGCGGGCTCTCGCGCGTGACCGCTCGCCGGTACCTCGAGCACCTCGTCGTCGAAGGCGAGACGCGCCTCTCGATGCGCTACGGCCGGACGGGGCGACCGGAGCACCTGTACTCCCCGCCCGCAGGCTGACGGCAGGTGGCAGCGGCCCTGAGAGGGCGCCTGGACGCCGGCTGGACGGCACGCAGCGGCGCTCGGCTCATGTGTTGAGCCCCCGCAAATTGGCGATCGACCGGCTTCCGGTAACGGCCGGTCCGCTCTACAGTGCTGGCATGTCCCCCCGCACTCGTCTCCTGATCGTGGCTGCTGCATCGGCCGCGGTCGCCGCTGCCGCTGCACCGGCCGCGCAGGCTGCACCCGTCCTCTCGAACAACGCCTGCACCGGCGGCGACGGCACCTGGGGCACGCTGCCCCTGCAGCTCGAGGCCAGCGGCACGCAGAACGGCCGCAACCTCGAGGTCGGAGGCATCGCCCCGAGCGTCACGATCCCCAACTGGCTCGAGGCGAAGCTCTCCGCGAAGGGCTTCGAGATCTGGAGCGCGACCGGCACGAGCGCCGGCAACAAGACGTTCAACGTCGACGCTTGGATGGCCGTGACCGGTGAGAACAGCACCGACGCGCCCAAGGTGCTCAAGACCACCGGTGCGTTGACGTTCAAGCTCAACGACCTGGGTGGCTTCAAGTTCTCCGTCACCAACGTCGCGCTCTCGCTCCAGCCCAGCGCCGCCACGAGCTGGCACGCGGCGGATGCCGGGGGATCCCTCGACATCGCCCAGGGCGCGGCCGGGACCCTGCCGCAGATCCCCGGCGGCCAAGGCGGAGCGAACGTCACGCCGAAGGGCAGCCTCTGGATCCGTGGCACCGTCGTCGGCGGCCTCGCGAACGGGTACTCCCTCACCATCGACTGCCAGCCGGGCACGTCATCCGATCCGCAGAACCTGACGTCGATCTACACGCCGGGCAAGGCCCCGGCGATCCTGAGCTCGGCGTTCGCCGCCGTCGCCGGTCCGCTCGCCACGCCCGCCCCGGGCACGGCGGCGACGCCGACGCCGGCGCCGGTCGCCACGCCCGAGCCGGCGACCGGCGCCACGCAGGCCGCCGGCGCGCTCGCGATCGCGTCGCCGTCGCTCAAGTTCGGCAGCGCCGCGGTCCTCGTCAACGTCACCTGCCCCGCCGGTGCCGACTGCACCGGGTCGGCCACCATCACCTCCGCCAAGAAGCTGAAGGTCGGCAAGGGGAGCGCCAAGGTCCGCAAGCTCGCAGCCGGGAGCTACACCGTGAAGGCCGGCACGACGGGCCCGATCAAGCTCAAGCTCAGCGCCGACGGCAAGAAGCTCAAGAAGAAGGCGCTCATCGCCACCGTCACGCTCAAGCCGACGGCGGGCAGCGCCGTCGCCAAGAACCTCCGCGCGAACTAGGCGCACCGGAACAGATCGGGCGATACGTTCCGCCTGTGGCAGCGGTACGCTATCCGGAATGATGCTTCCGGACTCGCTGGGCGCCAACGGTGGCGCCCCGGTCGCCGAGCGACGTTGGATCGACTTCACGCCCGAGGAGAAGCGGGCGCGGGTCCTGAAGGTCGCCGGCGAACTGTTCTCCCGTGAGGGTGTCGACTTCCCGATGCCCGAACTGGCCAAGGCCGTCGGCGTCGGTGTCGGCAGCCTCTACCGCCAGATCGGCAAGAAGGACGACGTGATCGCCGCGCTCGTCGCCGACCGGCTCGACGGGCTGGCCGCGCGCTACGAGGCGGCGGCCGGCACCGACGATCCGTTCGGCGCCCTCTGCGGCGTGATCAAGGCCACGATCGACGAGTGCGTCGGCGACCGCGTCACGCAGTCCGCGTGGTCCTACGGCCGCGGTCGCGCCGACGTGGACGCTGCCGCCGGCCGCGCCCGCGACGGGCTCCAGCACCTCGTCGACAGCGCCATCGCCGCCGGCACCATGCGCCCCGACGCCAGTGGGAACGACCTGCGCTTCCTGTTCCGCGCCGCGCCGAGCGCCGAGCTGATCGCCCCGGGCGGCGCCCAGCGCCTCGGCGCACTCGTCCTGGCCGGCCTCGAGGTCTGACCGACCGGGCCAGATCGCGGCGAGCCCGCGCGTCTGCACGGAATCTGCACGAGGTCCGCACACCGACCACATCCCGGGCTGGGAGACTCGGCGCCATGGCCGGGGAGCTCATCTGCGTGATCGAGGACGAGCCGACGATCGCGTCGGCCGTCGCGAGCCGACTGCGCACGGAGGGATTCCGCGTCGAGGTCGCCCACGACGGGCTCGAGGGCGTGGCGCTCTGCGACCGCGTCCGGCCCGATCTCGTGGTGCTCGACGTGATGCTTCCCGGGCTCGACGGTCACGAGGTGTGCCGCCGCGTGCAGGCGGCCCGCCCCGTGCCGGTGCTCATGCTCACGGCCCGCGACGCCGAGGAGGACATGCTCGTCGGTCTCGGCATCGGCGCCGACGACTATCTCACCAAGCCGTTCTCGGCCCGGGAGCTCGTCGCCCGCATCCGCGTGCTGCTCCGCCGGATCGACCGCCGTCCCGCCGCACCGGCCGGCCGGGTCGAGGTGGGAGTGCTCGCGCTCGATCCCGTGTCGCGGCGGGTGCACGTGCGCGGGGCCGAGGTGCACCTCACCCCGACCGAGTTCGACCTCCTCGCGCTGCTCGCCGCGCGGCCCGGCGCGGTGCACGGTCGCGAGCAGCTCCTCGCGGAGATCCGCGGCTGGCGCGACGGCGCCGGCACCCGCACCGTCGACTCGCACGTCCGCGGGCTGCGCGCCAAGGTCGGCGGCGGCGTGATCCGCACGGTGCACGGCATCGGCTACGCCCTCGAGACCGACCCGTCCGCCGGCGGCGAGGCGTAGCGCGCGATGCCCGATCCACTGCACCCGCTCGACGCCGAACGCCGCGGCCTGCGCGGCAACGTCGCCGCTCGCAGCCCGTTCCGCGGCAGCCGGCCGCTCGACTTCGTGAGCTCGCTCAAGGGCAAGCTCGGGATGATCATCGTCGGCACCGTGCTCGGGTCGATCCTGTTGCTCGCGGCGGGCCGATGGCTCGGGTTTCCGCTCCTGCCGAGGCTGATCGTGTCGGCGCTGGCCGGGCTGGCCGTCGCGCAGTTCCTGGCCCGCGGCATGATCTCGCCGCTGCGCGAGATGGCGAACGCGACGACGGCGATGGCCCGCGGCGACTACTCGCGGCGCGTGCGCGACGGCTCCCGCGACGAGGTCGGCGACCTCGCGCGCGCCTTCAACGCGATGGCGGGCGAGCTCGCGCAGGTGGACCGACAGCGCCGCGACCTCGTCGCGAACGTCTCGCACGAGCTCCGCACGCCGATCGGTGCGCTCCGCGTGCTGCTGGAGAACCTCGTCGACGGCGTCGACACGCCGAGCCCGCAGCAGCTCGAGACGGCGCTCGCGCAGACCGAGCGGCTCGGGCGGCTCGTCGAGCAGCTCCTCGACCTCTCGCGGCTGGAGTCCGGCGGTCTGGCGATGCGCGCGGAGCCGTTCAGGCTCGGCCCGATGCTCGACCAGGCCACCCGCGAGGCGATGCTCGCCGACGAGCCGCAGGCCCGAGGCGTCCGCGTCTCCTGGTCTGTGGCCCCGGACGACCTCGCGGTGCGCGGCGACGCCGAGCGGATCCACCAGGTCGTCAAGAACCTCCTCGACAACGCCGTGCGTCACTCGCCCGAGGGCGGGGAGGTGGTCGTCCGGGCCACGGCGACCGACCAGCCCGCCGGGCACCGCACCGCCACGGTCGAGGTGATCGACGAGGGCCCGGGGATCCCGGCCGACGAGGTCGACCGGGTGTTCGAACGCTTCTACCGCGCCGACCGCGCGCGCTCCGGCGCCGACGGCGGCACCGGGCTGGGCCTGGCGATCGCCCGTTGGATCGTCGACGCCCACCACGGCTCCATCCACGCGACCCAGGCGGAGCCGCACGGCTGCCGCATGGTCGTCCGACTCCCGAGGTAACCGCACGTGACCGCCCCCACGCAGAACCCCGCTCCCAGCGGGGTCGACAGCCCCATGCCGAAGCCGCCCGCCGGCCCGCCCGTGTTCGTGAAGCGCGGCGCCGCGCCGGCGGGCGGCCAGTCCTGGGGTGAGGTGCACCAGGCGCCGCCCGGCGCCGCGCCGCCGATCGGGCCGCCGACCTTCGTCGATCCCAAGGGCTACGACGGTCCGCCGGCGCCGCGCCGCTACGCGCTCGGCGCCCTCGCCCTCTCGCTGTTCGCCGGCCTCGTGGTCGCGGAGCAGCCGGGCGGCATCGCCCTCGCGATGCTCGGCGTCGGCCTCACGGCGGCCGCCTGGGTGCTGGTCGACGAGGAGCGGCGCGATCTCTCGAGCCGAGCGATGCTCGCGGCCGCCGGCGTGCTCGCAGCCGTCCCCGCGTTCCGCGATTCGGAGTGGGTCACCTCGCTCTCGCTGCTCGGAGCCCTCACCCTCGGCTCGATCGCCGTCGCCAGCGCCCGCACCTGGCGCGAGCTCGGCGTCGGCATGGTCGCGTGGATGCTCAAGCTGCTGCCTGCGCCCGCGATCTTCTTCGGGCAGGGCGTCAAACGCGCCTCGAGCCGCCGCTGGACGCTCGCCGGCCCGGTCGCGCGCGGCCTCACGCTCGGCGCCCTGCTCGTGCTCGTCTTCGGCGCGCTCTTCTCCGCCGCCGACGACCGGTTCGCCCAGCTCGTCCACGACCTGTTCGACTGGAACCTCGATCTCGCATCGGTCGTGGGCCGCGCGCTCATCTTCGCGCTCACCCTCGCGCTCGCCGGTGCGCTGTGGCTCGTCTCCGTCACCCGCAAGGACCGCCCGGCGCAGGAGTCGACCGCCCGCCTCGGCCGCACCGAGTGGCTCATCGCGCTCGGATCCGTCGCGGTGGTGTTCGCCGGGTTCGTCGCGCTGCAGCTCACGACCTGGTTCGGGGGCGACGAGGTGGTCCAGCTCACGGAGGGGCTCACCTACGCCGACAACGCCCGCCAGGGCTTCGGCCAGCTCACCCTCGCCGCGATCCTCACGCTCGGGGTCGTCGCCGGGGCGCGCCACGCCGGCCCGGCGGACGACCGCTGGGTGCGCGTGCTGAGCGGCGCGCTGTGCCTCATGACGCTCGTGGTGCTCGCCTCGGCGCTGCACCGCCTCGGGCTCTACGTCGATGCGTACGGCCAGTCCCGCACGCGCTTCTCGATGACGTCGCTCATGCTCTGGCTCGGCGCCGTGCTGCTCCTGGTGGTCGCGCTCGGCGGAGTGCGTCGCACCGCCTGGCTGCCGCGGGCCGTTGCCCTGACGAGCGCCGTGTTCGCGATCGGCACGGTCGCGCTGAACCCGGACGGCCGCGTCGCGGAGCGCAACGTGCAGCGGTACGCCGAGACCGGCCGGATCGACACCGACTACCTCGAGACGCTCAGCGCCGACGCCCTGCCGAGCCTGACCGGACTGCCCGAGCCGCTGGCCTCGTGCGTCGCGCGGCACGTGCAGGACGAGACGCTCGGCACGGGCGACCGCGATCCGCTGCCCGGGCTGAACGTCGGGCGCTCGCGCGGACGCTCCGCGCTCGCTGCGCTGCCTCCGGGTCAAGCCCAGCCGGCAGGGCGCTACAGCTGCCAGCCGTACGACGACGACCGGCGCTGAGTCGCCGCGCCGCCTGCGGGGCGGCGGGGGCTACGGCTGGCGGCGAACGACGAACCCGCGCTCGAGCAGCGTCTCGAGCGCGGTCTCGAAGGCGGCGTAGTCGTGCGCGAGCAGGTGGTCGAGCGGGCGGCCGGACGGGCCGCCTGCGCGCACCCAGCGGCGGATCGCCTGCGGGTGCACCCCATCGGCGGCGGCGCGCAGGAGCTGGTCGAGCACCGTGGTCTGAGGGAGCACGTCGCCATCGCCCGCGAGCAATTCGAGGGGGGAGAGGCCGAGCACGTCGCAGAGCTCGTCGTCGGCGAGGCCGAGCGCCGACTGGACGCGCTCCGTGGCCCCGGGCACCACGCTCAGGCCTTCTTGGTGCCTTCGCCGAGCAGGTTCTGCGAGATCTTCGCGGCGCCGCGGTCGGCGAGCGTCTTCGTGATCGTGAAGGCGGCGGCCTCGACGACGGCGGCGAGGAGCACCCAGCGCAGCTTCACCGAGAGGTCCTTGGCATCGGGGCTCTCGTCGCCGGGCACGCCCTGCATGCGCCCGAGCGCCGCGCCGGTGACACGCTCGGCCCCCTTGCGGGCGACGAGGCCGAGGGCGATGGAGACGGGGGTGCGCACGATGAACACGCCGCTCAGCGTACCGATCGCCGCATCCGCACCCCGGGACTCCCCTGGGCGCACCGCACGCACGGGCCCCGAGCCGCTATGGTGCTCCGCCGGTATGGCCAACGAATCGCTCACGCTCGCAATCAAGCCCCGCGAAGCTGGCAGCTCTCGCGAGGCTCGCCGCCTGCGCCGTGCTGGCCAGATCCCCGGGGTCGTCTACGGCCTCGGAAAGGATCCGCAGCCCATCTCGGTGGCACCGGCAGACCTTCGCCTGATCCTGATCTCCGGCAACGCGCTGTTCGACGTCGACCTCGACGGCGACAAGCAGCCCGTGCTCATCAAGAACGCCGATCGTCACCCGGTCCGCGGCGAGGTCACGCACGTCGACTTCCTCCGCGTCGACCTCAGCCAGGAGACGACGGCCGTGGTGCCGATCGAGCTCAAGGGCGTGGAAGAGGCTCCGGGCGTCGTCAACCGCGGCATCCTGGATCACCAGCTCCGCGAGGTCACGATCTCCGCGCTGCCGACGAACATCCCCGAGTCGCTCACGATCGACATCTCCTGGATGGACCTCGGCGACACCTTCCTCCTCAACCGCGTCTCGCCGCCGGAGGGCGTCAAGATCGTCGCCGATCACGCGGCCGAGATCGCCGTCGTCACCCTCACCGCATCGCGCGGTTCGGTCGCCCGCGCCCGCGCTGAGGCCGACGCCGACGCCGAGGCCGAGGCCGGCGCCGGCGAGGACGCCTAACCAGGCATGCGGCTCGGCGGCACACCGCCGCCGGCCGACTGGCTGCTCGTCGGGCTCGGGAATCCGGGCTCGAGGTACGCGCAGACCCGTCACAACATCGGCTTCATGGTGCTCGACGAGCTCCAGCGCCGATGGGATCTGCCGCGAGGCAAGGACCGCTTCAAGTCGCGCGTCGCCGAGGGTCGTACCGGCCCCGGCGGCCCGCGCGTCGTCCTGCTCTGGCCGCAGACCTTCATGAACCTCGTCGGTGAGGCGGCCTCGCCCGCCCGCGGCGCCTACCGCGTCGACCTCGACCGCGTGCTCGCGCTCCACGACGAGATCGACCTCCCGTTCGCCGACCTGCGTCCGCGCCTCGGCGGCGGGCTCGCCGGGCACAACGGGCTGAAGTCGCTCAAGAAGGAGCTCGGCAGCCCGGACTTCGGGCGGCTGCGCATCGGCGTCGACCGTCCCGGCTCCACCGATCCCGAGATCGTCTCGGCGTGGGTGCTCGGTCGCTTCACCGAGCCACCGGCCGAGGTCGCGCGCCTCGTGAGCGAGAGCGCCGACCTCGTCGAGGCGATCGTCGACGGTCGCCGCGAGCTCGAGCCCGGCGGCCAGCGCAAGCGGTGAGCGCGCGCGTCGTCGCTCCCGGCGTCACCGTCCTGGGCAACGTCGCGATCGATCGGATCGACGGCGCCGGGCCGACCGCGGGCGGGGCGCCGTCGTTCGTCGGCTCCGTGTTGGCGCAGGCGGGCGGCGGGCGGATCGTGGCGCGGGCCGCCGGCGTCGACCTTCCGCTCTTCGACGACGTGGTCGCCGCCGCTGGCGTGCCGTTCGACGTCCTGCCGGCGCAGACGACGAGCGCATTCGGGATGACCTACGACGGCGACGACCGCCGGATGACGGTCGATGCGATCGGCCCGCGATGGGACGCCGCCGACGTGGCGGCCGCCGCCGTGACGACGGCCTGGGCGCACGTCGCGGCGCTCCTGCGGACCGACTTCACCCCGCGCGCGCTGGCGACGCTCGGCGGCGCGGGCGTGCACGTGGCCTACGACGGCCAGGGCCTCGTGCGCGTGCCAGAGCTGGGGGATCTGCGCACGGATGCGGGCTTCGACCCGGAGCTCCTGCGGCATGTCGACGTGCTCAAGCTCGCGGACGACGAGGCGGCCGTCCTCACCGCTGGCGCGCCGTTCGACGCAGCCGCAGCTGCGACGCTCGGCGTGCGGGAGATCGTGCTCACCGCCGGGTCGCACGGCAGCACGCTGTTCCTCGCCGGTGACGTGGTGCGGGTGCCGCCGCCGTTCCGTGTCGAGGGTGTGCACGCGACGGGCGCCGGCGATTCGTTCACCGTCGCCTACGTGGGCGCGCGCTCCCGGGGAGAGTCGCCCGCCGACGCCGCGCGGTTCGCGAGCCAGGTGGTCGCGGAGCTGCTCGCCGTGCGGCGCGAGCTCAGCTGAGACCGGCCGGATCGGCGCCCGTCGCCACCGGCCAGGCGTCGTCGCGGCTGTACTGGCTCCACGACCCGGGGAAGAGCCGGGCCGTGCCGAGGCCGACATGCTCGGCGACGAGCAGGTTCAGGCATGCCGTCACGCCCGATCCGCACGACGCGACGATGGGATCGTCGGGGCCGACGCCGACCGCCGCGAAGCGCTGGACGAGAGCGGCGGTGGGGAGGAGTCGGCCGTCCGCGCCGACGTGCCCACGACAGGGGAGGCTGCGTGAACCGGGGATGTGGCCGGGGCGCGGATCGACGCCGTCGGCGGCGCCCGCGAAGCGATCGGGTGCTCGCGCGTCGAGCACCGTGCCGAGGCGGCCGTCGGTGTCGGCGATGGAGACGATCCGGTCGGCCGGCCAAGGACGTGCGGTGAACGTCGCCGGGGTGCGGTGCACCTCGCCGGGCTCGAGCTCGCCGGCCCAGGCCGCGATGCCGCCGTCGAGGACCGCGGCATCGCGGCCCGTGGCGCGGAGCATCCACACGAGCCGCGCGGCGATCGCGCCGCAGTCGTCGTCGTAGGCGACCACGGTGTCGCCGTCGCCGATGCCCAGGCGAGCCATCGCGGCCGCGAACGCCTCGGGAGTGGGGAGCGGGTGACGACCGCCGCCGGAGGGGTCGGCCGCGTGGGCGGCGAGATCGTGGTCGAGGTCGACGAACACCGCGCGCGGCAGGTGGCCGCGCGCGTAGTCGTCGCGCTTGGGGCCGCTGCCGAGCCCCCAGCGCACGTCGGCGAGCACGGCACCCGGGTGGTCGGAGAGCCAGGCCTGGTCGACGAACGGAGCGATCATGCCCGGCACGCTACGGGGTCGGTACTTCCGGCGCCGCGGCGTGTTGAGTGGGGCGATGGCTCGCGCTCCCTGGCTCCTTCTGCTCGCCGCCGTGCTCGTCGCGGGCTCGGCCACCGGCTCGGGGGTCGTCGGCCCGGGCGGCCGGCCCGCTGCGGCAACGCACGCGGGCGGCGGGTCGGGGCCGACGGCGCCGCGGTACCGGGGAATGCGCTGTCCAGATCCCGTCGGCCACCGCATCACGCAGTGCCGGCTCGGCGTGCACGGCACGCCCGATCTGAGCCGACGGGCCTGGAGGACGCTGCGCGGCGCCGAGGTGACCGTGAGCGCAGCCTTCAGGGAGCTTGCGCCGAACCCGGCGGCGGAGGGGCGCCGCGACTGGCCGCTCGTCGACTCGCTCGGGCTGCCGATGGGGCAGTTGGTGCAGGACGCCCGCGGCAAGGTGCGCATCGACGCCGTCGACGGGGTCTCCTACGCCGTCGTGGCGATGAACGTGCGGGGCCACGGGTGTGCGGCGAGCGACGCGCAGATGCAGTCGTTCACGCTCGCCCAGCTCATCGCGCCCAAGGCACCCTCGCACGGCACCCAGGCGTTCCTGCCGATCGAGGCGGTCGCAGATCCCGCGGTGCGCGCGGTCCACACCGGCCAGGCCGGCGGCGGCACGGGCTGTGGGCCCGCGGGTGCGCGGCGCGGCAAGGTGCGGCCACTGCAGGATCCCGCCGTCGGTGCCACGGCGCACGCCCGCCTGTCGAGCGGCGCGCTGAACACCGTCACCGAGTACGACGCCAAACCGGCCTTCGGCGGCACCGTCTACCTCATGACGAACACCACCTCGGTGCGCGTCGGCGGCATCACCCGCGCGATCGTCCGCACGGGCACGCCGATCGTCACCGTCGACCGCTTCCGCCGCTGCGACCCGAACTCCGACGGCACGCTCACCTGGCGGTACGTCGCCGTGCAGACCGCGAATCCCGCCCGTCCGTGGCTGTACGGCTGGCTCCCGGCGACGTGCCCTGCGCGCATGCGGACCCGTTGAACGGCGCGTGATCGCCGCGCGCCGGCGGCCGGAGGGCTACGGCCCGGCCGCGAGCGTGAAGGTCCAGGACGACGTGTACGTCCCGATGCGCGCGCTCGCCGGAACGTGCAGCGCGAACGCGACGTCCAGGTCGGTCACGCCCATCCCGGTGCCGACGCCGGCTCCGAAGATCTTCGTGGCGGCCGGAGCCGGCGACCCCGCGGGCAAGTCGAGCGGGTAGGACGACACCGACGGCAGGGGGGCCACGCAGCTCAAGCCGCCGGCGGCGGGGGTGACGGCGGTGATCGAGACCGAGCCGGGAGGAAGCGCGTTGCTGCCGGACGTGAAGGTCGTCGACGTCGCCGACACGTTCCAGCCGGCCGCCGAATCGGAGAGGTCGGACACCTGGAGCGCGCCGCTCGTCAGGAGCGTCTCGTCGGTGCCGTCGAGCGCGGTCGGCGGGAAGGTGATCGCCGACGGGGCCGACAGGGTGCGCGCACCGGTCGCGCACTGGGTCGCTGGCTGGACGATGAGCGTCTGGCCGACGTACGCTCCGCTCGCCGTGGTGGTCACGGTCCGGGCGGCGACGGGTCCGGCATCGACGGCCTGCACGGCGTTTGCGATGGACGCGCCGCTGCCCGCCTGATCGCAGGCCTCGGTCATCCCGCCCGAGAACAGCGCGGTCGCGCTCGCTGCGCTCGTCGCCGCCGAGTACCGCATGCTGCCGGCCCGAGTGGCCGACACCACCGGCAGCGCGTAGCTCGACCCGGTCCCGGTCACCTTCGCGCCCTGCCCGATCGGCGCACCCGGATCGGCGCCGCTGAACGCCACGATGGCGCCCGTCACCTGCGAGGCGAACCCGCCCATGTTCGCGAACGTCCAACTGCTGCCCACGTCGCCGGCGGTCGCGACGCGGAACCAGGCGGAGGCGGCGTTGTCGCTGACGGAGGCGATCCCGGTCCAGCCGCTCGGGCCCGACCCGCCGAGCGCGAAGAGATCGCTCCGGCGCAGGGTCGCGATCATCACGTCGCCCGCCTGCAGTCCGGCCGGAGCGGCCATCGAGAACGCGCCGAAGCCGATGAACACCTGGGTCCGGCACGTGGGCGTACCGCGGAGCGCGACGGCGGCGTCTCCCGACGGCGCACCCACCAGCAGGCCGGCAACGGCCGCGGCGACCGGACGGGCGAACCGGGTGCGGGTGCGGCGGGGCCCGTGCAGGGGCAGCTGGTGAGTGCGCGCGATCAAGAGAGGGGGACATCCTCTGATCGATCCACGAAAGTGAATCTCACTCTAAAAAATCAGACCACCAAGAACTGCACCGCAAAACGGCGCCCATCCGCACTTCGCCGTTCGGGCCCTAGACTGATCCACCGCATGTCGCTCCGGCCGCTCCTCGATCAGCTCTCCCGCGACGCGGTCGGCGAACAGGTGCTCCACGGCCCGCACGCCGTCGTCAGCCAGGGGCTGCGGCCGTACGTGATCGCGGCGACGGCGGCCGAGCGGCGCGACCCGCTCGTCGTCGTCTGCGGTGGGGAGGACGAGGCTCGCGAGCTCGCGCACGAGCTCTCGGCCTGGCTCGCACCGCAGCGCGTGCGCTGGTACCCGAGCCGCGGCGTGGCCTACAAGAGCCACCTCGCTCCGCCGCCGCACCTGATCGGCCTGCGCATCGCGGCCATCGACGCGCTCGTCGACGCCGCCGAGTCGGAGGTGGCGACCGCCACCGAGCCGCCGCCAGTGATCGTCGCGAGCGCCGCCGCGCTCGCCGAGCTGATCCCCGACCCGGAGCTGCGCCCCCACGGCCTCACGCTCAAGAAGGGCGATCTGATCGACCTCGACGAGTTCGCCGTCGAGCTCGTCGACCGCGGGTACGCGCGCGTGGAGCAGGTGGAGGACCGCGGCCAGTTCGCGATCCGCGGCGGCCTGCTCGACCTCTTCCCGGCCACCTCCGAGAACGCGGTGCGCGTCGACCTGTTCGACATCGAGGTCGAGACCCTCCGCGCCTTCTCCACCTTCACGCAGCGCTCGATCGCCGACCTGGAGGAGATCGAGATCGCCCCGGCGGCGGAGCTCAAGGCCGAGCTGCGCGTCGCTCCGGAGCTGGTGGCCGACGAGGGCGAGCGACCCGACATCGCCGAGCTGCTCCCGCTCGACCGCTTCATCAGCCCGCTCGACCTGCTCGGTGACGCCGGTGTGGTGTTGCTCTCGCAGGCAGACCTCGAAGCGGCCGTCGCCGATCACGCGCACGAGGTGAGCGGCACGATCCACGAGGACGACGCGGCCCGGCTGTACACCGAGCCGGCGCGGCTGCTGGCCCGCCTCGCCGAGCGTGCGGTGCTGCAGCTCGAGCTCACGGGCGAGGGCCCCGAGCTGCGCGCCCAGGCGCCCGACGCGATGGCCGCGACGCTGAGCGAGGCCGAGGGCCAGCTCGAGCAGCTCCTGCGCGGCGGCTACCGGGTCGTCGTCACGTGGCCGAACCGCGGCGAGGGGGAGCGCGCGGCCTTCAACCTCGCGCGCGTCAAGCACCACTGGATCGGCGACCCCGGGGCGGGCGCGTCCGGCGCCCGCGAGGTCGAGTTCACCGTCAGCCCGCTCTCCGACGGGTTCGTCGCCGCCGGCCTGCGCCTGGCCGTGATCCCGAGCCGCCGCCTGCTGCGCCGGCGCCGCGCCCAGGCCGAGCACGCACGCCGTGGCCGCGGCGTCCTGCGCTCGTTCGCCGACCTGCGCCTCGGCGACATCGTCGTCCACGAGGACCACGGCATCGCGCGCTTTGCGGGGTTCGACACGAAGACCGTCGCGGGCGTCACGCGCGACTACCTCGAACTCGAGTTCCAGGGCAGCGACCGCGTGTTCCTGCCGACCGAGCAGCTGGCGAAGATCAGCCGCTACGTGGGTGCGGACGGCGCGCATCCGCCGCTCTCCAAGCTCGGCGGCAAGAGCTGGGAGACCATGCGCTCCCGCGCGCGCAAGGCGGCCCAGCAACTCGCGGGCGAGCTGCTCAACCTCTACGCCGAGCGCCGTCGCCGCATGGGCCATCGCTTTCCGGCCGACACCGACTGGCAGCGTGAGTTCGAGGAGCGCTTCCCGCACCGTGAGACCGCCGATCAGCTCGAGGCGATCGACCTCGTCAAGGCCGACATGGAGAGCGAGCGCCCGATGGACCGCCTCCTCTGCGGCGACGTGGGCTTCGGCAAGACCGAGGTCGCGATCCGCGCCGCGTTCAAGGCGGTCGGCGACGGCAAGCAGGTGATGATCCTCGCGCCGACGACCATCCTCGCGCAGCAGCACTTCGGCACCTTCTCCGAGCGCATGCGCGACTACCCGTTCTCGGTCGACCTCGTCTCGCGCTTCCGCACCACCGCCGAGCAGAACGCTGCGATCGACGGCTTCGCCAGCGGCAAGGTCGACATCCTGATCGGCACGCACCGCCTGCTGGGCAAGGACGTCAGCCCGAAGGATCTCGGCCTGCTGATCCTCGACGAGGAGCAGCGGTTCGGCGTGAAGCAGAAGGAGCTCATGCGGCAGCTGCGGCTGAAGGTCGACGTGCTCGCGATGAGTGCCACGCCGATCCCGCGCACGCTGCAGATGAGCCTCGCGGGCATCCGCGACATCTCCGTGATCGCGACCCCGCCCGAGGGCCGGCGCGCCGTGAAGACGATCGTCGGCGAGTACGACGAGGAATCGGTCAAGTTCGCGATCCAGCGCGAGCTCGGCCGGAACGGCCAGGTGTTCTTCCTGCACAACCGCGTCGAGTCGATCGAGCAGACGGCGGAACGCCTGCGCGGCCTCGCGCCGGATGCGACCGTCGTCGTCGCGCACGGCCAGATGGAGGAGAAGCAGCTCGAGGAGAAGATGATGAGCTTCGTGCGGGGCGAAGCGGACGTGCTCGTCTCCACGTCGATCATCGAGACCGGCATCGACGTGCCGAGCGCGAACACGCTCCTCATCGACCGCGCCGACCTCTTCGGCCTCTCGCAGCTGCACCAGATCCGCGGCCGCGTCGGCCGCAGTTCCGCCCGCGCCTACGCCTACATGCTCTACCCGAGCGCGAGCGAGCTCACCGAGCAGGCCGCCCAGCGCCTGTCGGCCCTCGCCGACCACTCCGATCTCGGGGCCGGCCTGAAGATCGCGATGCGCGATCTCGAGCTGCGTGGCGCCGGCAACCTGCTCGGCGACGAGCAGTCCGGGCACGTGGCGGCGCTCGGCTTCGAGCTCTACCTCCAGATGATCGACGAGGCCGTCCGGGCGATGGGCGGCATGGAGGGCGACGAAGGCGACGACGAGATCGAGCCGGTCCGACTGGACGTGAACCTCGATGCCTACGTGCCGGCCGCGTACATCGGGTACGAGCAGGCGAAGATCGACGTGCACCGGCGCATCGCCGGCGCGACCGGGATCGACGAGCTGTTCTCGCTGCGCAACGAGCTCGGCGACCGCTTCGGCCCGCTGCCGGATCCGCTCGAGGCGCTCCTGCACCTCCAGCAGGCTCGCCTGCTGCTCGGCCGGGCCGGCGCGCGCGTGGTGAGCGTGCGCAAGGAGCGGATCACCGCGAGCCCGATCGATCTCGACAGCGCGGCGCTGCGGCGTCTGCGCGGCGAGACGGAGGGCCTGACCTTCGACTCGGGTCGCTCGACGGTGACGGCCAAGCTGCCGACCGACGACCCGGTGGCGCAGGGCCTCGTCGGGTTCGCCGAAGCCGTGCTCGCGGCGGTCGAGGAGGCGCGCGAGCGAGCGCGGCCGTCCGAGCCCGCGAACGCGTAGGGCCCGCCGCCGCGGGCCGCGCGACCGTGGCCCTCGGAGTCCCGGACGGCTCGTGGTCGTGTGTGCGGTGCGACTAGCGCGCACGCCGTCCGAAGGGACGCCAAGTAGTTGGCGCGGCTCTGATACGGAGCGTGGCGTCTTGCCGCCATATATCGCTTGAATCCCTATTGAGGCGGTCCTAGGCTGGCCTCGTCCTCGCATCGAAACGTGGCGAATCGCGACGCCGGGTTCTGGTTCGACGACGTCATGCACCGACGATTCCTGGAGGGATCATGTCCAAGCTCACGTCCGCCGTTGCTGCGGCCACCGTCTCCGTGCTCGCGCTCGGCGTCACCGTCTCGAGTGCCGACGCCGCCAACATCAACGACCTCTGCACGACGAACAACCTCGTGACGACCAACATGTGGATCGACGGCGGTGGCGGCGCCACCCAGGCGATTCCGCCGGGCGCGACCGTGCGCATCCTGGCCTACCGTGATTCGCAGAACTACACCATCCGCTACAACGGCAACGTCGGCGGGTGGGCGCGCATCCTGATCAACCAGGGCAGCTGCCACTGAGGCCTGGCCGAGCGGTCCCACGTCCCTCGGGCGTGGGACCGCCCGGGTCGTGAGGCCGGGGCGCCAGTGTGACCGACGTCGCCGCGCCGCCCGCGAAGGTATATTCCGCGAACCGTGAAGACGCCTCGCCGTTCCCTGCTCTCTGTCCTGCCCGTCCTCGCCGTCGCCCTCTCCGCCTGTGGTGGGCCGAAGGCAGGCGACGTCGCGGTCATCAAGACCGACAACGGCGACATCGAAATCTCGAAGGCGCAGTACGACCGCTTCTTCGACTACGGCCTCGTGCGCGCTCAGCAGAAGGCGTCGATCAAGGACGTCACGCCGCTCGTCGCCCCGGACTTCAAGGCTTGCGTCGATGAGGCCCGCAAGGCCATCCCGGCCGAGAGCCAGCGCAAGAAGACGTCCGACGCCACCCTGCGCAAGACGTGCAAGGAGACCTACGACACCACGCGCAACACCGCGCTGCAGCAGGTCATCAACCTCGACTGGCTCGTCTCGGAGGCCGGCCGGCGCGGGGTCACCATCCGCAAGGCCGCGGTCGCTCGCGAGCTGAACTCCGTCGTCACCACGCAGTTCCAGGGTCAGAAGGGGTACGACGACTTCCTCAAGTCCTCCGGCCTCACGTCGGCCGACATCGATCTGAACCTCCGCGGCAAGCTCGCGAACGACCTGATCCTCGCGCAGATCCAGAAGGACGTGAAGGCTCCGACCGACATCGAGCTGCGTCGCTACTTCGAAGAGAAGTCGGCCCAGTTCACGCAGCCCGAGACGCGAGACCTGCGTCTGATCAAGGTGGCCGACGAGGCCACCGCGAAGACGGTCCGCGCGGAGCTCGAGAAGGGCGGTAGCTGGAAGACCCTCGCGCAGAAGTACTCCACCGACGACGCGACCAAGGCCAACGGCGGCATCGTCCTCGGTGCCACCGCCGACACGCAGCCGCCGGAGTTCGGTGCCACGGTGTTCAAGGCCAAGTCCGGTGAGCTCCTCCAGCCGGTGAAGACCTCGCTGGGCTGGTACGTCGTGCGCGTGCAGAAGATCACCGCCGAGGTGAAGCCGAAGTTCGCGGACGTGAAGGCGCAGATCGAGCAGACCCTGCAGCAGACGCAGTCCAACGACGCCGTCGAGGACTTCAAGAACCTGTTCCTCGCGCGGTGGGCCGCCCGCACGACGTGCGCCGACGGGTACGACGACCTCGTCGCCTGCGGCGGCGACATCGCCAAGCCGACGACCCCCGAGACGCTTCCCGTGCCGCCCGGCGCCGGCGTCCCGCAGTTCCCCAAGCCCAAGGCCGACCCGAACGCCGTGCAGCTCGATCCGGCCGCGCAGCAGCAGGTCCAGACCAGCGCCGGTTAACGGCGCCGCGCGCCGCGCACGATGACGACGAGCGAGAGCGAGGGACCTGCGGTCCCGCCTCCGCTCCCGGCCGAGGGCGGCGTCGCCGAGACGCTCGCCGCGCTCGACCAGCTCGTCCGGCAGCTGCGGGAGCGCTGCCCCTGGGACCGTGACCAGGACGAGCGCTCGATCGTGCCGCACACGGTCGACGAGGCGTTCGAGGTGGCCGACGCCGCGATGGCCGGCGAGGACGCGCACCTCGCCGACGAGCTCGGCGACCTCCTCTTCCAGGTGTTCTTCCTGACGATGCTGCTCGAGGAGCGTGGGGTGTCCTCGCTCGAGGACGTCGCCACGCTGCTGTTCAAGAAGCTCGTCCGCCGCCACCCGCACGTGTACGGCGAGGCCGAGGCGACCACCGCCGGCGAGGTCCGCAGCACGTGGGAGCAGATCAAACGCGGCGAGGCGGGCCGCAAGGGCGGCCTGTTCGGCGAGGTCCCCGAGCTCCTCCCGGCCCTGCTGCTCGCCCGCAAGAGTCAGCGCCGCGTCGCCCACGCCGGCCAGGATCCGCTCGAGCCGCTCGGCCTGCAGTCGTCACAGCGTCAGCTGCCGGACGACGACACCGCAGCGTTTCGCGCGCTCGGGGATGATCTCTACGTCTTGGTGGACGCCGCCCGGCGCCGCGGTCTCGATCCGGAGCTGGCGTTGCGCGCGACCACTGCCCGCCTGCGGGCCACTGCCGACCCCACACCCACTCAAGGAGCAGCATGAGCACGATCAAGCGCGTCCACGCGCGACAGATCATCGACAGCCGGGGCAACCCCACGGTCGAGGTCGACGTCGAGCTCAGCAGCGGCGCCCAGGCGCGCGCCGCCGTGCCGTCCGGGGCGTCGACGGGCGAGTTCGAGGCCACCGAGCTGCGCGACGGCGGCGACGCCTACCTCGGCAAGGGCGTCACGAAGGCCGTCGCCAACGTCAACGACGAGATCGCCGGCGCCGTCTCCGGACGCGACGCGGCCGACCAGGCAGGGCTCGACCAGGCCCTGATCGACCTCGACGGCACCCCGACGAAGTCGCGCCTCGGCGCCAACGCCATCCTCGGCGTGTCGCTCGCCGTCGCCAAGGCCGCTGCGGTCGACGCCGGCAGGCCGCTCTACCTGCACCTCGGGGGCGAGTCGGCGACGACGCTCCCGGTGCCGATGATGAACGTCCTCAACGGCGGCGCGCACGCCGACAACTCGGTCGACTTCCAGGAGTTCATGGTCGTGCCGGTCGGCGCGAAGAGCTTCTCGGAGGGACTCCGCGTCGGCGCCGAGGTGTTCCACAACCTCAAGAAGCTCCTGCACGAGCGCGGTCTCGCGACCGCCGTCGGCGACGAGGGCGGCTTCGCCCCGAACCTCTCGAGCAATGAGGAGGCGCTCCAGGTGCTCGTCGACGGCATCGAGAAGGCCGGCTACACGCCGGGTGACGACGTCGCCATCGCGCTCGACCCGGCGACCTCGGAGATCTACGAGAACGGCGTGTACGTGCTCGAGCACGAGAACCGCTCGCTCACCGCCGCCGAGCTCGCCGCGTACTGGGCGGACAAGGCCGGCAAATACCCGATCCTCTCGATCGAGGACGGCATGAACGAGGAGGACTGGGACGGCTGGAAGCTGCTCACCGACTCGATCGGCGACAAGGTGCAGCTCGTCGGCGACGACCTGTTCGTCACCAACCCCGAGCGCCTCACGCGCGGCATCGACCTCGGCGTCGGCAACTCGATCCTCATCAAGGTGAACCAGATCGGCACGCTCACGGAGACCCTCGAGGCGATCCGCATCGCGCACGCTGCTGGCTATACGGCCGTGATGAGCCACCGCTCCGGCGAGACCGAGGACGTCACCATCGCCGACCTCGCGGTCGCCACCGGTGCCGGCCAGATCAAGACCGGCGCGCCGTCACGCTCGGACCGCGTCGCCAAGTACAACCAGCTCCTCCGCATCGAGGAGGCGCTGGGCGCCAAGGCCGTCTACCCCGGCCGCGGCGTCTTCCGCAGCTGATCTCCGCGAACGGGACCGGCGGCGCGGTCTCTCCCTGAGATCAGCTGCGGCAAGCCGCTCGTTCCGAACATCCGTCCGCAGGATGCCTTGCGAGGGCCGCTCCCGAGAGGGGGCGGCCCTCGGTCGTCGAACCGGGGCATCATGGAGCGACCTGCCAGCGCGATCGAGGGCAACCCGCCGCCGCGGGTGACGCTGCGTGGCGACAAGCTCGCACGCCTCTTCCTCGTCCTGAGTCTCGCCCTCTGCGCGTGGCTCGCGGTGTCGCCCGCCAGGCAGTACTTCCAGACGGGCGACCGGGCCGCTCAGGTGGCGACGGAGAAGCACCGCCTGCAGCGGGAGCAGCGCCTGCTGAAGGCGCGCGCGGCCGAGCTCTCACGCGGCAGCGGCCTGGAGGAGCAGGCGCGCCGCCAGGGCCTCATCGAATCGACGGAGCGGTCCTACGTCATCGAGGACCTCCCGCAGCCGTAGACGGGCCGCTACGGCCGCTCAGAGGGCTCGCTGCGGTCGCGCCGAGCGCCGGTCCATCGACCGCCGCCCACATCCCGCGCAAAGCGCGCGTAGCGGCTGAACGCAGCATCGACGGCGAGGCTCGGCGCCCAGGCCCACGGTTCACGAGGCGCGGCATCGGTGAGCAGGTCGACGGCCCAGCTCGTGCCGCGCTCGTACTCGTCGATCAGCTCGCGGAGCACGAACGGCTGGCCCAGGCGGCGGCGGAGCTCCGACGCGACGAGGTCGGTCAGCCGTTCGAGCAGGCGCCGGCGGACGGCATCCTCGCGCGCGATCCGGCGCTCGGCCTCGAGCCATTCGGTGAGACGGTGCTCTTCGACCACAGGACCCAGGACGGTAGCGGGTCGGCGCGGCGGGTCAGCGCGAGCGGGAGCGCCGTCGCAAGCGACGCCGCTCCGTGCGCGCTCGGCCCGCCGACGGCGGGCCCTGTGGTTATGCGTCCTGCGTGGTGGGCTCGGCCTCGGAGTCCTTGGACTCCTCGGCCGGCTTGCCCGATTCAGCTCGGCGGATGATGATCTGATCCGCTTCGACGAGCACTTCGACGGGCCGGTGGCCCGCCCAGTGCTCGGCGTAGACGGCACTGTCGGCCACGGCAGGATCGAGCCAGAGCCCATACCCCTCTTCGCCGTGGTCGAAGGTGCCCTCGAACGTCGTCTCGGAGCTGCGGCGGCCTCGGCCACCGCGACGACCGCGCCGGCGCCGGCGGGTGCCGGCCTCGGATGCGTCGTCCTCGTCCTCGTCATCGTCGGAGTCACCGGCAGCAGCCTTCGCTGCTGCTGCGGCCTCGGCCTTGGCCTTGGCTTCCGCCTCGGCCTTCGCCTTCTCCTCGGCTCGCTTGGCGGCCTCGGCCTCCAGCTCCTGCGCGATGAGCGCGTCGTCCTCCGCACGGAGATCGACGTCGCCGTCGACCGGCGCGGTCGGCTGGTCGGTGGCCTCGCCCTCGGCGAGATCGTTCTCGGCCTTGAAGGCCGTGATCTGCTGGACCGTGGCTTCGAGCTGATGGGCGATCCACGCGTCCGTCCGTCCCTGGCGCACCCAGGTCCGGATCTGGTTCAGTTGCGGACGCAGCGATCGTCTAGCCATCGCTCGGCAGATTACCCCAGCGTGCAGGGGGGTGACGGTGCGGCTCCGGCGTGTCGGATACGCTCGCGGTGGTTGCACCTCGTGCCGCACCGTGCTTGGATCGGTGGCCGGCAGGGGGCACCCCGTCGCTCCCCTCAATGCTTGTCCTCACGCGCAAACCCGGTGAAGCCATCGTCATCGGTGACGACATCGAGATCGAGATCGTCGCGATCGGCGGCGGAAAGGTGCGCGTCGGCATCACGGCGCCCCGTTCCACCACCGTGCACCGCAAAGAGGTCTACGTCGAGCTCCAGGAGGCCGCGCCAAACGGCGACGCGCCCGCAGACGGCCCCGACGCCGCGTCGGCGTAGCTGCGCGAACGAACCGGCGAGTCCCGGCGAGGGCGCCGCGCTGCGGCGCGTGCACGAGCGGCACGGCGCGGCGCACCTGCACGCGGGCACGGAAGCCCGGCGCGCTCAGGCGCGCAAGGGTCAGCCGCCGAGGATGAGGAACAGCGCCTTGAACATCACCAGCGTCACGATGACGGCGGTGAGGCCCAGGGTGAGCACGAGGCCGAGGAAGCGGAACGTGCCGCGGCGGTTGACGACGTCGAGCTCGCGCTGGTGCGCGCGGCGAGCGACGTTGTCGTGCACGCGAAGCGCCGCCTGTCGCTCGGCCTTGATCTGGTCGGCGAAGGCCCGCTCGAAGTCGACGAGGCTCTGGTCCATGCGAACAGCCACGAACCCGAAGGCTACCGGACGATTCCAGCCCGAGGGTGTCCGGCGCGTCAACCTACACTTGACCTTGAGCCTTGGGTGCGTCGGTCGGATTCGGGTGCATCCCCGCAAATGCGAGCGGCCGCGGGAGCCCGGAGATCCGGGCGCCCGCGGCCGCAACGTTGCTCACACAGGCCTGGGGAGGCCCGGCATGGGACGCCCTAGGCGATCGTGACCTCGTCGGAGAGGTAGACGTCCTGGATGGCGTTCAGGAGCGCGACGCCCTCGGCCAGCGGGCGCTGGAACGCCTTGCGGCCGGAGATCAGGCCGGCACCGCCGGCGCGCTTGTTGACGACGGCCGTGGTGACGGCTTCGGCGAGGTCGGTGGAGCCCGACGACGCGCCGCCCGAGTTGATCAGCGGTGCGCGGCCTGCGAAGCAGTTGATCAGCTGGTAGCGGGTCAGGTCGATCGGGTGATCGGTGGTGAGGTCGCTGTAGACGAGCTTCGAGGTCTTGCCGACCTTGATCGCGTTGTAGCCGCCGTTGTTCTCCGGCAGCTTCTGCTTGATGATGTCGGCCTCGATCGTCACGCCGAGGTGGTTCGCCTGGGCCGTGAGGTCGGCAGCGGTGTGGTAGTCGACGCCGTCGACCTTGAAGGCCGAGTTGCGCAGGTAACACCACAGGACGGTGAACAGGCCCTCGCGGTGGGCCTCCTCGAACAGCTCCGCCACCTGGACGATCTGGCGGTTGCTCTCCTCCGAGCCGAAGTAGATCGTCGCGCCGATGCCGGCAGCACCGAGCTCCTTGGCGCGCTTGACCGACGAGAACTTGATCTGGTCGAACGAGTCCGGGTACGAGAGGAACTCGTTGTGGTTGACCTTCACGATGAAGGGGATCTTGTGCGCGTACTTGCGCGACACGGCACCGAGGACGCCGAGCGTCGAGGCGACGGCGTTCGTGCCACCCTCGATCGCGAGCTTCACGATGTTCTCCGGGTCGAAGTAGTCCGGGTTCGGCGCGAAGCTCGCGCCACCCGAGTGCTCGATGCCCTGGTCGACCGGGAGGATCGACACGTAGCCCGAGCCGGCGAGGCGGCCGTGGCTGAAGAGCGCCTGCAGGTTGCGGAGCACCTGCGGGTTGCGATCGGTGATCGAGTAGACGCGGTCGACGAAGTCCGGGCCCGGCAGGTGGAGGCGGGAGGCGGGGATCGCCGTGGCGGTGTGGTTGAGGAGCGAATCGGCGTCCGCTCCCAGGAGCTCCTCGAGCTTCGAGCTCGTCAGTTCAGCAGTGGACACCTGGTTCTCCTCCGTTATCGGTGCAAGTGGCGATGCGGCCGGAGTCTACGGGGCGAGGGGCCTCGCGCGTACGCTCGCGGGCGCGTGGGCATGCGCACGCCGTCCCCGGTTCCGGGGTCAACGGACGCCGGAGTCGCGCCACCCGCCTATGATCGGCGTCAATGGCGAGTGAGTACGTCACCACGGCCGAGCTCGAAGCGGCGCTCCAGGCTCTGCAGGAGCCCGGGCGGTTCGAGGATGCCGAGCGTCTCGTCACGCAGGCCGCGCCGGGCCTGCACCGGATTCTGATCGACGCGCTCGGGAGCGGTGGATGGGGGGCGGAGGACGACGCCCGCGCGCTCGACGCCGCTCTCGCCGCCGGTGACGCCGGCGCCGTCCGCGACCGCCTCGCGAGCCTCCTGGCCGAACAGACGCGCGTCGCGATGCTCGTCGGCGTGGCGGTCGGCGTCGAGCTCGCCCGAGAACTGCAGATCACCGGCGACGAGCCTTCGTCCCTCGCCGTCACCCACCATGACCATCGCTCCGGAGAGGGACCACGATGAGCATCCGCTACCTGGGCCATTCGGCCTTCGAGATCACCTCCGGCAGCACCACGCTGCTCATCGATCCGTTCCTGACCGGCAATCCGAAGGCGTCCGTCAGCGCGGACGACGTCGATCCGAGCGTCATCCTGCTCACCCACGGCCACGGCGATCACCTCGGAGACACCGTGGCGATCGCCGAGCGCACGGGGGCGAGCGTCCTTGCGATCGTCGAGCTCGCGAACGAGATCGCGGGCAACCTGCCGGACGGGCACACCGTCTTCGATCCGAACATCGGCGGCACGGTCACCTTCGACTGGGGCTGGGTGCGGCTCGTTCCCGCGTGGCACACCGCCGTGTCGCCGTCGGGCACCGCCCACACGCCGGCCGGCCTCGTGATCAACATCGGCGGCAAGACGATCTACCACCTGGGCGACACCGGACTGTTCTCCGACCTCGCCCTCCCGGGGCAGCGCGACCGGATCGACTACGCCATCGTCCCGATCGGTGGCCACTACACGATGGACCGTCACGACGCCGTGCGGGCGGTCGAGCTCGTCGGCGCTCCGAACGTGATCCCCGCGCACTACGACACCTTCCCGCCGATCGCGACCGACGTGAACGCGTTCGCGGCGGAGGTCGAGTCCGGTGGTCGACGCGCCATCGTCCTGCAGCCGGGCCAGGACACCGCGCTGTGAGTGCCCGGGCGCTCGTGCTCGTCGAGGCGGAGCGCGCCGCCATGCTCACCCTCGGCGGTGAGCTCGCGGCCGTCCCGGGCGTCACCGAGGTGTTCGGCGTGACAGGCGAGTGGGACTTCGTCGTGATCGTCGCCGTCGAATCGCACACCAAGCTCGGCGAGGTCGTCACGTCCGGCATCCAGAGCCTCGTCGGCGTCGGCCGCACGCAGACGCTCGTCGCGCTCGACACCTACACCGGCACCGGCGGCGACGCGTGACGCAAGCGTCCGCGGTCGCCGCGTCCCCCGTGGAGCCGACCGTCGCCGACCCCACGCTCCTCGACCTCGCCCGCGGCGGTTCGCGCTGGGCCAGGTTCGGGTTCGTCGTGATCGGCGCCGGCGCGTTGATCGCGGTCGCGTCGCTCACGGTCCTGCGCCCCGGCAAGCCGAAGGGTGGTGGCGCGAGTGCCGATGTCGACGGCTCCCCGAGCTTCAAGGTCGACTACGCCCGCGGCGAGCTCAGGCTGGGCTCCGCGCCGGCCGGCAGCCTGCTCCTGGTCGATCGCGGCGACGATCCGCAGGGATCGCGTCTCTACGTCACCCCGCTGCAGCTCGCGGCCTACGCGGGCTCGCCGTCCGGGGCGATGCCGCTCGCATCGCCGCAGGCACGCACCACGATCGCCGCGCGGTTCGATGCCGGCAGCGTGTCGTGGATCGACGAGGGACTGGTGAACGTCGGCCCCAACCCGGGCTACCAGCTCTCGTACACCGCGAAGCGTGATGGCCGCACCTGGTTCGGTCGGGCTGCGATCGTCGTTCCGGACGTCGATGGCGACCGCCGGGCCGTGCTCATGGACGGCGAGGAGCAGCTCGTCCCGAGGGGCCGGATCACCGGTCCGCGTGCCGTCGGGCGTCAGGGCGACCTGCGTCGCCCGATGCGCTCGCTGGTCTTCACCGACTAGCGGATCAGCCGCCGGTGGTGGGCGGCGTCGTCTCGGCCGGCCCGGGCGTGGGCTCCGGTGCCGGCGTGCTCTCGGGCGCCGGAGCGGGCGTCGTCTCCGGGGCTGGTGCCGGCGTGGGCGCCGGGGTGGACGGACTCGACGGTGCCGGCGTCTTCGACGGCATCGGGACCGGCAGGCGCACCGGCGGGTGGACCGTCGCGGTGTCGGTGCGGTCCTGGACCGTGGGGAGGTCGACGCTGTCCTCGCGCTCGTCGATCGTGGGCGTCGTCGTCGTGGTCGCGCCGGGCGTGGTGATCGGCACCGTCACCGGCGTCGGATCGCCGGCGCTGGCCGTCGTGGCCTTCACCTCGTCGGGGGTCGTCGGCGTGGTGGCGTCGGCGTCGTCGGGCGTCGTGGGCTCGGCGTCGCGGGCGGCGGAGGCGGCGACGGGCGTCGAGCCGACCGGGAGGGGTGCGCCGCCGGAGGTCGTGCGGACCGGGGCGTTCGTCGCGACCGGCGCCGCGGCGACGCGGCTCACGGCCGATTCGGTCTTCTGTCGCGGCGGCGTGGTCACGTGGCGCACTTCGACGGCCGCGCCGGTGACGGCGACCGCGGCGGCGAGGCCGGTGGCGGCCTTTGCGGAGATCATGCCGCCGATCGAGGTGATCGTGCCGCCGCCGAGTGCTGCGCCACCCGCGCCGGCGGCTGCGCCACCCGCGCCGGCCGAGCCGGCATGGCTGGCGCCACCGATCGAGCCGAGCACGCCCTTCACGAGCAGGATCAGGCCCGCCGCCGGAGCGAGCGCCGCCAAGGTGCGGTTCGTGTCCTTGAGGTCCTGCGCGAAGCCGGAGCAGCTCTTGCACTCCTTCACGTGCCGGCGCGACGGCGGTGAGAGCTTCTGGATGAGCCCCTCGGCCTGCTGCCCGAGCTCGAAGCGCACCTCGTCGCACGAGAGGCGGCGCGCCTCGGCGGCCTCGGCCAGACCGACGCGGGCGCGGACGAGGAGCGACTTCACGGCGGCGACGGTCGTGTCCATCGCCATCGCGATCTGCTCATAGGAGAGGTCGTCGATCTCGCGGAGCAGGATCGCCGTGCGCTGGCTCTCGGGGAGGGCCTGGATGTCGGAGAGGAGCTGGCGCACCTCCGCGCGCTGGTGGACCGTCTCGGCGGTGCCGATGCGCTCGTCGACGACGGTGAGCTCCATGCCCTCGACGCTCTGCATCGGGTCGCGGCGCAGGTGGTTCAGGCAGCGGTTGCGCGCGATCCGGTACAGCCACGGCCGCACGTTGATCGGCCGGGTGTCGCCGAGCATCGCGCGGTAGGCGGAGGTGAAGACCTCCTGCAGCACGTCCTCCGCATCACGGCCGGCGCTGGCGCCGAGCATGTGGCGGCAGAAGGCGAGGAGCCGGGCGCGGTACCGCGAGACCAGCACCTCGAACGCCGCCTGGTTGCCGCGGCGCACGTGGGCCACCAGCCGTTCGTCGGCCTGGAGCTTCAGCAGCGCCGTGGAGGCGCGCGGCCCCTTTGCGGCGGCCTGGCTCATCGTGGTGTCGGGCTGGGTCATGGGGAAGGCGTGCGGAGGATGCGCAGGCGCGCTGACCGCGCCGATACTCCCTCAACCCAGCGTACGGCCGGAAGTTGCGCGATCCGGTCGAAGTCGGCCATGCCGCTGTCAGCGGCGGAACCGCGGGGCCTGCTGCTCCACGACGGCGAGCGCGGGACGGGCCGTGCCGTCGCTGCGGATCAGCCCCGAGTCGTGCAGGTCGGTGCAGTCGGCGGCCGTCCAGTTGTAGGCGTACAGCCGGTCGATCCCGTCCTTCGCGAGCGCGCTCGCGTGCGAGAACATGCGGCGGGTGCCGGTCGCCTGGCGGGCTTCGCTGCAGCTGCGGCTCCGGTTCGCGGCGATGCCGCCGCTCTCGGTGATCCAGAAGCGCGCGCTGCGGGCCGAGCGCCGCACGAAGCGGGTGAGGTCGCGCGAGATGCCGGCGCCGCCGGCATCGATCAGTTCGCCGTAGTTGTGGATGCCCACGATCCGAGCGAGGCTGCGCTTGCTGCCGAGTGCTCGGTAGAAGCGTCCGAGCCAGCCGCGGTAGCTCGCGACGCCGGTCGAGCGAGGGCTGCCCTGGGTGAGGACGTCGGCGGCGACGATCGTGCAGCCGGCGCACGCCGCCCGCAGCTCGAGGAAGAACTGGGCCGCCCGCTCCGGGTGGTGGCTCGTCGGCTGCGTGGCGTGGTTCGCCTCGTTCCACGTGCCCCAGGTGTGCACGCCGAGCGGCCTGAGCCGGGCGACGAGCGCGCGGACGGCGGAGCGGTAGGCGGCGCGGGACGGCAGGCGCTCGACGACCCCATCCGGCGCGCGGCCCGTCAGGTGGACGAGCGTGTCGACCCCGTGCTCCCGCGCTGCGGCCACGTAGTCCACGGCGCGGGCGAGCTGGTCGGGGTCGCGCGCGGCATCCCACGGCACGTTCAGCCGCGTGATGCGCAGGCCGAGCGCCTGCCACCTCGGGTCGCCGAACATCGCGGTGTGCTGGTCGCCGATGCCGAACCGCACGGGAATGGTCGCCGTGGTCGACGCCGCGCTGGCCCTCGGCGGCTGGGCGAAGGCGTAGGCCAGCGCGCCGGCCGCCAGCAGTGCCGCGCCGGCAAGTCGGATGAGGAGCATCGGGCCGCGGCGAGGGCGCATGCTCGCACCAGCCCGCGCCGGCGGCGAAAGTTGCGCGGGCCCGGTCGAGGGGGCGCCTCTGCGGATCAGCGCGCGAAGCGCGGCGCCCAGCGTTCGACGATCGCGAGCGCTGGGCGGGAGGTGCCGTCGGGGCGGATGAGGCCGGAGTCGTAGCCGGATGCGCAGGTCGCCGCCGACCAGCTGTAGGCGTAGAGCCGTTCGACACCGGCGGGCGCGAGCCGAGCGGCCTGGGCGAACATGCGGCGTTGGCCGACGACCTGCCGGCGCTCGTCGCACGGGCGGTCGCGCGAGGCGGCGATCCCCCCGCTCTCGGTGATCCAGAACCGGGCCGACGGCACCGTGCGGCGCACGAAGCGGATCAGGTCCCGCGCGCGGGTGGGCTTGGAGCTCACGATGAGTTCGCCGTAGTTGTGCATCCCGATCAGCAGCCGTGCGTCCGATCTGGCCCCGTAGGCCGTGAGGAACGCACGCAGCCACGGGCGGTAGCTCGTCGGCGTGCGCGAGCCCGGCCCGCCCTGGACGAGCACATCGGCCGCGACGATCGTGCAGTCCGCGCACAGGCGGCGCAGCTCACGGGCGAACCGCGCCGCGCGCTCGGGGTGGAGGGCGGTGGGCTGCGTGAGGTGGTTCGCCTCGTTCCACGCGCCCCACACGTGCACACCGAGCGGCCGGAGTCGCGCGACGAGCTGGCCGACGGACCGGCGGTACGCCGCCACGCTCGGCAGCGGCTCGGCCACTCCCGACTTCGCGCGCCCGGTCACGTGCACGAGCGTCTCGACCCCGGCGTCGCGCGCCGCGCGCACGTAGTCCTCGGCCCACCCGATCAGCGCGGGATCCGAGGTCGCGTTCCAGGGCACGTTCAGGCGCGTGATGGTGAAATCGAGCGCCTGCCACCGAGTGTCGGCGAACATCGTCGCGTGCTGGTCGCCGATGCCGAACAGGATCGGGATCGTCCGCGCCGGGCTCCGTGCAGAGCGATCGAACGGCGGGGGCCCGTCCGCCGCGGCGGATGCAGCGGTCGGCGCACCGAGCAGCGCGACGAGCGCGGACAGGATGAGCGGAATGGAGCGGCGCACGAGGGGCCGCAGCATACGTCGTGCCGACGCGCGGCCACCGCGCTGGGCGGCGGCGATCCGTCACACGAGCACCGGGGCCTCGGCCCACGGCATCACCGCCCCGCTCCGGGCCGAGGCCCGGAGCGACGAGCGGGAGAGAGCTAGGTGGTCGCGCGGACCTGGACGGGGCCGCCGGCGGCGACCTGCGCCAGGATCTCGAGGCCGAGCTCCGAGTCGCCGGCGAGCTGCAGGCCGTCGCGGTTGGCGGCCGGGCCGAGCGCGGCACGCCATGCCGCCTCGTCACCGATGATCGCGCCCGTGGCCTCGGTGTCGAGGTCGCGGACGAGGCGGGCGGTCGAACCGTCGAGCGCGATGCGCCAGCGGGTCTCGCCCTGGAGGTCGTCGAGGATCACGCAGTCGACATCACCCGTGCGGTCGGTGGTGATCCCGCCGACCGTCGCGCGCAGGATCGCGCCGATGTCGACATGCTCGCCGGCCAGGGCGTCGCCCCAGGCGTGCTGGTAGCCCCAGCGAGCGATCGCGGCGATGGCCGGCAGCAGTGCGCGGGCCTCCTCCGTGAGCTCGTAGTCCACCCGCGGCGGAACCTCGCGGTACCGCGAGCGCGTGAGCAGCTCGTCGTCGACCATGCGGTTCAGTCGAGAGCGGAGCTGTTCCGTCGAGATGCCCGGCAGCGTGCGCTGCAGGTCGACGAACCGGCGCGGACCATCCGCCAGATCACGAATGATCAGGAGGGTCCACTTGTCGCCCACGCGGTCGAGCGCGCGGGCATCTGGACTCCACTGGTTGTACGGGTGTCGTTTGCTGCTGATCGTGGTCACCGTAGCTCCTCCCCAAGAGCGGATGGCGATGAACGGGGGAGCCGGATTGGTCGGAACCCCACGAACTTGCGCCAACCATAACGTGCCAAGCTCACACTGACACGACGTTTGATGGTCAAACGAGCCTTTCCAGGCCAAACGTCCGCATCGTGTCCCCTTGTCGGGCTACAAATCCATTGACCCTCGGAGGGTTCATGTCGAACACTCAGCATGGTGGCCGCCTCGTCGCGAGCCGCCTGGCCGCCCACGGCGCCACCACGATGTTCACGCTCTCCGGCGGTCATCTCTTCTCCATCTACGACGGCGTCCAGCACGAGGCGCTGCGCCTCGTCGACGTGCGCCACGAGCAGACGGCCGCCTTCGCCGCGGAGGGCTGGGCGAAGGTGACGCGCACCCCGGGCGTCGCCGCGCTCACCGCCGGGCCGGGCGTGACGAACGGCATGAGCGCGATGGGCTCGGCGTTCGTCAACCGCAGTCCGATGGTCGTCCTCGGGGGTCGCGCGCCGCACCACCGTTGGGGGCAGGGCTCGCTGCAGGAGATGGACCACCTGCCGTTCGTGCGGCCGCTCACCCGCTTCGCGCACACGGTCGCGGGACCGGAGGACATCCAGACGAGCATCGACGCCGCGTGGTCGGCTGCGCTCGGCGTGCCGGGTGGCCCGGCCTTCGTCGACTTCTCGCTCGACCACGTCTTCATGGAGGCCGAGCCGCTCGCCGAGCCGCCCGTGCCCGCGCCCGCGCAGAACCCGGTCGCCGGCGATCAGCTGCAGCAGGCCATCGACCTCCTGCGCAAGGCCGAGCGTCCGGTCGTGATGGCCGGTACCGATCTCTACTGGGCCCGAGGTGAGGTGCAGCTCGTCCGCTTCGCCGAGGCGCTCGGTGCGCCCGTCTTCACGAACGGCCAGGCGCGCGGCTGCATCCCCGCCGACCACGAGCTCGCGTTCTCGCGCGTGCGCTCGCAGGCGCTGAAGGAGGCCGACGTCGCGCTCGTCGTCGGCGTGCCCCTCGACTTCCGCCTCGCGTTCGGCGGCTCGTTCGGCCCCGACACCACGATCATCACGCTGCAGCGCGCGCCCTTCGACGCCGTGCCGCCGCGCGAAGCCGACCTCGCGCTGGTCGGCGACGTGGGAGCCGCGCTCGCCGCTCTCGCCTCGGGCGTGACCGGCGCGCCCGGCACGTCGGCGGAGCGGCTCGCCGAGCTGCGCGCGGCCGAGGATGCCGCAAAGGCCGCGCAGCAGGCCGACCTCACGAGCAGCCAGTCGCCGATCCACCCGATGCGCATCTACGGCGAGCTGATGAACCTGCTCGGGCGCGATGCGATCGTGATCTGCGACGGCGGCGACTTCGCGTCGTACGCCGGACAGGTCGTCGACCGGTACGAGCCGGGCACGTGGCTCGATCCGGGCCCGTTCGGCTGCCTGGGCGCGGGACCGGGGTACGCGCTCGCTGCGAAGCTCGCCCACCCCGACCGCGAGGTGGTGATCCTCTACGGCGACGGGGCGTTCGGCTTCAGCGCGATCGAGTACGACACCCTCGCCCGCCACGGCGTGCACGTCGTCGGGGTGATGGGCAACAACGGCATCTGGGCGCTCGAGAAGCACCCGATGGAGTTCCTCTACGGGTACGCCGTCGCCGCCGACCTCACCCCCGAGACGCGGTACGACGAGCTCGTGAACGCACTCGGTGGACACGGCGAGTTCGTGAAGGACCCAGGCGCGATCCGTCCCGCACTGGAGCGGGCCCTCGCGCTCGACGGCCCGGCCCTGGTGAACATCGCGACGGACCCGGACACCAAGTACCCGCGCAAGGCCAATCTCGGCTGAGCCGCCGCTGGTGCTCCGGTCGCTGCCCCGATCGGCGGGGCAGCGACCGCGCGTTCACCTCAGCGTGAGCGGATAGGTGATCGGGGTGCCGAGCCTCTTGTCGATGCCGACCGGGGTGACCGTGGCCTCGTAGGCGCCCTTTGCGAGGGTGCGGCCGCCCAGCCGGCCGCCGAACCCCAGCTGCACGGTGCCGGGCGTCACCGGGATCTGCCCGATGGCATCGACCTTCACGCGCACGGTGCACCGCTTGCCCTTCTTGGCCGTCGTGCGGCACCGTCCGCGGCTCGTCGGCTTGCGGCCCGGAGCAAGGCGCGTGAGCTGCACGCGCAGCGTCACCGCACCGGCCGTCTCGATCGTCGCAAGGGTCGGGCCGGCGGCCGTCGTGGTCGAGAACCCGCCCGTTCCCCGCCTCACCGGCCTGGTCGGCGCGCTGATCACGCGCACGCGCGGACCGGTCGCGGACTGGAACGGATCGAGGGCGGTCGGCGTCGGCGCGGGCGTCTCGACCGGGGGGCCGGCAGGGTTCGCGATCGAGATCTGCACCTGCGTGCTGCTGGTGAGGCCCACGGGGTCGGTCGCGGTGGCCGTCGCCGTGTAGGTCCCGAGCGCGGCGTAGGCGTGCGGGCCGTTGACGTCGTCGGTCCCGTCGCCGAAGTTCCAGGTCACGTAGGGGTACTCGCCGTCCGGGTCGGTCGCGGAGGCCTTGAACTGGATCGCCTGGCCGGGGGCGAACGTCGTCTGCGGGAGGTCGATCACCGGTGCGGTCGGAGGGCGGCGCCCGTACTCGAAGGCCCCGAGGTCGACGGCCTTCGTCCCCGCGCCCTTGCCGTCGACGAAGCGCGTCTGCCCGAGGCGGTCGACGGTCTCGGGCGGAGCGACCGTGGTGCCGGCGTCGACGAGTGCGGAGTAGGACTGCAGCCGGTAGTCGCCCGCGCTGGGGTTCACGAACCACGGCGGGAGGAGGGTGATGTCGACGGCGCTCGTGGGGGCCGCGGCCGCGCAGCCGTTCCACCGGGGGGTGCCGCGGTACGCCGTTCGCACAGCCGACAGTCCGCCGGTGCCGGCCGTGCGGAAGCAGTCGATGGCGGTGCCCGACGTGCCCTGCATGAAGAGCACCGAGTCGGCGAGGTTCGCGGTGGCGTTCGCCGAAGCGCCCGTCGTGGTGGAGGAGACGCCCGTCTGACCGGTTCCCGTGCCCGCGACGGTCACCCGTCGGACCGTCGCCGTGGCGACGGCACTCGGGCTGGTCGCCGAGACCCACAGGCCGGTGGCGCCGGCGCGGGGCCCGAGGTCGACGAGCGTGTCCCGCACGACGAGCGTCCCGCGGCTCACCCAGAGCGCGCGAGCGAACCCGCGGAGGGTGACGCGGTCGAGCGTGATCGTGGTCGGGCTGCCGCTCACGCTCACGCCGGTGGTCCCCGAGCCTTCGAGGGTGAGGTCGGCGAGCGCGGCCGTGCCCGTGGCCGCGATCGCGGTGCTCGCGCCGTCGGGGAGCTTGAGCACGGTCGGGGTGGTCGCCGAGCCGACCACCCTGTCGCCGCCACCCAGCGCGAACGCGCTCGCGGCGAGCGCTCCACCCGCGACCCGCACCTCGTCCGCGTTCGCCGACGCCGACGCCGCCGCGATCGCGGCGTCGAGGCCGGCGGTGGTGAAGGGCTGCACGCCGCCGTCGCAGGCGGTGCCGGTCGCGCCGACGCAGAGCTGTGCCGCGCCTGCCGGGCCGGCGACGCCGAGCGAGACGAGCGCCGCCAGGCAGGCCGAGCGACGTGCGGCGGAGCGAGCGCGCATCGCTCCAGCCTGCCGGATTCGCGCGCGCCGCGCCAGCGGGCGCTCGCCGAGCGGCATCCGCCTCGGAGGCTGCCGGTATCCGAGGGGTCGCGCGCGGATCCAAGTCCGCGCCGAGACGGCGCGCTCGCGGCTGCAGGCCTACGTGGAGCACGTCGCGACGCGGTCGGCGGTGCGCGACGGCGGTGATCCGCGGGGCTGCATGCTGGCGAAGGCGACGGCCGAGCTCGCCTGCGAGGACGCCGAGGTGCGCGACCGCGCCGGGCGGGCGTTCAACGATCTGCAGTCGCGCCTGCGCGGCTCCATCGCGGGTGCCCAGCGTCACGGCGACCTCGTTCCGGATCCGACGCCGGCTTGCACGCGGCGCTTCTCCTCTCGACGCTGCGCGGCATGGAGTCGCTCGGCCGGGCCGGGATGTCGCTCGACGAGCTGCGCGCGATCGGAGCGGCCGCGCTCGCGGCGCTGCCGGTGGCGGCGGAGCGCGACGTCCGTGGCGACCGCGATCCTGCGGCGACCGCTGCGGCCGGCCGCGGACTCTAGAACGAGGCGATCCCGAGGACGTTGGCGGCCTGGAGTGCGACGGTGCGTGCTTCCTCAGGCGTTGAACCCGTGATCGTCAGGTGGCCCATCTTGCGGGCCCGGCGCGCCTCGGCCTTGCCATAGAGGTGGAGGTGGGCGCCGGGGAGTGCGAGCACCGCCGGCCAGTCGGGCTCGATCGGCTCCTCGCCGTCCGTGAACCAGAGGTCGCCGAGCAGGTTGAGCATCACCGCCGGGCGCAGGAGCTCCGGAGCCCCGAGCGGCAGCGCGGCGAGCGCGCGCACCTGCAGTTCGAACTGCGAGGTGTCGCAGGAGTCGATCGAGTGGTGGCCCGAGTTGTGCGGGCGCGGTGCCATCTCGTTGGCGATCACGCGGCCGTCGGTGAGGACGAAGAACTCGACGCAGAGCACGCCGACGTAGCCCAGCGACTCGGCGATGCGCTCGGCGTCGCGGACGGCCTGCGCGCTGACGACGGCCGATGCGCTGGGCGCCGGGACGGTGGTGACGGCGAGGATCCCGTCGCGGTGGATGTTCTCCTGGAGCGGCAGGTGGACGACCGCGCCGTCGTCGCCGCGGGCGAGCACCACGCTCACCTCGTAGGCGAGCTCGAGTCGCTGCTCGAGCACGCACCGCACGCGCCCGAGCTCGTCCCACGCGGCGGCCAGCTCGTCGGCGCTCGCCACGCGCACCTGGCCCTTGCCGTCGTATCCGAGCCCCGCGGTCTTGAGGATGCCGGGCAGCAGCGACGGGTCGACGCCGGCCAGCGTCGCCTCCGAGTCGATCACGGCGTGGGGCGCGGCAGGCACCCCGCAGGCGTCGAAGTGGGCCTTCTCACGGGCGCGGTCCTGGCACACGGCAAGGGCGGTGCCGCTCGGCGAGACGGGGATGGCGCGCGCGAGGCGGTCGAGCGCCTCCGCGGGCACGTTCTCGAACTCGGTCGTCACGGCATCGGCTCGGGAGGCCAGGGCATCGAGGCCTGCCTCGTCGAGGTAGGCGGTGCGCACGTGCGCGTGCGAGACGAGGCCGGCGGGGCTCTCGTCGTCGGCGTCGAGCACCGCGGTCTCGTAGCCCATGGCCTGCGCTGCGTGGACGAACATCCGGCCGAGTTGTCCGCCGCCGAGCACGCCGAGCGTGCTGCCGGGCAGGAGCGGGGTGCGCGGCACCGATCAGGCCCCGAGGGTGAGGTCGGCGGTCATCGCGCGTGCGGCCTCGGTCTGGCGGGCGCGGAACGTCGCGAGCTGCTCGGCGAGCGCGGGATCGGTGCTTGCGAGGAGCGAGATGGCGAACAGGGCCGCGTTCCCGGCGCCGGCGGTCCCGATCGCGAACGTGGCGACGGGGATGCCCTTCGGCATCTGCACGATCGAGTGGAGCGAGTCGACGCCCTGCAGGTGGCGCGAGGCGACCGGTACGCCGAGCACCGGCACGATCGTCTTGCTCGCGAGCATGCCGGGGAGGTGCGCGGCACCGCCGGCCCCGGCGATGATCGCGCGCAGTCCGCGCCCCTGCGCAGCCTCGGCGTAGGCGAAGAGGTCGTCCGGCATCCGGTGCGCCGAGACGACCTTGGCCTCGAACGGCACCCCGAAATCCCTGAGGAACTCGGCGGCGTGGCGCATCGTGTCCCAGTCACTGCTCGAACCCATGACCAGACCGATCACGGCCTCCGGGTTGTCGCTGCTGAGGCTCTGCTCGGGGGCGCTCACGTGGGCGAGTCTAGATGAGCGTCACCTTGAAGACGGCGGCGGTCCGGCGGCACCGGCGGCGTTCACGGGGACCACGCGCACCTCGTAGGCGCCGGCCCTCAGCCGCGTCCCGGCGAACGTGCCGCCGAACCCGAGGCTGAACCGGCCGGCGCGAGGCGTCACCGATGCGGTGCCCTTCACCGCGGTTCGCACGGTGCACGTCGCTCCGCGCCTGGCGCCGGTCGTGCAGGCGCCGCCGCTGCGGCGTCCCAGACGCAGGCGCGTGAGGGTGATGCGCAGCGAGGCGGCGTTCTCGGCTGTGAGCTGCGCCACCGTGCGCTTCGTCGACGCTCCGACGGTGAACCCGGCCTGCGAGCGCCGGGTCGTCCCCTTCGGCGCCTTCACGAGCGTCACCTTCGCGGTGGCGCTGGGAGCGGCGGTGCCGGGGCCGACGGTCGGAGCCGGGAGCTCCGGCGCGCCGACGAGGGGTGTGGGCGTGGCGGCAGGGCTCGGCGTCGGCGCCGCTGCGGCCCCCACGAGCAGGGTCGACTCGCCGGTGCTCGACCGGCCGGTCACGTCCGTGGCGGTGACGACGACCTTGTAGCTGCCGGCGGCGGCGTAGGTGTGCGTCGGTGCACCGCCGGTCGCCGTGCCGCCGTCGCCGAAGGCCCACGAGAGCGTCACCGGATCACCGTCGGGATCGGAGGCGCTCGCGGAGAAGGCGGCCGCGGCGCCGGCGACAGCGCCCGACGGGGCGCTGATCACCGGCCCGTTCGGGGCGAGGCGCTGGTACTCGTACGCTCCGAGGTCGACCGCGGCACCACCGGCGCCGTTGCCGTCGACGAAGCGAGCGCCCTTGGCGAGGTCCTGCGTCTGCGTGGGTGCGTTCGTGGTGCCGGCATCGATCACCGGCGAGCTGGCGGCCGGGCGCCAGTCCTTGGCGGCGGCGTCGCGGTAGAGCGGCGGCGCGGCGGTGAGGTCGAGGATGGAACTGGCGGTTCCGGTGCAGCCGGCATCGCGCGCCACCGTGCGGAACGCCGTGCGGGTGGTGCGCAGGTCCGGCGTGCCCGTGTTGGTGACGACGCACTCGAGCGAGGTGCCAGGGGTGACGTCGACGAGCGAGTCGATCAGCTCCGCCGACGGCGACTCCCCCGAGTTCGCCGCCACGTAGACGCCGGACTGGTTCGGGCCGCGGCCGACGATCGTCACGCGTGCGCCCTGCACGTTGTCGGCATCGCTCGCGCCGATCTCCCAACCGCGCGCCCCGGTCGTGGAGCCCAGGTCGAACACGCTGTCGCGCACGAACAGCGCAAGGGCGCTGCTGCTGACGAGACCGGTCGTGTACCCGCGGACGGTGACGCGATCGAGCTGCCGGGCGATGCCCGCACCGGTGGTCTTGATGCCCATGATCCCGGGGCCGGTGACCGACACGTCGGTGAGCGACCCGGCGTTGCTCATGTCGATGCCGCGGTCGAACGCGCTGTTCGTCTTGACCGTCACATCCGACGCGCTCGAGCCGTTCAGCGCGAGCGCCGTGACGAGCTGATTGGTGTTCTGGGGTGAGGCCTCGACGATGTCGACCCGCGTGATCGACGCGCCTCCGGCCACGTTCACCACGGACGCGCTGCTCGTGATCGCCGCACTCCGCAGTGTCAGGTCGGAGAAGCCGTTCCCGGTGCCGCTGGCGGAGAAGGCCGCGCCGTTGAGCTGCGCGCTCTCGAGCACCGTCCGGCCACGGCCCGCGCCGTCGATGACCACGCCGCCCGCGAGGTTGACGGAGGTGATGCCCGTGATCGTGCCCTCGGCGATGCGCAGCACGTTCGAGCCCGCGGCGCCGCTCGCATCGCTCAGCGCCTGGCCGAAGCCGGCGAGGCTCAGCGCGTAGCTCCCGCCGTCGCAGGAACCGCCGGGCGCGCCGACGCAGTAGTTCGCGGCCTGCGCGCCCGCAGGCAGCGCGGCGGCGAGCACGGTCGCCATGAGCGCAAAGGCGGAACGGGCGCGGCGCAGCATTCCGCCAGCGTAGTCAACGGAGCGTCAGTGCGCCAACCCGTCTGCGGCGGGCGGGCCTAGCTGCGCGCTGGACTCGGCCGGGCGAGGCCGATCGCCGCGCCGAGCAGGATGTCGTGCTCGGACACCGTCACCTCGTGCAGCCGGAAGGCATCGAGCGCCGCGAGCAGGATCGCGAGTCCGGGGACGATCACGAGCGCGCGGTCGGGGTGCACTCCGCGAACCCGCTGGCGCTCCTCGAGCGTGAGCGTGCGCAGGTGGTCGAGCTGGGCGTGCAGCACCTGGCGCGTGAGCACGTGGCCGTGCACGCGGCTCGGGTCGTACCGCACGAGCCCGAGGTCGATCGCCGCGGCCTGCGTCGCGGTGCCGGCGACCGCGATGCCCTGCAGCGAGGGAAGGTCCAGGGAGCGGGGGAGGGAGGCGGCGATGATCGCCTTCGCCTCCGCCTGCAGTTCGTTGAGCGCCTGGGTCGTCGGCGGATCGGTGTCGAGGTAGCGCTCGCTCTGCCGCACGACGCCGAGCTGCGTCGACGTGTGGAAGTGCACGCGGCCGGCGCGGCCGATCACGAGCTCCGTCGAACCGCCGCCGACGTCGATCACGAGCACCGGGCCGGTGTCCTCCACGCCCGTCGTCGCGCCGGAGAACGTGAGACGGGCCTCCTGCTCGCCGGTCAGCACCATCGGCGCGATGCCGTGGCGGTCGCGGATGCTCTCGGCGAACGCGGCGCCGTTCGTGGCATCGCGCACGGCGCTCGTCATGAGGGCGACGGCCTTGTCGATCTCCACCTCGCGCATGCGCGAGCGGTACTCGTCGACCACCTGCCAGGTGTCGTGCATGGCGGCCTCGCTCAGCCGGCCGTCGGCATCCACGCCGCGGCCCAGCCTCGTGACCTGCGAACGCCGATCGAGCTCCGCGATGCGGCCCTGCTCGTCGACCTCCGCGATCAGGAGCCGAGTGGAGTTCGTTCCGATATCGACGACGCCGACGCGCATACCGAAGAACGAGCCTAGAGGCTTCCTCGGCGAACTCCCAGCAGTTCGGCCAAATCGCTGCCTTCGGTCGACCCTCTAGCGTGCTGCCCATGGCAATCACGACCCGCGAGATCCTCTTCGCCCAGCGCCCCGAGGGCGAGCCGACGCTCGCCACGTTCGAGCTCGGTGAGCGCGAGCTGCGCGACCCCGGCGACGGCGAGATCCTCGTCCGCAACCTCTGGCTCAGCGTCGATCCGTACATGCGCGGACGCATGAGCACCGCGCGTTCGTACGTGGCCGGATACGAGCTGGGCAAGGCGCTTGGGGGTGGCGCCGTCGGCGAGGTGCTCGAGAGCGGCGCCGACGGGTTCGCCCCCGGCGACCTGGTCGTCCACGATCTCGGCTGGCGGGAGCACGCCGTGCTGAAGGCGCGGTTCGCGCGCAGGATCGTCGATCCCGTTGCCGAGCCGCAGGCCTACCTCGGCGTGCTCGGCATGCCGGGTCACACCGCGTATGCGGGCCTCACGCGCGTCGGGGAGTTCACGGCCGGTCAGGTGGTGTTCGTGAGCGCGGCGGCCGGCGCCGTCGGCAGCCTCGTCGGCCAGCTCGCCAAGCACCTCGGTGCCGGCCGCGTGATCGGCAGCGCCGGTGGCCCGGAGAAGGTCCGGCACGTCGTCGAGGACCTCGGGTTCGATGCCGCCATCGACTACCGGGCCGGCAGCGTGCGCGACCAGCTCAAGGAGGCGGCGCCGGACGGCCTCGACGTGTATTTCGACAACGTCGGCGGGGAGCACCTGGAGGCGGCGATCGGTCGCATCAACCTCCACGGCCGGATCGTGATCTGCGGCCTGATCTCCCAGTACAACGCCACCGAGCCGCCGGCCGGTCCGCGCAATCTCGTGAACCTCATCAGCACCCGCGCACGGATCGAGGGCCTGCTCGTGAGCGATCACGCCGACCTCTACGACGAGTTCCAGGCGACGGTCGGCCCACTCGTCGCCAGCGGTGCCATCACCTACCGGGAGACCGTCCGCGACGGGCTCGAGGCCACGCCGCAGGCGTTCCTCGATCTGCTGGCAGGGAAGAACACGGGCAAGATGCTCGTGAGGCTCTAGCCTCGCGGGCCTCTCGGACCTGGCGCGGAGGCGAGCGTGCCCGCGCCAGACCACGGGGACCGGCGCATCGCCTGCGGCCGGTTCGGTTTCGTAACGGTCATGCCCCTCAAGCTCAGGACCACGCTCCTGCCCACCATCGCGGTGCTCCTCGCCGCCCTCAGCGCCGGACTGTTCGCCGGCTCGGCCTCCGCCAAGTCCTCGATCCGCGTCGGCATCGGCGACCAGGGTGCGGCGATGTTCGACGCACCGGCCTACCAGGCGCTGAACATGAAGATGACGCGCTACTTCTTCCCGTGGAACGGCCTCGACAACGCGTACGAGCGCGCGAAGGCGATCGACTACGTCACGCGCGCCCGCGCCGCCGGCGTGTCGGTGTTGCTCCACGTCTCGACCGACAACTTCACGCTCAAGAAGGCCAAGCTCCCCTCGGTCGCCGCCTACACCAAGCAGGTGAAGGCGATCGTGAAGGTGTTCCGCCCGCTGGGCGTGAAGGAGTGGGGCGTCTGGAACGAGGCGAATCACGCCAGCCAGCCGACCTACAAGGATCCGAAGCGCGCCGCGAGCTTCTTCAAGGTGATGTACACCGCCGTCGGCAGCAAGGACAAGATCGTCGCCCTCGACGTGCTCGACCAGGGCGGTGTGGAGACGTACGAGAAGCGCTTCTTCGCCGCGCTCACCCCGACGTACCGCAAGCGCGTGAAGGTGGTGGGCCTGCACAACTACGGCGATGTGAACCGCAACCGGAGCACCTACACGTCGTCGATGATCAAGACGGCCCGCAAGTACAACCGCTCCGCGAAGTTCTGGTTCACCGAGACGGGCGGCCTCGTCGAGTTCGGCTCGAGCTTCAAGTGCTCGACGAGCCGCGCGGCCTCGCGCACGAAGAACGTGTTCTCGCTCGCGAAGAAGTACAAGAGCTCGGGCGTCGAGCGCGTGTACTTCTACAACTGGTCCGGCTCGGGCTGCGGCAAGACGCGCTTCGACGCCGGCCTGACCGGCCCGGACGGCTCGACCCGAGCGGCCTACACGACGCTGAAGAAGCTCCTGCCGAGCTACTCGCGCTAGCGCGGCGGCCGTCCGGCCGCCGGCGCACCGCCGCGGCCCGTTCCAAGACGCCTCGTCAGTTCGGCTGGATGCCGGGCTGACGGGGCGTCTGGTCGTCCTACAGAAGTACCAGCGAGGCGCCCGTCGCCGCTTGTCCGACCGTCTAGTCGACCCGTCGTCGGACATGACAGGAATCAGGTGTCGCCGGCCGCTGGTGGGGTTAGGTTGAAGAACGTGACGGCGATCACGAAGACTCCGGAGAGCGGTGACGCGGCGAAGGCAGCGGCGAGCAGCGGGGAGATCCGCTTCGAGTCGGTGTCGAAGCGCTACGGCGACACCACGGTGATCGACGATCTGTCGTTCACGATCGAGCCGGGCATGTTCTACGCGCTCCTCGGCCCGTCCGGCTGCGGCAAGACGACGACGCTGCGCATGATCGGCGGGTTCGAAACGCCGACCGCCGGCAACATCTACCTCGACGGCGCCGACGTGAGCCAGCTGCCGCCGAACCGCCGCGACGTGAACACGGTGTTCCAGTCGTACGCGCTCTTCCCGCACCTCACGGTCCAGAAGAACGTGCAGTTCGGGATGGAGCGCAAGAAGCTCGGCAAGGCCGAGGTGGTGCGCCGCGCCACCGAGGCGCTCGAGCAGGTGCAGCTCTCACACCTGGCGGGACGCCGGCCCGCGGCGCTCTCGGGCGGCCAGCAGCAGCGCGTCGCCCTGGCCCGCGCGCTCGTCAACCGTCCGCATGCGCTCCTTCTCGACGAGCCGCTCGGCGCCCTCGACCTCCGGCTGCGCCGTCAGCTGCAGGTGGAGATCAAGCGCGTGCACTCGGAGGTCGGCATCACCTTCGTGCACGTCACGCACGACCAGGAGGAGGCGATGACGATGGCCGACGTGATCGCCGTCATGAACCGCGGCCGGATCGAACAGGCCGGCTCCGCGCGCGAGCTCTACGACACGCCGCGCACGGCGTTCGTCGCGAACTTCCTCGGCCAGAGCAATCTCGTCGACGCGATCGTCACGGGCACCGACGGCTCGTGGACCGTCGTCGAGACGCACGACGGAGCCAAGCTGAAGGTGCCGACCGACCGCGTCGCCGCGACGGCCGGCAAGCTCGCTGTCGGCGTGCGCCCCGAGAAGGTCTGGATCTGGGACCGGATCGAGGAGGAGAGTCCCGGGGTGCGCGAGAACCGGATCTCGGCCACCGTCGTCACCTCCGCCTTCCTCGGCGTGTCGATGGAGTACCGCGTGCGGACGGCCAGCGGCGACGAGCTCATCGTCACCGTGCAGAACAACCGCCGCGACGCCTCGCCGCCGTACGTCAACGGCACCGAGGTGGAGCTCAGCTGGTCACCGGAGCACACGTTCGTCGTGGCCGTGGGCGAGGATGTCTGACGACCGTCGCCACGAACCCTCGCGCGCCGAGATCGAATCGGCGATCGAACGGATCCTGTGGGACCCGGCGTCGGCGATGGACCGTCGTCGGTTCCTCGGACGCTCCGCCGGTGCGGTCGGCGCCGTCGCCGGCGTCTCCGCCTTCCTGAGCGCGTGCGGCATCGCAGGAACCGCCGAGAAGAACGTCGCCGATCTGGCCAGGGTCGCCGCGACGGTCGACCACCCGAAGGTGCCGATCGGGAACTGGACCTTCTCCAACTGGCCGCTCTACATCGACAAGTCGGTGCTGCGCGAGTTCGACCGCACGTACGGCGGGCACGTGAAGTACGTCGAGGAGATCAACGACAACAACGAGTTCTTCGGCAAGGTGCGCCCGCAGCTCACCGCCGGTCGGCCGATCGGTCGCGACATCGTCGTGCTCACCGACCCGATGGCCGCACGCTGGGTGCGCAGCGGCTTCGTCACCCCGCTGGACCGCAAGAACATGCCGAACGCGGTGGCGAACCTCGAGGATTCGCTCAAGAACCCGCCGTACGATCCCGGCCGCCTCTTCACGATGCCGTGGCAGTCCGGCGCGCTCGGCCTCGGGTACGACATCGAGGCCACGGGACGGGAGCTGAAGAGCATCGACGAGTTCTTCAACCCCGAGTGGAAGGGCAAGGTGACGATGCTCGCCGACGCCCAGGACACGATCTCGACCGTGCTCATCGGCGAGGGCATCGATCCGGCGAAGGCGACGCTCCAGCAACACCTCGAGGGCGTGGAGAAGCTCGCGAAGGCCGCGAACGCCGACCAGTTCCGGCGGTTCAGCGGCAACGACTACACGACCGACCTCACCAAGGGCAACATCGTCCTCGCGCTCGCTTACTCCGGTGACATGGTGCAGCTCGCTGCCGACAACCCGAACCTTCGCTTCGCGTACCCCGAGGAGGGCTGCGTGCAGTGGACCGACAACATGCTGCTCCCGGCGAAGGTCCAGCACCCGTACGCCGCCGAGGTGTTCATGAACTTCGTGTACGAGCCGGCCGTGGCCGCCAAGATCGCGGAGTACGTGAACTACATCCCACCGGTGAAGGGCGTGCAGCAGCTCGTCGAGCGGACCGATCCGGCGCTCGCCGCGAACACGCTCGTGTTCCCGACCGCCGAGATCGCGAAGGGGTTCCGGTCCTACGCCCAGTTCAGCTCCGCTCAGCGCCAGGAGCTCGACAAGGCCATGGCCAAGGTCACGGGTGGCTGACGGATGAGTCTCCGTCGCAGGATGCTCCCATGGTGGTTCGCTCTGCCGGCCCTCCTGTGGCTGCTCGTGTTCTTCCTGCTGCCGCTCGTCAACCAGGCGGGCGTGAGCGTCATGAGCGGCGATCCGGAGGCCGGCTACGAACTCACGTGGTCGCTCGGCAACTTCACCGATGCGATCCGCGAGTACGGGCCCCAGATCGAGCGGTCGTTCATCTACGCGGGCCTGGCGACCATCGTCGATCTGGTCATCGCGTTCCCGGTCGCGTACTTCATCGCCTACAAGGCCGGGCGCTTCAAGGCGTTCCTGCTGTTGATGGTGGTGCTCCCGTTCTTCATGAGCCAGGTGCTGCGGACGGTCAGCTGGCAGCTGATCCTCACCGACAACGGATGGGTCGTCGGCAGCCTGCGGGATGTCGGCGTGCTCGGTGAGAACGACCGCATCCTCGCGACGAGCGCCGCCGTCGTCGGCGGCATCGCCTACAACTACCTGCCGTTCATGGTGCTGCCGCTCTACGCGTCGCTCGAGCGCCTCGACCGCCGCCTGATCGAGGCGGCGACCGACCTCTACGCCTCGCGCGGCACGGCGTTTCGCAAGGTGACCGTGCCGCTCGCGACGCCGGGCATCTTCGCCGGATCGCTGCTCGTGTTCATCCCGGCGACCGGCGACTTCGTGAACGCCGCCCTGCTCGGCAGCCGCGACCAGTACATGATCGGCAACGTCATCCAGCAGAACTTCCTGACGGTGCTCGACTACCCGACCGCCGCGGCCCTCAGCTTCCTGCTAATCGGGCTGATCCTCGTGGGCATCGGGATCTACTCCGCCGTACTCGGGTCCAAGAACCTGACGGAGGTGGCGGGCTGATGGGCCAGGGCGACGCGACCGGCTCGATCAAGGCGGCCGGAGCGGGCGACCGCATGGGCCGGGCGCGCGACGTCGGACTCGGCCTGTGGACCGTGCTCGCGATCCTGTTCCTCTTCATCCCGATCGCGATCGCGATCCTGTTCTCGTTCAACGATCCGGCGGGCCGGTTCAACTTCACGTGGCAGGGCTTCACCCTCGACCACTGGGCGCACCCGTTCAGCGACCCGGATCTCGCGAAGAGCCTGAAGAACTCGGTGCTGCTCGCGATCGCCTCGACGATCGCCACCACGGCCCTCGGCACCCTCCTTGCGATCGCGCTCGTGCGCTACCGCTTTCGCGGCCGCGGCGCCGCCGACTTCATGGTGTTCCTCCCGATGGCGACGCCCGAGGTGGTCATGGGTGCGAGCCTCCTGGGCCTGTTCCTCGTGATGGGCCTCAACACGGGCTTCCTCACCCTCTTCATCGCCCACACGATGTTCTCGCTCTCGTACGTGGTGGTGACGGTCAAGTCGCGACTGCAGGGCATGGATCCGCACGTCGAGGAGGCCGCCCGCGACCTCGGAGCATCGGAGTGGTCGGCGCTCTGGCGCATCACGCTGCCGATGATCGCGCCGGGCGTGATCTCCGCCGCCGTCCTCGCGGCTGCACTCTCGATCGACGACTACGTCGTCTCGTCGTTCAACGCGGGTCAGACGCAGACGTTCCCGCTCTTCATCTTCGGCGCCACCCGCCAAGGCGTTCCCGCCGAGGTGAACGTGCTCGCGACGATGCTGCTCCTCGCCATCCTCGTCCTGATGGGGCTCAACCTGCTGGTGCAGCGGTCGCTGAGCCGGCGAGCGGCCGCGCGCGACGCCTAGCGCGCCGGTCGCCGCGCGACTCTGCGGGCCGCGGCTCGGCCCCCGGCCGGTCAGCAGCCGGCGGGCAGCTCGCGCTCGAACGGCAGGGTGGCCGTGAACGAGCAGTCCGGGCGGGTGCCGTTGCCCGAGGCATCGGCATCGGCCGCACCCGGGTTGATCGTCACCGTTCCCGTGCCGCTGGCACGGAGGAGCTGGCCATCACGGGTCAAGGTCATGACGGCCGTGGGGAGTGCGGAGAACTGGAAGCCGATGCCCCAGGCGTTGCCGTGGCGCGCCATCGTGGAGTAGGTGAAGGAGGTGCGCTGGCGCTCGGCGCCGGCGCCTTCGCCGAAGAGTCCGTAGCGCGCGATCACGGACTGCAGCTCGCGACGCCAGAAGATCCAGGTGTGCGTGCCCGCGCTGTGCTCGGCCACCGTGATGTCGAGGCCGGCGCGGCGTGCCCGCTGCCCGAACCACTGGGTGTCGAACCAGCCGAAGTACTCGGTGACGCCGCCCACGATCGCCCGGATCGGATCGAACCCGGCGTCGAGCGGCCATCGCCCGTTGCCGGTCGAGGCGTAGAGGCGCGTGCCGCGGTAGTTCTCGAGCAGGCGCGTCGGGTTGTGCGCGCGGGCGTACTGGCCGCGCTTGCGGCCCCACTGGAGGCTGTACGAGAAGCCGCTGAAGGCGGGGACGAAGGTCTCGACCGCGTTGTACTCGATGTCCCAGAGGCCGGAGAACGAGATGATCGATCCGAAGTAGCCCGGGAGCTCGGCGCCGAGCAGCGCGGCGCCGTACCCACCCATCGAGAGGCCGGCGATCGTGTGGTTCCGGCGACCTGCTGCGATGCGGTAGCGGCGCTCCATGAGCGGGATGATCTCGTCGAGGTAGTAGCGCTCCCAGTTGCCGCCCTTGCGCGAACCGCCGAGCCAGAAGTCGCTGTAGTAGCCGCGTCCGCCCTCCGGCACGACGATGATCGCCGGGAGGTCCTTCGCTCGCCGGAGCAGGTCGCCCTTGTCCTTCTGGAACCAGGTCGCCGACGTGTCGCTCACGCCGTGCAGCAGGTACAGGACCGGCCAGCGCTTCTCCGGCTGCTCGTCATAGCCGCTCGGAAGCACCACGCGGGCGTCGAGCGCACCGCCGCGATTGAGGCGCGCGACCTTGAGATCGATGTTCCCCTGGGTGCTGGGAACGGCGAAGGTTTCGACGCGTTGCGCGGCCGCGGCATCGGCGCTGCCCGGGAGGGCGAACGCGCACAGCAGCGCCGCGGCGCGGGACAGGCGCCGGAACTGGGACATGCTGCGTCAGATTACCGGTGCACCATGCGCGTCGCAACGAAGCTGAACCGTGCTCAAGCCGGCTCGGCGACCGATCCGAGCAGGCCGAGCACGCTCACGAGCGAGGCCGCGCACGCCGCTGGCTGCTCCCAGATCGGCGTGTGCCCGGCGCCCTCGACGGTGGCGATGGGGATCGGCGCGATCGCGTGGAGCTCGTCCACTGCGGCGGGGGTCGAGCCGCAGGTCCTGCGGGCCATGGAGGTAGACGGTCGGCACGCGCGGTTCGGCCAGGCGGAAGGCCATCGGCTGCTCCGCGAGCCAGGCGTCGATCGCCGCCGTCGATGTCGTGAACGTGCGCCATGAGCAGCGCGCGAGGTCGGCGGCGAACAGCTCCGGCACCGCGAAGCCCGGCGCGAACGCACTCCGCAGGCCGCGGCGCAGCGCACGACGTGGAGCCAGGTGCCAAGCGATGCGTCCGATCCCGGGTCGGCGGATCAGGCCCTCGCTGCCGGTCGCGGCCGTGCGGCGACCCTCGACGGTGAGCGGCGCGGCGATCGCCACGACCGCGGCGACGAGCTCCGGGGCGCGGTCACCGAGCTCGACGGCGACGCACCCGCCCATCGAGTGGCCGCAGGCGACCACCGGCCGACCGGTGGCGTGTGCGTCGCGCACGGCCGGCAGGAGCCGCTCCGCCATCGCGCCGATCGACACCTCGCCCGGCTCGCCTGTGCGGGAGCCGTAGCCCGGCAGGTCGATGGCCGTGGCCGACCATCCTGCCGGCAGCTCGGGCACGAGCCGTCTGAACGCGCGAGCCGAGCTGCCGAGGCCGTGGACGAGCAGCAGGATCGGGGGATTTCGCGGCATCTCGGGAGTCTCTCAGGCGCTGCCCGGGGATGCCCGAATCGCCCGCGCATGACCATCGCCGAGGTCGCGGGCGTCGGCGCAACGGCGTACCAATGAAGGAGAGGGCCAGGCCCGACATCCCGAGCTCGCCCCGGAGCGGGCTCCCCCCGCGAGGCAGGGCAACCGAAACGGGCGTTGCGCTGCCGGCCGGCGCGACGCTCGTGCGGCCGCTCTGCCTCGCGACCTTCGGACGCCACCGGCCCTTCCCCTCCACGGGGCCGGTGGGCGCCGGGGTTCGTTGCCGAACGGTGAACGTGGGCTCTCCGCGTGCGGAACGTGCGGGCGGCGCGCGTAGGCTCATGCCATGACGACGGACGGGCCCGCGCAGGGCGTCGAGATCGAGCGCAAGTTCCTGGTCACGCGCCTGCCGGCCGATCTGGAACGTCATCCGTCGCAGCGGATCGAGCAGGGGTACCTGGCCGTGGATCCCGACGGGGCCGTCGTGCGGCTGCGTCGCCGCGGCGCCGACACGATCCTCACGATCAAGGCAGGCCTCGGCATCGAGCGGGCCGAGGAGGAGCTCCTCCTCGACGCCGCCCGCTTCGGACGCCTCTGGCCGCTGACGGCCGGCCGCCGCGTGGAGAAGGTGCGGTACGCGATCCCGGCCGCCGATGGCCTGACGATCGAGCTGGACGTGTACGAGGGCGACCTCCACGGGCTCGTCACCGCCGAGGTGGAGTCCGACGATCGAGCCGTGGTCGAGGCATTCGAGCCCGAGCCGTGGATGCGGCTGGACCTGACCGACGACCCCCCGCTACGGAAACGCGTCGCTCGCCGCGCTCGGGATCCCGGTGCGCGGCGTGACCGGCGAGCATGGCCTCCACGAAGGTGAGCCCGTGCGCGAGGGCGTCGTGCTCGTCGCGCTCGACCAGCTCGACGTCGCGATCGCCGCGCTCTCGGGCGGCCAGGCGTCGGCGAAGGCGGTCCACACCTCGCGGAAGATCTTCAAGCGCGTCCGTGCGATCGTGCGCGTCGCGAAGTCGGGGCTCGGAGCCGAGGTCGTCGGCCGCGACCAGGCCGCGCTGCGCGATGCGGGTCGCCGCCTGGCGGGCGCGCGCGACGCCAAGGTGGTGGTCGACACCCTCGACAAGCTCCTCGCGCGTTTCCCGGACGACCTCGACGCTGCGGCGTTCGCGCCGCTGCGGGAGCGGCTTGCCGACGAGCACGCCGAGGCCGAGCAGGCTGCCGGCCAGGACACGGGCGCGATCCCCGCGGTGCTCGACGAGCTGCGCACGGTGCGCGCCGACATCGCCCGCTGGGAACTCGGCGATGACGCCTCCGCCGTGCTCTCGCAGGGGCTGCACCGCATCCACCGCAAGGGCCGCAAGGCACTGCGCGCCGCCCGCGAGTCGACGGGCGAGGCCCGCACCGAGGCGATGCACGACCTCCGCAAGCGTGCGAAGGACCTGTGGCATGCGGCCGAGCTGCTCGAGCGGCGTCCCCGGATCGCCTGCGGCTCATCGCCGCCCAGGCCCACGACCTCGCCGACCTGATCGGCGACGACCACGACCTCGCCGTCCTCCTCGAGCGCGCCGATGACCGCTCCGGCGCGCTCCCGGACGCCGTCCCGCTCGAAGAGCTGCACGCCGCGGTCGCGCGCCGCCGCAAGAAGCTCCAACGCAAAGCGCTTCGGCTCGCCGACGCGCTCTACGCCGACACGCTCGCCGACGTGGTGCACCGCGTCCAGGAGCTCCCTGCACGAAAGTTGCTTGACGACACGCCACGGTGCGATGAGGATGGGCCCACCGGCAGGCCCGCCGCGTTCGCTGGGGGCGACGCCACGGCCTGCCGGATGCCTTCGCGCGCGCACCGACCAGCGTGCGCAGCCCCCGCCGGACCGCCACCGCCGGGGCCGATCGTCGGGCGCCCCGGGGGGAAGGGCGTCCGGCGATCACACCTTGCTAACATGCATGGCCCGACGCGGGGTGGAGCAGTCAGGTAGCTCGTTGGGCTCATAACCCAAAGGTCGCAGGTTCGAATCCTGCCCCCCGCTACTCCAGAGGAAGGGCCCGGCAGCTGCCGGGCCCTTCTGCGTTTAGGGGCCCTTCTGCGTTCCGGGGCCCGATCGGGTGAGGCGGCACGTGGCCGCCCCACCCGACGCCGCCTACGGGGTCTTCGTGATCTTCAGCCCCGAGAGCTGGTGGAACTCGTAGCCGACGGGCCCGGTCGATCCGGTGAAGGTCAGGAACGCCGACGTCGGCACCGCGAACGTGCCGGTCATTCGCACCACGCCGTCGATCGACACCGTCGTGGTGCCGCCGCGGTTCGCGATCTTGATCGTGCGCAGCGTCGAGCTCGAGCCCAGCAGCGGCGTGACGGCCTCGGCCGTGTCGTACCAGAGCAGACCGCCGTTGTCGGCCGTGCCATCGGTGAACCCGATGAAGTTCGACGACGGATCCGGCGCATCGCGCTTGGTGTCGAATGCGATCGCCGTGCCCTTCAGGCCGCCGAGCCCGAGGCGGTTCCCACCGGCGCCGAGACGGCCCCCCGCCGGCTGACCGGTCGAGTCGGGCCGGACGAACGCCACGGCGACGCCCTCGCCGCCCGCGTTGCCGCCCGTCAGGCGCGCCTTGAACTCGATCGTGCGGCTGCGGTAGTCGAGCGGGAAACCCCACATCAGCGAGCCGGTCTGCGACTCCTGCGGGCCGTTGATCGTGACCGTGTCGGGGAGGTCGTCGATCAGGTACGACGACCCCGACGCGATCCAGCCCGTCGACGACCCGAAGCCCTGCGGGTACTCGCCCGCCGGCAGCACGCACCGGCGCTCGAGCAGCCACTCGTTCACGCCCGCCGCGAGCGTGAAGCTGCCGTCGGCGTTGACCGGCTCCGTGGGTGCGGATCTTCGCCGTGTCCTTCCACGTGCACTTCGCAAAGCGCGCGGCGTCGACCTGGCTGAACTGCATCCTGCGCCGACGCGGTGCACGCATCGCCCTCGGCCGCGTTGAGCGTCACGGTCGTCGCGACGCCCCAGATCGCCGCGGTCGGCCCGAACGCCTTGCCGCCGCACGACCCGCTCACCGTGATCGCGCCGAAGGCCTGCTGGCCGACGGCGTCGAACACGCGGACGGCCGCGTCGAGCTTGGCCGGACGCGCGGTCGACCCGGGGGTGCCAGCGCTGTGGGTGAGCACGAATGCGCTCTCGCCGTCGCCGCTCGTCGAGATCAAGCCGTCGACGAGCCCGTCGCCGTCGAGGTCACCGGAGTCGTCGATCTGACCCGTGTTCAGCGGCACGCCGGGCACGCGCGGCAGCGCGTCGACGTCGACCGTCGCCGGCAGGCCTGCGCGGCAATCCGCTCACGAGGTGCACCGCCGGACCGCCCGCCGTCGCCCACTCGCGCACGAGGAGGTCTCCGGCACCGTCGCCGTCCTGGTCTCCGACCGGGGATCGCGTCGAGCAGGTTCGTCGCCGTCTTCAGCTTGATCGTCGGCTCGCTCGCGCTGATCGACGACGGCTGCCCGCGGCGACCGAGGTAGATGCTGGTGCCATAGGCGATCACGTCGGCCAGGCCGTCGCCGTTCACGTCGCCCGCGGCGTGCAGTTGGCCGATCCGCCAGCTTCCGTCGTGCGAGGCCGGCGGCGTGGGCAGGCGGGTCTTGCCGGCGCCCGGCTCGGGCTTCGTGGTGAACGAGCCC
>JAQIJQ010000036.1:0-30765 GCA_036946195.1 Patulibacter minatonensis | reverse complement strand
GTCGTGGACGTGTCGCAGCGTCGCGAGTTCGAGCGGCAGCTGATCACCCTCAACCAGCGGCTCGAGCGGTCGGTCGAGGATCATGACGCGTTCGCGTACGCCACCGCGCACGATCTGCGCGCGCCGCTGCGCAGCATCCGCCTCGGCACCGAGTTCCTGCTCGACGATGCGGGCGAGCTGCCGGCGGAGGTGAACGACCACCTGGCGTCGGTGCTCCGACTCTCGGGGCGCATGGGCGAGATGCTCGACGACCTCCTGGCGTTCGCGCAGGCGGGCGCGGGCAACTGGCGGCCGGAGCGGCTGCGACTGCAGGCGGCGGTCGACGAGGCGGTCGAACTGCTCGGCGCGCGCGCGGCGGATGCGCTCATCACGACGGCGGACGTCTCGCTCTCGGTCGATCCGAGTGCACTGCGTCCGTTGCTGCTCAACCTGGTCGGCAACGCGGTGAAGTACTGCGGCGAGCGTCCACCGGAGATCGTGGTCGATGCGTGCCGGCTCGGTGATGCGCCGTCACGCCCGCCGCTCCTGGACGGGGTCGCCGACGATGCGCTCGTGCTCCGGGTCGCCGACCGTGGGGTCGGCATCGACCCGGCGCAGCACGATCGCGTGTTCGCGCTCTTCCGTCAGGTCGATCCCGGCACCGAGGGCTCGGGCACGGGGCTCGCGCTCTGCCGCCGGATCTGCCGACGACACGGCGGAGAGATCTGGCTCGAGTCCGAGCCGGGCCGCGGCAGCACGTTCTACGCCCTCCTGGCCGGCTAGTCCGGAGGGGGCCAGCCACGGCCGAGACCTCGACTCGTCGCTGACTCCCTTCACGCATGCACGCGCAGCGCGGCCGCGCGGAACCCCCGCCTGCCGCCGAAGCTAGGCGCTCGCCGAGGAGGCCTCGCTCGCGGCACCCGACTCGTCTTCGATCGCCCCTTCCGTTCACCTCGTCGCTCTCGAGGAGCTCGGTGCGGATGAGGGTCGCGTCGCGCGAGGTGCCGCGGATGATCTCGTCCGGCGAGCCGTTCTCCAGGAGACGGCCGTTGCGCATGCCGTAGTAGATGGCCTGGGGGTGGTGGACCACCATGGCGAGCGTCGACTGCTCCGGCACGGGCGAGTAACCGTCGGTGATGCTCATGCCGATCTGGGCGAAGTCGAGGAGCTTCTCCACCTTGAGGTGTTCGGACTGGTCGGGCACGGCGGGGTAGCCCCAGGACAGGCGGCGGCCCTGCGTCTCGGGGATGCCGAACCAGTTCCTGATCTTCCAGTGGAGCCACTCGGAGAGGCCCTCGGCGGTCTGGACGCCGAGGCCGTGCACGAAGAGCTGCTCGGCGAACTCGCCGTCGGCTTCGAGCTTGGCCATGAGGTCGGTGACCTCGCTGCCGACGGTGAGCGCCTGCACGGCGACGACGTCGAGCTCCTCGGGCGGCGTGCCGTCCGGGTTGGCCGGGCGGAAGAAGTCGGCGGTCGCCATGCGATCACCCTTCTGCTGGCGCGGCGTGACGAAGCGCGTGAGCTCGGTGGTGCGGTCCTCGGGATCGAGCACGACGACGTCGTTGCCCAGCGCGTAGCAGGGGAAGAAGCCGACGAGCGCGCGCGGGTGCAGGTACGTCTGCTCCCGCCACATGCGCTCGAGCTTGGGGCGGAAGCCCTCGATCGGCTCGCCGTCCGGGTCGACGTCGCCCTCGACGAGCTTGGTCCACGCATCGCCCTTGATGCCGCGGCCACCCCAGTGGAGCTTGAAGAGCACGTGGGTGTCGAGGTGGCGGTAGAGCTCGTCCATGTCGACGGGCACCTCCTGCACACCCCAGAACGGCGGGGTCGGCACGGGGGCGTCGCTGCGGACGGCGGAGCGGACGGAGTCGTCGGTGGTGGGCGGGAGGTCTTCGACGACCTCCTTCTTGTTGCGCTGCGCCTCGGCGGCGGCGAACGTCCGCTCCACGAGCGCCTTGCGCTGCTCCGGCTCGACGAGCTGGTCCATCACGTTCAGTCCCTCGAAGGCGTCCTTGCAGTAGTAGGCGCCGGCCTCGTACTGCGTGTCGTCCTCCTTGCCGTTCACGTAGATCGCGCGGTTGACGAACGCGCGGTTGATCGCGGCACCGCCGAGCAGGACCGGGTACTCGTGGCCCTGCTTGCGCAGCTCCTGGAGCGCGAGCGGCATCTGCTTGGAGGTGGAGACGAGCAGCGCGGAGAGGCCGATGGCATCGGCGTCGTGTTCGACGGCGGCGTCGATGATCGTCTGCACCGGCACCTGCTTGCCGAGGTCGATCACGGTGTAGCCGTTGTTGGTGAGGATGGTGTTCACCAGCGACTTGCCGATGTCGTGCACGTCGCCGAACACGGTGGCGAGGACGACCTTGCCCTTCGTGTAGTCGGCGGTGCGCTCGAGGTAGTTCTCGAGCTGCGCGACGGCCTTCTTCATCACCTCGGCCGACTGCAGCACGAACGGCAGGATGAGCTCGCCGGCGCCGAACTTGTCACCGACCTCCTTCATCGCCGGCAGGAGCACGTCGTTGAGCGTCGGGACAGCGCCGATCTTCTCGACCGACCGGTCGATCCACGCCTCGACGCCGTCCTTCTTGCGGCGGAGGATGTGCCAGTGCAGGGCCTCCTCCGGCGTCATGTCGGCGGTGGGGTCGGCCTTCTCCTCGGTCTCGGCGGTCGCCCCCTTGGCCTCGAAGTGCGCGATGAACCGCTCGAGCGCGTCATCGCGCGTGTTCCACACGAGGTCGTTGGCGAGCTGCTTCTCGACCTCGTCGATCTCGCCGTACGGCGTGATGTGGTTCGGGTTGACCATCGCGAGGTCGAGTCCGGCCTCCACTGCGTGGTAGAGGAACACCGAGTTGAGCACCGCGCGGGCCGCGAGGCCGACGCCGAAGCTCACGTTCGACACGCCGAGCGACGTCTTCACGCCGGGCAGCGCCGCCTTCACATCGCGGATGCCGTTGATGGTCTCGATCGCGGACGGCTTCCACTCCTCGTCACCGGTGGTGAGGGTGAATGTGAGGACGTCGTAGATCAGCAGCTCGGGATCGAGTCCGTACTCACCGACGGCGATGTCGTAGATCACCTTCGCGACCTCGACCTTGCGCTCGGCCGTCTTCGCCATGCCGACCTCGTCGATCGTGAGGGCGATGAGCGCCGCGCCGTGGTCGATGACCATCGGCATGACGGTGTCCATCTTGGCCCGGCCGGCCTCGAGGTTGACGGAGTTGACGATCGCGCGCCCCGGGATCTGGTCGAGCGCCATCGAGATGACCTCGGGCTCGGTCGAGTCGATCTGGATCGGCGCGGCCTGCGTGAGGCTGACGCGCTTGGCGACCTCGCGCATCTGCTCGTCCTCGTCGGTGCGCTCGGTGAGGGCGACGCAGAGGTCGAGCACGTGCGCGCCGCCCTCGACCTGGTCGGTGGCGACCTGCAGGATGCCGTCGTAGTCGTCCGCGAGCAGCATCTGCTTCGCCGCCCGCGAGCCCTGCGAGTTGACGCGCTCGCCGACCATCGTCGGCGCCGGCGTCTGCACGAGGTCGATCGAGTTGATCATCGAGCTGACCTTCGGCGCGCGCTTCGCGGGGCGCGGCTTCGGCTTCAGGTCCTTGACGGCCTCGGCCATCGCGCGGATGTGGTCCGGGGTGGTGCCGCAGCAGCCGCCGACGATGCCCACGCCGAAGTCCTGGACGAACTCGCGCAGTGCGGGCGCGAGCTCCTGCGGGGTCTCCGGGAAGATCGTCTCCCCGTCGTCGCCCTGGATCGGGAGACCGGCGTTCGGGATGCAGTGGATCGGCACCGAGGCGTGCTCGCCGAGGAAGCGGATGGCGTCGCGCATGTCGCCGGGGCCGGTCGAGCAGTTGAGGCCGATCACATCGACCTTGAGCGCCTCGAGCGTGGTGAGGACGGAGTCGATGTCGGTGCCGAGCAGCATCTTCCCGCCGTTGGGCAGGAGGGAGACGGAGGTCTGGATCGGCTTGAAGACGTTCGCCGCCTTCATCGCCTCGCGGGCGCCGAACACGGCGGCCTTCACCTCGAGGATGTCCTGCGCGGTCTCGATGATGATGAGGTCGGCGCCGCCCTCGAGCAGGCCGGCCGACTGCTCGCGGAACACCTCGACGAGCTCGCGGAAGCGGATCTTGCCGAGGGTCGGGTCGTCGGAGGCCGGGAGGAAGCCCGTCGGCCCGATCGAACCGGCGACGAAGCGGTCCTCGCCCACGGCGCGGCGGGCGATGCGGCACGCCTCCACGTTGATCTCGCGCGTGTGCTCGGCGAGGCCCCACTCCTCGAGCTTCAGGCGGCTCGCCTGGAACGTGTCGGTCTCCACGACCTCGGCGCCGGCCTCGACCATCGTGCGGTGCAGGCGCTCGATGATGTCCGGGCGGTTGAGGACGAGCGCCTCGTGCGCGCGCCCGGGCAGCTTGTAGTCGTCCTCGAGGGAGAGGTCCCAGGCCTCGAGCGTCGCGCCCATGCCACCGTCGAAGACGACGATGTGGTCGGCGACGGCGGCAAGAAAATCACGGCTCACGCCCGTGAGACTACCAGCGGGCCCGGAACCTTGACACAAGCGTGTCAAGGTTCACGAGGACCCCGTGCGCCGGGAAACTGGAAATACCGAGTTGCCAGTTTCCTTACGCCGGTGTAACGTCCGGATCGTCATGGCACCTGCCGGCCGCTGCACCCCCGCACCGCACCTCGATCGTGGGACGTCGAGGAGCTCGGGCGCGGTGCGGCGAAGCGGAGGCCGGATCGCGATCCGGCTCCCCTGCGCTACGCCGACGGCGTGGTCGAGACGAGAGCGGTGACGGTCCGCTGACGAACGCCGCCCGAACCTGAAGGTCGGCGATCGTCGGACCCCGTGGTGACGGTCGTGGACCGCGCACCGATCTCCTCGGCCACGCCCGACGCGGGTGTGCCGAGCCACTGCTCCAACGCTGCGGAGAGCGGCGCGAGGTCGTGCGTCGGCCCGACCCAGCCGACGTAGCCGTCGGGCCGGACGAGGACCGCATCGGCCGGCTCGCCGTCGACGATCGACGGACCGCAGCCGGGAACGTGCTCGAGTCGCGTCGCCCAGGCGCGGGCCAGCACGCGGACTTCGGGGTCGCGGCCCGGCTCCAGGAGCAGCGCCTTGCCGCTGGCCAGGAGCGCCGAGAGCCGCGTCGGCTCGCCCCCGGCGCGCAGAGCTCGGTCGGTGAGGAACGTCCCGACGGCCGCCGGGTCGTCGGCGCCGTGCGTCGTCCGCAGGTCCTGCGAGCTGACCTGGCGCCCGAGCTCGCGACGCCGCCCCGGCAGCGACGCGGCGGCCAGCAGTGCGGAACGGCGCACGGCTCGTTCGGGCCGCGGGTCCATCGCCTCGGCCTGCTCGCGGGTGTAGGCCAGCGCGCGAGCGGCGTGCGGCCGACGCTCCCGCTCGTAGTCGTCGAGCACCTGCTCGGGCGCTTCTCCGCGCGCCACGAGCGCGAGCCGCCAGCCGAGCGCGAACGCATCCTGGATGCCGAGCCCGAGGCCCTGCCCTCCGACGGGGAAGTGCAGGTGCGCGGCGTCGCCGGCGAGCAGGAGGCGTCCGGCGCGGTACGCGCGTGCGAGCCGGCCGAAGTCGGTGAACCGCCCCGACCACTCGAGTCGGTCCATCGGGACCGCTCGACCGGTCACGCGCTCGGCCACCGCGCGGAGCTCGTCGAGCGCGACCGGGGCCTGGCGATCGTCGTGGTCGGCACCGAACTCGAACGTGATGAGCCTGCTGAGCCCGCCCGGGACGAGGTTCACGAGCGTCCAGCCGCGCGGCGTCTCCTGCCAGCCGGCCAGGTCGTGCGCGACCGATCCCAGGCGCACGCGGCCGATCAGCGAACGCACGCTCGGCGGAGTGTCGTCGGTGCCGATGCGCGCGGCGGCGCGCACGATCCCGCGTCCGCCGTCGGCGCCCACTACCCAGCTCGCACGTACCGACCGGGGACTGCCGGCGGCGTCGCGGTAGCCGACCGTCGCGCCACCCGGGTCTTGGTGGACGTGCTCGACCTCCACGCCGCGCCGCAGGTCGACGCCGCGCGAGCGGCACACGGCGTCGAGGAAGCGCTCGAGCTCACCCTGCCACTGCGAGACGATCGGCGCGCCCTCCGCAGCCGGCGAGCTCACGTCGAGCCCGAACTGGGCGGCGAAGTGGAAGCTCGCGCGCGCGAGCGCGCCGGCGGGTGCGCCGAGCGGGCCGGGCGCGAGGTAGCCGCGGCGCCGCAGCAGCTGCGCGGGGCGGGCATGGAGCGTGCCGGCCTTCGGCTGGTCGACGACCTCGTGCAGCCGTTCGAGGACGACGACGGGCACGCGCCTCAGCGCGAGCTCGCCGGCGACGAGCAGGCCGACCGGCCCGGCGCCGACCACCACCACGGGGTCGGAGCCGGGGCTCGGTCGCAGGCCGAGCCGCGCGTCGGCGTTCACCACGCGACGGGCAGCGCCCGGGGCCGACGGAGTCCGGTCCCGAGCCACCACGCGAGCGTGTCGGCCGGCTCCGCGAGCTCGACGGTCGGCAGCGCCGTGAAGAGCTGCCCGAGGATCTCGCGCAGCTCGAGCCGCGTCATCGCCGCGCCCATGCAGTGGTGCATGCCGTAGCCGAACTGCAGGTGGCGGGTCGGCGGACGGCTGAGCGAGATCACGTCCGGGTCCGGGAACACCGACGGGTCGCGGTTGGCGCGGACCACGTCGGGGTAGACCACCGTGCCCTCGGGCAGCAGGCCCTGCTCCGTTCGGAGTGGGCGCCTGAGCAGCCGCGGGAACGTTCCAGGCGTGCCGAGCGGCATCAGCCGCAGCACCTCCTCGATCAGCGCGGGCACGAGCGACGGATCGGCGGTCACGCGATCGCGGATCTCGGGGCGCGCGAGGGCGACGAACGCGGTCTTCGTCGCCATCGTGACGATGTTGTTGTCTCCGCCGAGGACGATGCCCATCACGATGCCGCGCACGTCGACCTCGTCGATCGGGGGTTCGGCCGCTGCTCCGTCGCGCATGTACCGGGCGGTCAGCCCGTCCTCGTCGCGCTCCACCTCGCCGCGCACGTGCGCGGCGACGTAGCCGTAGAGCTCCTCCCAGGCCGCGCCGATGCCGGGGATGTCGTCGCGGTCGGCGATCTGGATGGTGCGCCCGAGCTCGTGCATCCAGGCGCGGCGTTCGAGCGGGATGCCGAGGAGCGCGCACACGACGTGCGACGGCACCACGGAGAACAGCGAGCCGACGAGCTCCGGCGGCACCTCGCCGGAGCGCAACGCCGCGATGCGCTCGCGCACCACCCGCTCGACCAGCGGGCGCAGCCGTTCGATGCCGTGCGCGCTGAAGTCCTGCGCGATGAACGCGCGCATCCGGCCGTGGACCGGCTGGTCGAGGTTGATGAGCACCTCGGGCGCCCAGATCGTCGGCATGAACGACGGCCCGCCCTCCACGTTGCACGCGGCGCGGCTCGACGTGGAGTCGGCGAGGATCGTGCGCACGTCGGCATAGCTCGTGAGGTGCACCGCCTCGTGGCCGCTGGGCAGCCGGATCCAGTCGATCCCGTCGCGCGTGCCGAGCGGTTCGTAGGGCGGCGGCGTGTCGATGTGCGGGACGTCGCGCACCGTCGCCGGCGCAGGCTGGAGGGTGGTCATCGGGACTCCTCGGAGTTGGCGTTGGCAGGAGCGGCCCCGCGGGCGAGCAGCGCAGCGGTCAGCACCGCCAGGGCGGCGGTGAGCACGACGAGTCCGAGCAGGACGGTGTGGAAGGTGTCGTCGTAGGCGTGGGCCGGGTCGGCGGCCCCGCGGCTCGCGAGGAGCGAGGCGAGCACGGAGGCGTAGAGCGCCACGGCGACGGCCTCGCTCCCGAGGCGCGACGTGTTGACCAGCCCGGCCGCCATTCCGGCGCGCTCGGGGGCGACGCGGGCGATGGCCTGGCCGTCGACGAGCCCGACGCCGAGGCCGAACCCGGCGCCGATCGCGACCATGCCCGGCACCGCGACCCACGGCGAACGATCGGGCCCGATGAGCAGCAGCAGTGCGGGCCCGGCGACGAGCAGCACGAGGCTCGCGACGATCACCGCCCGAGGCGTCGCGCCGCGGGCGACGAACGCGCCGGCGAGCAGCGGGGCGGCCACCACGGGCACGGTCGCGAAGAGCATCCGCAGTCCCGCGGTACCGACCCCGTCGCCCCAGACGACGCTCATGTAGGTCGGCAGGTAGGTGAGCAGCGTGACGAACCCGACCGCCGCGACGACGGGCACGAGGATCAGGCCGACGAGCTCGCCGTCGCGCAGCAGCTTCGTGTCCAGGAGCGGGTGAGGGGCGCTGCGTTCGATCCGCGCGAACGCCGCGAGCAGCAGGGTGCCGACGACCAGTGCGCCGAGCGTCGAGGTGCTGAGCCAACCCCACGCGCTCGCCTGGACGATCGCGACCATGAGGAGCACCAGCCCGCCGACGAACGTCACCGCGCCGGGCGCGTCGATCCTCGCCCCGTGGTCCGGACGCGGTTCGTCGGCACGCCCCCACCAGAGCAGCGCGAGCACGACCACCGCGCTGAGCGCGCCCGCACCGAAGAGCGCCTCCCAGTCGAACGCGTCGACGAGCACACCCGCCACCGTCGGCCCGATGCCGAGCCCGATGCCGGCCGCGGTGCCGAGCAGTGCGAACGCCCGGGCCTGCGCGGGCCCCTCGAACCGCGCCGCGAGCAGCGCGCTGCCGCACGCGAAGATCGCGGCTGCCCCGATGCCGGCGATGGCCCGCCCGACATCGAGGACGGCGATCGTCGGTGCCGTCGCACTGACGACCGAGGCGACGAGGAACAGGCCGACGCCCACCGCGAATCCGCGCTGGCGGCCGAACAGGTCGGCCAGCGAACCGGCGAGCAGCGTCGAACCGGCGAACGCGAGGTTGAACGCGTTCACCACCCATTGGAGCGAGGTGGTCCCGGCACTAGTGTCTTGGGCGATCGCCGGGAGGGCGACGCCCGAGCCCGAGACGGCCGTCGGCACGGTCACGCAGGCGAGCAGCACGCCCGCGAGCAGCACCGCATCGCGACGGCCTCGGTCGGTCACCTGTGGTGCGGCGTGGATCTCAGCGGTGCTCATCGGCTCCTCCTGGGTCGGTGGCGGTTCAGCGCAGGGCGGGTTCGGGTGCGGGCGCGAGGGGACTCCCGAGCAGCACGCCGAGTTCGGCCCGCACCTGGTGCACGCAGGCGAACGTGACGGTCTGCCATCCGGCGGCGCGCGCCGCGGCCGTGTTCTCGGGCAGGTCGTCGATGAGCACGTTGGCCTCGGGCGCGGTGCCGGCGAGCGCGGCGGCGGCCGCGAAGATCGCCGGGTCCGGCTTGCGGGCTCCGATCTCGCAGGAGTCGACGACGAGTTCCGCGAGCTCGTCGACCTGTGCGACGGCCCGCCAGTGCGGACCCCACTCGACGACGTTGTTCGTGAGCACAGCCGTGCGGGTGCCGGCTGCACGCACGTCGACCATCAGCTCGCGCACGCCGGCCTGCGGCTGCTCGCCCGCGAACCACTGCGCACCGAACGTCTCGAGCTCGGCCCGTCCCAGATCCAGCGACGGATCGCGGAGCGCGAGGTGGCGGCGAAGGTCGGCGCCCCACTGGCGCTCGGTGAGCAGCCCGAGCTCGATCGGCGCGAGTGCCGGCAGGCCGAAGCGCTCCTGCGCGGCATCGGCCATCGCCTGCTGCAGCGCCGCCGGCGGGATGCCGGTCTTGCGCTCGTAGCTGCGGAACAGTTCGGGGATCGGCTGCGAGAGCACGCCGCCGAAGTCGAACCAGACCACACCGTCCTGCGGGAACGGGCTCATGCGGCTGCCCCCGCTTCGGCCACCGCCGCGCCCGGGCGGGCCGCGCAGGCGATGCCGATCGTCGCATCGGCCTCGGCGATCGGCACGTCCTCCTGGGTGATCGCGAGGCGCAGCTCCGCACCGCCGCCGGACAGGCCGCGCACGACGCTGGCACGCGCGCGCGTGGGGAGCTCGAACTCGCCGAAGCGGGTGAAGCGCACCGCCGCCTGCTCGAGCACGAGCCGGGCGGGGGAGAGGCCGAGGTGCTCGTGTGCGGCGACGATCGCGGTCTGGCGCAGCGCTTCGAAGATCAGCATCCCGGGGACGTGGTCGAGCTCGTGGTCGAACAGCGCCGGATGGTCCTGGTCGACCCGCACGTCCGTCTCGATCCCGTCGTGGGTGTGGGCGATGTCGCCGAGCACGACGTTCTGGGGGTGCGCCCGGCCGACGGCCGCCGGCTCGGTCGCGCGGGCGACGGGTGCGAACGCCTGGCCGTGCAGACCGAGATCGGCACGGCCGCGCTCGCGGATGCGGTCCCACACGCCACCGGGCATCCACTGGATCGCCATCGTCTCCGTGAACGCGACGACGCCGCCGACCTCCACCTGCATCTCGTAGGTGACGCCGACGAGCTCGTCGGCGCGCCGCTTCTCCGCGATGATCTCCACGAGCAGCAGCGCCGGTGCCGGGGCCGGGCCGATCCGCAGCGCGCCTCGGTCGGTGACCGCGAACTCGCCCGTGCCGAACACGAACTTCTCGCGGGCCGGCACGCCGAGGTACTGGTGGGCGATCAGGATCGACGCCTGGCGGCACACCTCGAGGAGCAGGAGCGGGTCGTAGGTGCGGACGGCCGCGAGATGGTCGCTGAAGTACGCGTGGGTGCGCGGGAGCTGCGCGGCGACGGCGAACCTCGTGTCGGAGAGCCGGGCGGCGTCCGTCAGGAACACCTCGCACACGGCGGCGCGGTGGACGAGCGAGCGGGCGACCGTCGTGTTGAACGAGAGGTCGCCGGTCTGCTCGGCGTGCGGTCGGATGGTGGTGGCTGCGGTCATGGCCTCGTGGACGGGTCGTCGGGGTTCCGGGGCGGTCGGACCACTGCACCACCGCGACGGCGCCGGCACCATCAGCGCTCGGCACGGGGGGACAAAGGGGTTGTTTGGCCCGCGCGGTGACGCGCCTCGCCGATACGTCCCCCCCCCCCCGAGCGGGGTGTCTGGCGCCCGGACGGCTCGCGCGGCGACCTATCCTGCGGCTATGGAACCGCTGCACCTGCGCGTGCTCCAGGAGGTCGCGGCCCGCGGTTCGATCGCCGCGGCCGCGGATGCCCTGGGCTATACGCCGCCCGCCGTCTCGCGCCACCTGATGCTGCTCGAGCGCAGCGTGGGCCAGGCGCTCGTGGACCGCACGCCGAAGGGCGCCGTCCTCACGCCAGCCGGCGCGAAGCTGCTCGTGCACGCCGACCGGATCCTCGCCGAGATCGACACCGCCCGGGCGGAGATGGCCGCCTTCGCCGATGCCGCGAGCCGCACCGTGCGCGTCGCGACGTTCCGCGGGGCGCTCCTGACCTTCATGCCGGAGGCCGCGCGCGAGATCCGCGCGCTGCCGGATGCCGTCGAGCTCGGCGTGGAGGTGCGTGATGCCGTCGACGCCCTGCGCGCCGTCCGCCAGGGTGGGGTCGACGTCGCGCTCGCGAACGTGGAGGTCGTCGGGAACGCCGGGGAGGGCATCGCGATCGCGCCGCTCATGGAGGACGAACTGGTCTGCCTGCTGCCCGCCGGTCATCCGCTCGCGCAGGCCGAAGCGGTCCCGCTCGAGGCGCTGCGCGACGAGAGCTTCGCGCTCGGTGGTCGCCCGGGCTGTCCGACGGACGCGCAGTTCCGAACGGCTTGCCGCAGCTCCGGGTTCGAACCGCAGGAGCGCTACCCGAGCGACGACCACGAGGTCGCGTTCGGGCTCGTCGCCTCGGGGCTCGCGATCTCCGTCGTCCCGCGGCTGTCCGTGCCGCCGCCCCGGCACCTCGACGGGGTCGTGCGGCTCCCGTTCTCTCAGCCGCTCGTGCTGCGGGTCGCCATGCTCACGCGCGCGACCGACGCGAGCTCACGCCCGCTGCAGGCCGCCTGCGCCGTGCTCCGAGGCGCGGCCGACCGGTACGTCCGCGAGGCTCGCGCCGCCCTCGATGGCGCGCCGGCGCCGGGCCAGCTCGTCGGGTCGCCAGCCGTGCTCGGGTAGGGCGTCGAGCAGCAACCGGGTGTAGTCGGCGGTCGGACGATGCACGACCTGCGCGGTCTGCCCGGCTTCGACGACCGATCCGCGGTGCAGGACGACGACCTCGTCGGCGAGCCGGCCGACCACGCCGAGATCGTGGCTGATGAGGAGCATGGCGAGGTCCTGCGAGGCGCGCAGCGACTCGAGGAGCTCGAGCACCTGGGCGCGGGAGACCGGATCGAGGGCGGAGGTGGCCTCGTCGAGCACGAGGAGGCGGGGCTCGAGCGCGAGGGCCCGGGCGATCGACACGCGCTGCGCCTGGCCGCCGGAGAGCTGCCGCGGTCGGCGGGCGTCGAGCTCGGCGCCCAGCCCGACGGCTGCGAGCAGCGTCCGGGCCCGTGACCGACGCTCGGCCCGCGGGACCCTGGCGGCGCCGAGGGCCCGCTCGACGGCGGCCGAGGCCGTGAGGCGAGGATCCAACGAGAGGGCGGGATCCTGGAAGACCATCTGCGCGCCGGCCGGCTGTTGGCCGCGCCGGCGGCGGCGGGTCGGGGTCGAGCCACCGAGGCTGACGGTGCCGCGGTCGGCCGACTCCAGTCCGGTGGCGATGCGTGCGAGCGTCGACTTGCCGGATCCCGACCCGCCGACGACGGCCACGCTGTCGCCGGCGCCGACGGCGAGCGAGGCGTCGCGCAGCGCGGGGACGGGACCGCCGTAGTCCCGCCACACGCCGTCGAGGAGGAGCAGCCGTTCGCGGGCCGGGGCTCGGCGCGCCGGCGCCTCGGTCGGGACGCGATCCAGGTGCGCGGCGGCGGCCGTCTCCAGCAGTGCGCGCGTGACCGGGTGGGGGGAGCGCGCGAGGTCGGACGCCGGTTGCCGGTCGACGACCCGGCCGGCGTCGAGCACGGCGACGTGGTCGGCGACGGCCGTCGCGAGGTCGAGGTCGTGGGTCACCAGCAACAGGCCGGCGCCATGCTCGCGCTGCGCCCGCCCGACCGCGGCCATCACCTCGGCCTGTGAGAGCACGTCGAGCGCCGCGGTCGGCTCGTCGGCGATCAGCAGGGCCGGGTCGCCGGTGAGCGCGGCGGCGAGCGCGACGCGCTGGAGCATGCCGCCGGAGAGCTCGTGCGGGTAGCGGCGAAGGAGTGCCTCCGGCTCCGGCAGCCCGACCTCGTCGAGCAGCGCCGTTGCCCGCACCGCCGCGGTGGCGCGGGCGGTCCCGCGCTCGCGGGCGGCCTCGGTGAGCAGGTCGCCGATCGTGCGCAGTGGGTTGACGGCGGCCCTGGGCTGCTGCGGCACGAGGCCGACGGAGTCCAGGCGCAGCGCACGGAGCGCTCCGGGATCCTCCGGGCGGACGGGCCGGCCGTCCACCTGCGCCACGCCCTCCACGCGCCATGCCCGCGGCAGCAGCCCGAGCGCCACGCGCGACGTCATCGTCTTCCCCGCGCCGGATGGTCCGACCACGGCGACGGTCTCGCCGCGCGCGATCTCGAGGTCGACGCCGCGCAGCAGCTCGGTGCCGGCCTCGGTCGTCACGCGCAGGTCGCGCAGCTGCAGGGCGAGGCTCATCGCTCGACCTCCGGTCGGGCGATGCGTCCGCCGATCGCATCGCCGATCACGCCGAGGGCGATGACGACGAACAGCATCGTGACGGCCGGCGCCAGCGCCGGCAGCGGGACGCCGGCCTGCAGCGCGTCGCGACCCTCGTTCACCATCGCGCCCCAGTCGGCGGCGGGCGGCTGGATGCCGACGCCGATGAACGAGAGCGAGCCGAGCGCGACCATCGCCCGGCCGACATCGAGCGTCGCGCGGGCGACGATCGTCGCCGCGAGGTTCGGGAGCACTGCGGCCACGGCGATCCGCGGCGAGCTCCAGCCGTGCAGGCGGTAGGCGCTCACGTACGGCCGCTGCACCTCGTCTCGGGTGGCGGTGCGCACGAGTCGGGCGACCGGCGGAGTGAGCCAGATCGCGATCGCGATCGCCGGGGCCGCGACGCCCGGCCCGGTGCGGGCGGCGAGCACGAGCGCGAGCAGGATCCCGGGCAGCGCCAGCGTGAGGTCGAGCGCCCGCGAGATGAGCGTGTCGGCGGCGCCGCGCCGCCAGCCGGCGAGGAGTCCGAGCAACGCCCCGGCCGTCGTCGACACCCCCACGACGGCGACGGGGACGAGCAGGCTCGGCTGCGCGCCGTGCAGGAGCCGTGCGAGCACGTCGCGCCCCTGCTGGTCGACGCCGAGCGGATGGGCGGACGACGGTCCGGCGAGCGCGGCGCCGAGGTCGACCGCCGACGGATCGGTCGGCCAGAGCCCGGCGAGCAGCGCGCCGAGGACGACGGCTCCGAGGATGGCGAGGGCGGGCTTCATCGGCGCACCTCCGTGCGGCGGCGTGGATCGAGTCGGTCTCCGAGCAGGTCGACCGTGAGGTTCACGAGCAGGAAGCCGGCCACCAGCAGGAGCACCACGGCTTCGACGATCGGGAGGTCCTTGCCCTCGACCGCCTGCACCAGCAGCGAGCCCAGCCCGGAGAGTCCGAAGGCGGTCTCGACGATCACCGATCCGCCGAGCAGCGCCCCCACCTCGAGCCCGCTCACGGTCAGGACCACGGGCAGCGCATTGCGCACGACGTGCCGCCGCCGCACACGTGCCGGCGAGATCCCGCGGGCGTGGGCTGCCTCGACGTGCTCGCGGCTCGCCGCCGCCTCCACGGCGGCCTGCGTCATGCGACCGATCACGCCGAGCCCGTGCACGGAGAGCGCGATCGCCGGCAGCACCAGGTGCCAGAGGCGGTCGAGCGCTCCGCCGTCGCCGTCGCCGAAGACCGGGAACAGCGGGAGCGAGACCGCGAACGCCGCCGTCAGCAGCGCCGCGGCGACGAAGGTCGGGATGGCGGTGGCGAAGCCGGTCGCCACGAGGACCGGCCGTCGCCACCGTGGGTGGCGACTGCCGAGGAGCCCGAGTCCGACGCCGCCGCCGACGGTCAGGACGGCGGAGAGCGCGAGGAGCCAGGCCGTGGTGGAGAGGCGGGAACCCACGAGCGGGCCGACGGGTTGGCGGAACTGGATCGAGCGACCCAGGTCGCCGGTCGCGGCGTCGCCGAGCCAGCGCGCGTACCGCACGGGCAGCGGGTCGTCGAGGTGGAACTCGTCGCGCAGCGCCTGCTCGGCCCGGGGTGTGAGCTCGGCGTGTGCCGCGTAGAGCGGGACGACGTCGCCGCCCGTTGCGTTGAGGCCGACGAACACGACGAGGGTGGTCGTGACGAGCGTCGCGACGACGGCCGCAGCGAGGCGCAGGGCACGCCGCAGCCAGGCCGGGACGCGGAGGCCGGGCGAGGCGGCGGCGGGAGGCGACGCCGTCGTGGTCATCGCTCGACCGCCGCGCCGACGAGGCTGCCCCATTCGGTCCACGACCCCTCGTACACGCGCACGTCGGGCGCGCCGAGGACGTGCCGCAGCGCGTACCAGCCGAGCGCCGCCCGGTGGCCGAGCCGGCAGTAGGTGATCACGGGCAGCGCCGGGTCGACACCGGCGTCGGCGAGACGCCGTCTGAGGGCCGGCGCCGGCAGGAACCGGCCGCACCGGTCGAGCAGCTCGGTGTGGGGCAGGTGCGTGGCCCCCGGCAGGTGCCCGGCCACCGCAGCGCCGTGGTCGACCGCGAACTCCGGCGGACTCACCCGCAACCCGAGGAACTCCTCGTGCGAGCGAAGGTCGACGAGCTGCACGGCATCGGAGTCGAGCGCTGCGCGCACCTCGTCCCGGTCGACCCGCTCGGGGTGATCCGTGCGCGGGGTGCCCCAGCCGCGGCCCGTGACCTCGACGGACGGCCGCCGCACCTCCTCGCGTGCGAGCGGCAGCCCTGCGGCGATCCAGGCATCACGGCCGCCGTCGAGGAGCACCACGTCCGGGTGCCCGGCAGTCTCGAGCGCCCACGCCGCGTACGCCCCGAACTGCACGGGAGCGCCGGAGACGACGAGTGCTTCGTCCGCTCGGATGCCGAGTTGCGCGAGGCGCGCGACCAGCTGCTCACCCGTGGCGAGCTGCCGCGCACGGTCGTCCCACAGCAGCGCCTGCCAGTCCACCCGCCGGGCTCCGGGAATCACGGGCTGGGCGTCGGCCGCCCGTTCCCAAGCGATCTCGAGGATCGCCGGGCCGGTCGCGACGTCCCACGTGCGCAACCGGTCCCCGAGCTCCCGTGCGGCGACGAGGCGCGCCATCGGTCAGTCCTCGTCCGCGCCGTTGCCCGACGGCCCGACGAGCGCCGCCCACGGATAGCCCTGCCGCGGCGCGATCGTCGTCGGTGCGCCCGCGATGCCGTTGCGCAGGAACACGCGCGCGGCCGGCTCGACGAGCGGGATCCACGGCAGCTCCTTCGTGGCGATCGCCTGCGCCCGGACGAGCAGCTCGGCACGTGCGGTCGGGTCGGCCGTCCGCCGGGCCTCGCCGACGAGGTCGTCGTACTCCGCGTTGCTCCACTCGCCGAAGTTCTGCGCATGGCCCGTGGTGAGCGACGACGCGAGCTCGGTCGGGTCGGAGGTCTGCGGCGTCTCCGGGTAGATCGCGAGGTCGTAGCCCTTGCGCTGCTTCGGGTTGAAGTACACCGCGACGGCCTTCGCGAACGGCTGCGGTCGGAGCTCCGCCTTCAGCCCGATCTGCTTCGCAGCGTCGGAGATGGCGTTCGCAACGGTCGGGAAGAGCGCGAACGTGGTGTGGTACACGACGACGAACGACTTCCCCTCGGCGCCGGCCTCCTGCACGAGGCGCTTGGCCTCTGCGAGGTCGTGGGCCGGCTCGGGTGCCTGCTGCCACAGCTCCCGCCCGTTCGGCACCAGCGTCTCCCAGGCGCCGGAGGCGGCGGGTCCACGGGCGATCGTGCCGGTCCCGGCCCACGCCGCCTTGTTGATGCCCTGGCGGTCGAGGGCGAGCGAGAGCGCCCTGCGCACCCGGGCGTCGCCGAGCACGCTCGTCCTGTTGAGCGGGGTCAGGTGGTAGGCGTTGATTCCCGAGGAGAGGAACAGGCGGCCCTTGCCGGAGGCGTCCAGGCGCGCGTAGGTGGACGGGTCGAGCTCGTAGGAGCCGTCGACCTCCCCGGTCAGCAGCGCGTTCGTGCGCGCTGCGGCATCGGGGAGGAAGGAGACGACGACCTCCTTCGCGTGCCCGGGCAGGTTCGCGTCCCAGTAGCCGTCCTTGCGCGCGAGACGGAACGCCTGACCCTTCTCCCACTTCGCGAGCTCGTACGGACCGGTGCCGTCGATGCCCACCTGCGGGGAGCCGTAGTCCGCGCCGGCCTTCTTCAGGAACGCGGCGCTCTCGATCGCGCCGGCGGTCGTCGCGAGGTACGAGTCGAGGAGCACGTCGGCGTGCTTCAGGCGGATCGTCACCTCGAGGGGGCCCGTCGCCTGCACCGAGCGGATCGCCGAGAACGCGCTCACCCAGACCGACGACGACCTCGGGTCGCGCGCCCGGTCGAGGCTGGCGACCACATCTGCCGGCGTGAGCGTGGCGCCGTCGTGGAACGTGACGCCGGCGCGCAGCGTGAACACGCGGGTGAGGGGGTCGGGTACTTCGACCTTCTCGGCGAGGGCCGGCTCGATCTTGCCGTCGGGCGCAGCACGCACGAGCGTCTCGAGCACGTTGGCGACGGTCTGCGTGAGCGCGGAGTCGACGGCGAGGGTCGGATCGAGCGTCGCGGGCTCGGCCTGCACGGCCCACCGCAGCGTGGCGAGCTCGCCCTTGGCCTGCGGGGGCGTGCCCGTGAATCGCCCGAGCCCGCTGGCGCTGTCGGCGGCGGGCGTTCCCCCGCAGGATGCAAGGGCGAGGGCCAGGCCGGTGGTGGCGGCCGCGAGGGTGGGTCGGACGGCGGAGGTGTTCACGGTCGCCGCAGCGTTCCAGCGCACCTCGACCGTCTCCATCGCACTCGCGTACGCCCACCGTTCCGATTCCTTGGGCCTGATCGGGGAGTCCGCGCACGCCGTGGGCCGGCGCCGCCGGGCGTTTCGGATACCCGCCGTCCGGTCACGGCCCGGCGCAGGGTGCCACCTGAGCGGGCGGACGCCAGCCGGGTAATCCGCGTACCCCGGAACGCGCGTTCTCGATCGGTCGCCCCCGGTCGTCCTGCGCGCCCCGCGAGGGGTTGGTTCGTTGTCCCCATGCCTTCACGTCCCACGCTCCACGCCGCCTCAGATCCTCCCGGCCGCCTCGACCGTCGAGGGTTCCTCGCCACCGCGGCAGTGGTGGGCGGCGCGCTCGTCGTCGCGGGCGGCTTGCCGGACGAGGCCGAGGCCGCCAGCCTCGTGCTCGACGGCTTCAACGGGCTCGCGGCGTTCGTCGTGCCGGGGTTCGATCCGTACTCCGTGCGCCAGGGCGTCACGACGAAACGCGCCGGTGGTGTCGACAACGGAGCCGGGGAGGTGGTGATCAAGACCCTCGACCGCGCGATCCCGGCTGTCGTCGGAGAGACCGATCTCTCGGTCCCCGGTGCGCTGGCCTACGCGTTGCTGCTCAAGTCGTACGCGCTGAGCGTCTCGCCGCTGCGCTCGATCGGACCGTTCTCCAACGCGTTCGCCAACCTCACGTGGCAGCAGAAGCGCGAGGTGCTCATCCGGCTCGATGCCGCGCCTCCGCTCGAGAACACGCAGATCACGTTCGCGGGCAACGCGCTGATCACCCTCGCCGGGTTCGGCGCCTACACCGAGGGCACGGCCTGGGACGCGTCGCAGCGCCGGCTCACGTCGCTGCCCGTCGGCTGGACGCTGTCCAAGTACCAGGGCGTGTCGAACGGACACGCCGACCTGATCGGCTACTACGGCGGCCGCACCGAGGTGGAAGCATGATGCGCGACGTGATCGTCATCGGGTGCGGCGGCGGTGGCCCGGTCGTCGCCAAGGAACTCGCCGAGCGCGGCCTCGACGTGCTCGTCCTCGAGGGCGGCCCGCGCTTCCCCGATCCCGAGCGGGAGTGGAGCCGCCTCGAGAACGACGCCAACAACCCGATCACCGGCTACCTGCGGGTCGGTCCGAGCGACCGATCACGGCCGGCATACCCCCGTTCGCTGCCGCAGGACTCGTTCGTCTGGCAGGTGTCGGGCGTCGGCGGCACCACGCTGCACTACTACGGCAACTGCCCGCGCGCCCCGCTCGGGACGTTCTCCGGGTATGCCGGCGCGGACCGCGACAACTACGACCGCGCCCACGCGTTCCCCTTCACGTACGACGACCTGCTGCCGTACTACGAGTGGGTCGAGGCCACGCTCCCGGTCCAGACCGCCGCGATGGGGACGAAGGAGGCGAAGTTCTTCTCGGGGGCGGAGGGCATCGGTCTGCCGGTGAACACGCGCAAGCAGCCGACCCAGCCCTCGTTCCGGCCGCAGGAGAACGCTATCCTCCAGCCGCAGGGGACGGCGGGCCGCGTCGAGGATCCCGTGTACCCCGACGCGCAGGGCTGCACGTTCTGCGGCCACTGCTTCCAGGGCTGCTCGATGCCGTCCCGGGCGCCGCGCAACCTGAAGGCGAAGCGCTCGACCGACAACTCGTACGTGCCGATGATGCTCACGGCCGATGCCTGGGCGAGCGGTGGACGCTCTGCCGAGCTCATCGCCGACGCGTTCGTCCAGAAGATCCACACGACCACCGCGCTCGGCGGCAAGCCGCGGGCGACGGGCGTCACGTACGAGCTTCCGGGTGGCGAGAAGCACCGCGTGGAGGCGAAGATCGTGGTGCTGGCCGCCGGGGCCGTCGAATCGCCGCGGCTGTGGCTGAACTCGAAGCTGCCGAACCAGAACGACTGGGTCGGCCGCGGGTTCACCGACCATCACCTCGACTGGATCGTCGGCACGTTCGACGAGCGGACCGAGAGCTCGAAGGGCGCGAGCTCGAGCGCCCGGGCCGACTTCCCCGGCTACGGCGGCCTCGAGAACGGCGGGCTGCCGTCCGGGCTCCAGGCGTTCGCGGAGACGTACTCGGACTCGGGCATCGTGGGTGCGCGCAAGAACGCGAGCCCGGCGACGCTGCAGGGCGCGGACACGATCGGCCGGCTCGTCGGTCGCGACCTGCTCGAGGCGATGAGCGACGTGAACCGCGTGCTCAACGTCCTCGTGCTCACGGACGACGACGTCGAGCGCTCGAACCGCGTGCGCCTCGAGCCGGTGTCGCTCGCCGACACGAACGGCACGATCCCGCGCGTGGAGGTCCAGCACCGCAAGCGCAGCGCCCGCACGTTCCGCAACCGCGAGTTCCTGGCCGGCCGGGCCGTGCAGCTCCTGCGCGCAGCCGGCGCGAAGAAGGTGCACCGCATGGACTGGCCGCCGCTGATCCTGCACGGCCAGTCGACGATGCGGATGGGGACGAGCGCGGCCGACTCCGTCGCGGACGAATGGGCGCAGGCGCGAGCGGTCGACGGGCTCTACCTCGCCGACAACTCCGTGCTCGCGAACGGCGTGGGCGGGGCGAACCCGACGCTCACCACCCAGGCGATCGCCACCCGCACGGCGGAGCGCATCTTCACGCAGCACTTCGGCGGAGAGGCGTGGGTGCGCACGTCCGCTCCCGTGTGCTCGATCGATGACCGCATCACGGCGGCGGTCATCGCGCGCGGCCTCTGATGCCCTCGGGGCCCGGCCGATCTGGTGTTTGCGGGTACCGCGGCACCGGGTCGGCCGGGCCGTGCGATGGAAATCCGGCGTACCGCCCGTCCACGGGTGCCTGACGGTTCTGTAACCTCGCGCACATGAGCGGCGCGGCGGACGTGACGGGGCAGGAGCGCTACGACGTCGATTACGTCGTGGTCGGCTCGGGATTCGGGGGCAGCGTGAGCGCGCTGCGTCTCGCGGAGAAGGGCTACTCCGTGCTCGTGCTCGAGCAGGGGCGGCGGTACGCCGACGATCAGCTTCCGAAGGACTCGTTCGATCGCAGCCGCTACTACTGGAACCCCGGACTCGGGCTGCGCGGCATCTGGAAGCTCACGCTCTTCAAGGACGCGTTCATCATGACCGGCACGGGTGTCGGTGGCGGCAGCAACGTCTACGCGATGACCCTCTACACGCCGCCGGATCGCTTCTTCGAGGACCGCCAGTGGGCGGGGATGCGCAACTGGAAGACCGCCCTCGCGCCGCACTTCGAGACGGCACAGCGGATGCTCGGCGTCACGGACGTGCGCAAGGACGACAAGGCCGACCAGTGGCTGCGGGAGTGGGGCGAGGAGATCGGCGTCGGCGGCTCGTACCGCAAGACGCGCGTCGGCGCCTACCTCGACACGCCCGGCAAGACCGTCCCCGATCCGTACTTCGGTGGCGAGGGCCCGGACCGTACCGGCTGCACGCAGTGCGGTCGCTGCATGGTCGGCTGCCCCGTCGGCGCGAAGAACTCGCTGCAGAAGAACTACCTCTGGTTCGCGGAGAAGGCGGGCGCCCAGGTGCAGCCTGATCGGCGCGTGGTCGACCTGCGTCCGATCGACGGCGATCGTGGCGAGACCGGCTGGTACGTCGAGCACGAGGCCACCGCGGGGCGCAGCGGCCGTGATGTGCGCGTGGTGCGCTGCCGCGGTGTCGTCGTCGCCGGTGGCGCGCTCGGCAGCAACACGGTGCTGCAGCGGGCGCGCCTGCAGGGCAGCCTCCCGAACATCTCGCCGATGCTCGGCGAGCTCATCCGCACCAACAGCGAGTCGATCCTGTCGGTCACCGTGCCGCCGGAGCATGCGAAGGGCCTCGGCAACCGCGTCGCGATCACCTCGTCGATCTACCCGGATGCCGACACCCACATCGAGACGTGCGTGTTCGGTGAGGCCGGCGGCGCGAACAAGTCGATGATGGCGCTGCTCACGCCCGACGGCACGCGGCTCACGCGCCCGCTCAAGGCCCTCGGCGTGATCCTGAAGAACCCCGGCAAGCTGTGGCGGCTCGTGCGCGAGCCGGGCTGGTCGGAGCGCACGGTGATCGTGCTCGTCATGCAGACGCTCGACAACGCCCTCTCGCTGCGGGCCCGTAAGCGGCGCTTCGGCCAGGGCATCAAGCTGAGCACCGAGCAGTCCGGCAAGCCTGCACCGACCTACATCGATGCCGGCTACCAGTTCGCCAAGTGGCTCGAGCGCAAGACGGGCGGCATCGCCCAGGGCGGCGTCTTCGAGGTGCTCGCGAACATCCCGACCACCGCGCACTTCCTCGGCGGCTGCCCGATCGGCGAGTCGGCGGAGCACGGCGTGCTCGATGGCGACCTGAACGTGTACGGCTACGCGAACCTCAAGGTGGTCGACGGTGCCGCGGTGCCGGCGAACGTGGGCGTGAACCCGTCGCTGACGATCACCGCCCTCGCCGAGCACGCGATGTCGACCGTGCCGGCGGCCGCGGGGCAGGATGCGGCGGCCGTCCGTCACATCGGGACCGAGGCGATCGAGGGCAAGACGGCCCGGGCCGAGCCGCTGCCGCTCGTGTGGAGCGGGGCCGGCGGGCACTGAGCGCCCGAGACGGCCACGGCCGGCGGGCGGCCGTGCGGCCGGCGGTCCGGCAGCCCTACCGTCCCGCGCGGGCCTTGGCCTTGTGCTCGCGGGCGGCCTTCTGCAGGCGCAGCGCGAGCGCGTGGCCCTTCCGGCTCTCCGCACGTTGGCGACGGTCGATCTCCTGCCGCCAAGCCCGCTGCGTGAACGTCTCGGTCTTGTGCGGGTCGGGCGGGAGCTGGGGCCGCAGGTCGGCCTCGGTCGCCGGCTCGTACGTGAGGAAGTCGACGACGTAGGCCGTCGGCATCGACTCGCGAATGCGCCGGTCGAGCCCGCTGTGGCGCGGCATCACCACCTGCTGCACGACGCGCACGGGCACGTACGTCTTCGGATCGATGGAGACGGTGATCTTGGGGCGGCCCTCTGTCTTGATGTGACCGATCAGCATGAGGACGCGTCGGCCGTCGATCGTGGCATGCCCGGACACCTTCAGCGTGCCGCTCCCCATCAGGTTGCTGAGCCAGGAGACGGGATCGCCGGCGCCGCCGGACTTCGCCAGGCGCCCGAGCCCGGAGAGATCCGGGATCTCCTTGAACTCGCCTCGGGGCTCGGTGATCCGCTCGACCCACCTGCCCCCGGGGTTGCTCGTGGTGACGGCCGCGCCGTCGTACGCGGTCTCCGATGCGCCGACCACGGTGTTCCCGAGCCCCGAGCTCATGATTCCGCACTTCGGATCCATCGCGTGCTGGCGCCAGCGCCAGCGCGGGTCGGCCGTCGTCTCCTGCCAGAACTCGTCGGCGCCGTCTTCGTCGGGCGCGGGGCTGCACGCGGCGTTCTGCATGCCGCCGATCGATCGCCCGGTGATGCTGTAGTGCACCACCTGGCTCGCGGGCTTCAGCGCCGCGGCGGCGCGCTCGAGCACGGTGGTGCGATCACCCGGCCAGAGCGCGGTGGTCGCGAAGGTGGCGGCGGCGATCGGAACGGCGATGCCGGCGGCGCGGACGCGTCGGCGACGGGTGCGGGCCTGCGCGACGGCCGAGCGGCGGAGCTGGTCGCGGTACGCGTCGATGTGGTGGTCGAGCGGTGAGCGCTGGTCGGTCATGACAGCTCCTCGATGAGCGACGGGTCCAGGGTGGCGGCGAGGCTCTGCAGGCCGCGGCTCACGCGCGCGCGTGCGGCGACCTCGCTGATGCCGAGTCGGCGGGCGACCTCGCGGTAGGGCTGCTCGTCGACGACCCGCAGGGCGACCGCCTGCCGCGTCTCCTCGCTCAGTTCGGCGAGGGCGCCGGCGAGTTCGGCCCGCAGGGTCGGCAGGTCGGCGCGCTCTTCCACATCCCGCAGCAGGGCGTCGCTCGCCGGTGCTCGCTCGATGCCGAGCTTGCGCATCGCGCGCTGTTCGGCGTAGCCCTTGCGCAGGTAGCTCGCCAGCTGGTGGCGGGCGATCGTGTACAGCCACGCAGCCTGGTCGTCGTCCGTCGTTCCGCGGAACCTGCGGGCGCCGCGCACCGCCTGCGCGAACGTCTCCGCCCACAGGTCGAGCGCCGCCTGCGGGTCGGCGGTGCGGCGCGTGAACCAGCGCAGCAACCCGCCCTGGTGGCGCTCGTACAGCGCATCGATGTCGATCTTGCCGGGCACTCGAGACGCTCAGTCGCGCATGCTCCCGATTCGTGACACGCGGCGCCGGCCGGCCACGCCGCGAGCGCCCACGATGCGCGTGCGCGGTGTCGGCGCGGGCGTGTTCGCGATGCGCGTGCGTGGCGTCGGCGCGGGCGTGTTCGCGAGGTCACTGGGGTGACGTGGTGTGCGCTTGCGGTGCGCGCGGTCACGTGCGTGACGTGGTGTGCGCCTGGCCTGGGGGCGGGGTCTGCGATGCGCGGGCGTGGTGTCGGCGCGGGCGTGTTCGCGAGGTCACTGGGGTGACGTGGTGTGCGCTTGCGGTGCGCGCGGTCACGTGCGTGACGTGGTGCGCGCCTGAGCGTCCGGCGCGCGCCGATCGCGCGCGTCGAAATCGCACGAGCGAGACGCGATGGGGTGTGGACCCCATGGCGAGAGCCGCCGCCGTGTGATCGACGGCGGAATGAGGTCTTGCGCGGGTGGGGGAGCCGTTACGAGCCGGCGTACGTGCGGACCGTGCGACTGCGCGGATCCGACGGCGGGAGCGTCGAGCGACGCATGCGTGTGGACTGCGGGCCGATGTCGTACGTCGCGCGGGCGGGCACGAATGCGCCGTCGAGCTGCACGGCCATCGACTCGAGCGGGTCGTCCGCCGCCCGGTCGGGGCGGAGGGTCGGCTGCTCCGGAGCACCACCGTGCGCGCCTCGGTACCCCGGAGGAGGAACGCTCGGGCTGTCGGTGAGCCAAGGCGAGGATCGGTGATTCATGGCCAGATGTTCGGACTCGGGAGGTGGACCTTGAGTCCAGTATCCGGCGCATTGCCGTCCGTGTCCAGCGTCTGGGGGACATGACACCGCGCCGCTCGATGCGCTCCGGTTGGACGGCTTGCGGCGCCGGCCAGCCCCGCGGCCAGCCGTGCACCGCGTCACGCGCGTGATCTCGCTCGCTCCCAGGGTGCATGCGGTCACGTGGGTGACGTCGCGTGCAGGCGGGTCCTGCGGTGTTCGCCGCGTCACGCGCGTGATCTCGCGCGCTCCCAGGGTGCATGCGGTCACGTGGGTGACGTCGCGTGCAGGCGGGTCCTGCGGTGTTCGCCGCGTCACGCGCGTGACCTCGCGCGCTCCCAGGGTGCATGCGGTCACGCGGGTGACGTCGCGTGCAGGCGGGCCAGGGTCCCCAGCGACCGGCCGCCGCGTGCCTAGGGCCGCCGTGCCGCCCTGCAGCGCGCGTCGGCCGCCTCGTCCGCACCCTTGGCTGCGGGGCGGATGCCGGTATTCGCGGGCGTCTGCGTCTCGTGCACGACCCTCGTTCCGGCGGGCGGCCGAATCGTGAGCAGCTGGGCGTTCGGCGGCGTGTCGGGGAGCCGCTCGTAGACCGAGTAGTGGTCGCGGGACTCGATGGCCCGCCAGTGGTCCTTGCCGCGGGCGTCCACCCAGACGGCGTACCGCACGACCCGCAGCTGCACCGGTGCATACGACCTGGCGTCGACGAAATAGGTGAGCGTCGTCGGCCGCGCCTTGATCGCCCAGCTCGCCTGCTTCGTCTGCTCGGCGACATCGAGCAGGCGCCCCGCCTTCTCGTCGGCCGCGTCGCGCGTTTGGTCGGCCTCGCGTTGCCGACGCTCGGCCTCACTGGCCTCGTCGATCCGCCCGACGAGCTTGCGCACCTGCCGGCCCTCGATCACGGTCGGCCCGGCGTCGTGCAGGTCGCCATCGCGCAGCGCCGCGCGCACCATGGCCACGGGATCACGGGCATCGGCGCGTCCGAACACGGGGGTGACCGTGAGCGGGGACGGCCGATGACGCCCGTCGACATGCGGTCGCGGCACCGTCACGACGGTGCGCGAGAACGGGCTGTACGCCGTCGACGTGGTCTCGTCCTGCGCGCGCTCGATCGGCGTGACGAGCTCCGGCCCAATCGGCCGGCCCCGCACGGTGCCGTACTGCTCCACCTCGCAGCGCGCGGGGCGGCCGTCCGCCGGGAATCGCATCCGCCACGCCTCGCCACCGCTGGTGGCGGTCCAGACCTCCATCGGAGGGATCGTGCGGCTGCCGGCGGAACCCGGGAAGTCCTCCAGCCCGAGCTGCTCCGTTGCGACCACGTAGTGGAGGACTCCCGACTCGTCGGCGCCCTCGAGGGCTGCACGCGCCTCGGCGACCGGGTCGAGCTTTGCCGCCCCTGGGAGGATGACGAGCGCCCCGAGTCCGGCGGCGATCGCCATGGCCCCGACGCCGGCTCCGAGGAATCCGCGGCGGCGACGGCGTTCGCTGCGGGCGGTCGCGTCGGCGAGCCCGTCGGCGAGGGCATCGAGGTGCATGGCGAGCGGGTCCCGACTGCTCGGCGCGTCGGCTTCGTTCGGGTGACGGGTCATGAGACCACCTCCTCCAGCAGGCTTCGGTCGAGCAGATCGGCAAGTCGTGAGAGCCCGCGCGAGACGCGGGCGCGGGCGGCGGGCTCCTCGATCCCGAGGCGCGAGGCCACCTCGGCGTACGGCAGCTCGTCGACCACCCGCAGGGCGACGGCGGCGCGCGTCTCGGCCGTCAGTGAGCCGAGCGCGTCGGCCAGCTGTATACGGACGTCGCCGAGTCCGGCGCGCTGCTCGACCTCGCGGAGCACCGCCTCCGTGAGCGGCGGACGCTCGAGGCCGAGCTTGCCGACGGCGCGTTGCTCGGCGTATCCGCGCCGGTGGTATGCCGCGAGTTGGTTGCGCGCGATCCCATAGAGCCAGGCGGCGCGGTCCTCGCGGGTGGCTGCTCTGCACCGGCGCCGCGCGCGCACGGCCTGCGCGAACGTCTCGGCGACGAGGTCGAGCGCGGCCTCGGCGTCGGCGGTACGTCGCGCGAAGTAGCGCAGGAGGCCGTCGCGGTGGTCGGCGAACAGTTCGGCCGTGTCGACGGGGGCAGCCATCGCACGCACCTACGGACGCGCCGCGGCGGGGTCGGAGGAGAGGAGCACGACCCTAAGGTTGCGCACGCCTCCGATTCCGTGACAGCCGCCGCCCCCGCCGACTGATGGGGTGCGCGCGATGTCACGTGGGTGACGCGGTGTCCGCCGGCTCGTGTGGGGGTGCGCGCGATGTCACGCGGGTGACGGCGGGTGCGCGAAGCGGGGCGCGATGTCACGTGGGTGACGCGGTGTCCGCCGGCCTGGGTTGGGTGCGCGTGGTGTCACGCGGGTGACGGCGGGTGCGCGAAGCGGGGCGTGGTGTCACGTGGGTGACGCGGTGTCCGTCGGCCTGACGAGCCGGTCGCGTCGCGCGGGCGGGACGTTCGCGATGACACGCACGTGATCGCGTGGGCGAAACATCGGGGACGAAACGCGCCACCCAATCCCGCATGGACGGACATTTCGGCTCGCCCCCCCGGAACCGCGGTATCAACCTCAAGCTGAGCCCGAGGAATTTGCCACGGTGCATCGCGATTCCCCGGCCCGGCGGCTCGGTTGGCCTGTGGGATCGGATCGATCTCGGTGCCGCCGCCGGCGGCAAGAGCGGCGCCCTCCCGCTGCATGGCGGCGATGAAGTCGGGTGCGCTGGCCGAGTGCACGCAGCCGACGCGTGCGAACCGCCCGGCCGAGGCGCCGGCCGACCACGCGAAGGCCCGTCCGTCAGCCGCGGTACCCGGGCGGAGCCACGGAGCGGCCGCTGCTCGCGCGCTGGCGCGAGGAGCGCGCTCGGTGCGCGGTCGGCGGGGCCGCGTTCGGTCTCGAGCGCGCATCCCACCGAGATGCGACGGCTGCGCTGAGATCCAGCGCTATGGGCGGTGCGTCGCTCCGTAGCCCGGTGGGCCTGGCATCGGCGGCACCGCGAAGCGCTCGTCCTGCGGCCCATTCCCGGCCACCGGGAATCTGCGGCGCTCCGCCGCCACTGGGCAACCCGACCAACGTGCCACGACGAAACCAGCTCACACCACCGACATCGGCAGCGACGCCCGTGAGCACGATCGAACAATCCGCCAGCACCGGACGCCCGCCGACGGGCTCGACGCGGCGACGACCGCCGCTCGCGACGGTGGCCACGCGACGCCCCTCGCCGCAACCCCTCAACCTGGCCCCCTGGCCTCGCCGCGCCGCACCCCCTCGACTCGGCCCGCTCGTCCCGCGCCGCGCCGCAACCCCTCGACTCGGCCCCCGCGCCGCGCATCGCCGCCCGCGCCTCGTCCCGCGCCTCGTCGCGCCGCCCGCGCCGCGCCTCGTCGCGCCGCCCGCGCCGCGCCTCGTCGCGCCCCCTCCCGCGCGAGCAGGACCCGCAGAACGAGAAAGGCCCCACCAACGGCGGGGCCTTCCGACGAACGACTCGGCTCGGGCGAGCGCGCCTCGCAGCGCGCCTGCCCGAGCCGGGGGACTACTTGACGAAGAGGATCTCCGAGTAGCGCGGCAGCGGCCAGAGGTCGTCGGCGACGATGCCCTCGAGCTTGTCGGCGACGGCGCGGACGTCCTCGTACGCGGCGTAGACCTCGTCGCGCATGTACTTGGCGTGGTCGATCGGATCGCCCGACGGGTGCACGGCGTTCTTGTCGTCGAGGATCTTCGTCTTCGCGACGAGGTCCTCGATGAGGGCGACGACGGGCGCCTCGAGCGAGGTGACGCCGGAGTCCTTGATCAGAGCCAGGTGCTTCAGCGCGGCCGGGAGGATCGACGTGCGGGCGAGCAGCGCGGCGGTCTCGGCCTCGATGTTGAGCAGGGTGATGTACTGCTCGACGAAGACCTCGTACCGGGCCTCGAGCTCGCGCTTGCTGAGGACGTTGTACGCCTCGAACAGCTCGATCGTCGACGGGTACACGATCGCCGGGAGGGCATCCGGGGTGGTCTTGTTGTTCGCAAGGCCACGCTTGGCTGCCTCGGCGTGCCACTCCTCGGAGTAGCCGTCGCCGCCGAAGGTGATCTGCTTGTTGCCGTCCCAGACCTTCTTGACGATCGCGGTGACCGCATCGCCGAGGTCCGCGCCGCCGTCCAGCGCCTTCTCGAGGTCGCCCGCGAGCTCCTCCACGGCCTGGGCCATGATCGTGTTGAGCACCGTGTTGACGAGGCCGATCGACTGGTTGGAGCCAGCGGCACGGAACTCGAACTTGTTCCCGGTGAACGCGAACGGCGAGGTGCGGTTGCGGTCGCCGCCGTCGAGCGGCAGCTGCGGGAGCACCGGGGTGCCGAGGCCGAGGAAGCCGCGGTCGCCCTCATCGGCCTTCTTGCCGTCGGCGACGGCGTTGAAGGCACCTTCGAGCTCGGCGCCGAGGAAGATCGAGATGATCGCCGGCGGAGCTTCGTTGGCGCCGAGGCGGTGGTCCTGGCCGGCGCTCGCGACGGTCGCGCGGAGCAGCTCCTGGTGGCGGTTGACGGCCTTGATGACCGCAGCCGTGAAGAACAGGAAGCGCAGGTTCTGGCTCGGGCGGTCACCCGGCGAGAGGAGGTTGTCGCCACCGTCGGTGCCGATCGACCAGTTGTTGTGCTTCCCCGACCCGTTGACCCCGGCGAAGGGCTTCTCGTGCAGGAGGCAGACGAGGCCGTAGTTGCGCGCGACCTTCGTGAGCACCTGCATGGTGATCTGCTGGTGGTCGACGCCGATGTTCGAGTTCTCGTAGATCGGAGCGACTTCGAACTGGCCCGGGGCCACCTCGTTGTGACGCGTCTTGATCGGCACGCCGAGCTTCGCGAGCTCGTGCTCGACCTCGATCATGTACGCGAGGACGCGCTCCGGGATCGAGCCGAAGTAGTGGTCGTCGAGCTCCTGGCCCTTCGGCGGCTTGGCACCGAAGAGGGTGCGGCCGGTGGTGACGAGGTCGGGGCGCTCGAAGTAGTACTGCTCGTCGATCAGGAAGTACTCCTGCTCGGGGCCCACGGACGAGAACACGCGGTCGGTCGTGTCATCGCCGAAGAGACGCAGCGCGTGGACGGCGGCGTTGGAGACGGCGTCCATCGAACGCAGCAGCGGGATCTTCGAGTCGAGCGCCTCGCCGGTCCACGACACGAAGGCCGTCGGGATGCAGAGGTAGGCACCGTTGGGGTTCTCGAGGATGAACGCCGGGGACGTCGGGTCCCAGGCGGTGTAGCCGCGGGCCTCGAAGGTGGAGCGGATGCCGCCGTTCGGGAACGAGGAGGCGTCCGGCTCGGCCTGGATGAGCTCCTTGCCGGCGAACTCGGCGATCGCGCCGCCCGACCCGGTGGGGTTGAAGAACGAGTCGTGCTTCTCGGCGGTGGAGCCGGTGAGCGGCTGGAACCAGTGCGTGTAGTGCGACGCACCCTTCTCCAGCGCCCACTCCTTCATCGCGAGCGCGACGGAGTCGGCGAGGGGGCGGGGGAGCGCGCCGCCCTTGGCGAGCGCCTCCTGGAGCTCCTTGAAGACGGCCTTGGGAAGACGCTGGCGCTGGACGTCGACGGAGAAGACGTTGCTGCCGAAGATCTGGCTGCTCGGGCTCGTCAGGTCGTACTCGGCGATGCTGCTGCCGTTGGCGGTCCACTGGGCTGCCGTGACGTTCTGCTGGCGGAGTTGGGGCATGATGGGGTCTGCTCCCTTCCTGTGGTCGGGGTTGGCTCGCCGGCGCGCAGCTCGACCGGCGGCGGCGCCTGAAGCCCGCGAGGCGGGCCGAGGGGGAACCTACCGACCGGGCGCGCCCGCTCGTGTTGTCCACGTGGACAAAGCGAGGCGCAGAACGTTGTCCAGCGGAGGATTCACTTCCCCTTCCCGCGCGAGAAAAGTGCGGAGGCGTCCGGGGCCCGCCGCCCGGCTGGCTCGGGCGCACGGGCGTCGTCTCAGGTGGCGGACCGGACCGCCTCATCTTTGGCCGAGTGGACAAG
>JAQIJQ010000035.1:0-39819 GCA_036946195.1 Patulibacter minatonensis | reverse complement strand
ACCAAGCCCGCGGCCGCAGCCCCGACGCCGGGCGGCGCAGCGAACGTGCCGATGATCCGCAGCGAGGCGCTCCACAAGCGCTTCGGCAGGGTCGAGGTGCTCAAGGGCATCGATCTCGAGGTCGCGCGCGGCGAGGTGATGTGCCTGCTCGGGCCGTCCGGCTCGGGCAAGTCGACGTTCCTGCGCTGCATCAACCACCTCGAGCAGTACCAGGCGGGCCGCCTCTGGGTCGACGGCGAGCTCGTCGGCTACCGGCAGGTCGGCGACAGGCTGCACCACCTGAAGCACCGCGAGGTCGCGAGGAGTCGGCGGGACATCGGCATGGTGTTCCAGCGGTTCAACCTCTTCCCGCACAAGACGGCGCTCGAGAACGTGATGGAGGCGCCCGTGCAGGTGAAGGGCATCGCCGAAAAGCAGGCGAGGGCCGAGGCCGAGGCGCTCCTGGATCGCGTCGGGCTGCTCGAGATGTGCCAGCGCTACCCGTCGCAGCTGTCGGGCGGCCAGCAGCAGCGCGTGGCGATCGCTCGCGCACTCGCGATGAAGCCGAAGCTGATGCTGTTCGACGAGCCGACGTCGGCGCTCGATCCCGAGCTCGTCGGCGAGGTGCTCGACGTGATGCGCGGGCTCGCGAAGGAGGGGATGACGATGGTGGTCGTCACCCACGAGATGGGCTTCGCGCGCGAGGTCGGCGACACGCTCGTGTTCATGGACGGTGGCGTGGTGGTCGAGTCGGGCAACCCGCGCGACGTGATCTCGAACCCGCAGCACGCCCGTACGAAGGCTTTCCTCTCGAAGGTCCTGTAGGCGCCGCCGGGCCAGCATCGGCGCGGGCCGCTCACCGGCCCGGTACACCTGAAGGCACGTGCTCGGATACGACGACACTCCAGGCGGCGATCGCGCGATCGTCCTCGTCCATGGGCTCGCGGCGAGCCGCGCCGTGTGGGCGTCGACCGTGCCGCTGCTCGTCGCACGTGGATGGCGTGTGGTCGCCGTCGACGTGCCCGGCTTCGGTGCGAGCCCCCCGGCCGGTGACGGCTTCGAGCTCGACGCCGTCGCGGGCGCGCTCGTCGCGGGGCTCCCCGACGACCTCGACCGCTTCACGCTCGTCGGCCACTCGATGGGCGGAGCCGTGGCGCTGACGGCCGCATCGCTCGCCGCCGAGCGGGTCGACGGCCTCGTCCTCTGCGCCTCGGCGGGCCTCACGCCCGTGCCGATCCCAGACTGGGTGATGGGACCGGCGAGCGCTGCGTGGGAGGTGGCGGTGCAGGCGCGCCGCGCGCTCGAGCCGCTCGCGGCGTACCCGCTCGGTCGTCGCCTGCTGCTCGGGCCGAGCACTGCCCCCGGCGACGCGCTCGGGGAGGAGGAGGTGCGCAGCATCGTGCGGGCCACCGCCGACGCCCGCCGCACCGCCGACGCGCTCGCGACGGTCGCCCGCGCCGATCTGCGGCCACTGCTGGAACGGCTGCGGGTGCCGGTCGGGCTGCTTTGGGGTTCCGCCGACCTCGTCGTCCCGCGGCGCGTCCTGGAGGCCGGGCTGGCGGTGCGGCCCTGGATGCCGCACACGGTGCTCGAGGACACCGCGCACCTCCCGATGGTCGAGCGACCGGGGGCGTTCGTGGACGCCCTGCTCGCCCTCGTCGACGAGCTCGACGGGGAGCGCGGCGTTCACACGACGGAGACGACTTCCGGCTGATCCGGCTGCACAGTGCAGGGACGACGCCGATGGAGTTCCAGACGCACTGCCTTCAGCTGCCGGGCGGACGCCGCCTCGCCTACGCCACGCTCGGGCCGCCGGACGGCCTGCCGTTGATCTACCTCCACGGCGGGATCGGGACCGCGCTCACGCCCGATCCAGGTGTCGTCGACGCCGTCCGCGCGCACGGCGTGCTCTGGGTGGCCGTGAGCCGCCCGGGGTTCGGCGGCTCCGACCTCCACGCCGGGCGCACGCTCGAGAGCGTCGCGAGCGATGTCCGGGCGCTCGCGGCGGCGCACGGCTGGCGGGAGATCGGCGTGGTGGGGGTGAGCTCGGGCGCACCGTTCGCGCTGGCGTGTGCGGCGTTCGCGCCGGAGCTGGTGCGCGGTGTGGCGCTCGCGGCGCCGGTGGCCGGACGCTGCGCACCGCACGCCGCGGCCGGCTTGCGCCGACGCACCCGCTGGTTCCTGCGTGCCGTGGTCGACGCGCCCGAGCCGACCATCCGCGTGCTCGGCGCTGCCGCCTGGCTGCTGCGCCGCGGGGCGCCCGCGATCACCCGGCTCGCCGACCCGCGGCGAGCCGCAGCGGTGCACGCGGTCGTCGCCGCGACCCGCGCGGGCGTTCGCGGGCCGGTGGAGGACTTCGGGGTGTGTGCCGGCGCGTGGCCCGCCGCGCTCACGCAGGTGTCGGCAGAGGTGCACGTGTGGCACGGCCTGCAGGATGCGCTCGTGCCCGCCGAGCACGCCTGGGAGCTGGCCGGCCTGCTCCCGGACTGCCGCCTGCGGCTCTCGCACGACGAGACGCACTTCTTCTTCCGGCGGCGCAGCGCGCTCATCGCCGGTGAGCTCGCGGACGCCGTGCGCCGGCATGCCGCCACGGCGCGCCCGGCGGGGCGGGCGCGACGCCTCGCGCCATCTCGTTCGAGTGGAGGCACCGGCCCCTGGTAGCGTCGCGGCGATGCCGCGCCGCCGAGCCTTCGACGCTGCGCTCGCCGTCGTCGTGCTCGCGCTCGGCGGCGTCGTGTGGCTCCTGGCGAGTCCGGCGGCAACCGGCGGGGGCGCCCGCGGCGGGTGGCGCGGCCCGGTGCCGGCCGGCCTGCCGATGCCGAAGGTGCCAGCCGGAGAGCCGATGACCGCCGCGCGGATCGAGGTCGGGCGGCGCCTCTTCTACGACGCGGGCCTGTCGGCGAACGGCACCCAGTCGTGCGCGAGTTGCCACATCCAGGCGCTCGCGTTCACCGATGGCCGCCGGCAGGCGATCGGCTCGACGAACGAGATCTCGGCGCGCAACACGCCCTCGCTGGTGAACGTGAGCCTCGCGCGCACGCTCACGTGGTCCGGTCCCGGACTCACGGCCCTCGACGAGCAGCTGCGCACGCCGCTGTTCGGTACGCACCCGGTGGAGATGGGCCTCACCACGCCCGGCGCCCGCCGGCGTGCCCTGGCGCGGATCGCCCGAGACCGGTCGTACGTGCGCGCGCTGCGGCGCGCGTTCCCCGAGGTTCGCCCGGCCGTGCGGTGGAGCTCGGTCGTCGCGGCGATCGTGGCGTTCGAGCGGAGCATCGTGTCGGCGCGCTCACGGTACGACCGGGTGCGGGCCGGCCAGGCCACGTTCTCGGCCGCCGAGCGGCGTGGGCGGGCGTTGTTCGACGGCTCGGCGGGCTGCGCGGCCTGTCACGGCGGCCCGACCTTCTCCGACCACCTCGCCGGCGTCGGCGTGGACGACTCGGCGCCGGCGCCGTTCCACGACGTCGGCACCGGCGGTCGCTTCCGGGCGCCGTCGCTGCGCAACGTCGAGCTCACCGCGCCCTACCTGCACGACGGCTCCGTGGGCTTCCTCGCCGATGCGCTCGCCCACGCGTTGCCGCCGACCGCGCCCGAGCGCGACCGCACCGACCTCGCCGCGTTCCTGCGGACGCTCACCGACCGGGCGGTGCTGACCGACCGGCGGTTCAGCCGGCCGCCTCGCCCTGCTGGGCGGTGACGGACCGAGGCGGAGGGACCGGGATTCGAACCCGGGGTACCGGGGTTGCCGGCACGCTGGTTTTCAAGACCAGTGCATTCAACCGCTCTGCCATCCCTCCGGGGTGTGCGCGGCACGCGGCCTCCATGCAACCACAGGAGGCAGGGGCGGGGCAGCGAACCTCCGCCCGGCTGATTAGACTGCCCAGAGCCTGGAGAGGTGGCCGAGTGGCTGAAGGCGCCCGCCTGCTAAGTGGGTATTGGGTTCATAGCCCAATCGGGGGTTCGAATCCCCTCCTCTCCTCTGGTCGCGAAGGCGGTGCTCCGGCACCGCCTTCGTCGTTCTCCGGCCTCTAGGCTCGCGCCATGTACGCCGCCGCCCAGGCCATCGCCGATGCGCTCGCCGGCCATGCCGACCCGGCGAAGGCCGCGCACTCGGCGCGGTACTTCCAGGCCGGCCCCGGCGGGTACGGCGAGGGTGATCGGTTCCTCGGCATCACGGTTCCCCAGACCCGCGCCGTCTGCCGCGCGCACCGCGACGACGCGCCGCTCGAGGCGCTCGACGACCTGCTCACGAGCCCCTGGCACGAGCACCGGCTCGCCGCGCTCATCCTCCTCGGCGACACCTACGAGCGAGCGTCGAAGCGCGGCGCGGCGCGGCTGCCGAGCGCCGGGCCGACGAGGCCGGAATCGCCGACGCCGCGTTCGTGCGCGAGTCCGTCTACGACCTCTACCTGGCGCGGACCACGCACGTCGACAACTGGGACCTCGTCGACACGTCCGCAGACCGGATCGTCGGCCCGCACCTGGACGTGGTCGGCACCGAGGTCCTCGACGAACTCGCCGGCTCCGCGCTGCTCTGGGAGCGGCGGATCGCGATGATCGCGCCCTTCCACCGCATCAAGCGCGGCGAGGCCGCCACCACGCTCACCATCGCGAGGCGCCTCCTCTCGGACGGGGAGGCCGAACCGTTGCTGCACAAGGCCGCCGGCTGGATGCTGCGGGAGGTCGGCAAGCGGATCGACGAGGCGCTCCTGACCGACTTCCTGGATGCCCACGCGCGTGGGATGCCCGCCCTGATGCTCGCCTCTGCCACCGAGCGCCTCTCTCCCGAGCAGCGTGCCGCCTACCGGGCGCTGCGCACCGCGGACTCGGCACCGCCCAACCCGCACGCAGAATCTCGGAGCGCCGGTGGCGCCGCGGGTACGATTCCGCGCGTGTCGCTCCAGGATCAGCGCCGCGCGTACCGCCGAGGCGCGCTCGACGACGCCATCACCTCCCACGACCCGCTCGCCACGCTCGAGGCCTGGATCGCGGAGGCCCGCGCCGACGGCGATCCGGAGTCGAGCGCGATGGCTCTCGCGACCGTCGATCCGGACGGACAGCCGGCCGTGCGGTACGTGCTCTGCAAGGGCGTGAGCGACCGCGGGGTCACGTTCTTCACGAACGTGGCCAGCCGCAAGGGCCATGCCCTCGCGCACGAGCCGCGCGCCGCCGTCAGCTTCTGGTGGCCGGGGCTCGAGCGGTCGGTGCGGATCACCGGCACGGCTGAGCTGCTCCCGCGCGAGCAGGTCCACGCATACTTCGCCGCTCGCCCACGCGGCAGCCGGATCGGCGCGTTCGCGAGCCGTCAGAGTCGACCGATCGCGTCGCGCGCCGAGCTCGAGGCGCAGGGCGCCGAGGCCGATGCCGAGTTCCCGTCGCCCGGCCCCGAGCACGCGCCCGACGACTGGGGCGGCTACGAACTGGTCGCGGGCGAGGTGGAGCTGTGGCAGGGCCGCGACGACCGCCTGCACGACCGCTTCCGGTTCACCCGCGACGCCGCCGGCAGCCCGTGGCGCGCGGAGCGTCTGCAGCCGTGAGCGCCAGTCTCCGCCTGCGTCGCCTGGATCCCGGCCCGTTCCTGCGCAGCGCGCCGATCGCGCTCCCGCAGCTGCTGGCGCTCCTCGCCCTCGTGGTGCTCAGCGCTCCCGAAGGTGGCTACCCGCTCGAGCAGTGGGGGCCGGCGGCGGTGCTCATCGAGCTGCTGCTCCTGCTGGCCGTCGTGCTGCTCCCGGTCGGCTCGCGCCGGCCGCCGTTCTCGCGGATCGCGACCACGGGCATCGCCGCCACCACGCTCTGGAGCGCGTGGTCGATCACGTGGGCAGCCGACCAGGGTGCCGCGGCGCACGCCACCACCCGAACGGCCCTGCTCGCCGCCACGTTCGTGCTGTTCGCCCGCTGGAAGCACACGGGACGCAGCGCGCTCACCGTCACCGCGGCCGCGGCGCTCGGCCTCGGGCTCGTCACCTGGGGCACCGTGGTCAACCTCCTCGGCACCTCCGACATCGATCCGTGGTTCTTCTACGACCGCCTGCTCGAGCCCGTCGGATACGTGAACGCCGGCGCGGCGTTCTGGGGCGTCGCCGCGTTCCTCGGGATCGCGCTCGTCGGCGGGCAACTGCAGCCCTGGCTGCGGATCGCGGGCGCTGCGATCGCCGTCCCTGCCGCCGCGCTCTCGCTGCTGTGCCTGAGCCGCGGCGGGCTCCTCGCGGATGCCGCCGTGATCGTCCTCATCCTCGCGCTGCTGCCGGGCCGCGCCCGCAACGCCGGCGCGCTGCTCGTGGTCGCCGTGCCGATGGCGATCGCCACGCCTGCGCTGCTCGACGTCGGCGATGCCGCGCGCCTCTCGCCGAACGCGGCCGACACCCTGCACGCGGCGATGGGCCGCACGATCGGCGTCACGCTCCTTGCGATGCTCCTCGCCGCCGTCTGGGCGCTCGCCGAGGCGCGGATCCCTGCGGGCGATGGGCGGCGCGCGGCCGCCGCGAAGGCCGGCGGGATCGCCGTCGGCGTCGTCGGCGCGCTCGTGCTCCTCGCCTTCCTCACGAACACCGGGCCCGTCACGCGCGACCGCGTCGGGGATGCGCTCGACTCGATCAAGAGCACGAGCTACCAGCCCGTCGGCGCGGGCGAGAACCGACTCACGGCAGGGCTGTCGTCGGGCCGCTGGCAGTTCTGGACCGTCGGCTGGGACCAGTTCGAGCGGGCGCCGCTGAAGGGCGCCGGCGCCGACAACTTCCGCCAGGACTTCCTCCTCACCGGAAAGGGTGGCGAGAGCCCGGCGTACCCGCACTCGCTCGAGATCCGCACGCTCGGCCAGCTCGGGCTCGTCGGCGCCGTGCTGATGCTGCTGTGGATCGTGCCGGTGCTCGTCGCGATCCGCCGGCTCGCCGCCGGCGCCGACCCGGCCGGCCGCGCGGTGGCCGTCGCCGGGGCCGGCGTGTTCGGGCTGTGGCTGATCCACGGGTCGGTCGACTGGCTGCTCGAGTACGGCGGGTTCACGGCGATCGTCGGGGCCGTCGCCGGGACGGTGGTCGCCGCCGCGCCGGAGCTACGCGCCCGTGTCCGCGGTGGGGACGGGCGTGGTCGGCCGCTGCCGATCCCGAACCTGCTCGCGCTGCCGGCGGCGCTGCTGCTGCTCGTGGCGGCGGTGTGGACGACCACGCAGTGGATCGCCGAGCGCGACCGCGTCGCGGCCATCGTCATCAACGCCGACCAGCCGCAGCGCGCGATCGACAAGGCCGAGCGCGCGCGTTCGCTCGATCCGTTCGGCGACGAGGCCGATCGCCTCCTCGGCCAGCTCGCGATCCTGCGCCACGACTACCCCGCGGCGCGCACGGCGTACCTGCGGGCGTACGAGAAGAACGGTGGGGCGACGGGGCCGCGGCTCTGGCTCGGCGTCATCTTCTCCGCCGACGGCGACGACCGCGAGGCGAAGCGCTGGCTGCGCCGCGCGATCCGCACCGCCCCGCGTGACGGACTGCCGCGTGAGCTCTACGCCCGCGTGAAGGGCGGCGAGCGGCTCGATCCGGCGACGGTCCTGCAGCAGCTCCTCGATCGCCGGCGCGCGCTCGTCAGCGACCCGGATCCGGCGCCGGCCGCGGCCGGCTGACCGGTGGGCCGCACGGCCTCATCGGCGCGGGCTCGGTCCATACCTCGCCCCGATCGTGCTCCGTCGCGGCCGGGAGTAACGTTGGGCGTCCCGGCGGTCCTCGGCTCGCCGCAGGCCGCAGACGAGCGCTTCCCATCGACCGGCTCGCGTGGCTGACCTCGACGTGCCCGACGACCGCCCCATCGATCCCGTCCGCCGACGCGGCGCGAACACCGCGCCGGCGCGTCCGGCGCGGCCGCCCCGTCGCGCGCACAAGCCCGCGCCGCCGCTCGTGCCGGTGCCGTCGCGGAGCGGACCGCGATCGCGGGTGCCGATCGTCGTCGCCAGCGATCTGCTCGCGCTCACGATCGCCGCGTCCGCCGCGTTCGACCTCGTCATCCCGCCGCGCGGCCTGGACGACGTGGCGACCCTCGCGTTCCCGTTCGTCGGTCTGGTCCTGCTCGCCGTGCGCCGCGCCTACCGGTGGAGTCCGCGGGATGCCGCGCTCGACCACGTGCTGCCGATCGTCGGCGGGCTCGGCGTCGCGGTGCTGATCTGCCTGGCCGTGGCCGACGTGGGGGGCACGGAGCCGGTGCCGCGTCCGTGGCTCGGAGCCTGGCTGCTCGCGAGCGTGCTCGTGGTCGGCCAGCGGGCGTCGCTCGGGCTCTACCACCGCGCGAAGCTGCTGCGTGGCGTCGGCCAGCGGCCGACGCTCATCATCGGCGCCGGAGCGATCGGCGCCAGACTGGGCCGGCGTCTGGCCGGCGCCCCGGACTACGGTCTCACGCCCATCGGCTTCCTCGACGACCGACCGCTGCCGGAGGACGAGGTCGGGGGTCGTCCGGCGCCGCTGCTCGGTGGCCTCGAGGATCTCGACCGCGTCGTCGCCGAGCACCGCGTGGAGCAGATCGTGATCGCGTTCTCGTCGGCGCCCGACCGTGCCGTCGTCGAGCTCGTGCGTCGGTGCGAGGAGATGGGTCTCGAGGTGGCGCTCGTGCCGCGTCTGTTCGACCTGTGGAACCACCGTGCGGCCTACGACCCGATCGGTGGCCTGCCCGTTCTGCATCTGCGTGGCACGAACCTCGCGGGCTGGCAGTTCGCGGTGAAGGCCGTCCTCGACCGGGTCGTCGCCGCGTTCGCCTTGTTCCTCCTCGCGCCGCTCCTGCTCTGCGTCGCGCTCGGCGTGCGGATCAGCAGCCCGGGTCCGGTGATGTTCCGCCAGCGTCGCGTCGGTCTCGACGGCCGCGAGTTCGACCTCCTCAAGTTCCGGTCGATGCGGATGCCGACGCCCGAGGAGCTCGCCGCGACCGAGGACCGCGGCGCCATGGCTCCCGGCGGGGTGGAGGGCGTCGACCGCCGCACCCGCATCGGCACCTTCCTGCGGCGCAGCTCCCTCGATGAGCTGCCGCAGCTGATCAACGTCGTCCGCGGCGAGATGAGCCTCGTCGGGCCCCGCCCGGAGCGCCCGGAGTTCGTCGACCGCTTCCGGTACGTGCTCGATCGCTACGACGAGCGCCACCGCGTGAAGTCCGGCATCACCGGCTGGGCGCAGATCCACGGCCTGCGGGGGCGCACCTCCCTCGCCGACCGCATCGAGATGGACAACTTCTACATCGAGCACTTCTCCCTCGCGCTCGACCTGCGGATCATCGTCCGCACCCTCGTCGTGGTGTTCCGAGCCGCCGAGTAGCCACGCGCGCTCCGCCGGGCCTGGGCGGTGCGCGCCGCCCGCAGCTGGGTTGGGATGCCCCCGCATCGCGACGGCATTCCAGCCCACGACTCCGCCGAGTTGACAGAACGGCCGCCCGACCCCTCCGCCGACCTGTCGCCCGCGCCACTCGCCGCGGCCCGGTACTCTCCGCCGCGTGAAGATGAAGCCCCTCTGGCTGTGGACGCAGACGATCATCGTCGTCGGCATCCTGGCCGGCATGATCATCGCCGCCACCAAGCTCTGGTAGCGCGGCGGCACGGCGCGCGCCCGCGCCGTGCCCGCACCCGCCGCGCCACCGCTCAGCCAAAGCGCGGTCGTCCGGTGAGCACCGCCTCCAGGGGCGGAACGGCAGGTACCGGTCTGGCGCGAACGCGCCTGCGCACGAACCCTGCCGACGGGAGCCGCACGGGTGGATACGATGCGCCGGTGAGTTCGTTCAAGACCATCGTCGTCGGTACCGACGGCTCCGGCACCGCCACCGAAGCCGTCCGTCAGGCCACCGAGCTCGCGGCCGCCGTCGGCGCCCGCCTCGAGCTCGTCTCCGCCTACGAGCCGGTCTCCGGCGTGCGCCTCCGCCAAGAGGCCAAGCAGGCCCCCGAAGACGTCCAGTGGATGGTCAATCCGCGCGAGGACGTCGACGCGACCCTCCAGCAGACCGCCGACGACATCCGCGCCCAGGGCGTCGACGTCACGATCTGGGCCCGTCAGGGCGACCCGGCCGACGCCATCCTCGACGTCGCCGAAGAGCAGGGCGCCGACCTCATCGTCGTCGGCAACCGCGGCATGACCGGGGCCAAGCGCTTCCTCCTCGGCTCCGTGCCGAACAAGATCAGCCACCACGCGCCCTGCTCCGTGCTGATCATCCGCACCACCTAGCGCACGCTCGCCCGCATCTTCCGTCCGCTCGGAGCCGGCCCGGCGCAGAGGCCTGAGCCGGCCCCGACCGAACGGAGCGTGCGGCGCGATCGCCTCGCCAGGTAGGCGCGGAATCCGCACCAGCTGGCGCAACGTCTCGAACGCCCCGCCACCTGGCTCAACCCGCGGCGCGGCGCGGCCGATGTTCCGACCATGGACCGTGGACGTTCCGTTGCGCCTCCCGGCGCCCCCGCCCCAGGCTGGCTGCCGTACGACCAGGCGCGCGGCGTCGCCCTCGGCGGCCCGTCCGCCGCCGCAGGTCCCGCGCCCGGCGGCACGATCCCCGTTCCGCCCGTCGCCCACGAGCTCGTCACGCTCGTCGCCTCGCGCTACCCCCGCCATCGCGCTCGAGACCGACGAGGAGGACCGCGCGCTCGCGATCCTCGACGACGTCGGCTACCAGCTGCGGCTGCCCGTCTTCGACTGGACGATGACCCGCGGCCTCGTGAAGCGCGGCGAGGGCACCCCGATGTACCAGACGGCCGACGCCGCCGCCGCCCTCGCCGGCATCCACGAGATGCGCACCGAGGCGATCTACGTGATGCGCGACCTCCGCGCTCAGCTCGCCCAGCCCGGCGTCGTGCGCGCCCTCCGCGACGTACTCGGTGAGTTCTCGAGCTCCGGTCGACGCTCCACCGTCATCCTCCTGGGCACCCAGCCCGAACTGCCGTCCTCGCTCGTCCACAGCGTCGCCACGTTCCCGCTCGGCCTGCCGACCGACGAGGAGTACCGCGCCACCCTCGCCGGCGTCACCTCCGCCCTCACCCTCCAGCGCAGCGCCGAGGTCGCGCTCAGCCCGCTCGACCACCTCGAAGTCGTCGCCGCCCTCCGCGGCCTCACGCTCAGCCAGGCCCGACAGGTGCTGCAGCACGTCGCCGTCGAGGATCGGCGCTTGGATCTCGCGGACCTCCCGCGGATCGCCGCGATGAAAGCCCGCGCCCTCAGCGACGGCGGCGTCCTCGAGTACTTCCCGACCGACGACAACACCGCCGATCTCGGCGGCTTCGACCGCCTGCGCGCGTGGCTGGATCGCGCCCGCGTCGGCTTCAGCGCCGAGGCCAAGGCGATGAACCTACCGGCGCCGAAGGGCCTGCTGCTCACCGGCGTGCAGGGCTGCGGCAAGTCGCTCGCCGCGAAGGTGATCGCCCGCACCTGGAACATGCCGCTCGTGCGCCTCGACGCCGGCCGCATCTACGACAAGTACGTCGGCGAGAGCGAGAGGAACCTCCGCCGCGCCCTCGCCGTCGCCGACTCGCTCAGCCCCGCGGTGCTCTGGATCGACGAGATCGAGAAGGCCCTTGCGCAAGGGGGCGGCGACAGCACCGACAGTGGCCTGAGTCAGCGCATCCTCGGCACCCTCCTGACCTGGATGAGCGAGCGCGAGGAGGGCGTGTTCCTCGTCGCGACCGCCAACGACATCTTCGGACTGCCACCCGAGCTGCTCCGCAAGGGCCGCTTCGACGAGCTGTTCTTCGTCGACCTGCCGCAGCCCCGCGAGCGCGAGTCGATCCTGCGCATCCACCTGCAAATGCGCCGCCAGGATCCCGCCGCCCTCGACCTCCCGGCGATCGCCGCCGCCGCCGATGGCTTCAGCGGGGCCGAGCTGGAGCAGGTCGTCGTCGGCACCCTCCTCGGCTCGCTGCAGCGCCGCACCGCCGCCGACACGAACGCCTACCTCGCCGAGATCGCGGCGACCGTGCCGCTCTCGCGCTCCCGAGCCGAGGACATCGCCCGGCTCCGCCAGCTCGCGCACGGCCGGTTCGTCCCCGTGAGCGGCTGACGACCCGCTCCGGCCCCAGGGCCACTCGAGCGGTCCCGCGCCATCGAACATCCGGCCATGCCCCCGCGGAACGGGAGTTCCTCCGTGACGTAGCGCATCGATGGACCGCCGCCCCCTCCGTACCGTCGGAGGCGTGCAGCAGGGGGTCGTCACCGTGCTCGCGCCGCGTCGCCGCGTGCGTGAGAACTGGAAGCAGCGGATGATCACGTCGCTCGTGGTCGTGGCCGGCGCCGCCGCCGAGCGGATCGACCGCGACGGCCGCTCGATCCTCGACGCCGACCCGTACGACTCGGGCCGCTAGGCGCCGGGCCCACGGCGAGCGCCGCCGGCGCGGCGTGGCCGCTCAGCCGCCGAGCACGTCTCGGTAGGCCGCGGCGATCTTGTCGGCCATGACGCCGAGGGTGAAGTGCTCGCGGTGGCGCTCGCGCGACGCATCGGCCATCCGCTGGCGCCGCGCCGGATCACGCACCAGCTCGAGCACGGCCTGCGCGAGCACCTGCGGTTCAGCGGGCGGCACGAGCAGGCCGGTCTCGTCCTCGACCGTGCCGGCCGGGCGGTCCGCATCACGCCGGCTCGCCGCGCGACCGTACCCGTCGACGACCGCCTCCCGGGTGCCCCCGACATCGGTGGCCACCTGCGGCACGCCGCATGCCATCGCCTCGAGCACGCCGATCGGGAACGCCTCCCACGACGACGGCAGCACGTACACGTCGAGCGCCGCGAGCTGCGGGAACGCCGGCGGCACGAACGGGAAGAAGGCAAAGCGCGGCTCGCCGCGCAGCCCGAGCTGTGTCGCGCGGTCGCGCAGCTCCTCGTTGAGCGGGCCGTTGCCGATGATCGCGACGCGGGCGCGAGGATCCGCGGCCAGGATCGCCGGGGCGGCGTCGATCAGCACGTCGATGCGCTTCTGCTCGCGGAGCACCGCCACCGAACCGATCAGCACGCCGTCGTCCCCGCGGAACGCCTCGAGCTCCGCCGACGGCTCCGTGCCCTCCGGCATCGCCTTGCTGCCGTTGTGGATCACCCGCATCCGGCGGTTCGGGATGCCGATGCGGCGGCCCTCCTCGCGCTCGTCGTCGCAGACGCACAGGATGCGCGAGGTGGCCGGAGCGAGCAGGCGCTCCACGTTCGTCGCGAACACGCGCCGCGGCGCGCCGAAATCGCCGATGAACGGAAAGCAGTGCGGGCTGTAGAACACCGGCGGCCGGCGGCCGGCGAGGGCGATGCGGGCCAGCACACCGGCCTTCGCGGAGTGTGCGTGCACGAGGTCGTAGCCCCCGGCCTTCACGAGCCGCGCGAGCTGGCGACCGGCGCGGGCATCGGCCTTCGGATCCCCGTAGCCGCGGCGGTAGTCGAGTCGGTGGACGGGGATCGACGCGTCGAGCTGGCCGTAGACGAACTCGCCCTCCAGCGGGCCGGCGAGCTCCACGTCGAATCCGCGCGACGGCAGCTCGCGCGCGAGCTGCAGCACGTGCTCGGCGACCCCGCCGTCCGGCGGCTCGAACGTCAGCAGGACCCGTGGCACCCGCGGGACTGTAGACGGCCCAGCGGAGGCAGTTGGCCAGAACGCCGACGGATCAGGCGATCAGGCTCGCGAGGTCCTCGCGCTGGAACAGGTCGCCGAGGATCGACGTGATGAGCGCGAACAGGTCGGCGTCGGGGGCGACGGCGGCCGAGAAGCCCGACAGGTAGAGCAGGTTCTTGAAGAACAGGACGAGGTCCTTGGGCATCTGCACGCCCGCGCTGCCGAGGATCCGCAGCAGGCCGCCGAGCACGTCGCCGAGCCGCTCGAACGTGATGGCGCCGGCCTGCCGGTCGTCGATCGTGTCGAGCTCGGCCTGCAGGCGCGCGATCAGCGGCTCGACGTCGACGTTCGGGCCGATCGCCCCGAACACGCGCATCGCCTCGATCTGCATCCGCGCGTCGGAGGCCGCGAAGCCGACGAGGTACTTCACGAGCCCGGCCCGCTCGCGCGCATCGAGGCGGCCGGCGATGCCGAGGTCGACGAGCGAGAAGTTGCCGTCGTCGTCGATCAGCACGTTCCCGGCATGCATGTCGCCGTGGAAGATGCCGTGGACGAGCGTCGCCTCGATCACGCTCTGCACGCCGACGCGCAGCAGCCGCTCCCCGTCGACCTTGCGCTCGGCCATCGGCGGCAGCTTCGCGTAGGAGACGCCTGGCACGAGCTCCATGACGAGCACGCGCTCGGTCACCATGCCGGGGATCGGGCGCGGCACGCGGACGTGGTCGGCGCCGAGGTCCTCGAGGATCGCCGACGCCTCGACGAGGTTCGCGGCCTCGATGCGGAAGTCGAGCTCCTCGAGCGTGAGCTGGGCGAAGAGCTCGACGAATCCGCGCAGGTTCGCTGCCTCGGCCTCGGGGCGCAGGCGGTGGGCGGCGGCAGCGACGAGCGCGAGGGTCTCGATGTCGCTGCGCATCCGCTTCACGAGCCGCGGGCGACGCACCTTGATCACCACCGGGCGGCCGTCGACGAGCACGCCCCGGTGGACCTGGCCGATGGAGCCGGTCGCGAGCGGCAGGCGCTCCATCGAGCGGATCTGGTCGGAGCGCTCGCCGAGCTCGCGGTAGACGATCTCCTCGGCCTTGCCAGGGCGCAGCGTCGGGGCCTCGTCGCGGCACCATGCGAACGCGCGCACCCACTCGTCGGGCAGCAGGCCGTCGCCGGTCGCGATGAACTGGCCGAGCTTGATGTAGGCCGGGCCGCCGGCGCGCACGATGCGCTGGGCGCGCTCGATCGTGCCCTTCGACGCGCTCGGCGGCGGACCGACCGCGACGCCCGTCGCCTCGGCCGCCGCGCTCAGCAGCGCCAGCGGGGCCTCCGGGGCCGCCGCCGTCGCCACGCGCCACGCCGACGACGCGAGCCCGCCGATCGTGTCGTGCCACACGCGGGGCGTGGCCAGGCGCTTGGCCCGCCGGCGGATCTCCCCGCGCTGCTCGACGGCTGAGCGCTGCCAGGCGAGGGCCTCGGGGACGAGCCCGTCGATCTCCGCCAGGCGCTGGGAGTCGCGCACGAGCAGGTCGAGACGGGGGAGTGGCGGGATCGACGGCGAATCAGACATCCGAACTGCACTCAGCATGGTCCACCTCTCAGGAGGACGGGACGATTTGCCGACTTCAGGGTGGTCGTCCGGTGGACGGCACGAAGAAGTTACGGTTACGTAACCGTAGCTGATCAGTCCGCACCCGACCACGATGGAACACTGAACCGGATGGATCGCACGCTCCTCCAACGACTGATCGATCCGTTCGTCGATCGCGTCGTCGGCAGCCGGTTCCTGATCGGCGACCCGGACGAGGCGCCGCAGCGCGTGGCGCTGCGCGTCCGCGCGATGGCGATCACCGTCACCGCGCTCTCGAACGCGATCGGTGCCGGCGTCGTGATCGTGTTCGCGCTGCTCGTGCTCCCGAAGCCCGACGGCTACGACCAGGGCTCGAGCCTGGCCGTCAACCTCGGCCTCGCCGGCGGCTACACGCTCGTCGCGCTCGTGATCGGCATCTGGTGGGGGCGCGCGCGGATCGAGGACGGCCGCGAGGGGACCCGGCAGTGGCTGCTCGCGGACCGCGCCCCGACCGACGCCGAGCGCGCGCGGATCCTGCGCGGGCCGCTGCGGATCATGGTGGTGCAGCTGTGGCTCTGGGCCGTCGCCACGGTGATCTTCTCGGCCGTCAACCTATTCTTCGACCCGCTGCTGGCGCTCGGCATCGGGCTGACGGTCGCGCTGGGTGGCATCACCACGTCGACCGCCTCCTACCTCGCGGCGGAGCTGGCGCTGCGGCCGGTGATCCGGCGGGCCCTGGCCTCGGGCGATGTGAGCCGGCGCGGCGTTCCCGGCGTCACCTCCCGCTGGGTGCTCGCGTGGGCGCTCGGCACGGCCGTCCCGGTGCTCGGGCTGCTGTTCATCGGCATCACGGCGCTCACGAACGCGCCGCTCGACAAGGAGCGCCTCGCGGTGACGGTCGTCGTGCTGTGCGGCATCGGGCTCGTCTTCGGCGCGGTCGTCACGCTGCTCGCGGCCTATGCGACCGTGCACCCGCTCGCGTCGATCCGCCGCGGGCTCGGCCGCGTCGAGCAGGGCGACTACGACGTGGAGCTGCCCGTCTGGGACTCGACCGAGGTCGGCGAGCTGCAGGCCGGGTTCAACGCCATGGTGGAGGGGCTGCGCGAGCGTGAGCGCGTGCGGGACCTGTTCGGCCGGCAGGTCGGCACGGCCGTCGCCGCCGACGCCATCGCGGGCGGGATCCGGCTCGGCGGCGAGCTGCGGCACGTCGGCGTCCTGTTCGTCGATCTCGTCGGCTCCACGGCGCTCGCGTCGAAGACGGATCCGGAGGAGGTCGTGCGCCTGCTCAACCGCTTCCTCGCGGTGGTCGTCGAGTGCGTCGAGGCGACGGGCGGCTTCATCAACAAGTTCGAGGGCGATGCCGCCCTGGCGGTGTGGGGCGCGCCGGCCGAGCACGACGATCCCGCGAGCGCCGCCCTCGAGGCCGCGCGCATGATGCACGAGCGGCTCGCGGTGGAGGTCGACGAGCTCACCGCCGCGATCGGCGTGGCCTTCGGCGAGGCCGTCGCCGGCCACATCGGCACCGAGGCCCGCTTCGAGTACACGGTGATCGGCGACCCGGTCAACGAGGCCGCCCGCCTCTGCGACCTCGCCAAGCAGCAGCCCGACCTCACCCTCAGCAGCGGCGTGGCCGTCGACGCCGCCTCGGGCGCCGAGGCCGAGCACTGGGCGTCCGACGGCGCGACCGTGCTCCGAGGCCGCGCGCAGGCGACGCAGCTGCGGATCCTGGCCGGCTTACGACCGGCAGGCATGCCGAATCCCAAGAGCGGGTACGCCACCCGTACTGCCTCGTGGGAGTCGGCATGCCCCGCCAACCCGCGGAACGGCATTGCCCTCTCTTCCGGTGCCAAGTCGCCTGAGCGTCGTCTTGCCGCGGTGTCCCGCCGGGCGTGGGATGGTCGGGCACAGGCGTCCGGTCGGGTTCAAGCTCCTGGACGCCGCGCCGAGCAGGTGGGGGAGGGTCCAGAGCGCTGCAAGGAACGCCTTGGATGCGCGAGGATGGGCCCCGTCATCTGCACATGACCACCCGCCGGCGAATCCGTGCGTTCGCCGCCCGACCCTTATCCGGCCATTCCCCGCGCCCACGAACGCCCACTTCGAGCCGTGCCGACCAGAGCTTCAGCCGCCACCGTCCTCTCCGTCATCGGGGCCCGCCCCGAGATCATCCAGGCCACCCCGGTGAGCCGCGTCCTGCGCCAGCACTGCACGGAGATCCTCGTGCACACGGGCCAGCACTACGACGCGAAGATGAGCGGCGACCAGATCACGTCGACCGGCATGCCGGAACCGGATGTGAACCTCGGCGTCGGCTCCGGCACCACCGAGGAGCAGGTGCGCATCGGCACCGAGCGGCTCATCGCGCTGATCGGCGAGCGCCGGCCCGACGTCGTGCTCGTCCGCGGCGACACGTCGGCCACCCTCGCCGGCGCCCTCGCCGCCGAACGCACCGGCACCCCGCTCGTGCACGTCGAGGCCGGCCTGCGCAGCCACCGGCACGACATGCCCGAGGAGCACAACCGCATCGAGACCGACAAGCGCTCGGATCTCCTGCTCGCACCCGTCCCCGGCGCCGTGAAGAACCTCGAGGCCGAGGGCGTGCGCGGCGAGGTGTTCATGACGGGCGACCCGCTCTGCGACATCCTCGAAGGGCTGCGAGACAGCGTGGTGCCCGTGGAGGGCGACTACCTCCTCGCGACGATCCACCGCAACTACAACACCGACGACCCCGTTCGCCTGCAGTCGGTGCTCGACTGCCTCGCGAAGAGCCCGTGGACCGTCAAGTGGCCGCTGCACCCGCGCACCGCCGGCGCGGTGAAGCGGTTCGACCTGCGCCTGCCCGAGAACGTGGAGGTGCTCGAGCCGGTCACCTACCGCGAGATGCTCAGCCTGGAGCGCGGAGCCCGGACGATCGCGACCGACTCCGGTGGCGTGCAGCGCGAGGCCTACCTCTGGGGCGTCCCGTGCATCACGCTGCGCGAGGAGACCGAGTGGACCGACACCGTCGACCACGGCTGGAACACGCTCGTCGGCGTCGACCCCGCCGCCTTCGGCGCCGCCCTCGACGCCCCGCGCCCCGATGAACGGCCGCCGATCTTCGGCGACGGCCACGCCAGCGAGCGCATCGCGCAGCACACCCTCGCCCTCGCCCGCAAGGTGAACACGGCAGGGACCTCCAACCTCCCCGACGAAGAGAACTGGGTCGCATGACCGACTTGCGCATCGGCATCGTGGGTCTCGGCCGCATGGGCGGGAACCACTTCAACGTGTGGAGCCGCCTGGACGGCGTGAAGGTGATCGCGATCGCCGAGCCCGACGCTGCGCGCTTCAAGGAGGTCGTCGGCGCCGCCGCGGTCGAGATCGCGCGCCACGACGACTGGCGGTCGCTCATCGCCCGCGGCGACATCGACGCCGTCTCGATCGTCCTCCCGAGCTCGCTCCACGGCACGGTCGCCACGGCCGCGCTCGACGCCGGCATCCACTGCCTCGTCGAGAAGCCGATCGCCACCACCGTGCCCGAGGCCATGGCCATGACGGCGGCCGCAGAGCGCGCCGGCAAGATCCTCACCGTCGGGCACGTCGAACGCTTCAACCCGGCTGCGCGCAAGCTGCGCCAGCTCCTCGCCGACGGCGCGCTCGGCCGCGTGTTCCGCGTGCACGCCACGCGCGTCGGTCCGCTGCCGACGCGGATCATGGACGCGGGCGTCGCGCTCGACCTCGCGACGCACGACCTCGACCTCATGGAGTGGCTGACCGGCGAGTCGATCACCGAGATCACGGCCGCGAGCTCGCAGTTCGCGCACTCCCACCACGAGGACATGATCCACGGCATGCTGCGCTTCGGCGACGCCGGCCCGCACGGCCTGCTCGACGTGAACTGGCTCACCCCCGAGAAGCGCCGCGAGCTCGTCGTGATCGGCGAGGAGGGTCTGCTGCGCGCCTCCTGGGTCACCCAGGATCTCTTCCTCGTGCGCTCGGGTGGCATCGCCGTCGGCTGGGACCAGCTCGCGCAGCTGCGCGGCGACGCCGAGGGCGAGATGATCCGCTTCGCGATCAAGAAGGAGGAGCCGCTGCGCGCCGAGCTCGAAGCCTTCCGCGATGCCATCAGGGACGGCGGCCCAGCCCCCGTGCCCGCGCTCGCCGGCGCCCGCGCCCTCGCGAACGCCCTCGCCCTCCGCGAGAGCGCCGCTCAGCGCCGCACGATGCGCCCGAGCCTCGAATCCTCCGACCCCGTGCCCGCGTAGGAACCACTTCCATGATCCGCTTCGTGATCCCGGCCTACAACGAAGAGGCCAACATCGCCAACCTCTTCGCCGACCTCGCCCCGCGCGTGCAGGCGCTCGGCGCCCGCGTGATCATCGTGGAGGATGGCTCGACCGACCGCACGATCGAGGTGATCGAGGAGCACCGCGGCGACATGAACCTGCGCGTCGTCCGCCACCCGCGCAACCTCGGCCTGGGCACCGCGATCAACACCGGCCTGCGCGCCGCGCTGCAGGAATCCGAGGACGACGACCCGATCGTCACGCTCGAAGCCGACTGCACGAGCGACCTCGACGACCTCACCCGCATGCTCGAGCTGTTCGAGCAGGGCTTCGACATCGTGCTGGCCTCGGTCTATGCCCCCGGCGGCAAGATCGTCGGCGTCGAGGGCTGGCGCCTGTGGGCGAGCAAGACCGTCTCCGGGGCGTTCCGCGTGGCCGGCAACCTGCGCGACATCCACACGCTCAGCTCGCTCTACCGCGTGTACCGCGCGAGCACGCTGCGCCGCGCCGCCGACACCTACGGCTACCTCCTCGTACGCGAGCCCGGCTTCGCGGCCAACGTCGAGCTGCTGCTCAAGCTGCACAACGCCGGCGCCACGATCGCCGAGGTGCCGACCGTCAACGACTGGACCAAGCGCGGCGGCGTGAGCAAGATGCAGCTCGGTCCGACCGTGCGCGCGTACGGCCGCCTCATGGCCGCCCACCTCGTCGGCCGCATCCAGCCGCCGCCGATCTCCCCGCTCTCCGACGAGTCGCCGATCGAGCAGGCGCTCGCAGGCGACGCGGCCACCGCCGACCGCTCCGGCACCAAGGCGGCCTAGGCATGGCGAAGAAGATCGCCGTCGTCGGCGGCGGGATCCTCGGCACCACGCTCACGCTCCGCCTCGCGCAGATGGGGCACGACGTGGAGCTGCTCGAGCGCGCCCCGAGCCTCGGCGGCCTGGCCGACCGCACCCAGCTCGGCGGTTACGAGATCGACCGCTTCTACCACGTCATCGTGCCGTCGGACGCCCGCATGCACGCGCTCGTCGACGAGCTCGGCCTCACCGACGAGATGCGCACCGCGCCCGTCGGCGTCGGCTTCTTCTCCGGCGGCCAGATGTACCCCTTCAACGGCATCGGCGACTTCCTGAGCTTCCCGCCGCTGCGGTTCACCGACCGCCTGCGCCTGGCGCGGTTCGTCGTCGCCTGCCAGCTGCGCGGCGACTACTCCGACCTCGAGCGCAAACCGCTCCTGGGCTGGCTGCGCAAGATCTCCGGCAAGCGCGTCGTGGAGAAGATCTGGAAGCCGCTGCTCGACTCGCGCTTCGACGGCCACCACGACGAGCTGCCCGCCACCTACCTGTGGAGCCGCACGCGCCGCATGCGCTCGGCGCGATCCGGCAAGGGCGGCGCCGAGGAGTTCGGTGCCCTGCGCGGCGGCCACCAGCGCCTGATCGAGGCGGCTGCGGCTGCCGCCGAGCAGGCAGGGGCGAAGGTGCGCACCGGAGTGCCCGTCACCGGCCTGCTGATGGAAGGCGGCGACGTCGCCGGCGTCACCACCGAGCACGGCGACGAGCGCTACGACCTGGTCGTCCCGACCCTCCAGCCGCCCGCGCTGAAGTTCCTCCTCCCGCCCGAGCTGCATCACCTGCTCGACGCGTACCCGCAGCGGTTCCTCGGCGTCGTCTGCCTGATCCTGCTGGTGAAGGAGACGCTCACCGAGCACTACTCGGTGAACATCGTCGATCCGACGCCCATCACCACGATCGTCGAGACGAGCCACGTCGTCGGCACCGAGCACACCGGCGGCCACCGCCTCGTCTACGTGCCGCGCTACTGCGAGGCCGATTCCGAGACGTTCGGCCTCACCGACCAGGAGGTGTACGACCGGTTCACCGCGATGGTCGGCGAGCTCTCGCCGGCGTTCAGCCACGACGACGTGATCGACTGGACGGTGCAGCGCGCGCCGACCGTCGAGCCGGTGCACGCGCTCATCGAGCCGCGCGCCGACGGCAGCCTGCCCCCGCGCGAGGCACCCCGCTTCCCGAAGCACGCCGACGGCGCGACGATCGAGGGCCTCGCGCTCGCCTCCGCCAGCCAGATCTACCCGCGCCTGCTCAACGGCGAATCCGTCGTGCAGCTCGCCGAGGAGACCGCCCACGACCTCGACGCGCTGCTCGCAGGCCGCTCCGACGAGGCCGTCGTTCGCGCTGCGACCGGTGGAGGCGCCGCGTGACGAGCGCCGCTCCCAGCTCGGTCCCCGAGGCGCCGACGCGCGCCGCGCGGGCCGGTGCCCTCATGGCGCTCTCGACGCTCGCGATGGCGGGCGCGTCGGCGATCCAGGCCGTCCTCTACCTCGGCGAGTACGGCGCGACGGCCCGGACGGACGCCTTCTTCGCCGCGTTCGCGGTCTACCAGGTGGTCGGCGTGTTCACGCAGGCCACGCGCGTGAGCTCCGTTCCGCTGCTCGTCGGCGACCGCGCGATCGGCATGCTCCGGTTCTTCGGCGCGATGGCGATGGTCGCGATCCCGATCGTCCTCGCGTGCGGGCCACTCGCCGGTCCCGTCTCCGGGCTGCTCGCCCCGAGCGCGACGGGCGGCGCTCACGATCTCGCGACGAACGCCCTCCGGATCCTCGGCCTCGCGATGGTGTTGCAGCTCGGCGCGGCCGGCGCGGCGACGCTGCTCGGGATGCGGGACCGGTTCGAACCCGTGGCCGGTGCCTATGCCGGCGGCGCGTTTGCCGGCCTGCTGACCTTCATGATCGTGCGCAGCCACGGTGAGCTCGCGCTGGCCTGGTCGATGCTCGCCATGGCGATCGTGACGAGCATCTGGTCGGGCTGGGCGCTCTGGAAGGTGCGCCGCGAGGAGGTCGCCAGCGGCACGGGCGGCGGCGGGCTCGCCGCGATCGAGGGCAAGGGCCGGTTCATGCGCGAATGCGTGCACACCGCCGGTGATCTGCTCGGCCGCAGCGTCGTCTACTTCGTGATCAACGCGTTCTTCCTGGTGACGCTCGCGGTCGTCGGCCGAGAGGGCGGCGCGGGAGCGACCACCGTGCTCTCGTACGCCTACCTGCTCGCCAGCTACCTGGTCGCCGGCACGAGCACCGCCGTCGGCATCAGCCGCGCGCCCGACATGGTGCGCGGCGCGCAGGACGAGTGGAACACCGTGGTGGCCGACACCGTGCCGCACGGCTACCGGTACGCCGCGCTCGTCAGCGCCCCGGTGCTGGCCGCCGGCGTCGTCGCCGCCACGCCCGTCGTGGGTGCGCTGCTGCCCGATGCCCTCGGCGATGCGCAGACCGATTCGCTCGCCCGCGCGATCCTGCTCCTCGGCCCGTGGCTCGCCGCCGCACTGCTGCTCAACTTCGCGATCCCGGGCCTCTTCGCGCTCGGCAGGGCACGCACCGTCAACCTGCTCGCGCCCGTCGCGCTCGTGCTGCACCTCGCGGCCACGTTCGGTGCCGCTGCCGTCGGTGGGGTCGACCTCGTGATCGCCGCGATGGTCGTCGCGCCGTTCTCGCTGTTCGCTGCGCTCGTCGTGATCGGCGCCGGCCCGCAGCTGCCCGCGGTCGTGCGGGAGATCCTCGGCGACACCCTGCGCGCCGGCGGCCTCGCCGCGCTCGCGTTCGGTGCCGGCCTGGCGGTGAGTACGGGCCTCGGCCTGCACGGCCTGCTGCAGGCGGTCGTGTCGCTCGTCCTCGGCGGTGCGCTCTATGCCGGCGGGATGCTCGTGTTCGCACCGCGCGTGGTGCAGGTGCTCCTCGGCGCCGGGCGCGGCGGCAACGCCGAGGCCGATGCCGCGCAGTCCGGTGACTGAGCCGCGCCGCCCCTCCGGCGAGGAGCTCTTCAACCCCGAACTCGCGACCGCTGCCTGGCGCCGCCGCCTGAAGGCGAGCGAGCTCGGGCGCATCGCGGCCGCGCTCTACCGGCGCCGGCGCCTGCCGCGGCAGATGCTGCGCGCGCCGGGTGGGCTGCTCCAGCGCGACGCGCTCGCCGGCGTCAGCCAACGCCGGCGGGTGCGCACCGTCGTGTGGATTCCCGCGGGCCCCGGCGCGCTCGACGGCCTGCTCGCGGCGTGGGAGAGCGTCGTCGCCTCGTCGCCTGGTGAGGTGGCGCTGCTCGTGACCGACGACTGGTCGCCCGATGCGCACGCCGATGCCGTCCGGGTGCACGTTCCGGAGGCCCTGGTGGTGCGCACCCACGTGCCGAGCGGCGGACCGCCGCGGCTGTGGCCGGTCACCTCGCTGGCGGTCTCCTGGGCGCTGCGGTGCTTCGACTTCGACCACCTCGTGAAGTTCGACACCGACGCGCTCGCCGTCGGCCCGGGCTGGGTGGAGGGCATCGCGCAGGCGATCGAGCGCGCGCAGGCCACCCCGCCGGTGACGGGCCCGGAGGACGGCGACGGCTCGGCCGCGCGGGCACTCTCCGCGGACGTGCCGATCGGCATCGCCGGCTCGTTCATCGAGCGCCCCGACGGCCACGTCGAGACCGACCGCGCCTACCACCGGGCCGTGCTCGCCGGCGAGGTGCCGCGCGACCGCCAGCTCGCCGGCTGGGTGGCGCGCGCCGAGGCCGGTGGCTGGCCTGCCGGCTCGATCGTGCAGGGCGGCTGCCTCGTGCTCACCCGCGCCTATGCGGAGGCGCTCGTGGCCGAGGGCACGCTCGACTACACGCCGCGGCTGCGCACGATCGTCAGCGAAGACCTCCTCCTCACGGTGCTGGCCTACGCCTTCGGCTTCCGCGCCGCGTCGCTCGGGGGCCCGAGCGGCCCGCTCGCGATCGCCAACAAGCACCTGCCGCTCCCGCTCGCCGAGCTGCTCGATCCGGGGTCGCGCTGGCTCGTCGCGCACTCCACGAAGGTCGGGCTCGACGGCGAACCGGAATCCGCGCTGCGCGAGCGCGCGGCGAGGGCACGCGCCGACTGGCCCGCGCACTAACGCGAGCAGGGGCCGCCGTCACCCGAGCCGCCCGCGGCTCCGGTCCGAACGACGGCGCCAGGGCACCTGTCACCCGGTTCGGTAGCCACTCGCGGGGGTCGCCAAGGCGACGTCCAGACTCGCTGAACGTTCTGCAAGCGGCCGCGAAAAGTGCCGTTTTGCTCGCTCTTCTTCTTGGTGCAGTGGAGGGGTCGGGCCATCCGGCCCAGGCCAGTCGACCGGTTCTCCATAAATCGATTGACGACCCATGACCGTGCGGCTACCTTGCTCGCATCGTGGTGATGTGGTGGTCATCTGAGTCGTCCTCCGCGGCGACCGCCGGGCCGGGAGAGCTCGGATGCTGAAGGCGGCTCGTCTGCCCGGCGTCCGGCCGATCATCGCGGTCTACGCCATCGACGTCACGCTCGAGCTCGCGCTCGCCGTCGTGCTCATGGTGCTCGTCTGGAACGGCAGCGGGAGCGCGGCGCTCGTCGCGCTCATGCTCGCCTGCAAGCAGATCCTGCCAGGGCTGCTCGTCGGCGCCTCGGTGCTCGGACTCGAGCAGCGTTCGCGCCGAGAGGTGCTCGTCGCCGGCGGGATGCTGCGGCTCGCGGGCCTGCTGCTGATCGCCCTCGCGCCGCTCGGCCCGCTCACCTTCGTCGGCGCGACGCTCGCCGGCCTCGGCGCCTCGATGGCGCGCACCATGCTCCGCGTGCTCCTGACCGACCGCGCCGGGGAGCACCTGCGCCGCGCCAGCGCCGCGTTCAACATCGTCTTCTCGCTCGCCTGCGTCTACGCCCCGATCGTCGGCGCGCTGCTGGTGTCGGTGCTCGCACCCGGCGACGCCGTGCTCGTCATCGCTCCCGCTGCCCTGATCTCCGTCGCCGGAGGCCTCTGGCTCACGCGCGGTGCCAGCGAGCTGGCCGTCGCCGCTGCCGACGCGACGCCCGCATCGGCGCCGGAGGGCAACGGCGAGGAGGCGGACCCCTCAGGTGTCTCCCGTGCCGAGGCCGCCCGCGCCTGGCGACTGATCGCGGTCGCCGCCGTCGCGGTGTTCGCGATGTCGATGGACGAACCCGCGCTGCTCGCGTTCACCGAGCGCGTGCTCGGCGGGAGCGTCGCCGACTACGGCTGGATCCTCGCGGCGTGGGGCGGCGGGATGTTCCTCGGGGGCCTGCTGTACACGCGGCTCGTCACGCTCAGCACCGCGCTGCTCTTCGGCATCTCGACGACGCTCGTCGGCGTGTCCTACCTCGGGCTCGCCGCCTCGAGTTCCGTGCCCGTTGCCCTCGCCGTCGCGGTCGGCGGCGGCATCGCGAACGGCATGCTCCTGACCGCGCTCACGGTCGCCACGCTCGAGGCGTCTCCGCTCGTGGGCACGCTCGAGAGCGCCGCATCGCTCGAGCTCGTGTACTCGTCGGCGCCCGCCGTCGGCATGGTCGTCGGCGGACTGCTCGCCGAGGTGGCCCCGCTCCGGCTCACCCTCGCCGTGCCGGGCACGCTGACGATCCTGGTCGTGATCGTGTGGGCGCTCGCCGAGCGCCGCGCGGCCCGCGCCGCCCATTCCCAGAGCGCGCGCCGCCTGCCGGCCGCTGTCGCTCCCGAGGCCGCCCGAGTCGCCGCATGAGCTGCGCGCGCTCCGGCCTCATCCAAGCTTCCCCCACCCACCACCAGTGGGACTCACGCGAAGGGACGGGTGGTGCCGTCCTGTGGGACCCATTGGATCCGGCCGGCCGCGCTGCGGTCGGTTTCCCCCTGTCCGATAGAGGAGCCCGACATGCCGATCAAGATTGGCTAGCTCTCCGAGGAGCCGGGCGTCGATCTGACGCCTGACCAGCATTCGTGGGATGGGGCGGCGCCGTCGGCGTCGCCCCATGCTCACGCCGCCTGCGCGTCCGCGTCGTCGATGCCGGCCGCGGGCACCACTCGCAGCGGAGCCGGAGCAACGGGCTTCGCCGCCTCCGCGCCTGCCAGCAGCTCGCGGGCATGCGCGACGAGCGTCGGGTCGAACTGGCTGCCAGCGCACCGTTCGAGCTCGGCCAGCGCGTCGGCCACGCTCATGCCCTTGCGGTAGGAGCGGTCGGTGGTCATCGCGCTGTAGGAGTCGCAGATCGTGATGATCCGCGCCGCAACCGGAATGTCCTCGCCGGCGAGCCCGTCGGGGTAGCCGCCGCCGTCCCAGCGCTCGTGGTGGGCGCGCACGATCACGCCGGCATGCGTCAGCTGGCCGCCGACGCGGTCGAGCATCTCCTGGCCCCATGCGGGGTGGAGCTTGATGATCGCCCACTCCTCGTCGGTGAGCTTGCCGGGCTTGTTGATGATCTCGTTCGGCACCCGGAGCTTCCCGATGTCGTGCAGGAGCGCGCCGAACTCCAGGTTGCGCATCTCCCTGGCGTCGAGCTCGATCGCGCGACCGAGGTCGAGCGCGAGTCCGACGACGCCCTGGGTGTGCTCGCCGCCGGTGTAGGCGTCATCGGCCTCGAGCACGTCGCCCATCAGCTGGGCCGTGCCGCGGTAGGCGGAGGAGAGCTCGACGGCGTGGAGGATGCGCTCGTCGCGCTCCTTGGCGAACTGGGCCAGGATCGCGGCGAGGGGGAGGAGCGTGAGCGCGACCCACGGGTGGTCGGCCGAGGCGAGTGCCGCGGTGAGCCCGAGGGGGGCGAGCCCGGCGTCGATCGACCAGGTCCAGAGGAACTGGCTGGCCGGCACGGCGCTGGCTCGGCTGAGGAGGATGCGGATGCCGGTGCTCAGCCAGTCGACGCCGAACTGGGCGCCGAGGGCGAGGGCGTACACCCACCAGTGGTCGAGGCTCGCCGTCGCAGGTGCCAGGGCGAAGAGGACGATCGCCGGGCCGAACGAGTAGCCGGCGTCGGCGATGTTGAAGACGCTGCCGCGCGCGATGCGGGTGAGCGCGCTCTTGCTGCGCAGCGCTTTGACGAGGTACCCGAGCAGCTCGGCCCCGCCGGCGACGAGCGGAAGCGCGTGCGGATCGATCGCGAACCACAGGATCACGAACGGAGCCTGGATCGGGGACGTCGACACCGGTCCGATCTCGAACTCGACCTGCGCGAGGCCGACGTAGGCGAGCACCGCGCAGATGAGCATCGGCACGTTGGCCTGGATCGGGCCGCCGAGGACCGCGAATGCGGCGGCGGCGGCGAGGAAGCAGCCCGTGGCGACGGCGGCGACGGTGAACTGCCGCGTCTTCGCGGCCATGGCGAGGCGCTCCTTGCGCTCTTGGTGGTGCTGTTCGGCGAGTGGGTCCATGGGTGGGCGAAATGTCGAGGAATGCGGGCCGTCCACACGAAGCGGGACCCGCAGAACTGGTCCCTCCTGTCTTCGGACCGGTATATGGCGCCTTGACCGGGCATCGGACGTTGTTGGACGTTCGTGGACGGTTGCGGGTATGAACGCGTGCGCCCCGCGGGATCGGTCCCCCGACCGGCCCAGGCGCGCTCGGCCAGGCGGCCGAGGCCCGGTGGGTCGGCCACCGAGCCGCGGCGAGTCCGAGCGCTTGAGCGAGCGAGGCCGCGGGTCTAGGCCGCGCGCGGCGGCTCGACCCGCTGCAGCGGCGCGGGGAGGCGGGCGATGACCTGCTCGAGCGCGTCGACGAGCCGCGGGTCGAACTGGCTGCCGGCGCAGCGGCGCAGCTCGGCGACCGCCTCCTCGCGCCCCATGCCCTTGCGGTACGACCGGTCGGTCGTCATCGCGCTGTAGGAGTCGCAGACGGTGATGATGCGCGCCTCGACGGGGATCTCCTCGCCGGCCAGGCCGTCGGGGTAGCCGGCGCCGTCCCAGCGCTCGTGGTGCGCACGGACCACCTCGCCGGCGTGGCTGAGCTCGCCGCCGACGCGGTCGAGCATCTCCTGCCCCCAGCCTGGGTGCAGCTTGATGATCGCCCACTCGTCCTCGGTGAGCTTGCCCGGCTTGTTGATGATCTCGTTCGGCACGCGCAGCTTGCCGATGTCGTGGAGCAGCGCGCCGAACTCGAGCGTGCGCATCTCGCGCGCGCCGAGGCCGATCGCCGCGCCGACGGCGAGCGACAGCTCCACGACGCCCTGAGTGTGCTCGCCGCCCGTGTAGGCATCGTCGGCCTCGAGCACGTCGCCCATCAGCTGGGCCGTGCCGCGGTAGGCGGAGGAGAGCTCGAGCGCCTTCATGATGCGGTCGTCGCGCTCCTTGGCGAATTGCCGCAGCAGGCCGGTGAGCGGCAGCAGCGTGAGCAGCACCAGCGGGCTCGCGGGCATGGAGAGCGCAACGGCGAAGCCGATCGGCGACAGTGCCGAGTCCACCATCCAGATCCAGCTCACGTCGCCCAGGTGGTCGCGCACGTTGATGCCCGTGGTGGCGCGCGAGCGAGCGATGCCGGTGATCGCGTCGACGGCCTGCTGGGCGATGAGGGCGAGCAGGTAGATCCACCAGTCGTCGAGGGCGATCCCGTCGTGCTCGAAGGCCACCAGCACGACCGCCGGACCGACGGCGTACCACGCGTCCGGGATGCCGATGAGGACGCGGCCCCAGTGGTGCTGATCCGGTGAGCGCATCGACGAGATCACGTTGCCGAGCACCTGGCCGGCAGCGACGATCAACGGCAGGAGCGCCGGGTCGAACGACGCCCACATCGGGACGAACAGCAGCTGGAGCGGCATGGTGGACGCCGGACCGATCCGGAACGTCACCTGCCAGAAGAGCGCGATGAGGACGACGAACGCGCCCGCGAGCGCGAGATCCGGCGATCGGACGCCGTCGACGGCGACGAGCGCGGCGCACGTCCCGAGCAGGAGCGCACCGGCGATCGTCTCGACGACGCGCTCGCGGGCCGTCGGCGTGCTGCTCGACTGCTCCTCTTGGACTCGGTGTGCGTACTCGGCCTGGGGATCCATCGGTTCGATCCGCGCGACGCCCCCGGGGACGGGGCCGCGTTGCCATGGTCTTCGACCGTCACCTCCGCGCTCTTGACGTGCGTCCGGTCGCGCTCTGGACGGCTTGGGTATGGGGCCGGTCTGAGAATCCTGAAAACGGTGATTCCCGCTCCCGGAGGGCTTGAGGCCGGGATGCCCACTGCCGATGGAACCCCACGCCTCCCGGTTCCCCGACCGACGGCACTCCCCACCTCGTCCCCAAGGTCCCCCAATGAAGCACACCCGTGCGGTCTGGTCGCTCGCAGCGGCCGCCCTCGCGCTCGCTGCTCCGAGCGCCGCCAACGCAGGTATCGGCGCGGTCGGCGACACGTTCGGTGAAGCCACGCTCGGAAGTCTCGCCAAGGTCGCTCGCGGCGCCGAGACCTCCTGCCTGACGCCCGGCGCCACCTCCAACCCCTTCACGCGCTGGAACGACCGCGCGGACTACGTCGAGGCGCCCGGCGGCTCGTTCGAGCCCGGCGCCGCGAACCAGTGGGCCACCTCCGGGTCGGTCACGACCGCGAGCGAGAACGAGCCGTGGCGGGTGAGCGGCCGTCCCGCCGACCGCTCCTCGGTCGTGCTCGGCGGCAACGGCTCCATCACCTCGGCGCCGCTGTGCGCCGGCATCGAGTACCCGACGCTCCGCTTCTTCGCCAAGGCGCCCCGCGGCTACGGTCTTGCGCTCGTCACGGCCCGTTACACCGGTCCCGACGGCCTGCTCGCCGCCATCCCGGTCGGCACCATCAGCGTCGGCTCGAACTGGGCGCCGAGCACGGTCGCCCTCACCGGCTCCGGCATCCCGCTCATCACGGGCACCTACCTTTCGATCCGCATCGCCCCCGTGCTGGGCTCGGTGCAGGTCGACGACGTCTACGTCGATCCGTTCCGCCGCTCCTAGGAGCGGGCCCCCGCCGTTCCGGACCGCGCGCTCCCCACGCGCCCCGGACGGCTCGATCGGACGTCACGCGCGGGCCGGGTCCTCTCCCGGCGCTCCCCAGGCCACCGCACCGGGCCCGCGCGCGGCCTCCGCTCCAGACTCCAGTGTCCCGACCACGAATCGCGGCCCGTCCGAACGGACGGGCCGCGATTCGTCGTGGGGTGGGCTGCGCCGGTGCCCCGCCCGCGAGAACGCGAACGGGGCGGGACCGGCGTGCTGCCGGCCCCGCCCCGTCGCAGGCGTTCAGTGGCGTGCGAGGGTCAGTTCGCGCGCAGCTTGAGGGTGTTGGTGACCGTCTTCGCGTTGCCGACGGCATCGGTGCCGACGACGACGAGCGTGACCGAGAGGGCCGTAGTGGCCGTGATCCGCTTGAACTCGGTGGTGCCGACGATCAGGTCGAGCTGCGTGCTCTTGCCCGGGTCGACGCTGCCCGTGACCGTGCCGAGCTGGCCGACGCCGTCCTTGAGCGTCGCGACGAGCCGCACCGGTCCGCTCTTCTCGCTCGTCGGGCAGTTCACCTTGATCGACAGCTTGCGCGTCGTCTTGGAGATGTAGGTCCACCCGAGCAGCGAGAGTCCGGAGTTCAGGATCGAGCCCGTGATCTCCGGCGCGGCGGTGTCGGCGCCCGGGGCGGGCGTCGGCGTGGGGGTGGGCGTCGGCCTCGGCGTCGCGGTCGGCGTGGGCGTCTTCGTCGGGGTCGGCGTCGCGGTCACACCCTCGATCACCACGCCCGTCGGCGTCGCCGGCTTGATGCCGCCGTCGACGAACAGGTTGGCCGTCGCCTGGCGGATCGCCTGGACCGACCCGTCGGTCGCCGGATCGGCGTACGACTGGTTGTAGTTGTCGACGTAGTGCGGACCAAGGCCCCACGACCAGTGGATCGTGCCCGAGGAGAACACGAACGCCCCGCTCGGCGCGGTGTAGGTGACCGCGTGGGCGAAGGCCGTGCCGTTCGGCGGGGGCTCGGCGCCGGCACCGGCCGGGCCGTACTTGCGGCCGGCGTCGAGCACGTACACCACGTGGCTGTTCTGTCCGGTCGGGCGCGGGTCGGATTCCGTCAGGCGCTTGAGGCCGACGTTGTTCTTCGTCGCCGGCAGGCCGCCCCAGAAGTAGTCCTCCGGCGGGATGCCGTCCCACTCCCAGCCGAGCGTGCCGTCGCCGACGTAGCTCGCGGTGTTCTTCGGCAGGTTCGTGTACCGCCAGGCGCTATGGCCGGCGAACTCGCCTTGGCCGTTGTCGGCCGGGACGGTGAGCGGGTGACGGCCGTTGTCGTCGTCGCCGATGTACTGCACGCCGAAGAGGCGGCTCTCGGGACGGTTCGGACCGCGGTAGTTCGGGGTCGCCGCGCCCGTGCCCTGCGGGTAGATGCCGGAGCCCTTGCCCGGGTCGCGCCAGGTGGTGGTGGCGATCGCGACGCCCGGATCGGCCTGGCCCTTCGTGGTGAGGTTCGCCGAACCGCCGCCCTCGATGACCTTGTAACACACGAGCACGCGCGCATCGGCCTCGCTCGTGGCGGGCTGACCGCTCACGGTCTCGTAGCGCACGCGCCAGTAGCCGCAGTTGGCACCGAAGTTGTAGACGTTCGTGCCGGCGTCGCGGCCGTTCTCGATCGCGTCGCGGATCTCGGTCGTCCAGTACTCGCCGTGACCGAGGATCGCGACCGACTTCGAGCTGCTCGGGAGCGCCTGCTCGGGGTGGAAGTGCAGGCCGACGTCGTCGGTGTACGTGATGTCGTAGCCCTGCTGCTCCGCCCACCAGATCCACGGGAACTCGGTGCGCAGCACCCAGTTGTAGTCCGCGAGGAAGTTCAGGTACGGGCGGTCGAGCGACACCTTCGCCGCGCGCTCCGTCGAGGTGGCCGGCACGATCGAGCCGGAGCTCTGGTAGCGCGAGTTGTAGGTGTAGAGCGAGCGGCCGCCCCAGTAGTTGTAGGCCTGCCAGGTGTTCGTCGGCAGGACGGCGAGGATGTCGCGCGGACGGTTGTCGTCGCGGACGATCACGATCGCGTGCGACTCGCCCGAACGCGGCACGGGGGCGACACCCGGCGGGAACTCCTGCCAGGTGTTCTTCATCTTGATGAGGTAGACGCCCGAGGCCGGGATCGCGGAGCCCGGCACCGTGAGGGTGGTCTTCCAGCCGGCGCGGCCACCGAGGCCCGTGTTCGAGTCCTGCGGCTGGATCGGCGGAGCCTCGCCGCCGTCCCACGAGTTCGCCGGGTTGCCGTCGGCGTCGAAGAGCTGCCAGGTGGAGTACTTCTTGTTGCTCGACCAGACGAGGCGGCCGCCCTTGCCGCCGTAGTAGCCCAGTCGGTACACCTCGACCGACGTCGTCTCCGCGGGGCCCTCCGGCGGGAGGTACTGGCACGGACCGCAGGCGACGAGCTCGATGTCCTCGCCGAGGTTGACCGACGGCCGGCGCGTGTAGCCGCCGACCTCCGTCGACGGCGTGGAGAGGCGGAAGCCCTCCGACCACGTCGACGACGGCGTGTTGCGGTTCTCGTCGACGATCGGGTTGGCGGCGGTCGCGCCGAAGGCGGCGTCGGCGCCGAGCGCGAGTGCGGGCAGGCCGCCGGCGACGGCGGTGCCGGCCATCGTGGCCGAGCTCCGCTTCAGGAACGTGCGACGCGACTGAGGTGCGTTGGGATGGGACATGGGGCCTGGGAGCAGGGAGGTGGGCGTGGCCGGTCGGGCCAGAGCCGGACGATAACACTCGCTACGCCTCGACCTGCAAGCCTCAGACCGTATTCCTCCAGGCATTCGGCGAGTGCACCGGGATCTGGAAGAGGGGCGGACGGATGGGCGCCCAGGGGTCTGCGATGATCGCGTCGGATGCGCCCGGAGTCCCGCCCGAACCGCCCGCCACTGCGGCCGATCTGGGGCGTCGGTGGCGTATTCGCGATCGCCGGTGTCCTCTGGTTGGCGTACGGCCCGGGGTTCCTCGGCATCGACGCGCTGTGGTCGGTGGTCTGGGGGCGGGATCTCGTGCACCTGTCGGCGCTCGAGGCCAGTGGTACCACCACTCCGCACCTCCTCAGCAATCTGCTCGGCGCGCTCCTCGCACCATTCGGCAGCAGCGCCGATCGAGCGCTCTCGGCCCTCACCTACCTGGGCGCCGGGACGCTCGTGGTGGGCGCGGCGGCGACGGCACGCGAGATCGCGGGCGCCGGGGCGGCCGTCGTCGCCGGGCTGCTCATGGCCTCCCGCGAGCAGCTGCTCTACGCGACGCGGTCCGGGTTCCTCGACGTGTTCGTCGCCGCGCTCGTGATCTGGGCGGTGTTCCTGCTCGTGCGCTCGCGCGGCGAGCGCGTGCGCGGTGCGGGGCTGCTCCTGTTCCTCGCCGGGCTGCTGCGCCCGGAACCATGGGTGGTGCTCGCCGTCCTCGCCTTCCTGCACTGGCGACGCGCGGGCGGGCTCGACCGACTGCTCGCGGCGCTCGTGGTCGCCGTTCCGGCGATCTGGGCGCTCGGCGACCTCATCCTCAGCGGCGACGCCCTGTACTCGCTCCACCACACCACCGAGGTCGTTGAGCTGTTCCGCGCCGGCAACGACATCCCGACCGGTTGGCAGGAGCGCATCGTGAGCATCCCTCGCAACGTCGCGCACGCCCCCGGGCCGGAGCTGCTCGTGCTCGGCCTGCTCGTCGCGGCGCTGGCCGTGCTCCCCGGGCCGGGCATGGGCCGCCTGCGGGTGCGGCTCACCGGCGAGCGGCTGGCCGGCCCGGCGGTCGGGCAGCTCGGCGTCGTCGTCCTCGTCGCCGTGGTGCTCGTGGCGGTCGTCGCCGGTGAGTCGCTGATCGGCACGCTGCTCTTCTCGCGCTTCCTCCTCCCGTTCGCGGCGCTCACGGTGGTGCTCGTCGCGGTCGGTCTCACCTTCGCGGCGCAGGCGCTGCTCGGCCGCCGCGCCGTGCCCGGGCTCGCGGTGGCCACGGTCGTCCTGCTCGTCGTCGCCGCACCGTTCCTGCGGTCCGCCCGCACCACCACCGACCCCGAGCGGGCGCGGTACGAGGCGGCGCGCGCGGTGATCGCGCCGGGCGTGCCGTGTGGGCCGGTCGTCGTGCCCGGCGTCAACCTCCAGGCGGCCGTGGCCGTGTGGACCGGTCGGCGCGGCGGCGAGGTCCTGCCTGCGGCGGAGCTCGCGGAGCTGCCGGAGTTCGGCACGTTCGTGGATGCCCAGGGCAGCGAGCCGGAGAAGCTCCTGCTCGACCCGTCGTTCCCGCAGCGTCGCGTCGGCGCGCAGGGTGGCACGCTCGTGCGCACGGGCGGCGGGTGGACCCTGCGAGCCACGTGCGCACGCTGACGGCGGGTCGATCTGGGATGGTGGCGGGCTGATGGCTGCCACCGCCGCGCCCGATCCCCTCCGCACCGTCGACCGCTCGCCTCTCGCGGCACGGGTCCTGCTCGCGCTCTACGTGGTGGTGCTCGTCGCCGCATCCTGGAAGCGCTGGGGCGACCCGGTCAGCGACGTCGGCCTCGACCTCACCATCGCGGCGCACTGGGCCGACGGGCTCGTGCCCTACCGCGACGTCCGCTACTGGTACGGACCGCTCGGCATCGGGTCGCTCACGGCCGCGTTCGCGGTGTTCGGTGCGCAGCTGTGGACGGCCGTCGCCCTCGGGCTCACGATCACCGGCGCCATCACCGAGCTCTCGCGCCGGCTGGCCCGGCGATGGCTCGCGCCGCTCCCGTCGCTCGGAGTCGCCGCGATGGTGCTCTCGATCGCGTTCGGCGGGAGCCTCTTCGACTTCACGATGCCCCACACGTTCGCGGCGACGACCGGCCTGCTCGCGCTCCTGCTGGTGCTCCTCGCCTTGAGCCACGAGCGGTTCGCGCTCGCCGGCATCGCGGTCGGGTTCGCCGCGCTCGCACGCCCCGAGTTCCTCGGCTTCGCGATCGCCGCCGTCGGCGGCGCGGCGTTCGGGGTGTGGCGCGAGCGCGGCTTCCCGGCGGCGCTGCGCTCCGGGCTCGTCGCGGTCGGGGTCGGGGCCGTCGTCGCCGTCCCGCCGTACGCCTGGCTCGCCTCGCTCGCGGGCACCCATCGCCTCCTCTGGGAGAACATCTGGCCCGTCGAGTTCCTGAGGGCCGTGGGTGGCACGTTCGAGCACGACCAGCACCCGTTCGACCTGCCCTCGATCGGCACGCTGCTCGTGCGCGGCGCCGTGCTCCTCGCCGGTACCTGGATCGCGCTGCGCGTGCTGGCGGTGCTGCTCGGACGCCGCCGCGCCGGAGTGGAGGCACCGGTCGGCGCCGGCGCCGGCTCGGCACCGGGCGTGTGGCTGCAGCCGACGCGCGTGCTCGGTGGGCTGCTCGCGCTCGCGGTGGTCGGGCTCGCGGTCGCGGCGGTCGGTGGCGATGCCGGCGAGCCGCTGCGGCTGGTGGAGGCCGATCTCACGCGCCTGCTCATCGCGATGACGCCGCTCGCCGCCGTGGGTCTCGCCGTCCTCGTGTGGGGGGCGGTGGCGTGGCTGCGCCACGCCGTACCGCCGCTCCAGGAACGCGCCGACGACGGCCCGGGCTGGGTGGCCGCGGGAGCGCTCATCGCGACCGCATCGGCCTGCTCGCTGAGGTCGTACGGGATCTTCTCGACCGACGTGTACGCCTCGTACTACGCGCCGCCCGTCGTCGTGCTCGTCGCGATCCTCCTCGTGCGCCTCGCGCGCCGCGCCGGCGGCGCGCAGCCGGCGCTCGCGGCGACGGTGGTGCTCGCGCTCGGTGCGGCCTCGCTCTCGGCGCACGCGGTGCTCGGGCTCTACCGCGACAAGTCGGTGCCCGTGTCGACGCCGGTCGGCAGCTTCAGGGCGGCCGAGCAGGGCGGCGCGGCGGTGAAGGGCGTGCTCGACGCGTTGAACCGCCGGGTGAAGCCGGGCGACCGCCTCCTCGCGCTCCCGCAGGAGCCGGGCTTCCTGTTCCTCACGCGCACGCGCCCGGCGCTCTACGACGCGACGTTCCTCCCCGGCGTGCTGTTCGACCCGGAGGACGACCGCGCCGCCGCCCGCACCCTGCTCGACGGCTCGCCGACCGGTCCCGTGCCCGGCTACACCCCGCCGCGCTACGTGGTGGAGGGCGTGTGGAACTTCAAGCAGTGGGGCTTCACGGCGCAGGGTGTCGACGTGAACGTGGCGCTGCACCGCGCGATCACCAGCCGCTACCGCGTGATCGGCCGCTTCGGCGAGACCGACAAGATCCCCGAGCCGTACACGCTCGGGCACGCGTTCGTGCTCTACGAGCTCCGCTGAGCCGACGAGGCGTCGGCTGGCGCTACTTCCTCTTGGCGGCCTTGTACGGCCGGAGCGTGAGGCGCGTGAAGTCGTTGCGCACCGTCCTGCCGCCATCGACGATCGTCACCTTCGCCAGGGGCCTCGAGCGGCCCTCCTTCACGAGGTTCTTGCGCGCCTTCGTCGTGAGCTTGAGGCTCACCGCCGCCGACCTGGTGCCGTTCGCGGCGAGCTTGTAGGAGCCCGAGGCGATCGTGGTCCTGCCGACCGTGAGCGTGAGCTTGCCGCTGATCGCGCGCGGCACGGCGGTCTTGGCGATCACGCGCGCGGTGAGCTTGCCGGTGCGGCTCAGCCGTCCCGAGGAGAGCGCGAGCGCGAGCGTCGGGATGGCGGCGGCCGGCGGGATCGGCGTCGGTGCGCCGGCAGCGGTGAGCGGTGCCGCCGTCAGGGGGGCGGCCACCGCCGGGGCCGCGGTCGGCGCAGGGCTCTGGGTGGGCGCGGTGGTCGGGCCGTCGAACAGCAGGCCGGTCGGGGTGAGCGGGTAGATGCCGCCGTCGGCGAGGAGGTTCGTCATCGCCTGCGCGATGCGCTGATCGGACGAGTCGATCGGCGGATCGGCGTAGGTGTCCTTGAAGCGATGCACGAAGTGCGGCCCCAGACCCCAGCTCCACATGATCGTGCCGGAGGAGAAGACGAGCGCGCCGCTCGGCGCGGTGTAGGTGGTGGCGTGGGAGAACGGCGTGCCGCCGGGCGGCGGCTGCGCGCCCGCGCCGACGACGGAGTAGCGCCGGCCGGCATCGGTGACGTACTGGTTGACCGACGGGTTCGGCACGTTCAGGCGCGGGTCGCTCTCGCTGAGCCGCTGCAGCCCGGGCGTGTCGGCCTTCGTGGCCGGACGGGCCGTGAACGGCTGCGTCGCGCCCGGGATGCCGTCCCACTCCCAGCCGACGATCGTGCGGCTGAACTCCACGCCGCCCGACGGGATCCCGCAGTAGCGCCAGGCGCGGTGGCCGGCGAACTCGCCCCGGCCGTTGTCGGCGGGCACGGTGAACGGGCGGTTGTCGTTCGAGTCGGCGCCGACGTACTGCACGCCGAACAGCCCCGACTCCGGCCGGTTCGGGCCGGCGTAGGTGGAGGGCGTGGCCGACCAGGTGCCGGGGCGCTCCATCGCGGGCGACTTGCCGGGATCGCGCCAGGTGGTGGTCGGCGAGACGGGGTCGGCCAACGAGGCGATCGCATCGCCGCCGGCCAGCGGCGCCCGCTGATCGGGGTCGTGGAGGTCGCTCGCTCCGCCCTCGATCGTCTTGTAGCAGACCATCACGCGCGCATCGGCGATGCCCGTGGCCGCCGCGCCGTTCGCCGTCTCGTACCGCACCCGCCAGTAACACGTGTTCGCGCCGAGGTTGTAGATCGACGTTCCGGCGTCGCGCGCGGCCTCCACGCCGTCGCGCATCCCCTGGGTCCAGTACTCGCCGTGCCCGAGCACCATGAGCGCCTTCGACCGGCCCGGGAGGAGCTGCTCGGGGTGGTAGGTGAGGTGGGTGTCCTCGGTGTACGCCACGTCGTACCCGTGCTTCTCCAGCCACCAGATCGCCGGGTACTCGGTACGCAGCACCCAGTCGTAGTCGGCGATGTAGTTGCTGAACGGACGGTCCAGGCTCACCTTCGCCGCGCGCTCGGTCCCGGTGGCGGGCACGATCGACCCGCTCAGGCTGCGCTTGGAACCGGCGGTGTAGAGCGAACGGCCCGTGGAGTAGTTGTAGGCCTGGTACGTGTTCGTCGGGATGAGGACGAGCACGTCGCGGGTGCGGTTGTCGTCGCGCACCACGAACACGATGTGCGAGTCGCCGGACCGCGCCACGGGATCCACGCCCGGCGGGTACTCGACCCAGTTGCCCTTGCAGCGGGCCAGGTACACGCCGCTCACGCCCAACGCCGAGCCCGGCACGGTGACGACCGTGCGGTCGTCGGCGTGGCCGAACACGCCCGTGGCCGCCACATCCGGGCGGGCCGGCCGTCGCGCCCCCGAGTTGCTCGGGGTGCCGGCACCGTCGACCTTCTGGAAGGTCGAGATCCCGGCGGCGCTCGACCACACCTTCCGGCCGCCGTACCCCTCGTAGTAGCCGAGCCGGTACACGTCCACCTGCACGGTCTCCAGTGGGGCGGTGCCGGCCGGCGGGAGGTAGTTGTTCGGTCCGGAGATCGAGAGGTCGATCGACTGCCCGACGTTCACCGACGGCTGCCGCGCGAATCCGGCCACGATGCTCGTCGGGGTGCTCAGCTGGAAGTCGCCCGAGAACGAGAACGGGTCGGTGCAGTGGTTCTCGTTGACGATCGGGTTCGGGTGCGGGCAGAACGACGCAGCGTCCGCGACGCCCGGGAACGCATCGAGCACCCACGCCGGCACCGAGGCGGCCGCACCGGCCATGCCGGCGTGGCGCAGGAAACGGCGGCGGGTGGTGGGATCCTCGAGCATTCGGGGGGTGGCGCCGCGTTGCAGCGGACCTCGGCTCCGGCGAGCCTGGACCCACCGTATCGACCGCCACCGGCCCGTTCGCCGGACGCGGCCGGACCCGTCGCGCCGGCGCTCCCACGAGGCGCCGGCGCGGGGCGGGCCCGAGCCGGTGCTAGCGTCGCGGCCACGTCCCGTACCCACGCCGATCCGAGCCGCTCCGATGTCTACCGCCGACCGCGTCCGCCAGCTCTTCCCGGAGCTCGTCCGCGACCTTGCCTCGCTCATCCGCATCCCGTCGGTGTCGGCACCCGGCGTCGTGACCGACGAGCTCCTCGCTGCGGCGGACCGCACCGAGGAGCTGCTGCGCAGCGCGGGCGTGACGACGGCGCGGCTCGAGCTGCCGGGCACGGCGCCGATCATCACCGGCGAGATCCCGGCGCCGCCCGGCGCGCCGACGGTGCTCCTGTACTCGCACTACGACGTCGTCGGCGCCGGCGACGAGTCGCTCTGGGATTCGCCGCCGTTCGAGCCGACCGAGCGCGACGGCGCGATCTACGGCCGTGGCAGCGGCGACACGAAGTCGAACATCCTCCTCCACGTCGGCGCGCTGCGGGCGTGGGGTGGGCGGCCGCCCGTCGGCATCAAGGTGCTGATCGAGGGACACGAGGAGTCGGGCTCCGGTGGGTTGCTCGCCTACCCGGCGCAGGATCCCGAGCTGTTCAGGGCCGATGCGCTCGTGATCGCCGATGCCGGGTCGGTCGCGCCGGGCATCCCGACGATCACGACGGCACTGCGCGGCGTCGCCAACCTCACCGTCGAGCTGCGCACGCTCGAGAGCGGGCAGCACTCCGGCCTCTTCGGCGGCGCGGCCCCCGACGCGCTCCTGGCCCTGATCCGCGCCCTCGGCACCCTCCACGACGAGCACGGCGACGTGGCCGTCGAAGGCCTGCGCCGGGAGCCGTGGCCCGGTGAGGGCATGCCCGAGGAGACCTTCCGCGAGCTCGGCACGATCCGCGACGGCCTTCCGCTGCTCGGGACCGGTGACCTCGGCCAGCGCCTCTGGAGCGGTCCGGCGATCACGGTGATCGGGCTCGATGCGCC
>JAQIJQ010000034.1:0-31751 GCA_036946195.1 Patulibacter minatonensis | reverse complement strand
AGGATCTCCTCGAGCTCGCTCTGGCGCTCGATGTAGCGCGTCTGGTTGCCGCGCTTGAGGCGGTAGAGCGGCGGCTTGGCGATGTACACGTGGCCGGCCTCGATGAGCGGACGCATCTCGCGGAACAGCAGCGTGAGCGCGAGGGTGCGGATGTGCGCGCCGTCGACGTCGGCGTCCGTCATGAGGATGATCTTGTGGTACCGCAGGCGCTCGATGTCGAACTCGTCGCGCACGCCGGTGCCGATGGCCGTGATGAGGGCCTGGATCTCCTGGTTCCCGAGCACCTTGTCGATGCGGGCCTTCTCGACGTTCAGGATCTTGCCGCGGAGCGGGAGGATCGCCTGGGTGGTCCGGTCGCGGCCCTGCTTGGCGGAGCCACCTGCGGAGTCGCCCTCCACGATGAACAGCTCGGCGAGGGTCGGGTCCTTGACGGAGCAGTCCGCGAGCTTGCCCGGGAGGGTGGAGTTCTCGAGGGCGCTCTTGCGACGCGTGAGGTCGCGCGCCTTGCGGGCCGCGGCGCGGGCCTGGGAGGCGGAGACGGCCTTGCGGACCACGGAGCCGGCGTCGGCGGGGTTCTCCTCGAAGAACTCGGCGAGCTTCGTGTTGACGATGTTCGCGACGAAGCCCTCCATGCCGGGGTTGCCGAGCTTGGTCTTCGTCTGGCCCTCGAACTGCGGATTGCCGAGCTTGGCGGAGATGACGGCGGTGAGGCCCTCGCGGATGTCCTCGCCGGAGAGGTTGTCGTCCTTCTCCTTCAGCAGGCCCTTCTCACGCGCGTAGCGGTTGAGCGTGCGGGTGAGCGCGCTGCGGAAGCCGGAGAGGTGCGAACCGCCCTCATGGGTGTTGATGTTGTTGGCGAACGAGTGGACCGACTCCTGGTAGGTCGTGTTCCACTGCATCGCGATCTCGACCGAGCCCTCGTCGGACTCGCCCTCGAAGTACACGATCTTCTTGCCCATCGTCTCCTTGGCGGAGTTGAGGTGGGCGACGAAGTCCGCGATGCCGCCCTCGGCGTGGAAGACGGCCTCCTTGCCCTCGCCACGTTCGTCGCGGAGGGTGATCTTGAGGCCCTTCGTGAGGAAGGAGGTCTCGCGCAGACGGGTCTCGAGGATGTTCCAGTCGAAGACCGTCTCCTCGAAGATCTCCGGGTCGGGGGCGAAGGAGATGGTGGTGCCGGTCTCCTCCGTGGCCTCGCCCTGGGTGATCGGGCCCTTCGGGACGCCGCGCTCGTAGCTCTGACGGTGCACGAAGCCGTCGCGGCAGACCGTGGCGTCGAGGGTGGTCGACAGGGCGTTCACGACCGAGGAGCCGACGCCGTGCAGGCCGCCGGACACCTTGTAGCCGCCGCCGTCGCCGAACTTGCCGCCCGCGTGGAGCACGGTGAGCACGACCTCGAGGGCGCTCTTGCCCTCCTTCTCCATGGTCGCGACCGGGATCCCTCGGCCGTCGTCCTTCACCGTGACGGAGTTGTCCTTGTGGATCGTCACGTCGACCGAGGTCGCATGGCCGGCGAGGGCCTCGTCGACCGAGTTGTCGACGATCTCCCACACCAGGTGGTGCAGGCCGCGGATGCCCGTCGAGCCGATGTACATGCCCGGCCGCAGGCGGACGGCCTCCAGGCCCTCGAGGACCGTGATGTCGTCGGCGCCGTACGACCCGGAGCCCGCCGGCTCGGCGGCCGCGTCGGGGCGCTCGAGCTCGTGGTCGTCCTCGGGCGATCCCGACGGGGGGGTGGTGTCGTCTGCCATGGGTGAGCGGTCTCCATGCCGCTCACGCGGCAGGTGGAAGTCAGGGGCGGGCGCGCGGCGCCCGTCATACAGGCGATTCTACCGGCCTCGCACGGCGGAAACGTCGTTTGCGGCGTTCGAGCGCTCAGGCGATGCTCTGGCTGGCTAGAGCGTTCGTCCGGCGAGAGACACCAAAGCGCGCGCGAAAGCCGGTCTGGACGGTTCGCGCGGATGTGGATCGCCGTCCGGGTGAAGCCGCCGCGGCAGGATCAGCTGCGACGCGGTCCCTCGAAGCGCAGCTCCACCGTGAGCTCGAGGTGCTGCCGGATCAGGGCCGTGAGCTCGGGGGCGTGCATCTGCAGGTCGGCGGCGGCCATCCCGGAGTCGCAGGTGATCACGACCGTGCCGTCCTTGCGCAGGCGCGTCGGGCGGCTGATCGACCCGTAACGCTGGCCGGCGAGCTGCGGCCAGGCGCCCTGGATCCGGGCGAGCGGATCGGTCGGCGCGAGGTCGGCGATCACGCCGTCCAGCACCGAGGCCATCGTGCGCGGCGTGCGGCGGCGCGGGGCCGGGCTCATCGGGAGGTCCTCACCAGCGCATCGTCGCACTCACCAGAGGCGGGCGACTTTGTACTGGTCGAACGCCTCGTCGGCGCTGATGATCGGGAGCGATTCCACCTTCGATTGCACCGCGAGCATGCGATCGAACGGGTCGCGATGGCGATCAGTCGGCAGTTCGGCAACGGCGTGCGCGTGCTGCGCGAGAACCGGCAAGATCGTGAAGCCGTCGTCGAGCATCGCGGGGTAGTCCTTCGGAACGCGGAGCTTGCCGAGCCCGCGCTTCACCGCGATCTCCCAGAGCGTCACCGTGCTCACTACCAGCGGCGCGCGAGGATCGGCGAGAACCGCCCGCGCCGGCTCGGAGAGTCGTTCGACATCCCCCCAAGCCCAGAGCAGCACATGCGTGTCGACGAGCCAACCGGTCATCGCATGTACTCGTCCCACTCGGGGCCGAGCTCGTCGAAGTCGTCGGCCATCCAGATCTGCCCGGTGTAGGCACCGAGCTTCCGCTCCGCGACAGGGGGAATCGGCACCAACTTCGCCACGGGGACGTCGCCGCGCTGGACGATGATCTCCTCGCCCTGCTCGACCTCGGCCAGCAGCTTCGAGAACTGGGTCTTGGCCTCGTGGACTTTCACGACTCGCATGAGTCGAAGTTAGTCCGGTTGGTCCGGTTGGTCAACTGGACTAGGCGGCCCGCTCGCCTCAGCGCTCCTCGATCTCCACCGCGCTCGTGGGCACGTCGGAGCTGTCCACGGGGCTCACGTGCACGAGCGTCCGGCTGCCGGGGAGGTCGACGGCCCCGAGCTCCTCTGCGCTCGTCGTCGCGATCACCACCTGACCGTAGCGGCAGACCTCTTCCACGAGCCGGCGGCGTCGACCGGGATCGAGCTCGCTGCCGACGTCGTCGAGGAGCGCGACGGGCGGGCGGCCACGGACTGCGTGCAGCAGGGCGCGCTCGCTGAGGAGCAGCGCGAGGACGGCGAGGCGCTGCTCGCCCTGGCTGCCGTACGCCCGAAGATCCCGGTCGTCGCGGCGGATCGCGAGCTCGTCGCGGTGCGGTCCGATCTGGGTGAAGCCGCGCTCGCGGTCACGGTCACGGCGCTCGGCGAGGAGCGTGGCGAGCTCGTCGGCCGTGGTCGAGTCATCGGCGGGCCGGTACGCCAGCGACGGGGTGCCGGGGAGGCCGAGATCAGCGGCGATCTCCGCGAATCCGTCGGCGACGGCGTCGATGGCCGCGGTGCGGGCCTCGCGCAGCGCCACGCCGTGCCGCGCCAGCTCGTGCTCCCATGCGTCCATCGCCGGGGCCCCGGGACGGTGCAGCAGGGCGTTGCGCTGGCCGAGCGCGCGGGAGTACTCGGCGCGGGCGGCGGACCGGCCGGGCCAGAGGCCTGCGACGAGTTGATCCACATGTCCGCGGCGACCCTGTGGAGAACCTTGCACGAGCGCCAGCCGATCGGGCGCGAACACCACGACCTGGGGACGCGGCGAGGTGACCTCCACGCGCGAACCGTCGAGCACGTGGAGGCGGTCGGCGTTGCCGCGGTGGACGGTGAGGCTCAGCTCGTGCGCGATCTCGAGCTCGTCGGTGAAGCGCAGGGCGGCGCGGCCGGCATCCTCGCCGTGGCGCACGAGCTCGCGATCCGTGCGGGTCCGCCAGCTGCGGCCGGTCGCGGCCAGGACGATCGCCTCGAGCAGGTTCGTCTTGCCCGCGCCGTTGGGGCCGTCGACGATCGTGAGGTCGGCGGCGAGACGCAGCTCGACCTGTGGATGGGTCCGCAGCTGCGCGGCGCGCAGGGCGGACAGCCGCATCGGACTAGACGTCGAGGCGCAGGGGCATCACGAGGTACGTGAATGCCGAATCGTCGGTGGTCTCGAGCACCATCGGTCGGACCGGGTTGATGAGGCGGAGCTTGACGGTGTCGGTGGCGACGTTGTCGAGGCCCGAGCGCAGGTAGTCCGGGTTGAAGCCGATCTCGAGGTCGTCGCCGTGCCACGGGGCGGGGATCGCCTCCGTCGCCTCGCCGACATCCTGCGTCTGCGCCGCGATCTGGAGCTCGCCCTCGGTGAACTTGAGGCGGAGGCGGGCGCTCTTCTGGGCGAGCAGGCTGACGCGGCGCAGCGCCTCGGCCAGCTCCTTCGTGGAGAGCTCGATCTCGCTCGTGAAGTTCTCCTGGAGCAGCTGGCGGTAGTTCGGGAACTGACCGTCGAGCAGGCGGGAGACGAGCGTGGTGCCCTCCCAGCGGACGATGAGGCGGCTCTCGTGGCGACGCAGCTCGATCGAGGACTCGTCGGCGACGGTGGCGCGGGCGATCTCGGCGAGCGCGCGGTGCGGGACGGTGGCCTCGAGGCCTTCGCCGCCGATGGAGGTGTCGAGCTTGGTCTCCTTGACGGCCAGGCGGTAGGCGTCGGTGGCGACCATCCGCAGCTCGTCGCCCGTCGCGCTCACGAGCACGCCCGTGAGGATGAGGCGGGTCGCGTCGCGCGCGGCGGCCTTCTCGACCTTGGCGATCGTGTCGCGCAGGGCACCGGCGGAGAGCTGGACCGGGTTCTCGCCGTCGAGCGGCGGCAGCGGCGGAACGTCGTCGTCGCGCAGGGCGCGGAGCTTGAACTGCGCGGCACCGCTCTTGACGGTGACGAAGCCGGTCTCGTCGCTCGTGAGCTCGACCGTCGGCGACGGCAGCGCGCGGGCGACGTCGAGGAGGAGCTTGCCCGGGAGCGCGATCGAGCCGGAGCCGCCGACAGTGGCGGGGAGCTCGGTGCGGATGGCCAGATCCGAGTCGACGGCCTCGAGCGCGACCGACCCCGACTGGGCGACGAGGCGCACGCCGGCGATGGGCTGCATGGCGCTGCGGCCGCTCGCGACGCGGGAGACGGAGGTGAGGCGCTCGACGAGGTCGGCGGTCTGCGAACTGATCGAGATCACGGGAGAGGAGTTGGTTTCTCTAGGAGAAGTAGGGCTGTGGAAAGTGTGGACGATCCCGGCGAGGCGAGCGCCGACGGGAGGATCCGGTGCCGGAGCCCTGTGGACGGCGTGCGGCCCGAGTCTGCCACGCGGGCCGGCGCCCGTGGGTTCCCGGGAGTTACCGGAGTTCGTCCACGAGCTTGCTGATCTTGCTGTGGACATCTGCGTCGCGGTCGATCTGCTCGGTGATCCGGCTGACCGCGTGCATGACGGTCGTGTGGTCGCGACGGTTGAACGCACGGGCGATCGCGGGGAGGGAGGCCTCGGTGTGGGTGCGGGCGAGGTACATCGCGATCTGGCGCGGCCAGGAGATCGCGGCGGCGCGGCCCGGCCCCACGAGGGTGTCGTGGTCGATCTCGAACGCGGCGCACACGACATCCTGGACGCGGCGGATCGTGGGCCGCTCGCGCTGGCCGGTCGGCTTCTGGGGGTACAGCCGGCGCAGGACGTCGTCGACGAGGGCCTGGTCGAGCTCGCGGCCGGTGAGCCGGCGGTAGGCGATGGTCGAGAGGATCGCGCCCTCGAGGGTACGGATGCCATCGGTGACGCGGTCGGCCAGGTGCGAGAGGTTCGCGCGCTCGGCCGGCGCGTCGAGCTCCTGGGCGGCGCGACGGGCCACGTAGGTCCGGCGAAGCGCGTCGTCGGGCCGTTCCACCTCGACGACGAGGCCGCTCGCGAATCGCGCGCGGAGGCGCTCGCTGAGCGTGCCGAGCTCCATCGGCGGCTGGTCGCTCGTGAGGACGAGCTGGGCGCCGGCGCGCTCGAGCGTGTTGAAGGTGTGGAAGAACTCCTCTTCCGACCGGTCCTTGCCGGCGAGGAACTGGACGTCGTCGACGAGCAGCACGTCGACGCCGCGCAGCTGCTGCTTGAAGTCGCCGATGCGGCGCGTGCGCAGGGCGCCGGTGAAGTCGGTGACGAACCGCTCGCTCGTGCAGAGGTGCACGTTCAGGTGCGGGGCCGTGGCGGCGACGTAGTTCGCGATGGCGTGGAGCAGGTGCGTCTTGCCGGTGCCGGGCGGCCCGCAGACGAGGAGCGGGTTGAAGGCCGCGCCGGGCAGCTCGCCGACCTGCAGGGCGGCGCCGTGCGCGAGGCGGTTGGAGTGGCCGATGACGAACGACTCGAAGGTGAGCTCGGGGTCGATCGGGTCGCCCACCTCGAGCGGCTGTTCGGCGGGGTCGGTGTGCGGCTGGCCGGGGAGCGCTCCCTCGTGCGGGCGCGCGGGCGCGCGCCGATCTCCGGCGTGGTGGGTCGGTGCCGGTGACGCGAGATCGTGGGCGCTGGCCTCGATCCAGGCGATCGTGCGGGCGACGCCGCACTGCACAGCGACGTCGGTCAGCAGCGGCGTGCAGCGATCGCGGGCCCAGCGGACGAGGTGCGGCGGACCGGCGAGGAGCAGCGTGTCGTCCTGATGGGCGACGGCGTGCAGCGGTTCGAGCCACAGCTCCAGCGTCGTCTCGTCGACGTGCCCGCGCAGCCGGTCGAGGATCAGCCGCCAGGCTGCGGCGGGATCGACGAACGGGTTGTGGGCAGGCGGTTGGAGCATGCAGGAGCACCCATCGGAGCGGGCACGGAGCAAGGCAGATGGCGCGGCGTGGAACCCACGCACGCGGAGAGTGGCTGAACCTATCAGCGGCCCGTGGCCGCGGCCCCTCCAGGCGCCCACTGAGCCCGCTAGGCGCGCGAAAAACCGGTGCCGGAGTGCCCGTGTGGCCGCTCCCGGGTTCCGCCGGGGCGCGCGCTACGCGCGAGTGCTCTACTCTGGTTGACCCATGAAGCGCACGTATCAACCGAAGAAGCGCAAGCGCGTCCGCACCCACGGCTTTCGTCAGCGCATGAGCACCAAGGGTGGCCAGCTCATCCTCAAGCGCCGTCGCGACAAGGGCCGCAAGCGCCTGACCGTCTGACGCATCGTGCCCGCTCCGCGTACCGGAGCCGGTGCACGCCGCAAGCGCGGACGCCTGTCGCGCAGCGGTGACTTCGACCGCGTCTACCGTCAAGGTCGTTCGACCGGTGGACGCGAGTTCGTCGTGCACGTCTTTCCCCGCGAGGCATCGCTCGATCCGCCGCGCGTGGGGCTCTCCGTGAGCAAGAAGGTCGGCGACGCCGTCACGCGCAACCGCATCAAGCGGGTGCTGCGTGAGTCCGTCGCCGCGATCGAGCCCGAACTCGCCGCCGGCAGCGATCTCGTGATCACCGCCCGCGTCGACTCCGTCGCGCTCGACGACCGCGAGGGCCAGGCCGGAGTGGAGCGCGAGCTCCGCAGCCTGCTCAAGCGCACGACCGCGTGGGCCGGTTCCGACGAGGCCGACGCACCGGTCGATCCTGCCGCCGCGAGCCAGTCCGCGCCCGAGGCGAGTGATGGCGACGCAGCCTGACACCCGCGCCCACGCGCACACGTGCGCGCACGAGGCGTTCGGCTCGCCGGAGCCCGGCACCAGGCGCCCGCTCGCCCGCCGGATCGTGGTCGCGCCGATCCTCGGCTACAAGCGCTGGCTCTCCCCAGGACTCGGCGCCCACTGTCGGTACGAGCCGTCGTGCTCGAGCTATGCCGTCCAAGCGATCGACCAGTTCGGCATACTCCGCGGACTGGTACTCGCCGCCTGGCGGGTCGCACGGTGCAATCCCCTCGGGGGCCAAGGCATCGATCGGCCTGAGGACCAACGTCTCTTTCCGCTCTCCGCCCGCCTCAAGCGCGCCCCCATCGACTGAATCGACACATGCTCGTCGTCGCCAACATGCTGCAGCCCCTGATCGACGTCTTCGAGACGTTCCTCAAGGGCCTCCACTCCGTCTTCGGCTCCTGGGGCCTCGCGATCATCGGCCTCACGCTGATCATCCGCACGCTCCTGCTGCCGCTCGCGATCGTCCAGTACCGCTCCATGAAGGGCATGGCGGCGCTCGGCCCGAAGATCAAGGAGCTGCAGGAGAAGTACAAGGACGACCGTCCGAAGCTGGCCGAGGAGCAGCGCAAGCTGATGAGCGAGTCGGGCGTGAACCCCGCCGCCGGCTGCCTGCCCCTGCTGTTCCAGGCACCGGTCTTCATCTCGCTCTTCTACATGCTCCGCAAGGACCTGAAGGTCGACATCTGCGACCCGATCGGCCGCAAGGTCATCGAGAGCCACGATCAGCTGATCAACATCACCTGCGACAAGGTGATCCCGGGCTCCGGCAAGTTCCTGTTCATCCCGGACCTCACCGACAAGGCGACCGGCTCGATCCTGATCATCCTGCTCGTCGCCTACGTCGGCTCGCAGCTGCTCTCCACGCTGCTGATGCCGTCCACCGTCACCGGCATGCAGCGCAACATCTTCTACGCGCTGCCCTTCCTCTTCGTGCCGTTCATCCTCGCCTTTCCGGCCGGCCTCCTCGTCTACTGGATCACGACCAACCTCTACACGGTCTTCCAGCAGGTCACCCTGCGCCGCATCTACGGCGCGCCCGGAGTCACCACGGACGAGACTCCGGCTGGGATGGTGGCGGACGTGGTCCTCGAAGCGGCAGAGCTCGCGGGTAAGGTCAGTCCGTCGGAGCGTCCGACCAAGCGCAAGCGCACAGGGAAGCGTCGATGACCGAGCAGATCCGGAGCAACGCTCCCAGCAGCGACCCGGCCGATCCGGCCGGTATCGAAGCCGTCCGCACCCTCGTCGAGGGCGTCGCCCGCTGCCTCGACATCCAGGAGGACGTCGTCGCCGAGCAGCGCGGCGACGAGCTCCACATCGCCGTTCAGGGCCAGGACCTCGGACTCCTCATCGGCCGCCACGGCCAGACGCTCGAGGCGCTCCAGCACCTCGCCCAGCGCATCGCCCTCGACCACGAGGTCCGCCTGCGCGTGATCGTCGACGCCGAGGGCTACCGCGAGCGGCGCCGCGAGGCCATCGAGGCCCAGGTGCACCGCCTCGTCGCCCGCGCCCTCCAGCGCGACGAACCCACCGCCCTCGAGCCCATGACCTCCTCCGAGCGTCGCCACGTCCACGAGATGGTCCGCGACATCGACGGCGTCGGCAGCTACTCCGAAGGCGTCGAGCCCGATCGGCACGCGGTCATCGCCCCGCTCGACAAGGTCCCCGACGGCGCCAGCCAGTGACCGTGAGCCGCGGCGCAGAGGCGCGGCTCGCTGAACTCACCGGTCGCTTCGCACTCGGCGAGGCGACGGTCGCCCACGCCCGCACGCTCCTCGCCATGTGGGATCAGGACGAGCTCGCCTCGACCCGCGTCACCGATCCCGTCGAGGCGGTCGACCAGCACCTCGCCGACTCCTGGGTCGCCCTCGAGCTCCCCGAGATCCGGAACGCGACCCGCGCCGCCGACCTCGGCACCGGCGCGGGCATTCCGGCGCTGCCGCTCGCCATCGCGCTGCCCAGCCTGCAGATGGCGCTCGTCGAATCCGTCTCCCGCCGCACGACCTTCCTCGGTCGCGCCATCGAGGCGTGCGACCTCGGCAGCCGCTGCAGCATCGTCACCGCCCGCGCCGAGGGCTGGCCTGATGGCATCGGCGCCCACGACCTCATCACCAGTCGCGCCCTCGCGACCCTCGACGTGGTGCTCGAGTACTCCGCGCCGCTCCTGAGGATCGGCGGCTACGCCGTCGCCTGGAAAGGCGCGCTCAGTGACGAAGAGCGGAACGGTGGGTACGTGGCGGCTGAGGTGCTCGGGCTCGAGATCACGGAGATTCGCGACGTCGAGCCGTTCGTTGGCGCTCGCGATCGGCGGCTCGTCATCGCCAAGAAGGTGGCGGAGACGCCGGAGCGGTTTCCTCGGCGTGAGGGAATGGCGAAGAAGAAGCCGTTGGGGACGACTCGGCGGGGCTGAGTTCGCGGCCGGCGGCCGGGTGTCTCGTCACCTGGGTTTTCGGCGAGGTGTGTTTGGGTCGCGGCGGTTGGTCGCGGTCGGGCGGGGGTGGTCCCTCGCCTGCTCAGACAGTCCTCGCGCATGTGCATTGCTCGCTAGCGCTCCCTAATGCCCACGCGCTGCGGGACTCGCGATCGAGGGACCACCCCCGCCCTTCCCTGGCGGTCGCCGCCGCCGTTGTTCTGCGTCACGTCGGATGGCGCCGGTTTGGTCTTCGCGGTACTGATGGCCTGCGCTCGGATTGGTTGGGGCCGAGTTGGTGAGGGGTGCGATCTGGGTCGTCGACGTTGCTCGCCTGGCGGCTCGCTCGTCACCGACTTGGGCGTGACCGACGTTGGTCGCGTCGGTGTCCTTGTCGGGAGCGTCGTGGGCGACGTTGCTCACCTGTCGCCGACTCGGGTTCGGCCCGGTTGTTCGGTCGGCGGGTCGGGTGACCGGGGGTCGTGGGGGGCGTTGACTCGCCGCCGCTGGCTGGCGGCGGGCGCGGTTGGCCGATACGGGGGCTGGAGGGGCGGATTTCGTGAGCCGATCTTGCGCTGCGCGAAGTGGAGCAAAATTCGTCAGATCGCCTCTATGGGCCTCAGACGGCGACACACGTGGCAAGTGGCTTGTTGCGCCCTAGTCGTTGGTCTTGCCAACGAGTTAGGTGGTCAGGGGCTGCTTCCCCGGGATCGCGGGCCGCAGGTCGATGAATCTCGCCTCGAGGTGGGGGACCCAGTCGTCCGGCACCCAGAGATTCCAGAACGTCGAATCGAAGGCGGCCAGGGCGGCGGCCGAACCTGCCAGGATCGCCTCGTCTTCGTTGGCGAATCGAGGCGGTTCGGCGCCCGGGTGTGGCGCCAAGATCAGGCCGTCCGGGATCTGGACCGTGTTCGCCGCGAGGTGAGTGAGCTCCGCCCAAGAGGTCGGCCAGCCGTCGGTCTCGGGGTCGTCAGCGTAGAAGCGGCTCAGATCGACGCCCGGGTCCTCGAACCCGATCGGCTCGAGCCAGGCGATGTGCCACGGAAGCCCTTGTGCCGCTGGCGGCAGGCCGGCCAGCACATCTGTGAGGTGGGCGAACCGGTCGGAGTGCGCGGAGGCTCCCCAGAGCTCGAGGAGCTGCACGGCCGTGCTCCGGGTTAACTCGTCAGGGGCCCCTGGCCGGGCGTCACTTCGCGCAGATCGGCGAAGGAGGCCTGGACGTGCGGCACCCAGGTGTCGGGGATCCAGAGGTTCCAGTAGTTCGCATCGACCACGCCGAGGGCGACGGCAGAGCTCGAGAGGATCGAGAGGTCGGGGTCGGTGATGCGCGGTGGTGTCGCGCCGGCGTACGGGACCACGATCAGGCCCTCCAGGATCTGGAGGGTGCCGGTGGCGAGGGTCTCCAGATCGGACCAGAGCGCGGGCCAGCCGGTGGCGGTGTGGCGCTCGGCGTCCACGTACTGCCGCACGTCCACGCCGAACTTGCGCAGGCGCACCGGCTCCAGCCACGAGATGTGCCATGGCCACGACTGCGCCTCCGGCGGTAGGCCCGCCAGCACGTAGGTGAGGTGCGGGAACTGGCCATCCGCGCGGTCCCAGAGTTCGAAGAGGCGGTTCATCGGTGACGCTCCATCGGCCGGGGACGCAGGGAGGTTGAGTCCGGTCGGCCTGCGTTCGAAGCGGCCCGCTCAGAGACCGAGTTCGGCCTTCACGGCGTCGAACTCGACCGCCATGCGCGCCGCCACCGCTTGTCCTGCGGAGAGTGGTCGGAGCATGACCGCAAGCTCGGAGATCCGGCCGTCGGCGTCGAAGCTGAGGAAGTCCGCGCCGTGGACCTGCTTGCCGTCGGTCGTGGCCGTGAACACGAGCACCAGACCGTCGTCGCCACCAGCTCCGATCTCGCGCACGTACGTGAAGTCTTCGAGCACCACGAGGACTCGGCCGAGGATCGCGGTGACGAGCTCGCGGCCACGGTAGGGAGCGAACGCGACGGGACTGAGGAAGGTCACGTCGTCGGCCAGCGTGGCCGACATGGCCTCGATCGACTTCGCCTCGACGGCGGCGCGGAATGCGTGCACGGAGAACTCCGGTCCGGGGGTGGACGTTCAGTGTCGCCCGGGGTGCGGATGACGGCGCGCCGACTCGACCAGTCGCGGATCCACGCCGACGAAGTAGCGCGTGTGATCGTTGACGGCCTCGCTCCTCACACGCTCGGCAAGGTCGACTGCGGCGAGTTCCTCAGAGCGGTCGATGGGCGAGCCCGACCACGTGGCTCGGAAGACGTACCCCTCCGGCGCGTGATCGGCCAGCAGTTCGACGAGTCGGGCGAGGCGCGGTACGGCATCCGGGCGGAACACCCACGCATCCTCGTTCCAGTCGCTCGGATCGACCAGGATGTGCCCACGGCCATCCTCGGTGAGGATCTCCAGCACCGACGGATAGGCCTTGCGGATCCCGAACCATCGCTGTTCCTCCCGGCCTGGTTCGAACCGCACGGGCCAAGCGCCGGCGTCGGCCACGGCCTGTTCGAGGGCGCGGCCGCCCGCGGGAGTGAGGCCGGGGAGCTCGAGATCGAACATGAACGGCACCGGTTCACCCTAGCTCGGGGCGGAGGGATGACCGCAGTCCCCGCATGAGCGGCTACGTGCTGGCGCGATAGCGGAGCCAGGACGCCCCGCGGATCGCGGCTGCCGGACCACCCCGTTTCACGTGAAACGAGGGTCCGACCAAGGGCGTCAGGAAGGCGGCGGTACGTCGCCACCCGGCTCCTGCTGGGGCGGACGATCGGTCATCAGGCCCTTGCGCTTGTCATCTTCGGACGGCGTCGCGCGGGCGGGCGCGGAATCGCGTTCAGGGTCCTGGCCTGCGTCGTGGTCGGTGTCGCTCGGCCCGACCTCGTGCTCGAGGTCGTCGCTGCGCGGATCGTCAGCGGAGTTCTGCGTCATGGGGTCCTCCTCGTGGGGACCTGCAAGCTAGATCCGTCGTGCCGACGACTTCTGCAGGCGTCCGGTCGCGGGCGAACGGCCGGCGTTCGGCGGCGCCGGCAGCCTGGGGAGTGAGACCGGGACCTGGCGCTGTGGGCTTGGCGGAGTCCGGAACGAGCGCCCGAGGAGCGGGTGGGCAGGGGGTCGATGCCGCGCGCACCCCCGCACGTGGGGTGCGCCGATCCTGGATGGCTGGTTCGTCGCACGTCGCTCGCTCGACGCGGCCCACTCGTGACGGCGCTGCCGTGGGTGGCGCTACTCGGCGAGCGCGGGCCGCTCGTCCAGCTCCCAACTGAGGAGATCCATCAGCAGGCCGTCGCGCCACGAGCCATCGGGAGCACGCTCGCACGAACGCAGGATGCCGACAGGCTTGAAGCCGACTGCGCGGTAGCACGAGATGGCTGCCTGGTTCGCCACGGCAGGGTCGATGGTGAAGCGGTGGTGGCCGCGCCGGGCAAACTCGTCGATCGCCATCCGTAGCACTCGGCGGCCGAGGCCTCGGCCGTGCAGCGCGGAATCGAGCGCGATGTCGAACGCCACCGACGGGTATGTCGGCTCGCGCTCCTCGTGGCAATGGAGGGTCCCGGCGACCTGTCCGGCGACCTCGATCGTGAACGCACCGACCAGTTCCTCCGCAACCGACGCGGGCGTGTTCTCGCCCCACCATTCCGCGACCGCAGGGTGCCGGAGGAGTTCGGTGACCGGGGCAACGTCGGCGGCCCGCGAGGGACGGATGACGAGTTCGCCGCAGGAGAGAGTGGGGAGGGGACGGTTGGTGAGGGACATCATGTCGGCGCGGACCCTAGCGCTCAGCGCAAGCTGACCGACGCCGTTTCACGTGAAACGGGCCGCGCCGCGGGTGTGCTCAGCGAACGGACACGCCGCCCGCGGACGGCGAGCCTCCGATGCGAGGGAGGTGCGCGCCGCCCGGGTTCCGTCCGGGTCGCTCCCGGTCTCGGTCGGTGCGGCGGCGCCGTCGGGACCGGCGGCGCTTCGTGCCGCCGTGGGCGCGAGCGGTGATCGGTGGACATCGTTGGCCGGACTCTTTGCGCGGCCGGCGTCGGGTCCCGCATCGGACCCTTCGCGACCAGGTCGCGGGCCCTTCGGCCTGCCGGGCCGGCCGGTCGCGCTCCCCTCGCGCCGCGCCTCGGGCGCGGCCAGGATCGGCCGGCAGGCCCCGTCGCCCGCGAGACCGAGCGGTCGCGCTGGCCTCGCGCCTCGCGTCGGGCTCCGCCACGACCAGGTCTCGCGCCCTTCGCGTTGCGGGGGCCGAGCGGTCTCGCTGGCCTCGCGCCGCGCCTCGGGCGCGGCCAGGATCGGGCGGCGAGCGTTCGCCTGCGGAGGCGGGCCGGTCGCGCTGGCCCCGTGCCCATCGCCGCGCCACCGGCCGCTCGCCCCGTCGCCGCGGCCCCGCCCGTCCTCACCAGAGACCGCGGGACCCCGCATCTCGGTCGTCGCGGCGAGCGGGTACGTCGCTGGGGCGCGCTCTCGATGTGTGTCAGCGCCGCCGCGCCCGCGTGCGGAGATCTGGAAGCGCGGCGGCCGGTCGACGACACCGGCTCGGCGGCCCGGGCGAGCCATCGGCGGTGCAAGGGGTGTTTCACGTGAAACGCGACGCCGGCTCTGCGGTGCGACCGTCCGCCCCGGGGCGACCCCAGGCGGCCCGCCGCAGACGGCCTCGCTCCGCGAGTGGCGAGCGCGCGACGCAGGCGGCACGTCGCGCACGCGCCCGTCAACCCCGGGCCCCGCCTCTGTACCAACTTGCGCACGCAGTGCCGCGAAACACGCAAGAAGCGGTGACGACGGCGCGCATCGGAATGCGCGACCTCCACATCCTCTCTAGGCTCGAACCGTGGCCATCTACGCCCTTGCGAACCAGAAGGGTGGCGTCGGGAAGACGACCACCGCCGTCAGTCTCGCGGCGAGCCTCGCCGAAGCCGGCGCCAAGTCGATCGTGATCGACGCCGATCCGCAGGCGAACGCGACCGTGGCGTTGGGTCTTCCGAAGGATGAGCAGCCCTCGCTGTACGACGTGCTGGCGGGCGAGGTATCGGCCACGGACGCTCTGCGAGATACCGACATCCCGAACCTGCGCGTGCTGCCCGGCCACGCAGATCTGGCTGCGGCGAACGTCGAGCTGCCGCGCCTGGAGAACTCCGACCACCTGCTACGTGACGCGCTCGCCGAGCTGCGCAGCGAGGCCCAGTTCATCTTCCTGGACTGCCCGCCGTCGATCGGCCCGCTGACGCTGAACGCGCTCGGCGCGGCAGACCGGGTGATCGTGCCGGTGCAGGCCGAGTACTTCGCGCTCGAGGGTCTGGGGTCGCTGCTGGAGACGCTGGCCCTGGTGCAGAAGCAGCTGAACCCGGAACTCGCGATCGAGGGCCTCGTCATCACGATGTGGGATCCGCGGACCCGCCTGTCGCACGACGTCGAAGCTGAGGTGCGCAAGCATTTCCCGTCGCTCGTCTTCGACACGGTGATCCCCCGGAACGTGCGCCTCAGCGAGGCCCCGAGCTACGGACTTCCGATCACCCAGTACGACGCCCGGTCCACCGGCGCCGAGGCGTACGTGCAGCTTGCAGAGGAGCTTGCGGCCCGTGCCTGAACCGTCGAACGCAAAGCGCAAGGGCGGCCTCGGCGGCGGCCCGGGTAGTGCTCCGAAGAGCAAGCCCGCGGGCGGCAAGAGCCGCGGGATCGGGCGCGGCCTGGAGGCCATCCTGGCCGCCTCGCCCGCGCCGGGCGGCGGCGCAGCCCCGACGAGCGCGGAGCTGCGTGAGCTCCCGGTCCCGCTCATCGCACCCAACCCCGATCAGCCGCGCCGCCGGTTCGATCCCGACGACCTCCAGGCCCTGGCGGATTCGATCACGGCCCAGGGTCTGCTGCAGCCCGTCCTCGTGCGCCCCCGTCCGGGCGGGCGATACGAGATCGTGGCCGGCGAGCGCCGGTGGCGGGCCGCGCAGATGGCCGGTCAGGAGACGATCCCGGCCATCATCCGCGAGCGGACGAACGCGGAGACGCTCGAGGCCGCGCTCGTCGAGAACATGGCGCGCGCCGATCTCACCCCGATCGAGGAGGCCCGCGCGTGCGCCGGTCTGGTCGAGGAGCTCGGGCTCTCTCGCGAGGAGGTCGCCCAGCGCGTCGGCCGGAGCCGTTCGGCGGTGTCGAACCTGATCCGCCTGCTCGACCTACCCGACGAGGTGATCGAACTCCTGGAGGAGGGAGCGCTGACGGAGGGCCACGGCCGGGCGCTGCTGCTCGCCCCCGACCAGTCGACCCGCCGCAGCCTCGCCCGCCAGGCGCTGGAGGACGGCTGGAGCGTGCGCGAGGTGGAGCGCCGCGCCCGCCCTGGGGGCGACGGTCCGCGAGCCGAGCCGCCGAAGGCCGCAGCGCAGCCGAAGCCGACCGCCGATCACGTCGCTGCGGCGGAGGAGCTCTCCGACGAGCTCTCGGTGTCGCTCGGCCTCGACGTGCGGGTGAAGCCGCACGGCAAGGGCTTCCGCGTGGAGGTCGATCTCGACGACATGGCCGCCGCCCGCCAGCTGACGGACCGCCTCGCCTGAGCCCGCCGCGCACGCGGGCGTGCAGGCCGGCGGGCACCACGCGCCGCCGGCGAGGCTGCGCTACCATACGCGTCCCGCGTCACCATCCCGGTGGCGAGCCGGGGCGATTAGCTCAGTCGGTTAGAGCGCTTCTCTGATAAGGAAGAGGTCGCTGGTTCGAATCCAGCATCGCCCACTTCACTCGAAGGCCCCGCCGCCCGCGGGGCCTTCGTCGTTCCGGGGCGCCGCGCCACGGCGACACCCCTGCGCAGCCTCGCCGCGATCCTCCTCACCACGGAGAGCAAACGCGAATCGGTCGCGTTTTCTCGCGGGTAATTCAGCGCCGAATCACCCGAATCGTCTCTCGCGCCCGGAAACGTCCCTCTCACGCCCTCGGACCCTCTCGACGACCGATGGATCCTCGAAAACGCGGTCTGGAGGCTCGACCAGCGGCCTCGGCTGCGGCGCTCGGGCCGAACGCGCGCTCCGTGCCCTCCGACCAACACCGCCGGCCGAGGATGTCGTCCGACGGTGTGCGTACGGTGGAGCCATGCCCACCCCCGGGTCGCCGGAAGAGCAGCTTCACCGTCTGCAGAGCCTCGAGCAGGAGCTCGACGATCTGTACGGCCACCTCGGCTTGCCCAAGCCGAAGTTCGGTGAGCTGACCGTCCGGCGGATGAAGGGGCCGGGCAACCGACGGGATGCGGAGCACCGCGTCCCAACGCGATCGCTGCGGCGAGGCGCCTGACGACGTGATCAGGCGCGGCGCGGCAGTCAAGGAGCACGCTTGAAGCGAAGCCCGTCCGCGCCCCGCCGAGTGCAGCCCGTCCGGCGCTGCCAGCTGCACAAGTCCCGTGCAGCCCGCAAGCCGGTGTGGGAGCCGGAGCTCTCCGGCTCCTGGCGACGACGACGTCAGCCGTCGCGCGCGATGCGGAACCCGGTGTGCGACAGGGAACTGTCGGGCGTGTTGCCCGTCCTCGCCGACACGCGGTAGCGGTTGCAGTAGGAGCGGTGACAGAGGTGTGAGCCGCCGCGCACCACGAACGATCCGGGCATCGCGTTCGGGGCGGTGAACGCGTCGTCGCACCACTCCCACACGTTCCCGGCGGCGTTGTAGAGCCCGAGCCCGTTCGGCGCGAACGCATCGACCGGCGCGGTGCCGCGGAAGCCGTCGTCGCCCGAGTCGTGGCGCGGGAACTCGCCCTGCCAGATGTTGCAGCGGTGCTCTCCACCCGGCCGCAGTTCGTCGCCCCACGGGTAGCGCGCGCGGCTCAGGCCGCCGCGGGCCGCGAGCTCCCACTCCGCCTCCGTCGGGAGGCGCGCCCCGGCCCACGCGCAGTACGCGAGCGCGTCGTCTCGGCTCACGTGCACGACGGGGTGGTCGGAGCGCCCGTCGGTGGTCGAGCCGGCGCCCTGCGGGTGCTCCCAGTCGGCGCCGAACACCTGTCGCCACCACGGCGCGCCGACGAGCCCGCGCGTGGGCGGGTGGTCCTCCGGGAGGTGGCCGGCGAACACGAAGCTCCAGCCCTCGCGTTCAGCGATCGTCCGGTACCCCGTGGCGCCGGAGAAGTCCCGCCACTCGGCGACGGTGACCGTCGTCGCCGCGATCCGGAACGCGTCGACGGCCACCTCGCGCACCGGATCCTCGCCGTCTCCGGGCACCACCTCGGGCGAGTCGTCGCCCATCAGGAACGACTGGGCGGGGATGCTCAGCCAGCCGCCGTGCGGCGGCACGTGGCTGATCGGCGGGATCGCCTGCACGCAGGGATCGGCATCCACCGCGGCGCGGCGCATGCTCCCAGCACCGACGTCGGCCGCCGGGCGGTGGTCACTCGCCGTGGCGTCGCCCATCGCGGCCCGCGAGCCGCCGCAGCAGGATCCGCCGTCGGTCACGCCCACCACACTAGGTCCCGCTCCCGGGCCCGCACGGCTTCGCGCTAGGCGAGGGCGTCGATCAGCGCGAGCAGCCCGTCGACCGACTCGGCCGCGGACTGGCGAAGCGTCTCGATGTGGACTTCCGGGGAGACCGGCGGCTCGTACGGGGTCTGCTGGCCCGTGAGCCCGCTCATGCGGCCGGCCTTCGAGCGCGCGTAGAGGCCCTTCGGATCGCGGCGGGCGCACTCCTCGAGCGGCGTGTCGACGAACACCTCGATGAAGGGCAGGCCGGCCTTGTCGTGCAGACGTCGCGCGAGGTCGCGGTCGGCGCGGAACGGTGAGACGAGGGCCACGATCGCGATCCCGCCGGCGTCGGCGAAGAACCGCGCCACATGCCCGACGCGTCGGACGTTCTCGGCGCGGGACGCGGCGTCGAAGCCGAGGTCGCCGGAGAGGCCGTGCCGCACGTTGTCGCCGTCGAGCAGGTACGCGAGCCGGCCCCGCTGCACGAGGGCCTGCTCGAGCGCCGTCGAGATCGTCGACTTGCCGCTCGCCGGCAGGCCCGTGAGCCAGATCGTGGCGCCGGTCGCCCCCAGGTGGCCCCAGCGCTCGGTGCGATCGAGCTTGCCCCGGTGCCACACCACGTCAGGGCTCCTCTGCTCATCCTCCGTCACGCCCACGCGCGCCTCGCGCACGAGGCCCGCGGCGACGGTGTCGTGGCTGAGCTCGTCGATCAGGATGAACGCACCCGTCGTCTGGTTGCGCTCGTAGGGATCGGCGACGACCGGGGTCGCCAACCGCAGGGTGACCCGCCCGACCTCGTTCGTGCGGAGCTCCACGGCGTCGCCCCGCTGCTCGCCGTCGACGTCGTAGGCGTAGTGCAGTTCGCGCGCCGTCGCCCGGACGCGTCGCGTCGTGTGCTTGAGGAGGTAGCGGCGGCCGGCCGTGAGGGGGTCCTCGCCGAGCCACACGAGCGTCGCCTCCACCTCCCGCGCCGCGACGGGCAGGTGGTCCCGGCTGACGATCATGTCTCCGCGGCTCACGTCGAGGTGGTCCTCGAGCACGACGGTCGCCTCGAGCGGTCCGCGCACCGCGTCGATCTCGCCGTCGAAGTGGTCGATCCGGGCGATTCGCGTGTGCTCGCCGCTCGGCAGCACCGTCACCTCGTCGCCGCTCTTCAGCAGGCCGCCGCTCACCTGCCCGGCCAACCCGCGGTAGGTGCCCTGGCGGACGATCCACTGCACCGGGAAGCGCAGCGGGTGGCGCTCGGCGTGCTCGCGCGGCGGTACCTGCTCGAGCGCCTCCACGAGCGTGGGTCCGTGGTAGCTCGCGATCCGCGTGCTGCGGAGCACGACGTTGTCGCCGTCGACCGCGCTGACGGGGATCACGAGCGCCGAGGCCAGCTCGAGGCGCCCGGAGAGCTCGTCGACCACGGAGACGAGCTCGTGGAACGGCGCGTCGTCGCCCGGCTCGAGGAGGTCGATCTTGTTGGCCGCGATGATCACCTGGTCCACGCCCAGGAGGTGCGCGAGCTGGATGTGCCGGCGTGACTGTTCGGTCAGGCCGGCGGTCACGTCGACGACGAGCACGAGCAGGTCGGCCTTCGACGCGCCCGTGACCATGTTGCGCGTGTACCGCAGGTGGCCCGGGGTGTCGGCGAGCACGAACCCGCGCTGGGGCGTGGAGAAGTAGCGGTGGGCGACGTCGATCGTGAGGCCCATCTCGCGCTCGTCGCGCAGGCCGTCGGTGACGAACGCCAGCTCGCCGGTGCTCACCTCCGCGACCTGGTCGGAGTAGAGGTCCTCGGAGTCGAGCAGCAGGCGGCCGATCAGCGAGCTCTTGCCGTGATCGACGGAGCCCCCGATCACGACGCGCAGGAGGTCCTGGTGGTTGTAGCCCCGGTTCGGCATGCGTGGAAGGTGGAGGGTGGGTGGTGTCGTCGTGGGCGGGCTAGAAGTAGCCCTCGCGCTTGCGGTCCTCGAGCGAGGACGGCGAGTCGTCGTCGGCGCGAGTGCGGGCGCGCTCGGTCCAGCGGGCGCGGGCGAGCTCGTCGAGGACCTCGTCGATCGTCGACGCCTCCGAGCGAATCGCGCCCGTGACGGCGAGATCGCCGATCGTGCGGTAGCGGACGCTCTCCTCGGTGACCGCCGAATCGCCCGATTCGCGGGCCAGGTACGGAGACTCGGCGAGCACGAGCTGACCGCGCTCGAACACGCGCCGGCGGTGGGCGAAGTAGATCGACGGCACGTCGAGCCCCTCGGCCTCGACGTAGCGCCAGACATCGATCTCGGTCCAGTTGCTCAGCGGGAACGCACGCACGCTCTCGCCCCGACGCACGACCGTGTTGTAGAGCGACCACAGCTCCGGGCGCTGGTGCCGCGGATCCCACTGCCCCCACTCGTCGCGGAACGAGAGCACGCGCTCCTTCGCCCGGGAGCGCTCGTCGTCGCGTCGGGCGCCGCCGATCGCGGCGTCGAATCCGTGCTCGGCGAGCGCATCGAGGAGCGTGACCGTCTGCAGTCGGTTGCGGGTGGCCCGCCGACCCTTCTCCTCGGCCGTGCGGCCCGCATCGATCGAGTCCTGCACCTTCGCGACGATCAGCTGCTCGCCGAGCGCGGCGGCCTTGCGGTCGCGGAACTCGGTCACCTCCGGGAACTCCTGGCCCGTCTCCACGCTCAGCAGGGGGAACGGGAAGCGTGCCGGCCGGAAGGCCTTCTCCGCCAGACGCAGGAGGACGACCGAGTCCTTGCCGCCCGAGAAGAGCAGGACGGGCCGCTCGAACTCGGCAGCGACCTCGCGCAGCACGTGGATCGCCTCGGCCTCGAGGACCGATCGCCGGCTGACCTCCGGCGTGCGGCGGGTCGCCGTCATCGGCCGCCGGATCCAGGTGCCGCGCCGGCACCCGCCTCGTCGCGATAGCGGTCGGCCCACTCCTTCGACCGGCCGTTGCCCTGGCGCCGCATCTTCGGCTCGGGCACGCGGAGCTCGTCGGCACCGGGCACGCCGAGCCAGCGCGCCACGTCGGCCACCTCGGTGCGCGGGTCGTCGGCCACGAAGTCCTCGTAGACGACGGTGCGCGTGGGGAAGTCGTGACGACCGAGCCAGTCGGTCCAGGCGTCCTCGTGGCTCGTCTGGAGCTTGACGAGGTGGTCGATCGCCGCGAAGTCGTAGAAGGGTTCGGCGGCATGCGCGGGCCCCTCACCTTCGTCACGCCAGGTGCGCGTCTGCACGGCCGTCCACAGCGAGATCGCCTGGCCCACCTTGTCCTGCCGCTGGATCTGGATGAAGTGCAGGTTCGGGAAGGTGGCCTCGAGCGCCTCGGGGAGCGAGGCGTCGGCGAGCCCCGGCAGCGTCGCGAGCCGCTGCGCGAGCAGGTCGAAGTAGCCCCACATCACCTTCGTGCCGTACACCCCGTTCGGGGTGGTGCTCGCCGCGAACGAGGCCTCGAGCGCGGCCGCGAACTCGGCGTCGGTCTCCGGTTCGCCCGGGTCGGTCGGCGCGAGCCGGTCGACGAAGTCGCCGTCGACGCCCTCGAAGTACTGCCGCGGCTGGCGGCTCTGCGAGGTGGAGCGGAGCGCCTGGAAGTCCTCGTTCGGCTGCCCGGCGATGCCCGTGCCCTTGAGCAGCTCGCAGAGCAGGGTCGAGCCGCTCCGCGGGGTGGCGGCGACGATGTAGTGCAAACTGGCGGGAGTCGAGGGCATCGAAATAGGATGTTACCTATAGACTTTAAAGAGTTTCCATGGCGCGTCGCCCGAACATCCTCTATCTGCACTCGCACGACACCGGCCGGTACGTGCAACCGTACGGCCACCAGGTGCCGACCCCCAACATCCAGCGCCTGGCGGACCAGGGCGTGCTCTTCCGCCAGGCCTTCGCCGCGGCGGCCGTGTGCTCGGGCAGCCGCGCCGCGCTCCTGACGGGCCAGGCGAGCCACACGACGGGCATGCTCGGCCTCGCGCACCGGGGCTACCGACTCGCCGACACCTCGCGCCACCTCGCGAAGACCCTCCACGACCATGGCTACTTCACGGCCCTGCTCGGCGAGCAGCACCTGGCCGCCGACCCCGAGGACATCGGCTACGAGGAGGTCGTCGTCGTCGACTCGTTCCATGCCGAGAAGGTCGCGCCCGCTGCCGTCGAGCTGATCGCCGACGTGCCCGACGACCGCCCGTTCTTCCTCTCGATCGGCTTCTTCGAGACGCACCGTGAGTACTTCGAGCCGACCTCCGTGCGCGACGCGCTGTACTCGGCTCCGCCCGCGAACCTGCCCGACACGCCGGAGACGCGCCGCGACGTGGCCGCGTTCAAGGCGAGCGCCCGCTCGCTCGACCATGGCGTCGGTGCGGTGCTCAACGCCCTCGACCAGCGCGGCGTCGCCGACGACACGATCGTCATCCTCACGACCGACCACGGCCTCCCGTTCCCGGGCGCGAAGGCGACGATGTACGACCGCGGAATCGGCGTGATGCTGCTGATGCGCGGACCGGGCGGGTTCCACGGCGGCAAGGTGGTCGACTCGCTCGTCAGCCAGATCGATCTCTTCCCGACGCTCTGCGAGGCCGCCGAAATCCCCGCCCCGGACTGGCTGCACGGCACGTCGATCCTGCCGCTCGTGCGCGGCGAGGCGCTCGACGTGAACGACGAGATCTTCGCCGGCGTCACCTTCCACGCCGCCTACGAGCCGCAGCGTGCGGTCCGCACGCGTCGCTACAAGTACGTGCGCCGGTTCGACCCCACGCACGCGACGGTGATCCTGCCGAACGTCGACGACTCGCCGAGCAAGGACCTCCTCGTCGCCCACGAGTGGACGCAGCGGCCGATTCCCGAGGAGCAGCTCTACGACCTGATCTTCGACCCGAACGAGGCGACGAACCTCGTCGAGGATCCAGCGCACCAGGAGGTGCGCGCCGATCTGGCCGCGCGTCTGCGGCGGTGGCAGGAGGAGACGGGCGACCCGCTCCTGGCGGGCCCGGTCGATCCCGCGCCCGGCACCGTGTTCAACACGCCCGACCAGTTCTCCGCGGACGAGCCGCTGCTGGAGGCCGACGCCTCCGGCGGCGTGGGCCCGGCGCACACCCGAAAGCCGTTGCCGTGACGGCACCCGTGTTCGACCTGCAGTCCCACTCGGTGTGGAGCGATGGCGCGCTCCCGGCCGCCGAGGTGGTCGAGCGGGCCGCCGCCGCCGGGGTGGAGCTGCTCGCGCTGAGCGATCACGATGCGATCGACGGCACGGACGAGGCGCTCGATGCGGCGGCCGCGTTCGGCGTCGCGCTCGTCCCGGCCGTCGAGATCTCGTCGATCGATCCGGAGGGCGACGACCTCCACATCCTCGGCTATGGCGTCGACCACCGGGATCCCGTGCTGCTCGAGCGGCTCGCGGCGTTCCGCGCCGACCGCGAGGGCCGCGCCGACCGGATGATCGCGGCGCTGCGCGAGCTCGGCTGGGCCGTCGACGAATCCGATCTCGACGAGCGCCGCGCGGCCGGGCTCCCGATCGGCCGGCCGCACATCGCCGCCGCCGCCCACGGGCACCCCGAGAACGCGGCGCGCCTGCGCGAGGAGGGGCTCGAGGGCAACGCGAGCGACCTGCTCGTCGCGTACCTGATCGAGGGCACGCCGGCCTTCCGCACGCGCACCTTCCCGACGGTGCAGGAGGCGATCGACGTGATCCACGATGCCGGCGGCGTGGCCGTGTGGGCACACCCGTTCTGGGACGTCGACGCGTTCGACCGGGTCGACGCCACCCTGCGCCGGTTCGCCGGCCTCGGCATCGACGGCGTGGAGGCGTTCTACATCGAGCACGACGAGCGCCAGACCCACTTCGCCGTCGATCTCGCCGAGGAGCTCGGGCTGCTGACCACGGGGTCGGCCGACTTCCACGGGCCAGGCCACAAGCACTTCAGCAGGTTCCGCGCCTTCAGCCTCTACGGCCGGGAGCCGAACCTCGGGCCGATCGACCGGCGCTGAGGGTCCTGCAGGCGCGAAGAAACGTCGTGGTCTACGTTGCCGCCGCGACGGCGCGCAGCGCCGCGAGCGCGTCGGCCACGCACTGCTCGTAGGTGATCGGACCCGCGTTCTCGGGCGCGATCCAGCGCAGGAAGGCGACGCGGAAGGCGGCGATGGCGCCCTCGGCGGCGATGGCGGCGGTGGCCGGGTCGGCACCGCGGGCCTCGAGGCCGCGAGCGACGGCGGCGGCGAGCGAGGCCATCTTGAGGAGCTCGCGCTCCTGCAGGCGCGGCGTGGCATCGATGATCGCCTGTCGGCGGCGCGCGAACGGGAGACGCTCGAGCGGGAGCACGGCCGCGGCGGCCCGTGCCGCGTCGCCCGCGACGGCGAAGGGCGTCGCGGCCGCGTCGGCCTGCTCGATCGACGCGGTGGCGGCGGCCTCGAGCGCGGCACCGCCGTCGAAGAACACCTCGCGCTTGTCGGCGTAGTGCCGGAAGAACGTGCGCTCGGTGACCCCGGCGCGCTCGGCGATCTGCGCGGCGGTGGTCGCGTCGAAGCCGCGCTCCTCGAAGAGCTCCAGGGCGGCCGTCGCGAGACGACCAGGCGCATCGGGTTGCCAGCGGGCCACACGCCAAGTCTACCGGTGATGTCAGCGCCTGACATCGATGGTGCTAGGCTCGCTTATGTCAGCAACTGACATCGCTAGAAAGGAACGCCCATGCGCGTCTTCGTCACCGGTGCCTCCGGCTTCATCGGCTCGGCCGTCGTCACCGAACTCCTCTCCCATGGCCACGCGGTGGTCGGGCTCGCTCGCTCCGACGAGTCGGCGGCCACGATCGCGGCCGCCGGCGCCGAGGTGCAGCGCGGCGATCTGAACGACCCCTCGACGCTCCGTGCTGCCGCCGAGGGCGCCGACGGCGTGATTCACCTCGCGTTCATCCACGACTTCACCGACGTTGAGGCGTTCGGCCGCTCGATCGCGACCGATGGCACGGCGGTCGAGACGCTCGTCGACGCCCTCGCCGGCACGAACAAGCCGCTGGTGCTCACGTCCGGCGTCCTCGGACTCTCGGTGGCCGCCGGCGCCGAGCTCGCGACCGAGCACGACGAGCCGCTCCCGGGTGGCATGGCGAGCCATCGCTCCGGCTCGGCGACGGTGAAGGCGGCCGCCGAGCGTGGGGTGCGCGCATCGGTGGTGCGTCTCTCGCCGTCGGTGCACGGCGAGGGCGACGTGCACGGCTTCGTCCCCACGCTCGTGCATCTCGCGCGGACCACCGGCACCTCGGGCTACGTGGGCGACGGCGCGACGGTGTGGCCGGGCGTCCACCGCTCCGATGCAGCTGCGCTCTACCGCCTCGTCCTCGAGTCGGCGCCCGCCGGCTCGGTGCTCCACGGCGTCGGCGAGCCGGGCGTGCCGACGCGCGAGATCGCGGAGCTGCTGGGCGAGCAGCTCGACCTGCCCGTCGCGAGCATCGATCCCGCGGACGCCGGCGAGCACTTCGGCTGGTTCGCGATGCCGCTCACCAGTGGTGTCCCGGTGTCGAACGCGGCTACCCGCGCGCTCCTCGGCTGGGAGCCCACGGGCCCGACCCTGCGCGACGACCTCGCAAGCGGGGGTCTACACGGGCGCGCGGGTCGCGTGAGCGCTGACGCGCCCGTGGCCCGACGCCACGGCGCCCGAGCCGATCCGCGTGCGCCGACGCCGCGACCGACTCGGTCAGCGCACCACGCGGGCCCGACTAGCCTCGGGGCATGACTGCAGCACAGCAAGCGCCCATCGGCAGCGGCTTCGGCGCGCACACGACGGCGGCCGAGGTCCTGAGCGGCGTCGACGTGGCCGGCCGGCTCGCGATCGTGACGGGCGGCTATTCGGGTCTGGGCCTGGAGATCACGCGCGCGCTGAGTGGTGCGGGCGCCACGGTCGTCGTGCCGGCCCGTCGGCCCGATGCCGCCCGGGCGCAGCTCGATGGCCTCCCCGGCGTCGAGGTCGCCGAGCTCGACCTGGCCGACCAGAGCAGCGTGCGCGCGTTCGCCGAGGCATTCGTCGCCTCCGGGCGTTCGGTCGACGCCCTGATCGGCAACGCCGGCATCATGGCGCTGGCCGAGCTGCAGCTCGTGAACGTCGGCGGCACCGACATCGAGGCGCAGCTCGCGACCAACCACTTCGGGCACTACGCACTTGCCAACCACCTGTGGCCCGCGCTCGTGGCGGGCGACGGTGCCCGCGTGGTCTCCGTCTCGTCGCGGGGCCATCACCTCTCTCCGATCCGCTGGGACGACCCGGCGTTCGCCACCGGCTACGACAAGTGGAAGGCCTACGGCCAGGCGAAGACGGCGAACGTGCTCTTCGCCCTCGAGCTCGACCGCCGCGGTGCGGCGCACGGCGTCCGCGCGTTCTCCCTGCACCCGGGTGGGATCATCACGCCGCTGCAGCGCCACCTCACGAAGGAGGAGCAGATGGCCGCGGGTTGGATCGACGCGGACGGCAACCCGATCGGCGACGGCTTCAAGTCGCCCGAGGCCGGGGCGTCCACCGCGACCTGGGCGGCGACATCGCCCTCGCTCGACGGACTCGGTGGCCTGTACCTCGAGGATGCCGACGTCGCCGTGATCGCTCCCGAGGACGGCGAGCGCGTCGGCGTGCAGCCCTACGCGATCGACCCCGGCGAGGCAGAGCGCCTCTGGGCGTGGTCGGCCCAGCTCACGGGCGTCGACGCCGTCGGGGCCTGACCTGCCGGCGGCGTTCTGACCGGCCCGCCGGTTGGACGGGCGTCCGGGTGTGCCGCGTCCGATGTTGTCCACCAGGACACAAGCGGCGCCTGCGGCACGAACTAGGCTGGCGCCCATGCAGCTCGGACTGATCGGCCTCGGAAAGATGGGCGGCAACATGGCCCGCCGCCTGCGGCAGGTGGGCGACATCGACGTGATCGCCTACGACCGTGATGCCGCCGCCGTCGCCGCGCTCGCCGACGAGGGTGTGCGGGGCGCCGACTCGCTCGAGGCGCTCGTCGCCGGGCTCGACGCGCCGCGCTACGTGTGGATCATGGTGCCCGCCGGCGACCCGACCACGCAGACCGTGAACGCGCTCGCGGAGCTGCTCGAGGAGGGCGACGTGATCATCGACGGCGGCAACAGCCGCTGGACCGACGACACGCTCCGAAAGGAGGCGCTCGCGCCGAAGGGCATCGGGTACATGGACGTGGGCACCAGCGGCGGCGTCTGGGGCCTGCAGAACGGCTACTGCATGATGGTCGGCGGCGATCAGGCCGACGTCGAGGGCCTCACGCCGGTCCTCGACGCGCTCGCGCCGCCCGTCACCGATGCCGAGGACCAGGCCGTGATCGGCGAGTTCGGCTGGGAGCACGTCGGCCCGACGGGCTCCGGCCACTTCGTGAAGATGGTCCACAACGGCATCGAGTACGGCCTCATGCAGGCGTACGCCGAGGGGTACGCGGTGCTCGCCGCGAACGACCCGGATCTCGACCTCGAACGGGTCGCGCGCCTCTGGCAGCAGGGCTCGGTCGTGCGCTCGTGGCTCAACGAGCTCGCCGGCCGGGCGTTCGCCGCCGAGGGCAGCCAGGTGGAGGCGCTCGAGCCGTTCGTCAACGACTCCGGCGAGGGCCGCTGGACGATCGAGGCGTCGATCGACCTCGGCATCCCGACGCCCGTGATGACCCTCGCGCTGCAGGAGCGGTTCGTCTCCCGCGGCAACGCCGACTTCACCAACCGCCTCCTCTCCGCGCTGCGCAACCAGTTCGGCGGCCACGAGGCCAAGCGCAAGGACTGAGGGGTGACGAGCTCCACCCACCCGACCGAGTCGATCACCGCCGAGAACCCGCTCGCGGCGGGCATCGGACTGCTGCCGCCGCAGCCCTCGGTGCTCATCGTCTTCGGCGCCGGCGGTGATCTCGCCAAGCGCAAGCTGCTGCCGGCCGTCGCCAACCTCGCGATGGACGGCACGCTGCCCGACGGCTTCTCGCTGATCGGCGTGAGCCGCGATGCGATGACCACGCAGGAGTTCCGCGACTCGGTGCGCGAGGCCGTGCAGTCGTTCTCCCGCCGCGACATGGACGCCGACGTGCTCGAGCGGCTGATCGAGCGCACCCACTACGTCGGCGGCGACGCCACGCAGGTCGGCACGATGCACCGCCTCGGCGGCATCATCGACGAGGTCAGCGACGGCGAGCAGATCGACCGCCTCTACTACCTCTCGATGGCGCCGCGGTTCTTCGCTCCCGTGATCGAGACGCTCGGCGAGGCGCGCCTCATCACCCGCAGCGATGCGAAGAGCCGGGTGATCGTCGAGAAGCCGTTCGGCACCACGCTCGAGGAGGCCGCGGAGCTCAACCACCGCCTGCTCTCGGTGCTCGACGAGAGCCAGATCTACCGGATCGACCACTACCTCGGCAAGGAGACGGTCCAGAACATCCTCGCGCTGCGGTTCGCCAACCACGTGCTCGAGCCGATCTGGAACCGCGAGCACATCGAGTCGGTCCAGATCACGGCCGCAGAGGACCTCGGGATCGGCTCGCGCGCGGCGTACTACGACTCCTCGGGCGCGCTGCGCGACCTGATCCAGAACCACCTCCTGCAGCTCGTCACGCTCGTCGCGATGGAGCCGCCTGCCCGGTTCTCCGCCGACGACATCCGCGCCGAGAAGGCCAAGGTGCTGCGCGCGGTCCAGATGCCGCCCGACGACCAGATCGGGCAGATCGCCGTGCGCGGCCAGTACGGCGCCGGGCTGATCAGCGGCGACCCGGTGAAGGCGTACCGCGAGGAGGACGACGTCGCCGACGACTCCCGCACCGACTCCTTCGCCGCGATCCGCCTCGACATCGGCACCTGGCGCTGGGCCGGCGTGCCGTTCTACATCCGCACGGGCAAGCGCCTCCCGCGCAAGCTCACCGAGATCGCGATCAAGATGCGACCCGTGCCGATGGCCGCGATCGAGGGGCGTGCGCGGCGCCGAGCCGAACGAGCTCGTCCTCACGATCCAGCCCGACGAGCGCGTCACCCTGCGGCTGCTCGCGAAGGTGCCGGGGCCGGGCATGAACCTGCGCCCCGTGACGATGGACTTCTCCTACGGCGCGGCGTTCCTGTCGCAGTCGCCGGAGGCCTACGAGCGACTCATCACCGATGCGATGCGCGGCGATCCGACCCTCTTCACCCGCGACGACGAGACGATGGCGCAGTGGCAGATCATCGACCCGATCCTGCGGCTCTGGCAGCGGGAGTCGACGCCGCCGCCCGAGACGTACGAGGCCGGCTCGCAGGGCCCGAGCAGCCAGGACGCGATCCTGCTCCCGGGCGACACCTGGCGGACCATCTGATGACGACCGAGGAAGCAGCCACCGGCGACTTCCCCGAGCCGCTCGTCGCCCCTCGATCGATCGACGCGCGCTGGGCGAGCGACGACACCGACCCGGAGCACATCGCGACGGCGCTGCGCAAGCTGGAGGCGACCCGTACGGCCGAGGGCGCGAGCGTGGCGCCGGCGCGCGCGCTGACGCTCGTCGTGATCGTCGACCTCGACCACGACGAGGACGTGCGCCGTCAGCTCAAGCGGCTCGGCCCGCAGCGGGCCTCTCGCACGATCGTGATCCGGCGCCACCCCGAGCGCACCACGCTCGGCGGCCGGGCCGCCGTGATCCAGGACGACTCGATCGGCCACGGACTGCGCGAGACGATCGTGCTCGATGTCGGCCCCGACGACGAGATGGACCTCGACGGCATTCTCGATCCGCTCGTCGTGACCGACGTGCCGAGCGTCGCCTGGGCGCCCTACGGTGATCCGCGCCACCTGCTGCTCCTGCGCAGCGTCGTGCAGACGGCGATCATCGACGGCGACGCCGCCGCGAGCGCCCGCGAAGCGCTCGACGACTCGCGCGCGCTGCGCGAGAGCGGCATGCGCACGATCGACATGGCCTGGCTGCGATCGGCCGCTTGGCGCGTGCGGCTCGCCTCGCTCGCCGAGTCGCCCGAGTTCCGCCGGCAGCTGATCGACATCGAGCGGCTCGAGATCCTCTCGCGCCCCGACAGCCAGTTCGGTGGCGCGCTCCTCGCCGGCTGGCTCGCCCACCGCCTCGGCTGGCAGGCCGGCCCGCCGCTGCTGGACGCCTCCCGTCAGCGGGTCGTCGCGCACCTGAGGGACATCGACCAGGCCCTGCCGGGCCTCGGTGGCGTGCGGCTGCTGTTCCGCGACGGCGCCTCCCGCGAGCTCTCCCGCGGCCCGGGGGGCCTGAAGATCGTCGACACCGATGCCGACGGCACCCGCCGCGAGCGCACCGTGCTCGGTGCCTCCCGCGGCAGCGGCGGGCTGCTCCCCAGCGCCCTGCGCCAGGTGCTGCTGCCCGACGAGCTCGACGAGGACGTGCTCCAGTCGACCGCCGCGCTCGACCCGCGCCCGCGTGCTCGGCCATGTCGCCGGCGTCCGATGAGCGCGCGGCGCACCCTCCGGCTGCAGGGTCACGACCGAGACACATGCCGGGGTGTCGCCACGCCTAGCCTGGGCTGCGAGGTGCACGCATGAGAGATGGTTCCCCGCAACTGGTGGTCCTGCCCGACCCCGCCGGCGTCGCGTCGCTCGCGGCCGAGCTGGTGCTCGCGGCGATCGACCGCGCCCTCGAGGAGCGTGGCGGCCGCGCCGACATCGCCCCTCGCCGGCGGCACCACGCCCGGCCTGCTCTACGACGAGCTGACGAAGCAGCGGTTCGACTGGACCGGCGTCCACCTGTGGATCGGCGACGAGCGCTGCGTGCCCCACGAGCACCCCGACAGCAACGTGCGGCTGGTGCACGAGCGCCTCCCCGCACCCGGCGCCGTGCTCCACGCCCCGCCGCCCGTCGGCACGCCCGAGATCCGCGCCGCCGCCTACGCCGCCCAGCTCAAGGACTACGTGCTCGACCTCGTCCTCCTCGGGCTCGGCGAGGACGCCCACACCGCCTCGCTCTTCCCCGGCAACGCTGCGATCGACGACCCGGCCACGGTCGTCGCCGTGCACGACGCCCCCAAGCCGCCGCCGGAGCGGATCTCGCTCGGACTCGGCGTGCTCAGGCGCGGCCAAGGCCCGGATCTTCCTCGTGACCGGCGCCGGCAAGCGCGAGGCGCTCGGCAAGGCGCTCGGCGACCCGACACACGCAGCGCCCTCGTCGCTGCTCCCGGCCGCCGGCACCACCGTGCTGGCGGATCGCGACGCGCACGGTTAGCCGCTCCCGCGTGCGGGCCGACCCGCTGGCCCGGGCGCGTCGGCGCTCGTGTTGAGGCTCGCCTTGGAAGCAGGTTTAGGCGGTGCTAAATTCCTACGGGTGCAGCTGATCCACGACGCCCCGAGCTCCGCCGAGCGT
>JAQIJQ010000033.1:0-31123 GCA_036946195.1 Patulibacter minatonensis | reverse complement strand
AGGGCTCTCGCTCATGCTGAGCGGGAGCGAGCGCCTGCGCGTGGTGGGCGAGGCGTCCGATGGGGCGGCCGGCGTGGAGGCGGTGGCGGAGCTTGCGCCCGACGTGGTGCTCATGGACATCCGCATGCCCGGGCTCGATGGCCTCGCCGCTGTCGAGCGGCTGCGCGAGCGCGGGCTCGAGGCGCAGGTGATCGTGCTCACGACGTTCGACGCCGACGACGAGGTGCTGCGCGCGCTGCGTGCCGGCGCTGCCGGGTTCCTGCTGAAGGACACGCCGCCGGCGGAGATCGTGCGGGCGATCGAGCGCGTGGCCGAGGGCGATCCGATGCTCTCGCCGGCGATCGTGCGCCGGCTGATCGATCAGGTGAAGGGCGATCCGGCGGCCGAGCGGCGGCGTCGGGCGCGGGTGCTCCTCGACGATCTGACCCCACGCGAGCGCGATGTGGCGCAGGCGGTCGCCGAGGGCAAGAGCAACGCGGAGATCGGCGAGGAGCTACACCTCGCCGTCGCCAGCGTGAAGGCGATCGTGAGTCGCGTCCTGCTCAAGCTGGAGGCGACCAACCGCGTGCAGGTCGCGCTGCTGGTGCGCGACGCCGACGCCTAGCGCGCCTAGGCGCCGAGGAGCTCGATGGCCTCGGTGAGTGTGGTGACCGTCTCGGTGGGCTTCTTGCGGCCCTCGAGCTCCTCACCGGTGCGGTTGAGCCAGATGACGGGGAGCTTGAGCTTGAGGGCCGGCTCGACGTCGTGGTAGTAGCTCGAGCCGATGTGCACCATGCCCTTCTTGGTGCCGATGCGACGCTCGATCTCCTTGAAGTGGGCCGGATCCGGCTTGTACGAGCGCACCTGCTGGGCCGTGACGACGAGGTCGAAGTCGTGCTTGATGTGGCGGCGGGTGAGGCCCAGGAGCTTGTCGTCGATGTTCGAGACGAGGCCGGTCTTGTAGAGCTTGCCGAGGCGCTTGAGGGCCGGGCTCGTCTCCTTGAACGGCTTCCAGTACGGGATCGACTCCGGCAGGAAGCTGCTCTTGGAGCTCTCGAGCTTCCAGTCCAGACGGGTGGCGATCTCCATCGCGGTACGGCGAAGCACCTCGGCGTAGAGCTCGTAGGAGCCGCCCTGGATCTCGCGCTGCACCTCGTGGAACAGTGGCAGGAGCACCTCCGGCTCGATCTCGATGCCGTCGGCCTTGGCGGCCTTCTTGAACGCATCGACGATCCCGGCTTCCCAATCGATCAGGGAGCCGTACACATCGAATGAGACGAAGGTGATCTGCTTGGGAAGAGGCATCGCCACCCATTATGCCCGAGCCGGCGACCCGGACGCCGTGCTACGCGAAGCCGGGGGGCGCGACGCTGGCGGCGCGGCCGGACGAGACCGGTCCGCTGGGACCGCCGGCCGGGCCCTGCGGGATCGGCGGGCCGCCGGGCACGCCGTGTGCAGGCGGCACGGGGTACGCCGGACCGCCGGGCGCGGGGGCGGGGGCGGCGTAGGGCGCGGCGGCCGCGGGTGCGTGGGGTGCCGGTGCGACGGGAACGGCGCCGTAGGGGGCCGGGGCCGCCGGCGCGGCGCCGTGGTGCCCGGGAGCGTTGGGTGCGGCGCCGTAGGGGGCGCCGGGGGCCGGGGCATACGGGGCCGGGGCAGTCGGGACGCCGTACGGGGCGGGCGCGTGAGGCGGCGGGGCGTAGGGGCTCGGGGCGCCGTGGAGCGCAGGGGCCGCGCCGTACGGCTGCGGAGCGCCGGGCTGGGCCGGAGCGGCGTACGGAGCGCGGTGTGGAGCGGCAGCGACCGCCGCGGGGGTGGCCGGGTACGCGGGAGCCGGGGCCCCGTAGGGAGCCGTCGCGACATGGGGAGCCGGAGCTTGGGGTGAGCCGTAGGGCGCCCCAGCCGGAGCGCCGTAGGGCGCCGGGGCGGCAGGCGCGCCGTACGGCGCCGCAGCGGTCACCGCGCCGCCCATCGCAGGCGCTCCCGGCACGTAGGGGCCGCCCGGGGTGTACGGGGCGGTCGGTGCGTGGGCCCCACCGGCGCCGGACGCACCGCTCTGGTTGACGGCGACCCACGGGCCGCGCGGGGCCTCGGCAGGCGCGTCCTGAAAGGGCGAGATGAGGTGGCTGGCGAGGCGGAAGTAGAGCTCGCCGATGGCGAGCCAGGCGAGCGGGCCGAACACCGCGGTCAGCAGCGCGCTGCCCATCATCACCACCTCCTGCGCCGGCAGGTCGCTCATGCGGTCGGCGCCGAGCGGGATGAGGAAGTTCACGAAGAACTGGAAGAGCACGAGCACGAAGATCGAACCGAGGTGGCCTTCGGTCAGGTTCTTGCTCTCCTCCATCGCGTTGGTCGCGCTCACGTCGCGGACGATCAGCGCGGAGGTTGCCACGGCCAGCTGGAAGTACACGACGAACGCGATGATCACGCCCGGGATGGCCGGCACCCAGCTGGCGGTCAGCGCGCAGACGAGTCCGGTCGCGATGCCGATGATCGCGAGCTTGAACCAGATCGCGACCGAGACGAACCAGAGTCCGAGCAGGCGTGAGCCGACCGCGCGGAGCAGGTCGCCGATGGCTGGCGTCTCGTCGCGCAGGCGCACGGAGACGAGCAGGAGCGTCATCGCCCCGAGCGAGGCCTGCGAGGTGGCGGCGCCGACGATCGAGAGCAGGAATCCACCGAGGAGCGACGCGCCGGCCATGTTGAGGACGACGAAGGTCGTCACGAGTCCGATCGCCTGGATCGCCACGGCGACGCCGACCACGGTGGCGGCGTGCGCCCCGTACATGCGGAAGGACTCGCGGAGGATGTCCGCTGCGTTGATGGGCTTCTTCATGGTGCGCTCCCCTGGGGCTACGGACCGTGTCGTCGGCGCCCGACCCTCGTCCTTGATGGCGCGCTGACGCCACTCCGACCGTCGTGGACGGGTGTCCGGGGGACGCCTGCCGGAGCCCATGTGCGGGGCAATCTCCGCGAGGTCCGGCACGACGCCCGCTCAACTGCTCCGTGACGGAGCGCACATGGGCAGGTCCGCACTGCCGCAGGGTCCTCGCGGGTACTAATGTTCCGCGGCGTCGCGCCGGCGTGCTCCATCACGCGCCGCGCGCGAAGCCAGACTGGGCACGCCCGTCGCAGCAGCGTCCCGCGAGCCCACGAAACCCCCACCACGGGACTTCATGGATCTTCTCGAGTACCAAGGCAAGCAGCTCTTCGGTAAGCACGGCCTCGCCGTCTCCGATGGCCAGGCCGTCACCACGGTCGACGAGGCCGTCGCCGCCGCCAACGAGATCGGCTACCCGGTCGTCGTCAAGGCGCAGGTGCTGATCGGTGGCCGTGGCAAGGCCGGCGGCGTCAAGCTCGCCGCCAACGAGGACGAGGCGCGCGAGCACGCGACCAACATCCTCGGCCTCGACATCAAGGGCCACATCACCCGCACCGTGTGGATCGAGCACGCGTCGGACATCGACACCGAGTACTACGCCTCGGTGCTCCTCGACCGCTCGGCGAAGAAGCCGCTCGTGATGTTCTCGATCGAGGGCGGCATCGAGATCGAGACCGTCGCCGAGGAGACGCCCGAGAAGCTCATCAAGTACCACGTCGATCCGCTCGTCGGCCTGACGAAGGACGAGGCCGTGAAGATCGCGACCGACGGCAAGGCCGCGGACGACGTGATCGACGGCGTCGCCGACGCCCTCGTGGCGCTCTACACGGTGTGGATCGAGGAGGACGCGAGCCTCGCCGAGATCAACCCGCTGATCATCACGCCGGACCGCAAGGTCAAGGCGCTCGACGCGAAGGTCACCCTCGACGGCAACGCCGCCTTCCGCCATCCGGATCACGCCGATCTGGGCGACAAGGCCAACGCCGATCCGATCGAGGTCAAGGCGGCCGAGCAGGACGTCGTGTACGTGAAGCTCGATGGCAACATCGGCATCCTCGGCAACGGCGCGGGCCTCGTCATGAGCACGCTCGACGTCGTCGCCCAGCACGGCGGCGAGCCGGCCAACTTCCTCGACGCCGGCGGCGGCTCGGATGCCGCGAAGGTGAAGCAGGCCGTCGAGCTCATCCTGAGCAACGACTCGGTGAAGGCCGTCCTGTTCAACATCTTCGGCGGCATCACCCGCTGTGACGAGGTCGCCAACGGCCTCATCGCCGCGTTCAGCGATCTCAAGCCGTCGGTGCCGTTCGTCGTCCGCCTCGATGGCACCAACGACGTGCTCGGCCGCGAGATCCTCGAGAAGGCCGCGCTGCCGAACGTGCACGCGGCGAAGACGATGGACGAGGCCGCCGAGAAGGTCGTCGCCCTGGCGAAGGGGAACTAACCATGTCGATCCTCATCAACAAGGACACGCGCCTCGCCGTCGCCGGTATCACCGGTCGCGAGGGCTCGTTCCACACCCTGAACAACCGCAAGTACGGCACGAACGTCGTCGGCGGCATCAACCCGAAGAAGGCCGGCGAGAACGTCGAGGGCATCCCCGTCTTCGCGAACTGGGCCGACACCGTCGCCGAGACGCAGGCCAACGTCGCGATGATCTTCGTGCCGCCGCCGTTCGCGGCCGCCTCGGCGCTCGAGGCCGCTGCGGCCGGCGTCGAGCTCGTGGTGATCATCACCGAGGGCATCCCGGCGCACGACGAGCTCAAGCTCTACAACCAGGTCAAGCGCGACTACCCGGGCACCCGGATCGTCGGCCCGAACTGCCCGGGCATCCTGTCGCCGGGCGAGGCGAACGTCGGCATCATCCCGGCGTCGTTCTTCAAGCCGGGCAACGTCGGCGTGGTCTCCCGCTCCGGCACGCTCACCTACCAGATCGGCAACGAGCTGGCCCAGAAGGGCTTCGGCAACTCGAGCATCGTCGGCATCGGCGGCGACCCGGTTCCGGGCTCCTCGTTCATCGACATCATCGAGCTGTTCGAGAACGACCCGCAGACCGAGCTGATCGTGATGAGCGGTGAGATCGGCGGCTCCGCCGAGGAGGAGGCCGCGGAGTACATCGCCTCCAACGTGACGAAGCCGGTCGTCGGCTACATCGCGGGCTTCACCGCTCCGGAGGGCAAGCAGATGGGCCACGCCGGCGCCATCGTCTCCGGGTCCGCTGGTACCGCCAAGGCCAAGGCCGAGGCGCTCGAGGCCAAGGGTGTGCGCGTCGGTCGCACTCCCACGCAGACGGCCGAGATCGCCATGGAGATCCTCGGCACCCCGGTCGCCTAACCGGCACCACCACTGCGGATCGGCGCGCTCCCCGGCGCCGACCACAGGCCGCCCCGTCGGCCCCGAAGGCCCGTCGCTCACCAGTGAGCGGCGGGCCTTCCGCGTTCCGGGGCAGGCGGCGTTGACGGCGTGTCCGACTCCTTCGGATCGTGCGCGCCGCCTCTGGCTGCGGCGTACGAGGCGCGCTACGCTCGGTCGCGCGCCCTGTCCCGGCGCTCTCCCTCGTGTCGTCCCGCCGCCCCGCCCTGTCCCGGAGGAGCGCCATGCTTCGTCGTCTCGTCGGCGTGCTGGTCGCCAGCCTCGCCCTGCTCTGCGTGAGCGGCGCGCCCGCCCGGGCGCAGTACCCGACGGCCGATCCGTTCTACGCGCCACCGGCCGACCTGGCTTCGCTGCCCAACGGCGCCGTGATCCGCTCGCGCGCCGTGCAGCTGCGCGGCTCCCGCTACAACCTGCCGTTCCGCAGCCACCAGGTGCTCTACCGCACCACGGATCGCACCGGCGCGCCGATCGCGACGGTCGCCTCCATCCTGCATCCGAAGCGGCGGGCCGCCGGGCCGCCGCGCCTGATCTCGTACCAGACCGCGTACGACGGCCTGAGCCCGGAGTGCCGCCCGTCGTACAGCCTGCGGACCGGCCGCGTGCTGCTGCAGGCCACCGAGGCGATCACCCTCGCACTGCTGCTCGAGCGCGGCTGGACCGTCGTCACGGCGGACTACGAGGGGCCGAACGACGACTGGGGCGTCGCCACCACCAGCGCGCGTGGGGTGCTCGACGGCGTCCGGGCCGCGGAGCGGTTCGCGCCGGCCGGGCTCGACGGCGAGCGCACGCAGGTCGGGCTCATGGGGTACTCCGGCGGCGGCAACGCCACCGCGTGGGCGAACGAGGAGGCCGCCGCCTATGCGCCGGAGCTCCGCATCGCGGGCTCGGTGCAGGGCGGCGTCGCGCCGGATCTCGCCCACCTCGTGCGCACGTTCGACGGCACGCTCTACGCCGGGGTCGCCTTCGCCGGCCTGGCGGGCATCTCCCGCGCCTACCCCGAGCTCGACGTCGACCGGCACCTGAACGGCACCGGCCAGCGGGTGTTCAAGACGCTCCGCCAGCGCCAGTGGTCGTGCATCGAGAACTTCGTGCTGCGCTGGCCCGGAGCCCGGATCGACGCGCTCACGCGCGAGCCCGGGCTGATGGACCGCCCCGAGGTCCAGGCGGTCGCCGCGCAGCAGGGACTCGGGAGGACGGTGCCCACCACGCCGACGATGTGGCTCGCGACGACGGTCGACGAGATGAAGAACTACGGGCTTGTGCGGGCGATGGCCGGGCGCTACTGCCGCGCGGGCGTGCCGCAGCGGTTCATCTCGACCGATCGCGTCGAGCACATCCTCATGTTCAGCTGGATGCAGTTCCTCGGCGCCGACTGGCTCGCCGAGCGGTTCGCCGGCAAGCCGCCGCGCTCGGACTGCGCGAAGATCGGCTGAGCGAGCTCGCCAGATCCGAGGCGTCGACGCCGTCCCACGCGTCCGGTCGCGCGCGCGAGTGGCGTGAGGTCGCCCGCTTTAGTGGGCGCTGACGCGCGCGCTCGCGTGCGCGCCGCTCGCCGCGGGCTGCGGAGCGGCGTCGGCCTTCGGGTACTTGCTCGGCGGCAGGTTGCCCGGCCCGGGCCTGCCCTCGAGCACCTCCGGCGGCGGCGTGTAGTCGCCGCTCGTGGCGAGGCCGATGAGCGCATCGCCGACCCGGTCGGGCAGCGAGGAGAGCACGCTGACGGCCTTGTTCTCGACGCCCTGTCCGTACCGCGTGCGGGGACGACGCACCGTCGCCGCATGGATCACCAGCTCGGCGGCCTTCGCCGGTGACGAGCCACCGCCATGGATCGCATCCTCACCGGCGACGATCGCGCCGACGGCCAGCGCGCCGTAGCGATCGTGCAGCTCCGGCGGGTAGACCTGGCTCATCAGGGCGCGACCCTCGTCGAGGCTCTTGCCGAAGATCTCGGTGCTGATCATGCCGGGACTCACGGAGGTGACGGTGAGGCCGCCCGGCTTGCCCTCGCGACGGAGGGTGTCGGTGATGGCCTGCATCGCGAACTTGGAGACCGAGTAGGCGCCGAGCATCGGGAACGCGATGCTGCCCGACGGCGAGTTCACGTTCACCACGCGCCCGCGCGCGCGGAACAGCGCCGGCAGCACGGCCTGGGTGACGGCGATCGTGCCGAGGATGTTCACCTGGAACACCTCCTCCCAACGCTGCATCGGCAGCACTTCGATCGGCCCGAGCCCGGCGATGCCGGCGTTGTTGATGAGCACGTCCAGCCCGCCCGGCTCACGCTCGACGCGTTCGCGGAGCGCGGCGACGTGATCCGGATCGGTGATGTCGAGGAAGAACGGCTCGATGTTCTCGTGCTCGGCCCCGACCGACGACCAGTCGGCGCGCGAGCGCACGCCCGCGATCACCCGGTGGCCGGACTTCGCCATCGCCACGGCCGTCGCGCGGCCGATGCCCGTCGACGTGCCCGTGATCACCACGAGCCCAGGGGCGTTGTAGCCCCCGCGGGCCAGGGCGCCGAGCTTGCGCAGCGCGCCCATCAGCGCGGCACCACGGCGTCGACCATGTCGACGACGACCTTCGTCGACCCCTCGGGCTTGCCGTTGTTCTGGCGTTCCGCGGCGGTGATCGAGTCGACGTGCTCGTAGCCGGGGTTCATCACGAACGGATCGGGCGAGCCGAGCTTGGCCTTGTTCGCGACGCCCGAGCCGCCGAGCGACTCCATCCGCGGCTTGTTGCGGAGCGGGTGGTTGTAGAAGAAGTGCGAGAGGTCGCCGAACCGGTCGCCGCCGTACCAGGACGTGAGATCGGTGACGATCCGCGTCGGCATGTACGGCTCCATGAAGTTCGTCGGACCCTCGTGGAGGAGGCGCGCGAGGTCGTTCGCATCGGTCACCTCGCTCTGCGGGCTCGTCGAACCCTCGCCGGGCTGGCCCTTGCCGCCGACCTGGTCGTAGTTCTTCCAGCCCATGAGCGGCGTGGTCCTCGTCGGGTAGGCCGGAAGGAACATCTGGTTCGGCTGGAACGCCCAGCAGAGCACGGGCACCTGGCAGAGCTGGCCCGGCAGCAGGTTGCGGCGCACGGGGGCGCCGTCGAAGAACCCGAAGCTCGCGCGTACGGCGCTGAACGGGGCGCCGTTGTCGTCGAGCAGCTGCCCGAGGAGCCCCATGTTCGTGTAGCGGTACTGGCGGATGCTGTCCTTCGTGAACAGCATCTTGTTCAGGCTCGCCGAGCCGACCGTGTGGAAGTAGTCGTACATCGTCTTCGAGTACGGCATGCCGCGCAGGAGCGCGGTCGCATCGCCGCCGGGGTTGCGCGATGCGTCGGCGGCGACGGCCTCCATGAAGAGTGCCGAGCGCGGATCAGCGCCGCCGATGTCGGCGCGGGCCGGGATCAGGCCGGCCTTGATCGCGGCGTAGCCGGCGGTGCGCGCGGCGTCGCGGCGGCCGAGGAACACGGTCGCGATCAGGCCCTGCAGCCACTTCGCATCCGTGGTCGGATCGAGGTCGAGGGTGCTCTCGAAGCCGACGAAGCCAGCGCACTGGCGGTAGCCCGCGTCGTCGTTCGTCCTGCGGTCGCCGTCGAAGTCCCAGCCGCCGAAGATCTGGAAGATCGGGCCGCCGAGCGAGTGGCCGCCGCAGACGAGGTGCTGCTCGCGCCATGCCTGGCTGGGCGTCTCGTTCGTCATCACGGCGTAGACGTCGTTCACGGTCTGCGCCATGCCGATGTCCTTGAGGACCCGGTTGTTGCGGTCGAAGCCGTCGAACGTGCGGCCGTCGACGGTCTTGCCCCTCCAGTAGTAGCCCAGGAGATCGTCGAGGTTGCCCGTCCGGCCGTAGGCCTTCACGCCCGTGAGGTCCTCGAGGCAGTTCGCGCGGCGGTCCAGGCCCCACACCTCGATGTGGCGGCCGCGGCGGGCGGCCTCGCGGATGGAGTTGCGTGCGAGCACGTCGAACGCCATCGCGCCCTCGAGGATGCCCGGCATGAGCACGACGACCGAGTCGGCGTCGGCGGACTTCGCCGGCCCGTCGGCGGAGCGCCAGCGCACGTACTGGAGCCAGTCGCACGCCTCGGGGTGAGCGGCGGTGCGCGCCGGCAGCGGCACCTTGATCTTCACGAGGCTCTGCGTCACGTCGGCCTGGGGACTGGCGGAGGCGAACGGCTCCTCGACGCGTTCGGCCGCGGCGGCGACCGAGACGGGGATCAGGAGCGATGCGAGGACGAACAGGACCGCGTGGACGAGCCTGCTGCGTCGACGCGCTCGGGACAGCTGAGCGCATGGGACGGGACGCATGGGGCGACCAAGATTGCCGAAAAATCCGGCCGCCGGGGAGAATGGTAATTCTCGTTCCGTGAACCGAACTACAAAAACTCTGACGGGCTTGCGAGGCGAGTCTCTGGAGTTGGTATTCAGGATTCCATTGTGCTTACCTCGCCGTTCCGTCCCAACACGCCGTCCTCCCAGTGAGGGCGGGGAAAACCCAGCGAATGTCCCGTTCTGTCCCAAGCTTTTCCGCTGAGCGCGGCGCCTCCACGGCGCGTCGTCTGCTCCTCGCGATGCTCGCCCTGATGGGCGTGTTGCTCACCCCGTCAATTAGCCATGCCGAGACCGTTCTGCCGGTGTCGCAGGACGCCTGGTACGAGGCTCCGGCCAACCTCGCCGACCTCCCGAACGGGTCGATCATCCGCTCGCGCGAAGTGCAGCTCCGGCACCTCGCCGGCTGGAAGTGGAAGGTCAAGTCCTACCAGCTGCTCTTCCGCACGAACGACCGCGCGGGCGTGCCGCTCGCGACCGCGACGACCGTCATCGTCCCGAACAAGCGCCCGGCCACCGGTCGGAACCTCGTCAGCTACCAGACCGCCTACGACGGCCTGAGCGAGGCGTGCCAGCCGTCCTGGTCGCTGCGCACCGGTCGCGTCGCGCTGCAGGGCGTCGAGACGCTGCCGATGAGCAACATCCTCAGCCGCGGCTGGACCGTCGTCACCACCGACTACGAAGGTCCGAAGAACGCCTGGGGCGTCGCCGGCACCACCGCGCACGGCGTGCTCGACGGCATCCGCGCGGCCGAGGCCTTCGAGCCCGCCGGCCTGACCGACGGCGTGAAGACGAAGGTCGGCATGGTCGGCTACTCCGGCGGCGGCAACGCCACGGCGTGGGCGAACGAGTACGCCCCGAACTACGCGCCCGAGCTCAACATCGTGGGTGCCGCGCAGGGCGGCGTGGGGCCCAAGCTCGATCGCGTCGTCTCCGCGCTCGACGGCCAGCTCTTCGCGGGCATCGCGTTCGCGGGGATCATCGGCGTCACCTCCGGCTACCCGGAGATCAACCTCACCGACTACCTCAACGACAAGGGCAAGCGGGTCTACCGGGAGCTCACGAGCAAGCGCTACTCCTGCATCAGCGACTTCGTCATGAAGTACCCGTTCTGGAAGTTCCGCGACCTGCTGAACGGCAAGGACCGCGGCCTCCTCAAGAGCCCGAAGATGCTCGAGATCGCCGCCGAGAACTCGCTCGGCCGCTGGACACCGAAGGCTCCGGTGCTCTGGTACCAGACGCGCTTCGACCAGATGAACGGCTACTGGCTCACCCGCGAGGTCGCCAACGGCTACTGCAAGGCGGGCCACCAGGTGTGGTTCGACTCCTCGGCCAAGGAGGAGCACGCGATGCAGGCCATCTCCCGACCGTTCTGGGCCTACGACTGGCTGAGCCTGCGGTTCAGCGGCAGTCCGATGAAGACGAACTGCGACGCCATCGCCTAGCGATCGCACCGGGCTAGGCTGGCGACGATGAGTTCGCCAGCCGCGCCCGACCCCACCACTGCCTCGGACGGATGGCAGTGGTGGACCCTCGTCGCGGTGTGCATCGCGACGCTGATGCTCCTGCTCGACGTGACGATCGTGAACGTCGCGCTGCCCGACATCTCGCGGGATCTCGGGTCGTCCTTCTCCGATCTGCAGTGGGTGATCGACGCCTATGCGCTCGGGCTGGCGGCGCTCCTGCTCACCTGGGGCGGGATCGCCGACCAGATCGGCCGCAAGCGGGTGTTCCTCATCGGCCTCGCCGGCTTCACCTTCGCCTCGCTGCTCTGCGCCCTGGCGACGACACCGCTGTGGCTGAACCTCGCGCGCGGCCTGCAGGGCATGGGGGGCGCGGCGATGTTCGCGACCGCGCTCGCGCTGCTCGCGTCGGCCTACTCCGGCAAGGACCGCGGCACCGCGATCGGCCTGTGGGGCGCCACGATCGGTGCCGGCGTGGCGGTCGGCCCGCTGCTCGGCGGCCTGCTGATCGAGGCCGCGAGCTGGCACTGGATCTTCCTGGTGAACCTGCCCATCGGGGCGATCGCGTTCGCGCTCTCGGCGCGGTTCGTGCCCGAATCGCGCAACCCCGCGGGGCGCGGGATCGACGTGCCGGGCGCGGTGGCCTTCTCGCTCGCCCTGTTCCTGCTGATCTTCGCGATCGTGCGCGGCAACGCCGAAGGCTGGGGCAGCGGCCTGATCGTAGCCTGCTTCGTGGGCGCGGGCGCGCTGCTCGGACTGTTCCTCGTCGTCCAGCTGCGCAGCCCGAAGGCGATGTTCGACCTCGCGTTGTTCCGCAACCGCTCCTTCCTGGGCGTCTCGATCGCGGCGTTCACGCTCTCGGCGTCGATGTTCGCGCTCTTCCTCTACATCACGCTCTGGATCCAGAACGGCCTGCGGTACTCGCCGCTGGAGGCCGGCCTGCGCTTCCTGCCGAGCACGCTCGTCTCATTCGTCACCGCGCCGCTCGCCGGTCGGCTCTCCACCAAGGTCGCCCCCGGGGCGATGCTCGGCACGGGGCTGGGGCTCGTCGGCGTCGGGCTCCTGCTCATGCGCGGCGTCGATGCCGAGAGCGATTGGACGTACCTGCTGCCGGGGCTCGTCGTGGCGTCGGTCGGGATCGGCGTCACCAACCCGGCGCTCGCGTCGACCGCCGTGGGCGTCGTCGATGTGCGTCGCTCGGGCATGGCGGCCGGCATCAACAACACGTTCCGGCAGGTCGGCATCGCCGTCGGTACTGCGGCCTGGGGCGCGTGGATGGCCCACCTCGTGAGCAGCGACGTGACCGACTCCGTCACCGCGCGCGCTGGCGCCGCCGTCGCCGCGAAGCTCCCCGATGGCGACACCCTCACCCAGGCGCCGCCGGCCCTGATCGACCGGCTGCCCGGCGGCGAGCACACCTTCCTCGCGGCCTACACGGGCGGCCTCGACACCATCTTCCTCACCGCCGGTGCGTTCGCGCTGGCGATGGCGGTGCTCATGCCGCTGCTGGTGAAGCGGCGCGACTTCGTGCCGCAGCCCGGGGCCTGAGCGGCGCGGCGCGGTCGCGCGCACCCGCCGGTCGGGTCAGGCCTGGGCCTGCTCGGCGCGGCGGATGAGTGCCGCGGTCGCCGCGAGGCCGAGCACGATGAGCGTGGCGAAGAGCGTGAGGCTCACGTCGGCGGCGAGCTCCTGCGTGAGCAGGCCGAGGCCGATCACGGGCAGCGCGAGACCGATGTAGCCGGCGAGGAAGATCCCGGCGAGGGCCTCCGCGCGCTGGGCGGGCGCAGCGAGCGCGGCGGCCGTGCCGATCGCGCCCTTGAAGGTGAGGCCGGCGCCGACTCCGCTCACGAGCGCCCCGAGCAGGAACAGCGCGAGCGACACGAGCCAGACGGAGCTGACGAGCACCGCGACGCCGACGGCGAGCGTGGGGAGGCCGGCGGCGAGCACCTGGCGGGGCGGGCGGTCGCCGGTGCGCGTCTGGGCGACCGCTGCCGCGGCGAACACGAGGAAGGCGGCGGCCCCGGCGAGCAGCCGCGACGTGTGGTGCAGGGCGCCGGCGAGGAAGGCCGGGGCGAGCGAGTTGAACAGGCCGAGCACGGCGAAGGCGACGAACGCGCCGGTGGCGACGGCCAGGTACGCCTGGCGCCCGGCCTCCGGAACGGCCACGCGCTGCGGACGGTACGCCGGGCGCGGCGTGGCGGGGTGCGCGCGTCTCGGGTGCGGCGAGGGTGACGAGGAGCGCGATGCCGAGCAGCGCCAGCGCGACGACGTACGGAGTGCGCAGCGGGTCGGGCGCCCACTGGGCGAGCGCGCCGGCCAGCAGGGGCCCGAAGCCGATGCCGCCGAGGTTCGCGGCGGTCGCCACGGAGGCGGCGCGTCGGCCGTCGGCGTCGGGGCGAGCGTGGCCGTGCAGCTCGGAGATCCACGCCGTCGCCGTCGCGGTGATCGCGCCGACGCCGAGGCCTCCCACGAAGCGCGCGAGCAGCAGCCCCGGCAGCGCGTCCCACGCCAGGAAGATGCCGACGGCGAGCAGGTTGAGGGCGATCGCCGGGAGCATCCAGCGCCGCCGCCCGTCGCGGTCGGAAAGGTGGCCGGCGAGGAAGAGGCTCGCGACGACGCCGACGGCGTACACCGCGAAGATCAGCGTGATCGTGAGCGACGACCAGCCCTCGCGGGCCTGGTAGAGCACGTAGAGCGGAGTCGGCATCGCCGAGAACGCCATCACGACCATGAAGGCGTAGGCGATCGACCAGAAGGCGAGGTGGTGCCGGCGCGAACCGGAGGTGGGCAGATCGTCGTCTCGCACCCCGAGCACGGTAGGGCCGACGGGTGCCGAAGGTTCGGGCGCAGCCGTGTGCGGGGGTGCGGTGGTGAGGCTCATGGCAAGAGCGTCCTCCTCGCGGCCATCAGCGGCAACGCAACTTCGTGCTTGCCGCTATCACGATCAGCGATACCTTCAGGTGCGTGAACCTGCGTCAGCTCGAGGTGTTCGTCGCCGTCGCCGAAGCGCAGAGCTTCTCGCGCGCGGCCGACCGTCTGCACGTCGTGCAGTCCGCCGTGTCGGCCACGATCCGCGGGCTCGAGCAGGAGCTGGGTGCCGAGCTCCTCGAGCGCACGGGACGCGGAGCGCGCCCCACCGACGCCGGCCGGGCCCTGCTCCCCGAGGCCCGCGCGACGCTGGCGGCCGCGCAGGCGGCGCGCGACGCCGTCGCCGATGCGGCGGCCGGGCTCCGCGGGACCGTGAAGCTCGGCGTCATGCAGGCGATGCGGGCGCCCGCGCCCAACCCGGCCGAGCTCATCGCGTCGTTCGCCGGCGAGCACCCGGGCGTCGACGTGCTCATCGCCCACGGCGGCGGCTCCGCTCAGCTCGCCGGGAAGGTCGCCAGCGGCGAGTTCGACCTCGGGTTCGTCTCGCTGCAGCAGGAGCATCCGGGTGTCGAGCTCACGCGCCTCAGCGAGCTCCCGATGGACCTGTTCTGCAGTGTCGACCATCCGCTGGCGTCGCGGGAGCGCGTCGAGCTGGCCGACCTCGCGGACGAGCGCTTCGCCGAGCTCCCGCCGCTCTGGGGCACGCGGATCGTGAACGACCGCGCGTTCGGGCTCGCAGGCGTGCGGCGCACGATCGCCTACGAGATCAACGACACCGGCTCGCTCGTCGAGTTCGCCCGCCACGGGCTCGCCGTCACGATCCTCCCGGCATCGATCGTCGGCGACCAGACCGGTCTCGCGCGGATCCCGATCGGCCGCCACCGCCCGAGCTTCGTCGTCTCGCTGGCGCAGCCGACCAGCCGACCAGCCGCCGGCTCGGCGCCGCCGCCATCGCGCTCCGCGAGCACCTCGTCCGCGCGTCGGCGGCGGCGTGAACAGGAATCCGCGGTCGTCGCGACCGTCGGGGGGTTCCTGTTCACGCCCGGTTGCGGGTGCCTACACGCGGCGGATCAGCGTCGCGGTGCCCAGACCGCCTGCGGTGCACATCGTCGAGAGGCCGAGCTCGGTGTCCGACCGCTCCAGCTCGTGCACGAGCGTCGTGATCAGCCGCGCCCCGGAGGATCCGAGCGGGTGGCCGAGCGCGAGCGCGCCGCCGTTCACGTTCACCCGGTCCCAGTCGGGATCGAGCTCGCGGCCCCACGAGAGCACCACCGGTGCGAACGCCTCGTTGATCTCGACCCGGTCGACATCGCCGATCACGAGCCCGTTGCGTTCGAGGATGCCCTGCGTGGCAGGGATCGGACCGGTGAGCATGATCACGGGGTCGACGCCGACGACGAGCTGGTCGACGATCTCGGCGTGGATCGGCAACCCGAGCCGCTCCGCCGCCTCACGCGAGGCAAGGACGACGGCCGCGGCGCCGTCGCTCAGCTGCGACGACGTGGCCGCGGTGATCACGCCCTCCGGCTTGAACGCCGGCTTGAGCCCGGCGAGCACGTCGAGCGTGGTGCCGGGGCGAATGCCCTGGTCCCGCGTGACCGGCACGCCATCGACGACGTACGGCGCGATCTCGCGATCGAACACGCCCGCATCGGCCGCCGCTGCCGCCAGCCCCTGGCTCCGCACGCCGAACGCGTCGAGCTCCTCACGCGTGAGGCCCCACCGCTCGGCGATCAGCTCCGCCGAGAGGCCCTGGGGCGTGAGCGCGTAGCGGTCGAGCAGCTCCGGCGTGTACGGGAGCGAGCTGAGATCCGACGGCACGTTGCTACCCATCGGCACGCGGCCCATGTGCTCCACGCCTGCCGCGACCACGACGTCGTGCAGCCCCGCCTTGATCTGCGCGGCCGCCAGGTGCACGGCCTGCTGGGAGCTGCCGCACTGCAGATCGATGGTGGTCGCCGGCACCTCGACCGGGTAGCCGGCCTCGAGCCAGGCGAGGCGCCCGAGGTTGTTCGACTGCTCGCCGAACTGCGTGACCGCGCCCGTGATCACCTCGTCCACCTGCGCCGGCTGGACGCCCGCTCGCTCGAGCGCCGCGCCGTACACGTGGGCCAGCAGGTGGCTCGGGTGCACCTCGCTGTAGGCCCCGCTCGGACGCTTGCCGCGCCCGATGGCGGTGCGAGCGGTGCTGACGATCACGACGTCGCGTGGGCTCGTGCTGGTGGAACGCATGGCGGGGCCTCCTCGGCTCTGACGAACGGTCAAGAGATATTTAGCGACCGATCGGTAGTCAATTTAGCTACCGCGTGTTCGGTATTGTGTGACGCATGGCCGGACGACGCACCGACGAGCAGGCACGGGCCACGAAGGCCGCGATCCTGCGCGAGGCGTGCGACCTCGCCTCCGTGGACGGCTTCGACGGCGTCACCATCGGCCAGCTCGCCGAACGGGTCGGCCTGAGCAAGGCCGGGGTGCTCGGGCACTTCGCGAACAAGGAGCAGCTGCAGCTCGCGATCTACTCCGAGGCGGCACGAGCGTTTCGCGCACGCGTGATCGAGCCCGCCCGCCGCGACGCACCCGAGGGCGGTCGGGCGCTCCTGCTCGCCTACGCGCACCACCAGGCCGACTTCATCGACCGTCCCGAGTGGGTCGGAGGCTGCCTGCTCTCAGCGGGAGCGTTCGAATGGGACGACCGCGAGGGCGCGCTCGCCGAGGCGTTTCGCGAGGGCGCGATGTGGTGGCAGCACGAGCTCGAGCGTCGAGCGCGCGAGGCGCTCGACGCCGGCGAGCTTCCGACCGGCTGCGATCCGGTCGACCTCGCATTCGTGTTCCGCGCGCTCGTGACCGGTGCCGTTCAGGCAAGTCGCCAGCGCGGGGACGCGCACGCCGGCGCCCGCTTGGAGCGGGCGCTGCGCGTGCAGCTCGGCGCCTAGGCGCGAGCGGTGTCCGGTGCGCGCTACTTCTTGTGCGCGCGGAAGGAGGACGAGCCGACGGTGGTCACGCCGCCGGCGGTGGCCGAGGTGGAGACGACGTACCGCACGTTGCCGAAGCCGCCCTTGCGGGCGCGGCGGATGGCCTTCGCCTGCGCGGCGCTGAGCTTCCAGATGCCCTTCCACACCTTCCCGGTCTTGTCGGTCTTGGCGTAGGCGGTCGGGCGGAGCGCGGCGATGATCGTGTTGCCGCTCTTGACCTGGAGGAAGCGGCCCTTGAGGTCGCACGCCTGGCTGCAGGTGGCGGTCGTCGGGATGCGGCGCGTGACCCTCTTCGCCGTGGCGACGGGCGCCTTGGCGACGGCGAGAGCCACCTTCGTGCCGCACGCCGGCAACGCGTATGAGACGACGCGGTCCTCGCCGTCCTCGGTGCGCAGGCGCATCCGCATCGAGAGCACGGTGCACTTGCCGCTCTGCAGGACGCCCTGGATCTTCGCCCATTCCTGGGGCCAGATGCCGAGACCGACCTGCGTGGCGCCGGCCTTCTCGAGGTCGATCACGCCCGGCTGGAGCTTGATGGTCTGGCCGTTGCCGAGATCGACGACGGCGCTGGCCGACGCCTCGCACTTGGCCGCGCAGTTCACCTTCACGTGCAGGCCGTTGAGATCGAGGGTGATGCCCGGCGGCAGCGTGACCTGCCCACCCGCCTTCACGTCGACGTCCGCGCCGACCTTGCCGAGGATCTCCTGGACGTCGTTGATGATCGGCTGGAGCGGGAGGGTGATGCCGATCGGCGGCGTTCCCGAGGGCTTGATCGGCTTGCCGGCGAGGATGTCGGTGATCGACGGCAAGCCGGGCGGCAGGGTGACCTGGACCGGGGCGACGGTCGGCGTGGCCACGGCCGTCGCCGACGCCGTCGGTGCCGGCTCGGGAGCGAGCGTCTCGGTCGCGGGCGCGGCCGTCGGCGCGGGCGTCGGCGTTGGCGTCACAGCCGGGGTCGGCGTGCCGGCCGGCAGGACGGTGCCCACCACCTGATCGACGAGGTTGAGCACGAGTCCGACGAGGCCGCCGACGATCTCGTCGTTCGTGCTCGCGCTGACGGTGTCGGTCGCGGTGAGGTCGCGGATCAGGTGGTCGCGCTCCAGGCCGGAGATGTCGACCGTGTTCGCGCCCGGCCCGGGGTAGACGTAGTCCTCCTCGGAGCCTCCGATGAGCGTGTCGTCGCCACCGGCGCCGTACAGCGTGTCGAGGCCGGCGCCACCGTCGATGCGGTCGTCGCCCGCGCCACCGGTCAGGCTGTCGTCGCCGGCCTCGCCGCGCAGGTCGAGGCGGGTCGTCGCGAGCGGGAGCACCGTCGCGCCGAGGAGCGTGAGGCCCGCGGGCGTGCTGACGGTGTCGTTCCCGTCACCCAGGTTCATCACGACCTTGCTGAAGAGACTGCGGTCGCAGGTGAGGGTGTTCGGATCGGTGACGATCACGAGCGTCGGGTGCGAGCAGCCGGTGACGGTGCCGTCGATCGACGAGTTCGCGCTGATCGTGATCCGGTTGAGGGCCGTGAGGCCGAGCGGGTTGTCGAGCTCCCCGACGGAGACGACCGCGGCGTGTGCGGCCTGGTCGGTGAGCGTGAGCGTCGAGCCGGTGCTCGACACGGTCATCGCGCCCGCGGTGGCCGGCGCCGCGAACGCGGCGGCCGTCGTGAGTGCGGCAATCGTCCGCCGCCCGGTGTGGGCGTGCGGATGCGTCAGTCGTCGCAGCGACATGGCGGTGGTTCTCCCCAGAGAATGATGTTCGGTGCGCGGTCCGCCCCCCGGCGGGCCGCAGGTGCTGCCTGGATCCCTGTCCCCGGGAACCACGTGTGCAGCAGGTCACCCTGGGTATCGGCCTGGTCCAACCAAATCTGGAGCAGGTTGCTGGACGTCTGTTCAGTCGATGGTCGGCGATGTGCTGGGGCGCTCGGCCCTGCCGCGAGCTCGATCACGTCGCCCTGCGTCGAGGTGTCGAGAACGACGCTTCGCGACTCGCACCGCCAACCTCCGCCCCCCAGCGGTTCGGTCATGATGCGAGTCGCGTGCGTCGATCGTCAGCGCATTCCCCGTGAGCTGACGATGTGCCGGTCATGGATCGCCCCTGTCCCCTGGGGCGCCCGGCGAGCTCCTGGTGTCGGAGCCTGGGTCAATGATCGGCGACAGCTGCCACCAGCGCAAGTTGTCGAACGATCGATCAGCAAGTGGTCGATGGTGGAACCGAACAAACCCCAACGTCCGATCGCCGCTCGGCGCGGCCAGATTCCGCGGGATCCACCGCGGGGGCGGGGATTTTCCGTATGCCGATACCGACGACAAACAGGTTGCCTGGTGTCGCGTTGGCGCTCGCCGGAATGCGTGGTCCGTGCGCCGCCTGCGGGGGTTCGGGCCTTGCGGGCCCCGCGAGGCGGGGGAGATCGAAGGCATTGGCGCGTACGCGCTCTGCCCGGAGCCGCGTCGAGGACGGTGCCGGTGTGGCGCTCCGTCACCCGTCGCGGTCGGCGAGGGCGACCTGCGCGGCGTTGCGCCCCGGCGCCCCCGAGACGCCGGCGCCCGGGAACGTGCCGGCGCCGCTCAGGTACAGGCCGGGAACGGGCGTGCGGTAGCGGGTGAGTTCCCGGTCACGGCCGACGAGCGCCGTGAGCGGGCCTCCGGCGAACGACGGCGCGTGGCCCCGCGGCATCGCGAAGTCGCGCTCGTAGTCGGGCGGCGCGACGAGCCGCCACTCGCGGATGGCCTCGAAGAACCCCGGCTGCACGAGCCCCGCGAACTCCCGGAGCCACCGCTCCGGCTCGCGGTGGTCGTTCCAGCCGCCCGTCAGGTCGTAGGGCGTGAACAGCACCTCCAGGCTGAACACGTGCGCGCCGCCAGCCGGGCGCAGGGAGTCGTCCATCGCCGACGGCGCGTTCGCGAGCATCGGGGGACGTCGCGCGATCCGGCCGACCTTCGCGCTCGCGGCGGCGCCCGTGATCTGCGAGAGCGTCGGACTCACCACGAACGTCGACGCGAGCGGATGCTCCAGGCCGACGGCGGCCAGGTGGCGGTCGGTGAGCCGGTGCGGGCGGGGGAGCTCGTCGATCAGCGCGTCGACCTTGCTCTCGTACCCGCCGTGCGCCGGCTTGGCGCGCCAGCGGCGCACGAGCCGCTCGCCGGCGCCGCCCGTCGGGCTCTGGAGGAGGTGCGCGAGCGCCTCGTGGGGGTTGGCGGCCGCGATCACGGTGCCGGCGGCGATGCGGCGGCCGTCGTCGAGGGTGACGCCCGCGGTGCGCCCGCCCGCCGTGCGGATCTGGGTGACGCGGCGGCCGGTGAGGATCGTGCCGCCGTGTGCGCGGACCGCCGCGCCGAGCGCATCGGTCAGCCGGCCGGAGCCGCCGACGGGCCGCCCGACGGGCAGCACGTGGCGCAGCACGAAGCCCAGCGCGCCGAGGCCGGTGCCCGGGCGGCTGGGATCAAGGCCCCACACCGATGGGCCGGTCGTCGCCGGGGCGGCGAGCAGCGCCTCGTCGCGGAAGTAGGTGCGCAGCACGTCGGTGCAGCTCATCCGGCCCAGGCGCAGCAGGCCCTTCAGCCCGCGGCCGCGCAGCCGCGCGAGCTGGCGCGCGACGGCGCCGATCTCCGGTGCGCCGGAGGTCATCGCGAGCACGAGCTCGGCGACGGGCCGCAGCTCGTCGAGGTGTCGCCGGTAGTTCGCGAGCTCCCTCGGATAGGTGAGCGCGAGCGACTGGAGCGTGCGGTCGGGATCGTTGCAGAGCACCCAGGCCGGGCTGCCGTCCCAGGGCGTCATCACCTGCGCGGGGTCGAGCTCGAGGTACCGCAGGCCGTGGCGCTCCAGCTCGAGGTCGTCGATGATCCCCGTCGCGCGGACGAGCGAGTGGTCGCAGTTGCACACGTTCACGCGTGCCCCGCCGAGCACCTCCTCGGTGGAGGCGCACCCGCCGACCGTCGTCCGCGCCTCGACCACGAGCACGTCGACACCGCCGCGCGCGAGGTAGGCGGCACAGGTGAGGCCGTTGTGGCCGCCGCCGATGACGACCGCGTCGTAGCGGTCGGCGAGCGCCCCGACCGTGGGCGCCACGGGCGCGCCGCTGGGCGCTGGGCGGCTCATGCGGCGGCCCGGCGCCGCGCCAGCAGATCGGTGAGGTCGCGAGCGAGCCCCCGCTCGGGCCGTGCCACGAGCTCGCCGTCGCGCACGGCCGGCGCGCCACCGACGATCACGTCCCGCGGCCGCCGGCCCGGTGAGGTCCACAGGAGCGCGTCGACGAGCGCCCCGTCGTCGACGCCGGCATCCGCCACGCCGCCCAGGTCGTAGAGCGCGAGGTCGGCGGCAGCGCCGGGCTCCAGGTGGCCGAGCTCGGGGCGGCCGAGCCCGAGGGCCGAGCCGGTCGTCGCCATCCCGAGTGACTCCTGCGCCGTGAGCGGCCGGCCGGCGAGCGGCGAGGCCTGCATCGCGAGGCGCGCATCGGCGAGGAGGTGGCCGGCATCGTTCGAGCCGCCGCCGCTCGTCCCGAGCCCGACGGTGACGCCGGCGTCCAGGAGTGCGCCGGCCGGCGCAAGGCCCCAGCCCATCGGCAGGTCGCAGCCCGGCGCGTGGGTGGCGGTGGCGCCGCTGGCGGCGACGTGGGCGATCTCGACGGCCGTCACGTCGCAGAGGTGGGCGACGGTCACGCCCGCCTCGAGCCAGCCCCACGCGTCGAGCAGCTCGAGCGGTCGGCGGCCGTACCGGGCGGCGGCGAGCTCGACGTCCACCTGCTCGTTCGCCTGCGTGCGCCGCGGCAACCCGTGGCGCAGGGCGACCTCGCGGAGCGCCGCGAAGGTGTCCGCGCCGTCGCTGTGCACGCCAGCAGGGCCGACGGCGACCGCCACGCGCCCGTCGGCCGAGCGCGCACCGAGCTCGGCGACGATCGCCTCGGCGCTCGCCGCCGCGGCGGCTGCGTCGTCTCCGGCGGTACCCCGGACGAACACGACGCGTGCGCCGAGCTCGCGGGCCGCGCCGGCGGTCGCCGCGGCGATGCCCACGTCGTCGCAGCCGGCAGGCCACGTGAGGTGATGGTCGGCGACCGTGGTCACCCCGCAGAGCAGCGCCTCTGCGAGCCCGGCGCGCGCGGCCGCGCCGGCGAGCTCGGGATCGATCCCGGCATGCGCGTACGCGGCGGCCATGGCCGGCAACCACTGGCGCATGGGCACGTGGCGCGTGCCGGGCAGCGTGCGAAACGCGCACTGCAGCAGGTGATGGTGGGCGTTCACGAGCCCGGGGATCACGATGCAACCGGAGGCGTCGAGCACGCTCGGGGCCAGCGGCCGGCCATCGTCGGAGGTCAGCAGGGCGCGCACGGGCGGCGGTGGCTCGGCACCGGCGGGGAGCAGCGCGGCCACCTCGCCGCCGGCGAGCCACACGTCGGCGCCCTCGACCGTGCGCGAGCCCGTCCACACCGCGCGGGCGCCGCGCACCACGAGCGGCGGCGGCGCGCTCACCGGTTCGGGAACTCGAACGTCGCGATCTCGGCGAGCTGTTCGCCGACGAGCTGCACGGCCCGCTCGACGTGCGCGGCGCCGTGGTCGGCGGTCGCCAGGGTGGGATCGCCGATGGCCCCGGTGGCGGAGAGGTCGTCGCTGCACCAGCCGAACGGCACGGAGCCCCCGAACTTCACGTGCCGGCGGGCGTCCATCTCGTCGGGGATCGAACGCACCGCAAGGTCCATGTCGACGAGCTCGGGGCGCAGGTACAGCATCGCCGCCGTCTCGTCGCGACCGCCGTGCACGCCCATCCCGCACTCCTGCGCATCGCTCGCGCCGCCCGAGTCGCGCGGCTGCACGGGGTGCAGCAGGAAGGTCATGAGGTCGTGCTTGCGCCGCAGCTCGCGGTTCGCGACGGCGAGCAGCTGCGAGTTGCCGCCGTGGCCGTTGAGGAAGGCGAGTCGCTTCGTCGGCAGCCTGGCGATCGAGCGGCCCAGATCGTCGAGCACCGCCAGCATGGTCGTCGCGCTCAGCCAGATCGTGCCGGGGCTCCAGTGGTGCTCGTCGCTCTTGGAGTAGGCGAGCGGCGGGAGCAGCCACAGATCGAGCTCCTCGCCGCGCGCCGCAACGACGCGCTCGGCCACCTCCGACGCGATCACGAGGTCGGTCGAGAGCGGCAGGTGCGGGCCATGCTGCTCGATCGCGCCGACGGGCTGCACGAGCACCGAGTTCGGCCCGAGCCGGCTCGCCAGTTCGGACGAACGCAGGTGGTGCAGCGCTCGGGTCATCGGGCCTGCATGGCGCAGGGAGCGGGGCGGAGGTGATGGGGGCTCACGGCAGCGACCGTACCAACGAAACCCCTGATTTTCGGGGGCATCGGCACGATCTTGGCCCAGCGGACAATCGATTGCGCAGCCCCTTGGCCCGGCGTCCAAGATTTCTGACAAGCCCTCGATCGGTGCGTACGGTTCGGCCCCGAACGAGCCCCCATGCCCTCCGCCCGACCCGTCACCCCCGCCGCCCTCCCCTCCGGCCAGAGCTGCGCCGCATGAGCACCACGCTCCTCCTCCAGGGCGGAATCGGCGCCGACGGCCAGCGGCTCGACGTGCGCACCGACCCGGCCACCGGCACCGTGCGCGACATCGGCGCTCAGCTCGACTGGATCGCATCGGACCGCATCGTCGACTGCCGCGGGATGGTGCTCCTCGAGGCCCCGGTCGAGCCGCACGCGCACCTCGACAAGGCCCTCAGCGCCGATGCCGCGCCGAACCCCGTCGGCGATCTCGCCGGCGCAGTGGCCGCATGGCGCGCCTACCGCCCGACGCTCACCCACGACGACATCAAGGAGCGCGCCCGCCGCGCGGTGCGCGAGCTCGTCGCGCACGGCACGACGGCGATCCGCAGCCACGTCGACGTGGGCGACGGCATCGAGCTCCGGGGCCTGGCGGCCCTCATCGAACTTCGCGACGAGCTCCAGGGCCTCGGCCTGGTGGACCTGCAGCTCGTCGCGTTGATCTCTCCTCCGACCACCGGCGACGGCGGCGCGTCGATGCGGGCCATGGTGAGGGACGCCATGGCCCTCGGCGCCGACGTCGTCGGTGGGGCGCCGCACATCGATCCCGATCCGGCAGCGGCCACCCGCGGGCTCGTCGAGCTCGCCGCCGAGCTCGGCGCCCCGATCGACCTGCACGTCGACGAGCAGCTCTCGCCGACGGCGCTGTGGCTGCGCGACTACGCCACCGCGGTGGCGGATGCGCACGGCGCCATCCCGTGCGCCACGGCCGGCCACTGCGTCTCCCTCGGGATCCAGTCCACGGCAGTGCAGGAGGAGGTGGCCGGCGAGGTGCATGCCGCCGGCATCAACATCGTCACGCTCCCGCAGACCAACCTGTACCTGCAGGCGCGCGGGCTCGACGAGGCCCCGCCGCGCGGCCTCACCGCGGTGCGCGCCCTCCGCGCGGCCGGCGCGACGGTCGCCGCCGGCGCCGACAACGTCCGCGATCCGTTCAACGCCGTCGGGCGCTCCGATGCCCTCGAGACGGCAGCGCTGCTCGTGATGGCCGCGCACCTCTCGCCCGCCGAGGCCTGGGACGCCGTCTCCCGCCAGGGGCGCAAGGCGATGGGCCTGCCGCCAGCCCCGATCGAGCCCGGTGCGCAGGCGGAGATCCTCGCGGTGCGCGGCTCCTCGCTGGCGGATGCGATCGCCCGCGGCAGCGAGCACCGCGTGGTCGTCCACCGCGGCGCACTCGTCGCGACGACGACCGTCACGACCACCTTCTCGGCCCCCGCACCCACCCCCATCCAGGCTGCCGCGCTCTCCGAGGCGGCCCCGACCCTGGTGACCTCACGATGACCACCGCCACGCCAACCACCCAGCGCACGCGGGTCAAGACCGCCGGGCAGGGCATGACGTTCGACGCCGTGTCGATGCACTTCCCGGACGGCACGCACGCCGTCGACGACGTCTCGTTCTCGATCGGCCCGGGCGAGTTCGTCTCGGTCGTCGGCCCGTCGGGCTGCGGCAAGTCGACCCTCCTCAAGATGGCCTCCGGGCTGCTCCCGGCGACGGGCGGCGAGGTGACGGTCGACCGCGGCGGGCTGGGCTACGTGTTCCAGGACGCGACGCTGCTCCCCTGGCGCACCGTGCAGAAGAACGTCGAGTTCCTCGGCGAGCTCGAGGGCATGGGCAAGGCGGAGCGCCGAGCCGCGGCGAAGGAGGCGATCGAGCTCGTCGGCCTCAAGGGCTTCGAGGACAAGTACCCGATCTCGCTCTCCGGCGGCATGAAGATGCGGGCGTCGCTGGCACGCGTGCTCACCCTGGGCCCCGGGACGTTCCTCTTCGACGAGCCGTTCGGCGCGCTCGACGAGATCACCCGCGAGCGCCTCAACGACGAGCTGCTCCAGCTGTTCGCCCGCACGCAGTTTGCGGGGCTCTTCATCACCCACTCGATCGCGGAGGCCGTGTACATGAGCACGCGCGTGCTCGTGATGAGTGCGCGGCCGGGCCGGATCATCGGCGACTACCCCGTCGAGTTCCCCTACCCGCGCGAGCCGGAGCTGCGGTTCGATCCGGCGTTCGCCGAGCTCTGCGGACGCGTCAGCGAGAGCCTGCGGGAGGCGCACGCATGAGCTCCCAGGCGAAGGACTCCACGGTCGCCCTCGCGGCACCCGTCAGCAAGGCCCCGGTCAAGGTGGCGGCGACCAGCGGCGGCTTCGTCGCGAAGGTCGTGCCGCCGGTGATCGTCTTCATCCTCGGCATCGCCGCCTGGGTTGGCCTGCACTTCGTCCTCAACGAGGACAAGGCGATCACGGTGCCGCTGCCCTGGGACGTGGTGAAGGTCGGCGTGCTCGACGGCACCAACCTCTCGATGGTGCTCACCAGCCTGTGGCTCTCGGCCAAGTCGGCGCTCGTCGGGCTCGTGGTGACGATCGTCGTCGGCCTCACGTTCGCCGTCGCGATGAGCCAGGCGAAGTGGGTCGAGAACGCGCTCCTGCCGTATGCGATCGCGATGCAGACGACGCCGATCCTGGCGCTCGTGCCCGTGATCGGCGTGGTGCTCGGCTACAACTTCCCGAGCCGCGTGCTCGTCGTGGTGCTGATCTCGGTCTTCCCGTTCATCAACAATGCGCTGTTCGGCCTGCTGAGCGCCGACAAGTCCCAGCACGATCTCCTCACGCTCCACGACGTGAGTCGCTGGACGCGCCTCACCAAGCTGCAGCTCCCCGCCGCGTTGCCGGCGATCTTCACCGGCCTGCGGGTCGCGGCCGTGATGGCCGTCGTCGGCGCGGTCGTCGGCGACTTCTTCTTCACGCAGGGCAGCCCAGGCCTCGGGCAGCTCATCAACCTCGACGCGTCGCAGCTCCAGTACGAGCGGATGTACACGTCGGTGATCCTGGCGATGCTCCTCGGCATCGCGGCCTACCTGGCGGTCGTGTTCGCGGAGCAGCGCGTGATCGGCAAGTGGCACACCACTACCCGCGGCGGCGTCTGAGCAAGACGGGGCCCGCCCTCCTCGAGGCCGCGGCGCTCGTGCGCGCCCGGCCGTTCCCCCACCCACCCCGGCGATTCCGCCAGAACCCACCCCATCCGAACGGAGTCCAATGCGCGTCAGCCGCCGACCAGCCGCCCTCGCGGCGCTCCTCGCCGCTTCGGCCCTCACCTTCGCCGCCTGCGGTGGTGACGACGAATCCGAGAGCTCTGCCTCGAACACGCCCGCCGCAGACACCGGCGACGTGAGCCTTGCGGGCGTCTGCCCCTCGACCGTCGTGATCCAGACCGACTGGATGCCGGAGGCCGACCACTCCGAGTCGTACGCGCTCATCGGCGGCACGCCGAAGTACGACAAGTCCAAGAAGCGCGTGTCGGGCGACCTCTACTACAAGGGCAAGCCGACGGGCGTGAAGGTGGAGGTCCGGGCCGGCGGTCCCGCGACCGGCTTCCAGACGCCGACGCAGCAGATGTACACCGACTCGTCGATCACCCTCGGCTACGAGAACACCGACGAGGCCGTCCGCAACTCGGCGAAGACGCCGATGCTGCAGGTGATGGCGCCGCGCGAGAAGTGGGCGCAGGTGCTGATCTACAACCCGGCCGCGTACAGCTTCAAGACGATCGCCGACATCGGCAAGACCGACACGAAGGTCCTGTACTTCAAGGGCAACTACTACATGGACTACCTCGTCGGCGCGGGGATCCTGAAGAAGTCCCAGGTGGACTCGTCGTACGACGGCACGCCGGCGCGGTTCGTCACCTCGGGCGGCAAGGTGGTCCAGCAGGGCTTCATCACGGCCGAGCCGTGGCAGTACAAGAACACCGTCAAGCAGTGGGGCAAGGAGGTGGCGACGCTCAACATCGCGGACGCCGGCTACCCGAACTACGGCGAGACGCTCGCGATCAAGTCGAGCAAGAAGGCCGAGCTCAGCGACTGCCTGAAGAAGCTGGTGCCCGTGATCCAGCAGGCGCAGGTGGACTACGCGAAGGACCCGACGGCGACGAACGAGATCATCGTCGAAGCGGCCAAGCTCTACGGCGGCTGGGACTACCCGGCCGGGCTCGCCGAGTACGGCGCGACCAAGCAGGTCGAGGAGGGCATCATCGCCGACGGTCCGACCCCGGCCCTCGGTGACATCGACGAGGCGCGCGTGCAGAAGATCATCGATCTCACCGCGCCGATCTTCGAGAAGCAGAACGTGCCCGTGAAGGACGGCCTCGCGCCCTCGGACATCTTCACGAACGAGTTCATCGACCAGTCGATCTCGATGGGAGGCAGCGACAGCTGAGCCACGCCTGAAGCCACCGCTCCCGCCTTCCTCCGGGCGGGAGCGAGCGAGCGCGCCGGCCCGGGTTCCCGTGGGCCGGGCGCGCGACCGCCAACCGAGGGGCGGGGCCGATTGGTGCGGGCCCCGCCCCTCGTCGGCGTTCAGGGGGTTACCCGAACGTCGGGAACGCGCCCTGCAGGGCGATGCAGTAGTTCATCGCCACATACGGCTGGACGTTGCGATGCGCGGCGCCACTGCCCGCGCGGGTGACGGCCTGGTCGGCCATCGGGACGAGCGGCGTGGTGACCGTGCTGTAGGCGGTGCCGCCCGCCGAGCGGGTGAGGATGGCCCCGCGCGGACTGGTGCCCGACGCCGGCGTCGCGCCGGACACGATCGCGTGGGAGTGCTTGGGCATCTGGTCGGGGGTGAGGGTGACCGAGGTGGTCCCGAAGGCCTCGCCGATCGCATAGGGCGTGAGTCCTCGTCCGGAGCCGGCACCGACCGCCAGGTTCCCCTGCAGGTTCGGCAGCTGGAACGTGGTGGTGCCGTTGCCGCCGTAGATGGTGCCGAGGATCGCGAAGAGCGCGGAGTTCTGGCTGATCTGCATGACCTGGCCGGCACAGATCGCCCAGCCACGCGGGGCATAGTCGTTGGCGAAGAGGCGGATCTCGCCGAGGTAGGTGTCGCTCATCGGATCAGTCTCGGGGAGGGAACACGCCGGTCAGCGCGATGACGTAGTTGACGGCCAGCGAGGGCTGGCGGTTCTCGTGCGGCGTCGCTCCGCCGGTGGCGGAGAGCGACTGGGAACCGAGCGCCGTTGCCGCGCCGCTGTCGCGGTACTGCTTGAAGTCGTTCTCGGAGGTCGCCAGGAACGCGCCGGTCGGGTCGCCGGTGCGGCCGGTCGCCGCGGTGCCATAGAGCTCGTGGGTGTGCGCCCCGACCTCCTGCGCCATGAGGGTGACCGACTCGGCACCGCCCTGCTCGCCCAGGGCGTTCGACGGTCCGATGTGGATCGGCACGCGTCCACGGAGGTCCGGCAGGGCGAACGTGCTCATGCCGTCGCCGCCGTAGGTGGTGCCGAGCAGCACGAAGAGCGCGTCGTTCTCGGAGATCTGGAGCAGCGATCCGTCGCAGAGCGCCCAGCCCTCGGGGATGCGAGGCGACGGCCAGAGGCGGATGTCGCCGAGGAAGGGTTCGACCATGGGGCTAGTTCCTGGAGGGGTAGATGCCCACCAGCGCGATGCACCAGGTGAGGCCGAGGTAGGGCTGCATGTTCTCGTGGGCCTGGCCGCCCGTCGGCGCGATCGCCGCCGGGTCGAGCTGGACGACCTCGCCGGCCCCCGGTGGGGCATACGCGGTCGGCACGGCTCCGGCGAGGAGCGTGCCGCTGGCCGACACGCCTGCCTGGGTGGTGTCGGTGGTGGCCGTGAGCGTGTGCGCGTGCGGCGGCGTCTCCTGCGACGTCAGCGTGTGGCGTGCCTCGCCGGCGGACTGGCCGCGCGGGTAGGTCGTGCCGGCCTGGTCGGTGCCGGCGCCGAGCGCCGCCCGTCCGCGCAGATCCGGGAGGTTGAAGGTCCGGATCCCATCGCCGCCGTAGGCGGTGCCGAGCAGCGAGAAGAGCGCGTTCCACTTCGGGATGGGCAGGCTCTGACCCTCGCAGTAGGCCCACCCTTTCGGGGCGAATCCGTACGGGAAGAGTCGGAGCTCCGACATATATTGCTCGGACATGCCGCCACCCTAGACCGCGACGGAGCGCTCTACAACACCGCAGCGGCAAAAGTTCCGGTTTCCCCTGCTCAGTGCGAATGCGTTCCTGTATACCTTCCGGCATGCGACGGCGATTCGCTCCGTGTTCCCCCGCCCACAGAGGCTCCGCACCAGGGGGCTGCAGCCGGCAAGGCGCCCGGTTGACGGACGCCTCGCGCAAGTTCACGGCCGCCGTTCACACAAGGCGCCGTCTACCGGCTAGGGTGGCCCGCGCATGGCGCACTCGGGTTCCCCCAAGTCGGAGTACGCCCCCTCTTCTGGAACCCGACACGGATAGCCGTTCCCTCGTGCCTGCCATTCGCCCGCTCCGCGCCCTCGTCGCGGCGCTCATCGCCCTCTTCATCGTCGCCTCGCCGGCTGCCGCTGCCGTCTCGCAGAAGGCCGCCGGGAAGAAGGCGCTCTCGGCGCTCGGCGTCAAGCAGGGCAAGCAGCCCGTCGTGGTGTTCTCCGTGAAGCGCGCGCTCGGCGGCGGCACCCAGCTCACGCAGGCCGGCCAGGCCAAGCCGCCGGTGCCGGGCGGCTCGCTCGGCACGAAGGCGACCACCGCGCCGGTCCTGCTGAAGGTGCCGAGCGGACGCCGCGCGTGGGCGTTCTACGCGGACTGGGCGCCGTACCAGGCCTACGCGCACCGCGGCCAGCTCGCGATCGTCGACGCGGCCACGGGCAAGGTGCGGCTGTCGTCGTTCCTCACGTCGCCGCCCGTGATCGACGGCCGACTCCCCGAGTTCATGCGCAGCGGCAAGGCGTACCGCTCCTCGGCGAGCCGCATCTTCGTGCGCGACTACGTCGTCGACGACACCACCGCGCTCACGCTCGCCAGCCGCGCCGGCTTCGGCTACCGCCTCGACCGTGCCCCGTTCGCCGACCAGGCCCTCGCCAAGCTCGCCGCCGACCAGCTCGCCGCCGACAAGGTCTGCGCCCTTCGCGTGAGCGACACCTTCGGCGACTTCTACGACTTCACCGGCGCCGACAACACCCGCGCCCGCCTCGGCGACCTGCTCTACGTGCTGCGCAAGCTCAACCCCGGCATCGTCGACGAGCGCTACTCCCGCGGATCGGGCAAGTCGCCGATCGAGGCGCTCCGCACGCTCATCACGAGCAAGGGCTGCAAGGACGTCCTCTTCTACGTCGCCGGCCGCGGGTTCTCCTCGGGCGACGGCACCACGGTGTCGGTCGGCACGCGCGTGCGCGGCCGCACCGTCACGCAGCAGCTCGTGCGCGCCGCCGACCTGCTCGCCCTGGTCAAGGCCTTCCCGGGCGTGAACTTCACGGTGAAGGTCGACGCCCCCGCACTCCAAGCCGTTCGTCGACCTCCTCGCGGGGACGGCCAACGTGCTCCTCGCCGAGAGCGCCGCGGGCGCCGACGGGAGCTCGTTCGGCTACCTGCCGTACGTGAAGACCACGGGCGGCAAGACGATCACGAACGTCGGCAACCCCGACGGCCTGCTCTCCTTCACGAACCGCACGATCGCGGGCCTCCAGCGCTTCCTCACGAACGCGAACGAGGTGAACGGCGCCGTCGGCGCGCGCAAGAGCGGCACCATCCCGTCGCTGCTCGCCGTCCTGCTCGGCCCGCGCGTTCGAGCTCGGCAAGGTCGACGACCTCCCGGCCGCCGTCGGCGTGCAGAAGCCGTTCTTCTCCCCGACCCCGTTCTTCCCGTCCGGTCCGCCGCCGGCGCCGATCGTCAGCACGCCGCCGACGCAGCCCAACAGGCCGCCGGTCGCCACGCCGCTCACGGTCACGACGGCAGAGGACACCGCGGCCACCTTCACGATCCCCGTCACCGACCCGGACGGCGACCCGCTCACCGTCACGA
>JAQIJQ010000032.1:0-54412 GCA_036946195.1 Patulibacter minatonensis | reverse complement strand
CGCGGCTTGAGGCGCCGTGTCGGTGCCGGCCGGAGCCGTGATGGAGGTGGTGAACGCAGACGCGCCAGCGGCCTGCGACGGTGCCGCCGCGAAGGCGACGCTCGGGGCGAAGGCGAGGTTCGCGCAGCCCGTGGCCTGGAACGGCGCGCTCGGCGAGGCGGTGCTGCCGCCGGTGCCGGTGAGCGTCGCGCCGATCGTGGTGGCGCCACAGGTGAGCGGGTTCGTGAGGAAGCCGGCCTTGGTCACGTTCAGGCGCAGGCGACGCAGGTGCAGCGGCACGCCCCGCTGGCTCGTCGGGACGGTGGCGGTGACGGTGATGCCGTAGTCGCTCGGACGCAGCTTCACGCTCGCGATCGTGATCACGTCGCCGAGGTCGACCGGGCCCACGACGGCCGGGAGCTTGACGGCGATGCCGACCACGTCGCCCGCGTTCGGGGCGTCGGTCAGGAAGAGCTCGCCCGCGAAGCTGCCGGGGGTGGTGCCCTGGCCCGCGAGTGCGTCGACGGTGCCGATCTTCGTGTTCGCGGCGCACGTGCCGGCGCTTGCGGCGGTCAGCGAGCAGCGGGGCAGGCCGTCGACGTTCGCGAGCAGACCGGCCGGGAGGCTCAGCGCGAGGCTGTCGAGCGGGCGGTGGCGCTCGGGCACGTCGATCTGCGCGGTGAGCGTGCTGCTCGCGCCCGCGGTGGTCGGCGAGACGGTCGCACCGAACGTCGGCACGAAGCTCGTCGCGTCGCTGCAGTTCTGGGTGAGCGTGATCGACGCGCTCGGCGTCGCGTTCGCGCTGCCGGACCACGGCGTCATCGTCGACGCGCCGGTGTAGGTGGCGCACGTGCGCGGCATCGAGAGCACCGGCTTGGTCCCGCCGCGGAGCGTCAGGCTGAAGCTCGTGAACTGGACCTTCGGGAGGTCGTCGAACACCGTGGTGACCTTGCCGGTGGCGGCGTTCACGTCGATGGTGCCCTCGAGCTTCACGCGCGCCTTGCTGCCGAAGTCGGTGCTCGTCGCGTCGACGAGCAGGCGCGCGGTGTGGCCCGACGGCGCGGTCCCGAGGTACGCGGTGCCGGTGAGCGCGCCGACGCTCGGCGTCTGGATGCTCACGGTGCCGACGTTCGAGCCGCTCGGGCAGGTCGGATCGGCGAAGTCGTTCTTGGTGAACTGGGCGTCGGAGCACCCGACGAGCGAACCGTCGCTGCTGGCCGACGGCGAGAGCGACACGCCGTCGGGCAGCGTGATCGAGATCGTCCGCGGGGCGGACTGCTCGTTGCCGGAGGTACTGGCCGGGATCGCGACCGTGGCCGTGAACGACGAGGCGCCGCCGGCCGACGCCGGGGCGGCGGAGAACGAGAGCGTCGGCGCGAACCCGAGGGTGGTGCAGCCGGTCACGCCGATCGCCGACGAGTTCGTCGCGGACGTGTTCTGCGAGGAGGTGAAGTCGCCGCTGATCGCGTTGCCGGAGCAGACCGGCGGGTTGACGAGGAAGTTCGCCCGGTCGAACACCAGCTGCAGGCGCTGGAGGTCGAGGTTCAGCTTGCGCAGCGTCTCGGGGACGTCGCTGACGACGTCGATGCCGAAGTCCGTTCGCAGGCGGATGGAGGCCTGGAGCTTCAGGGTGTCGATCACGATCGGGCCGACCTGCACGGGCACGCGGAGGTAGAGGCCTGCGATCGACTGGCTGTCGGGCGCATCGGTGAGGTAGACGGTGCCGTTGAAGGCGCCGGGCACGCTGCTCTGACCGGCGAGGCTCGCGACGGTGCCGACGGCCGTTCCGGCAGCGCAGTTGTCGGCGCTGGCCTGCGCGATGGTGCATCGCGCGACGCCGCTGATGTTCGCGATCATGCCGGCCGGCAGCGAGGCCTTGAGCTTCGTGATCGGCTCGTCGCCGACGGGCAGGTCGATGGTCGTGGTGCCGACGGTGAAGGCGCCAGCCTTCGTCGCCGTGGTCGTCATGCCGATCGTCGGGCGGAAGCGACCCGCCGGCGGGCAGTTGCTCGAGACGACGTAGTTCGCCGAGCGGTTCGTGACCGTCGTCGAGGAGTACGGGGTCAGCGCGCCGGTGCCCGCGTAGGTGCCGCAGGTGCGCGGCTGGCGCGTGCCCGGGTTGGTGCCGGCGCGGAAGGTGAAGGTGAAGCTCTTCACCGGCTGGGCGGGCAGGTTCGTGAGCGTGGTGATCAGGCGACCGGTCGACGGATCGATCGAGACGTCGGCGAGCAGCTTCACGCGCACGGCGTCGGTCTGGGTGCCGAGCTGGGCGACCATGAAGAGCCGCACGAGGTTGTCGGCCCCGCTGCTCGGCTGCGCGAGGTACACGTCGCCGGGCACGACGCCGACGAGCGGCGAATCCATGGCCACGGTGCCGACCTTCGAGCCGGCCGGGCAGGTCGCCGGCGCGAGGGTGCCGTACCCGAACTGCCCGTCGGTGCAGGCCACGAGCGAGCCGTCGGAGTTCGCGGCGCCCGAGAGCTGCACGCCATCGGGCAGCGTGATGGTGGTCGACCGGAACGGCGAGCCGACCTTCGCGTCGGTCGCGACGTACGGGTTGCTGGCGACGACCTCGAACGCCGTCGGCTGGCTGGCGCCGGACGGGTTCGGGTTGAAGGTGAGGCCCGGGCTGAACGGGGCGCCGCCGCAGTTCGTCGGGGTGTAGGAGCGCGAGGCGGTCGGCGCGGTGCCCCCGTAGTTCGTGCTCGGGTAGGCGCGGACCACCGTCGTGGCGGCCGTGCACTCCGGCGGGTTGAACATGAAGCCGTTGCCCGACGAGCCACCGCCGACGCGCCCGTACAGGGTCATCATCATCCGCGAGACGTCGACGTCGACGCCCATGCTGAAGAGGTCGGCGGTCGCGCGATTCGGCACGTCCGCCACGTACGCGGTGATGCCGTAGTCGGGGCGCAGGCGCATGACGCCCGTGATGAAGAGGGGCTTGGCCTGCGGGTCGTCGGCGACGATGCCGATGCGGGCGGCCTCGGTTCCCGTCGTCGCGAGCCGGTAGATGCCGCCCACCGCGGCGACGTCGATGTTGATGAACCCGATCGCGACCGCGTTCCCGTTGACCAGCACCTCACCGATCTTCGAGCTCGCCGCGCAGTTGTCGCTGGTGAAGTTCGCATCGGAGCACACCGTCGCGTTCATGACCGCACCGAGCTGTCCCTTGGGGAGGTCGAACTGCAGCGAACGCGGCGAGACGCCGTCGTTGTCGGGACCGAACGAGGAGTCGATGACGAAGTTGCTGTAGGCCATCGCCGACGTGTCGCTCGGTGCGGCCGTGGTCAGGCCGGCCGTGAGCGCGGCCTGCGCGGAGGTGGTGAGCCCGCCGAGCACCATGAGCACCGCGAAGAGGATCGCGGTGAGCACGCCGCGGATGCGTCCCGAGCGTTCGCGGGGAACGTCGTACGTCCGGGCAGCGGCGCGACGACGGGCGCGCGACTGGGTGGTGGTTCTCGACACGGGCTTGGGACCTTGGGTGGAGCTCGCGCGGGTATGAGGTGCGTCCACGCGCGAGCCGTGGTTGTCCCCCTCATCGACGACTCACCTCGCCATCTGAAGGATGGTTTGGGCTTGAACGGGCGCGAATACGCCCTACGGGCCCGTTCCGCGCGCATGCCGACGCGTCCGGTTCCGCCGAGATGCGGACGTTCGAACGAGCCGAGGCCGGCCGCGTCGGGCGCGTCAGGCCTCGGCGGGCACCTCGCCCGAGGGGGCCCCGGAGCCGTCTCCGTGGTCGACCTGCGGGATCGACGTGCCGGCCTTCGCCGGGCTCACCTCGTCGGCGCGGCTGGCTGCGAGCAGGTCGGTCGCGGAGACTCCGTGCGGGTGGTGGCAGGCGGCGAGCCCGCCGTCGGCATAACGCCAGAGCGACGGCTGCTCGGCCTTGCAGATCTCGGTGGCGCGCGGGCAGCGCGGGTGGAAGTGGCAGCCGGCCGGCGGATCGATCGGGGACGGCAGCTCGCCGACGATCGCCTCACGGCTGCGGCCACGGCGCGACGGGTCGGCGATCGGCACGGCCGCGAGGAGCGCGCGCGTGTACGGATGCCGGGCGCGCGCGAACACCACGTCGGTCGGGCCGCTCTCGACGATGCGCCCGAGGTACATCACCGCGATGCGGTTCGCGACCTGCCGCACGACGGAGAGGTCGTGGGCGACGAACAGCTGCGCAAGGCCGAGGTCGCGTTGGAGGTCGACGAGCAGGTTGACGAGCTGCGCCTGCACCGACACGTCGAGCGCGCTGACGGGCTCGTCGGCGATGAGCAGGTCGGGGCTCGCGGCGAGCGCCCGGGCGACCCCGACGCGCTGGCGCTGGCCGCCCGAGAGCTCGTGCGGGAAGCGGCTGAGGTGGTCGGCGCCGAGCCCGACGCGTTCGAGCGCGGCGAGCACCTCGGCATCGCGCTTGCCCTTCTCGACACCGCGCAGCTCGAGCGCGTCGGCGACGATCCGGCCGATGCGCCGGCGCGGGTTCAGCGAGCCGAACGGGTCCTGGAACACCATCTGCATCCGGTGTCGGATGGCACGCAGCTCGCGCTGCGGGATCTTCGTGATGTCGCGACCCTCGAGCGAGATCGAACCGCCGGTGGGCTCGATGAGCCGCAGAGCCGTGCGGGCCAGCGTGCTCTTGCCGCACCCCGACTCGCCGACCAGGCCGAGCGTCTCGCCGCGCTCGACGTGAAGCGTGACGTCGTCGACGGCGCGCAGCGTGCCGCCCTTCACCGAGAAGGCCTGCTCGACGTGCTCGATGCGCAGGAGCGGTTCGGCGTTCGTGCTCATGCGGGCTCCTGGGTCGCGGCGCCGGCAGCCGCGTCGTCGTGCAGCAGCCCGATCCGGCCGTCGGCGCCGCTGCGACGACGACGCTGCTCGTCGAGCGAGAGGTGGCAGCGGTCCAGGTGCCGCGGGGTGCGCTCCTCGAGGAGCGGGAGCTCGCCACAGGCGTCGAACTCGTGCGGGCAGCGGGCGCGGAACGGGCAGCCGGCCGGGAGCGCGAGCGGCGACGGGGGCGTGCCGGCGATCGTCGGCAGGTACTCCGGGCGGTCGCCGGTCAGCGGCGGGATCGATCCGAGCAGGCCCCACGCGTATGGGTGCCGCGGATCGGCGAAGAGCTCCTCGCACGGCGCCTGCTCGACGATCCGGCCGCCGTACATCACGGCCACCTGGTCGGCGGTCTCGGCGACGACCCCGAGATCGTGGGTCACCAGCATCACGCTCATCCCACGCTCGTCGCGGAGCCGGAGGATGAGGTCGAGGATCTGCGCCTGCACCGTCACGTCGAGGGCGGTGGTCGGCTCGTCGGCGATCAGCAGCTCGGGACCGCAGGAGAGCGCCATGGCGATCATGACCCGCTGCCGCATGCCGCCCGAGAACTCGTGCGGGAAGGAGTCGATGCGCTCGGCCGCGCGCGGGATGCCGACCTCACCGAGCGCCTCGATCGTGCGGGCGCGCGCCTGCGCCTTGCTGAGCGACTCGTGAGCGCGCAGCTGCTCGGCGATCTGCTCGCCGATGCGGATCACGGGGTTGAGCGAGCTCATCGGATCCTGGAAGACCATGGCGATCCGCTTGCCGCGGATCGCGCGGAGCTGCTTGTCGGGCGCGGCGATCAGGTCGATCCCGTCGAACGTGGCCGACCCGGTGATCGTGCTGAACGGTCCGCGGGTGAGGCCCAGGAGCGTGAGCGCGGTGACCGACTTGCCGGACCCGCTCTCCCCCACGACGGCGAGCACCTCGCCGCGACGCATCCGCAGGCTCACGTCGCGGACGGCGTGGATCGGGCCGCGGCTGGAGCCGAAGGCGACGCCCAGCCCGCTGAGCACGAGCAGGTCGTCGCCGGGATCGGCGCCATGGCCGTCGGACGTGCTCAGGGCGATGGGCGCGGTCACAGTCGGATCCTCGGATCGAGGTACGCGTAGAGGATGTCGACCAGCGCGTTCATCACGACGACGGCGATCGCGCCGAACATCGTGATCGCGAGCACCGGCGGCACGTCGAGCGTCTGCACCGACTCGGCGAGGTACGCCCCTACGCCGTCGAGGTCGAAGACCGTCTCCGTGAGCACGGCACCGCCTCCGAGGGTGATGGCGACGTCCAGGCCCCAGAGCGTGATCATCGGAATGAGCGCGTTGCGCAGGGCGTGGCGCACCACGACGCGTCGGCGCGAGAGTCCCTTCGCCTCGGCGGTGCGCACGTAGTCGGCGCGCAGGGCATCGAGCAGGTCGCCGCGCACGACGCGCGAGTAGATGCCGATGAACAGCAGCGAGATCACGATGCTCGGCGCGAGCAGGTGCCAGAACCACTGGAGCACCCCACCCTCGGAGATCTCCACGTAGCCGCCCGCGGGGATCACCCCGGCCTTGCTGCCGAGGTAGTAGCTCGCAAGGCTGCCCGTCCAGAACACGGGCAGCGAGATGCCCGTCACCGCGAACGCGTTCACCGCCCGATCGGACTTGGAGTTGGGTTTGAGCGCGCCCAGCATGCCGAGCAGGATGCCGCCGAGCAGCATGAACAGCGAGGAGAAGAACGTCAGCGAGAGCGTGCGCGGCAGCCCCTCCTTGATGCGCTCGGTCACGTTCTGGCGGTTGCTGTAGGAGATCAGCTCGCCGTTGAACGTCTTCTCGATCATGCGCACGTACTGCGTCGTCACGGGCTTGTCGAAGCCCCAGTCACGGCGGATCGCCTCGATCTGCGTGGGCGTCGGGTTCTTGCCGGCCATGCGGACCGCCGGGTCGTTCGACGGGATCACGTTGAAGATCACGAAGATCAGCACCGAGACGGCGAAGAGCACGAGCACCATCGAGCCCAGGCGACGGATGATGAAGCCGATCATCGCTCGTCCTTCTGCGCTGCGAGCACCGTGCCGCGCGGATCGATCGCCTCGCGGACGACATCACCAAGCAGGTTGAGCGAGAGCACCGTCACCGCGAGGACGGCACCCGGGATCACGGTGAGGTGCGGAGCCGAGATGAGCACGTCGAGTCCCTCGGAGATGATCTTGCCCCAGGAGGCGTTCGGTGCCTGCACGCCCGCGCCGAGGAACGAGAGCGCCGCCTCGTAGGAGACGGTCTGCGCGAAGATGATCGGGGCGAGCACGAGCAGGCTGGTGCCGAGGTTCGGGAGGATCTCGCGCCGGATGATGCGGGCAGAGGTCGCCCCCTGAGAGCGAGCGGCCTCGACGAACGGGCGCTCGCGCAGGCCGAGCACGATGCCGCGGATCGGCCGGGCGACATAGACCATCTGGATGAAGCCGATGATCAGCGCCGGGATCATGAGGCTGTCGCCCGCGAACTTGACGATGCCGAGATTCACGCCGCCGAGGGCGGTGGCGACGCCGAGGGCGATGCCGAGCAGGATGATCGGGGTCGACTGGACGATGTCGAGGAAGCGCGAGATCACGCTGTCGACCCAGCCGCGGAAGAAGCCGGCGACGAGACCCAGCAGGGTGCCGAGCCCGAGCGTGAGGATGGTCGCGACGAGCGAGATCTGCAGCGAGTTGCGGCCGCCGTAGAGCAGGCGGACCATGATGTCGCGGCCGTTGCCGTCGGCGCCGAGGAAGAAGCGGCCCTGGAAGGTGGGGCCGATCGGCACGCCGTCGAAGGAGACGACATCGGTGAGCTGGCCGTGGAGCCGGATCTGGTCCGACAGGTGGTTGGAGAACGGGCCGGTGTGCGCGACGTGGTTCGCCCAGAGCGGTGCCGCGAGGCTGCTCCCGACCACGACGATCAGCGCGAGCAGCGACAGACGCCCCGCCCAGCTGGAGCGGATCGCCCGCCAGGCAGCCCGCCAGAGTCCGACCTGCGCGGAATCCGGCGGTGCGTCAGCGCCGACCGGCGCCCCCGCGGAGGGGGCGCCGGCGAGTTGCGTTGCTTCGGCCACAGGCCTACTTGCCGCCGAGGGAGGCGAGATCCTGGTTGTACACCGGGTGCCAGAGGAAGGCGTCGAACGCGACCTTGTCGGACGTGATCTTCGTGAGCTTGCGGTTGCCGTACGGGATCACGTAGGCCTTCTCGATGAGCGCCTTGTCGGCGGCGGCCCACTCGTCCTTGACGGCCTCGATGTCCGGGTTCGCCTTCGCATCGGCGATCTTCGCGTTGATGTCCGGATCGTCGACGTTGCCGAAGTTCTGGTTGTTCGTGCTCTGGATCGACTTGCCGTCGACGAGGAACATGAAGTTCGCCGGGCTCGGGAAGTCCTGGAACCAGTTCGCGAAGCCGGTCTGGGCCTCGGTCTTCTGGTTGCCGATCGTCGAGAAGTACACCGAGCCGTCGACGATGCGCGGCTTGGCCTTCAGGCCGATCTTGTTGAGCGTGTCGGCGAGGTACTCGACCACCGGGGTGGACGGATCCTCGTCGTTGCCCCACACGGTGACCGACTTGCCTTCGGCGCCAGCCTCCTTGATGAGGGCCTTGGCTTTCTCGAGGTCGGCGGTGCCGGGCTCGCCCCACGGGCACGGCTCGACCTTCTGGTAGCCGATCATGCCCGGCGGCAGGAAGTTGCAGGACGGGGCCAGCAGGCCACCGAAGATGCGGGCCAGGGCGCGCTCGTCGACCGCGAAACCGACGGCCTGGCGGACCTTCTCGTTGTCGAACGGTGCGACCCGCTCGTTCAGGAAGAAGTAGTACTGCGAGTTCGTGACCTCCTCCTTGTACCGGTCGGCCGCCTTCGTCTTCACCTCGCGGATCTGATCCGGGGTCGGCGGATCGGTCATGAAGTCGATCGCGTTGTTGATGATGTCCTGCGCCTGACGGCGCTGGTTCTTCTGGACCTCGATCGTGATCGAGTCGGCCTTGGCCTCCGGGACCTCGGGGAGGGCCGTGAAGTTCACGTTCTTCGTCAGCGTGACCGAGCGGTTGCTCTTCACGTTCGAGATCACGAACGGCCCGACGCCGATCGGCGGCTTGGCCGTGAGGTTGTCGAACGCGGTGTCGCCCTTGACGAGACCGGCGAAGTCCATCGCCAGGTAGTAGCTGAACTGGCCGTCCTTCTCCGCGAGCTTGATGGTGATCTCGCCGGTGGCGTCGTCGGCCGTGATGCCGGTGATGTCGCCGTCGGCCTTGCCGGCCTTCACGTACTTCTCGGCGCCCTCGATCGAGAGGTAGAAGGCGGAGCCGCCGGATTCGAGGTTGAGCACGCGCTTGATCGTGTGCTCGAAGTCGCTGGCCTTGACCGGCGACCCGTCGGAGTACTTGAGGCCCGAGCGGAGCTTGAGCTTGTACGTGAGGCCGTCGTCGCTGATCTCCGGCAGCGCCTCGGCGAGGCCCGGCACGAGCTTTGCGCCCTCGGCACCCTCGGCGTGCTTGTAGGTGAGCAGCCCGGTGTACGCCGGCCAGAGGGTCATCCAGCCCTCCTGGGTGTAGGAGAGCGCCGGATCGATGTAGTCCGGGAACGAGGTGTAGACGCCCGTGAACGTGCCGCCGACCTGCGCCGAGGCGCCGTCGCCGCCCTTCGAGGAGGTGTCGGGCTCGTCGCTGCCGCCGCAGCCAGCGGCGAGCACCGCCGTGGCGGACAACGCTGCGAGCGCAGCGGTGATGCGTGTGGTCGTCATGGTGGGTTCGGTGCCTCTGGCTGTCGGGTGGGCCGGTGAAGGACGAAAACGCCGCCGTCGGGTGTGGTCCCGGCGGGTTTTCGCCACCGTACACCCACTTCCCCGCGGGGTGTTGGGCCCAGTGGCGAAAGTTCGGACGAGTTCGTACGAACCCGGAAAGTTCCCCCCTTTTCCAGGTGTTTCCTGCCGATTTCAGTGCCGGAGAGCCCCTGATAGATGCCTTGCAGGACCACCCGGACATGGACGGACAGTCGATGTGGACGGCCGAGTCCAGACAGCCTGTCGCCCACTTTCGCGCCCCGGCGCCTGGCCGGGCACGCGTGGTCGTCCGCTACGGATTACGCCGCGTAGCGCTTCTGTGCACGTTCCCGGGCCTTCGCCGCCTCCACCTCGCGGTCCTTCGGCGGCGCATTCGTGACGAGGTGGTCGAGGAGGTGCTGCGTCACCTGCGCGATCTCCAGCACGGCCGCGTCGAAGGCCGCCTGGTTCGCGGCCGACGGCTTCGTCGACCCGCTCACCTTCCGCACGTACTGCAGCGCGGCCGCCTGCACCTCGTCGGAGGTCGCCGGCGGTTCGAAGTTGTGGAGCGTTCGGATGTTGCGGCACATGCGGCGAGCGTAGCCCGAGGCTCCGCCGACGTGGGCTGGTCTGCCGTCGCTCAGCGAGGGCAGACCGGCCCAGGAGCATCAGGCCAGGCCCGGAGCCGTGTCACCGGCGTCGTCGTCCCCGGTGGCCGGAGCGTCGCCGTCGCCGTCGGTCGTCGCCTCCACCTCGGTCTTCGCTGCGGCGACCATCGAGCGCCATTCGCGGAACACGATCTGCAGCGATGCGGCGACGGGGATCGCGAGCACGGCGCCGAGGATCCCGGCGAGCGTTGCGCCGCACAGCACCGAGACGAGCACGATGATCGGCTCGACCGCGACGGCGCGGCGCTGGATCTGCGGCTGGATCAGGTTGTTCTCGACCTGCTGGTAGACGACGGCGAACACGACCCAGATGATGGTCGTCGTCGGGAAGCCGGTGAAGACGGTCACGAGCCCGACGACCACCGCGGCGATCGTGGCGCCGACGAGGGGGATCAGGTCGAGGATGAAGGTCAGCGCGGCGAGCCCGACGGCGTACGGCACGCCGAGGAGCTCGAGCACGATGTAGGTGACGACGCCCGCGACGAGCGCCTGGGCGATGGCGCCCATCACGTAGTTGCCGACCGCCGCGGTGACGTCCTTCAGGACGCGCTCCACCCGCTCGGCGCGCGCCGGCGGTTGCTTGGCGAGCATCGCGTGCGTCCAGCGCGGACCGCCGCCCACGAGGAACATGCTCATGAGGACGATGTTCAGCACCGCGAAGCCGCTCGACACGAGACCGAGCCCGAAGTCACCCAGGCGCGATGCCGCGGTGCCCATGTACCGCGGGAGGTCGTGGAGCTTCTCCTGAAGGCTCGATAGCAGGCCGTAGTCCTGCTCGAGGCCCTTGAGCAGACTGCTCGTCTCCACCCACCGCTGGGCGTCCGCTGCATAGCGCGGGCCGGCGTCGACGAGCGAGTCGACACCCGTCACGACGCTCGGCACGATGGCCAGCAGCAGCGCGATCGGGACGAGCAGCAGCAGGACGTAGGCGAGCGCGATCGCTGCCCCGCGAGGCATGTACCGCGAGAACCACGTCACCGGACCGGACACCGCGATCGCGAGGAACGCGGCGAGGAACAGCCAGGAGAGCGGCTGGCGGATCATGTAGAGGAGCCCGATCACCGCCGCCACGACGACGACCGTGACGACGACGCGCGCGACCGCCGCCGGATCGGCCCAGGACGGCGTGGAGCTGCTCGGAGACGAGGCCATGCGCCGGGGTTCGCGCGTCGCTGCGTGTTCCCTTCCGCCCCCCTCACCCCGAGGAACGGGCGCCGCCCGCGGGCGTCAGTACGTGTAGAAGCCCTCGCCCGTCGCGATGCCCAGCTTGCCCTGGTCGATGTACTGCTCCTTCAGCCAGGCGGCGATCGCCTGCGCCTTCGCATCGCCGTGGGAGGCGATGTTGTACGGGGTCGTCAGCCCGATCACGTCGAGGATCCGGAATGGACCCATCGGCGCGCCGGTGCCGATCGTCCACGTGCGATCGACGTCCTCCGGGCTCGCGTACCCGAACGCCGCGAGTTCCATCGCCGAGTTCAGGAACGGCACGAGCAGCGAGTTGAGCACGTACCCGGCCTTCTCCTTGTGGATCAGGATCGGCACCATCCCGATCTGCTCCGAGAACGCAGCGACCGTGTCGAACACCGCCGGGTCGGTCTCGTCCGTGCCCATCACCTCCGCGGTGTTGAACGCCCAGATCATGTTCGCGAAGTGCAGCGCGAGGAACCGGTCGGGGCGCCCCGTCGCATCCTTGATCGCGCTCGGCAGCAGCGTCGACGAGTTCGTCGCGAAGATCGTGTGCTCCGGCGCGAGCTCGCCGAGCCTCGCGTAGGTGTCGCGCTTGACGTCGAGGATCTCGGGCACGGCCTCGATCACGAGGTCGACGTCCGCGGCCTCCGCGAGGTCGGTGGTGACGGTGATGCGGGCCAGCGCGGCGTCCGCCTTCGTGGGATCGCCGCCGTCGAGCGCGTGCGCGTACGTGCCCCTCAGCTGCTCGAAGCGCGCGCGACCGGCGTCGGCGGCGGCGTCGTCGATGTCGTAGGCCGTGACGGCGAAGCCGTGGTACGCGGACTGGAACGCGATCTGGGAACCGAGGACGCCGGTGCCGAGCACGCCGACGGTGGTGATGGTGCGGGTCATTGGTCTGGGGGAACCTCCTCAGGCGAACCTAACGCGCCGGCCGCCGCACGTGGTGAGGGAGGCCGCGGGAGCCGGCGGTCGTCGACCGACGCCGTCGGCGGGGTTTTGCATACTCCGTGGCCTGTCCCGTCGGTGAGAGCCGGCTCCGAGGGAGGTCCCGCATGAAGCCCCTGCTCGTCGTCCAGCACGTGCCCTGGGAGGGCCCGCACACGATCCTCGAGGCGTTTGCCGGCGTGCCGGTCGAGGCGCGTGCCCCGCTCACCGACGGCCGACCGCTGCCGGGTCCGGGCGAGATCAGCGGCGCGGTGTTCATGGGTGGTCCGATGAGCGTGCACGACACCGTCGAGCACCCCGCGCTCGCCGACGAGGTCGAGTGGCTCGGGCGCGCGCACGCCGCCGGCGTTCCGCTGCTCGGCGTGTGCCTGGGCAGTCAGCTGATCGCGAAGGCCCTCGGGGCGACCATCGTTCCGGGGCCTCGCCCCGAGATCGGTTGGGCGGCGATCGACGTGCTCGATCCGGCCGACCCGCTCGCGGGCACCTTGCGCTCCGGAGAGGCGGTGCTGCACTGGCACGGCGAGCGCTTCTCGTTGCCGGCCGGCGCCACGCCGCTCGCATGCTCCGACCTCACCCCGCTCCAGGCGTTCCGACACGGCAACGCGTGGGGGTTCCTCTTCCACGCCGAGGCCGATGCGGCGCTCGTGGAGGCGTGGCTCGCGGAGCCGTCGATGCTCGCAGAGGCGCGGGCGGCGCTCGGCCCGGATGCGGCGGAGCAGCTGCGGGCGGGGTCGGCGCGGATCGGCGCGGCGCCCGGCCGCGCGATGTTCCGCGCGTTCGCCGCGCGGTGCGGGGCCGGTTAGACGGCGGGCGTCGCGGCGAGCTGCCCCGACGAGGCGCGTGCGAGCGACTCCGCGAGGATCCACGCTCCGGACGACGGCACGCGGACGCGGAGCTCGTCGTCGCCGACACGCACGACGAGGACGGCCCCGAACGTGGTGCGGTGGACGCGGGTGGCGGTGATCTCGTCGAAGCTCCAGTGCTGCGTCGGGCCGGCGTGCACCGAACGGCGCTGCCAGGACAGGTCGCGAGCGACGGGATCGATCCGCGCCCAGCCTCCGCGACGCCACACGGTCGCCTCGTAGGCGCCGACGAGCAGCACGCCCGGGATGAGGTCCTGGAGGCCGACCCGCAGGAGCGTGCCCTCGATGCCCGCTGGCGTACCGCCGGCGAGCGTGGTGACGGCGTACTCGATGATGACGGCTGCGATCACGCCGACGAGGACGAACCGGCCCTCCCCGCAGTGCAGGGCGAAGCGGCGCGGCTTGGTCCAGGAGGCAACGTTCGTGTTTGCGGCGCCGGGCTTGATCTCGACGCGCCAGAGGATGGCGAGGAGCAGCCAGGCCACCGGCCCGGACATGAACGGGGCGCCGACGGCGATGAAGGCGACGAGCCCGACCGCGACGACGAGGCGGGCCGCGAGCACGGCCGCGCGCGCCGGGCTCGACCAGCGCCAGCCGCCGAGTGACGGTGCGGCTCCGGCCACGCCCTCTGCTGCGACCTGCTGCATACCCGAAACAACGGCCGGGCGCCGCAGAAGTTGAGCCGGCGGGGCGCTCGGCCCCGCCGGTCGAACCAGGAGCCCGTGGGCTCAGGCGCAGTTGGCGGCGGTCTTGTAGATCGTGTACTGGTTCTGATCCGCGCCGAACGCGATCTCGGGCGTCATGCCGAGGAAGAGTCCGGTGTTGATCTGGAAGCGCTCGCTGCGAAGCTCGAGCGGGCCGACGAGCACGTAGTCGATGCGGTTCTGCTTGAGCAGGGTGCAGGCGGTGCCGCGGTCGGTGGCGGAGTAGATGCTGCCGACGAGCTGCTTGCGCGGTTCGACGTCGTACCCGGAGGTGGCGGCCCACGGCGAGTAGCCGAGGGCGACGCGCCGGCCCGCCATCGAGGGCGGCTGGTACATCTGGTCGTAGTCGGTGAGGAAGGTCGCGTCGCGCGGCGTCTGGCGGATGATCCAGTCCGTCGTCTGCATCTGCACCTCGTCGCCGAAGATGCCGACCAGGAAGTCGTTCTTGATCGTCATGAAGTCGATCACGCCGGAGACGATGAGCATGAGGCCGACCGCGACCGTGGCCGTGCGTGCGGCGAGGCCGAGCGCGCGGCGCCGACGCCACAGACGGCCGGCCGCGAGCCAGATGACGACGAAGCCGTAGGCGGCGAACGGCCCGCTGAGCGCCTCCCACAGGTTGAAGAGCTTGTGGTTGAACCCGCCGAGATCCAGGCCGACCGAGAAGACGTTGCCCCACAGGAAGATCACGAAGATCGCCGCGATGATCTTGCGGTCGCGCACCGAGCCGACGATGAACGCGAGGATCAGCAGCGGGAAGAACGCGCCCTCGTTCACCCACCAGTAGCCGATCCAGGTCCACCAGTCGGCGGGTGAGAGCGGGTTGAGCTGGCCGCCGTGGCACGAGGCCGCGGTCGGGTTGCACGCCAGGTAGCCGAGGTGCACGTTGAGGCCGCTGCCCTCGCCGCCGCCGGCGAGGTGGATCGCGGCCGGGGCGCCGAGCAGGAGGGCCGGCAGCGCGAACGCCACGCCGATCCACACCCATGTGAAGCCCTGCTTGCGCACGGCGCGGCGACGGTCCTTCTTCGGCTGGCCCGCCGACTCGCGGAACCGCTGCCAGCAGGCGGTCACGGCCCACACGCCGATCAGACCGGCGAAGAACACCGCGCCGGCGATCCAGACCACGCCGTTCTGCCAGAACGCGACGCCGTAGAACACGCCGAGGCCGAAGAGCACGCGCTTGCTGATGCCCTCGCCGTCGCGCACCACGAGCGCGATCATGAGGTAGGCCAGCAGGAGGACCAGCGCCACCTGCGTGATGAGGTGCGTCTGGCCGAGGTAGGGGTTCAGCGAGTTGAAGATCGCGATCGGGTCGTCGCTGTAGGGACCGGTGGCCGCGTACCCGTTGTGCTTCCAGAGCACGTCCGGATCCAGTGCGGTGAGCAGGTTGCCCTTGCCGTCCTTCTCGATGTACCGCAGCCACTCGAGCGACTGGTTGGTGACGAGGAGCACCATCGCCACGGCACCGCTCCACACGCCGCGATCGCGGAACCAGCGGACGGGCTCGGCCGGGCTGAAGAGCAGCCGCGCGAGCGCGAAGGTGATGACGAGCATCGAGGTGAAGCCGATCGCGCCGGGCAGGTTGAAGCTGCCGAGGATCGAGAAGCCGCCCTTCTGCAGCGCGCCGGCGAAGAAGTCGAAGCCGAAGTGGTAGTGGATCGGCTCGCCGGAGAAGAACGGGTACTCGGTCGGCCCGTAGTTGCCGCCGACGGAGAACGAACGCGAGAGGCCGACGTGCAGCGCGAAGTCGCTCCACGCGTTGCCCGAGACGGACGGCGTGCCGCCCTGCTCGCGCAGGCGTTCGTTGACGATCCACCACGAGAAGACGAACGCGATGAGCGTCACGACCTTGTCGATCGTGGGCATCCGGAAGTCGTCGCGCGTGAGCCGGCGACCCCAGATCCAGAGGACGAGCCCGCCGACGAGCGTCGCGACGATCAGGCCGATCCGCAGCGACTGCGCGGAATCGGTCGCAAAGCCGTTCGCGATCGCGTAGATGCCCGCGGACGAGAACACGAGCGCCAGGAAGAAGCCCGCCGGGTAGCGCACGATGGCCGGCGCCCACGGGACGACGCGCGTAGCCACGGCGAACCCGGCCAGGCTCGTGACCAGCAAGAACACCGTCGCGAGCACGCGCGCACTATATCCAGAACAGCCCCGGTCACCCGCAACCGGCCGAGGCGTGAGGCCGACCGGAGCGGCGATTCCGGACTGCGGCGATGCGCCAACTCCTGAACGGAGCGTATCGACACTCTATAAAGCTAGAGCGATCCGCCGGGCGGTCCCAGCACGGCGGCTCGCACCCGTCCATCCCATCCGAAACGGATACCCGTGCAACTCAAGTCCCTCCGGGCGTTCGCGCTTGCGGCGCTCGCCGCCACGGCGCTGTCGCCCGCCGTCGCCGAGGCCCGCTCCGGCACCAAGGCCGAGCCGATCATCGTCGTGCCCGGCGCCGACCCCTACTGCGGTACGTCGAACACGTCGCAGACCGGCAACCTCCACCAGCTGTTCACGGCGCAGACCACGAACGGCGTGCGCACCGACGCGGCCTACAAGTGGGGCAAGGATCCGCTGCAGCCGAACTGGCTCTACACCTGGCTGTACGCCGACGGCTACAACCAGTGCCAGCCGGTCGTGAGCCAGGGCCGCGCCTTCTACAACAAGCTCGTGCAGAAGATCGCCGACTGGAACTCGGTCCTTCCGGCCGGCCAGAAGATCGACAAGGTCGACGTCGTCGGCATCTCGCTCGGCTCGCTCGTGACGCGCTCGTGCATCGCGAACGTCGGGCGCGGCAACCCCGCCAACGAGACGCCGGGCTGCGCCGCGCTGATCGACGACTGGGTCGGCATCGTGCCGCCGAGCCACGGCAGCACCAGCCCGCAGAGCGTCGCGTGCCCGTGGAGCAACGCGAACCTCTGCTCGGCCATCAACCCGAGCGGTGACTTCCAGCTCAAGCTCAACGAGCGCTACAACGGCACCGTCGCCGACCAGATCGGTCTCGGCGACGAGACGCCGCAGGCTCCGGCGATCAACACCGGTGCCACGCCGATCGAGTACACCACGTACTGGGCTGGCAACGACGGGCTGATCACCCCGTCCGGCTCGGAGGCGCTCTGGGGCGCCGACAACGTGAAGGTGCAGGCCGGCACGGGCTCGTCCGCCCAGCAGCTCCAGCACAACACCATCGCAAACCCGACGCTCTGCCCCGGCTCGCCGAACTACACCACCTCCGGCACCTGGGAGTGGCTGGCCCGCTCCCTGCTCGACGTGATCCAGTGGAGCTACCCGGAGGAGTCGCCGCGCACCTACCCGACGCCGATCGCGCCGACGTCGGTGCTCGACTGCACCACGGTGCCGCCCGGCCTCTAGCCGACGCACGCCGCTGAGCCGCGTGGCCCTGACCGGCCCGCGGGAACGAGCGCCCCGTCCTGCCTGCTGGCAGGGCGGGGCGCTGCTCGTCGGGCGCTCAGCCCGAAACGCGAACCGCCGCCCCCGGCTGGGGCCGCGGTGGATCCTGCCTCGCACGGCGGAGATCGGAGGCGCACTGTCGAACTCGGCGACACCAGCTGCCCGGCCGAAGCTCAACCAAGCGCGTCGTCGCCTCGTCACGCTCAAGCGACCGACTCGGTCCTCGGATGCGCGCGGCACGAGGGCCGCACGGTTGGGCGGCGGCTCACCGGCATCGAGATCCAGGCGAGGATCTCTCTCAGCCGGTCCCGGGCCTCAAACGACAAGAACCCCGGTCCATCTTCTTTGGACCGGGGTTCGACCTTCGTTGAAATGGTGGAGGCGGCGGGAATTGAACCCGCGTCCAAGGCCGCACCATGATGGCGTCTACGAACGTAGTCCGCGCTCTGTGTCTCGCTCCCCCGTCGCCTCGCGGACCGGGTGTTGGGGAGCCAGCCTCCTAAGGTGTCCCGATCGCACGGAGGCGGGGCGATCGGTAAGCCGGTTTGATCTGAAACCGAACACCCGGGCAACCGGCGAACCTGGGGTCGATTCCTTCCCTAACTAGGCCAGTGCGGCAGTCGGGAGGGCGTACTCATGCGAGTCCGCACATATGGTTTTGCTGGAGTTTTACGAGGCCATCCAGCCACCTCGGCTCGCAACCATCACGCTGAACCGACCCCGTCGAAACCAAGTCGCCCCCGTGATGTCCGTGGACTCCTTGCACTCTAGCGAGTCGCCGCCGGCCGGTCGACGCGCAACCTAGAGCGTCGAGGCCCGCTCGACGAGCACGCGCTCGAGCGCGTCGACCGCGAAGTCGGCGTCGTCGATCGTGAGGCAGAGCGGCGGCTTGACCTTCAGCACGTTGTCGTGGTCGCCCGTGGGCTGCAGGATCACGCCGAACCGGCGCAGCCGTTCGCAGATCGCCCGCGCCTCGCCGGCCGCCGGCTCAGCGGTCGCCCGGTCGCGGACCAGGTCGACGCCGAGGTAGAGGCCGCGGCCGTGCACCTGCCCGATGATCGGGTGGTCGGCGGCGAGGGCCTCCAGGCGGGCCTTCAGGTGCGCGCCGACGATCGCCGCGTTCTCCTGAAGACCCTCCGACTGGATCGCGCGCAGGACGGCGAGCCCGACCCGGCACGAGACCGGCCCGCCACCGGGCGACGAGAACCACGGGGCATGGGCGTCAAACGCGGCGGCGAGCTCCGGACGGCAGGCGACGAACCCGAGCGGGTGGCCGTTGCCGACGGCCTTCGCGGCGGCAACCACATCCGGCTCGAGCCCCTCGCGCTCGAAGGCCCAGAACGTCTCGCCGGTGCGGCCATAGCCCACCTGCACCTCGTCGGCCACGTTCAGGCCGCCGTGGGCGCGAACGACCTCGTACGCCGCAGCCATGAACCCCGGCGGCGGAGACACCGCGCCGGCATTGCCGAGCATCGGTTCGGCCACGAACGCCGCGGGCCCTCCCCCACGCGCGCTCGCCGCGGCACAGGCGGCGCGCACCGCATCCACGTACGGCTCGGCGTCCGGGCCGAGGGCGCCGCGAAGCGGGTGCGGCTGCGGGATCACATGCGTCGACGCCGGCAGGTTGCCGCGCCAGCCCGGGTTGTCCTGCGGATGGGTGCAGAGCTCGAACACCGCGCCCGTCCACCCGTGGTAGGCGCCTTCGATCGCGAGCAGGTCGTGGCGGCCGGTCGCGACGCGCGCCAGGCGGATCGCGAGATCGAGCGCCTCGCTGCCGGAGTTCACGAAGAAGATCGACGAGAGGTGCGGAGGCAGCGTGGCGGCGATCGCCTCGGCGTACTCCGCCATCGCCGCGTAGAGGAACCGCGAGTTCGTGTTGAGGAGGGCGAACTGCTCCGTCGCCGCGGCCGTGACGGCAGGGTGCGCATGCCCCAGCACGGCCACGTTGTTGACCATGTCGAGCAGCGGTCGGGCGTCGCCGTCGTAGATCCAGGCACCCCACCCGCGGACCATCGGCGTGGGCTCGCGGTAGTACAGGTGCTGCGGGGTGGCGACGACGCGTTCACGCCGGCCGACGAGCTCGGCAGCCGTCGGCGTCGGCGGCGCGCTGACGTCGACGCCTAGTAGTGGAGACGGGTCGGGGCAGAGCGCCGTCCAGGCGGCGCGCAGAGCCGCATCGCCGGCGGCCGGCAGGCCGGAGGTGGTCGCGAGCTGCACGTGCAGGTGCGCCGGCAGCGGTGCCTGCTCGGCGGCCACGGCGCGCGCGGCGACCGTGCCGAGGCGCGCGCCGCGCCGCGGTTCATCGTCGATGCCGACGAGGGGCTCCAGGCCGGAGAGCCGGAGGATCGGCGCGCGCCCGGGGCCGAGCGACTCCAGCTCGATCGCGCCGTGGCCGTCGTCGGCGATCACCCGCACGTCGTACGGCGCGAGCACCGTGGTGCCGGGCGGGACGAAGAGGTCGGCGCCGAGGTGCAGTGCCGGGCGGGGATCCTGCAGGGGCCGGCCGGCGCCCGGGAGTCGGGCCTCGCCCCAGCGCCCGACGGCGTAGGCGCCATCGGGCACCGCGCCGGCGAGGGCGGCGGCGATCGCATCGGCGTCGTCCCAGGCTCGTTCGGTGAGCAGCGAGGTGCCGACGCCCAGGTCGACGGGCATGAGCGCGGCGCGATCGATGCCGTCGAGCAGCGGTCCGGGATCGAGCGCCGCGAGCTGCGCATCCGACTGTGCGCCGACAGGGCAGACCGCCAGCCCGCAGGCATCGCGGATCACGGCACGGGCGACGATCGGATCGACGGCGAGCGCTGCGCGGAGGGCGGCGTCATCGCGTGCGACGAACGTGTCGAGGTAGGCCGCCGACGCCTCGGACGACCCCGCCACCGAGCGCACCTGATGGGCCAGCGAGGCGCCGCACAGCGCGGCGCGGCCGGCGATCACGGGCCAGAGCGCGTCGGCCTCCGCGGGCTCGAGTGCCTGACGGTCGTGGAAGGCGGCGACGACGTGAGCCGTCAGCTCGAGGGCGCGCGCCGGATCGCCGGCGATCGCAGCGTAGGCGGCGCTCGCCACGTCGGCGATCCGCCACGTGTGCACCAGGTCGCCGAAGTCGACGATCGCGGTCGGCGTGAACGTGCCATCCGCGGCAAACGCGCCGAGGAGGTTGTTCGCGGTGAGATCGGTGTAGGCGAGCTGCCGCGGCAGGGCGCCGTCGTCGACGCCGGCGAGCCACGCCAGGGCGCGCCGCTGCATCGCCCACTCGTCGTCGGTCAGGTGGTCGCGCGCGAGCTCGGCGACGGCGGCCGCGTGGCGCACGTCCCACTGGAAGACGCGCCGCGCCGCCGGGTGGTCGATGCCGGCGAGCGCCGCACTGAGCCGGCCCGCCGCATCGCCGAGTGCGCGCGCCCGCGCGTCGTCGACGAATCCCCCGCCGGCGAGCGCGTCACCGGGCGCCCAGGTGAGCACGCGCGCGTGGAACGCGCCGACGGCGACGATCTCCTCGCCGGCGAGCGTGACGATCGGCAACGGCGTGCGGAGTGCACCGAGCGGGCGCTCCTCCGGATCGTCGAGCGTGCGCAGCACGGCGTGCTCGAGCTCGAGCACCGCACGCTCCACCTGTGCGCCGGCGATCTTGAGCGCCACCCGCGCGCCGTCCGACGGATCGATCCGGAACACCTGGTCCTGGTAGCTGCCGAGCTCCGTCGCGCTAGCGCCCGCGAGCCCCCAGTGCTCGGCCACGAGCGCCTCCGCCTGCGCCACGGTGAACCGCGGGGCGTGCGTCTGATCGGGAAGGCTCAGCGCGCCGTCGCTCACGCCCGTGACGATCCCACGCCCGGCGGTCGACCGTGAGCCCCACCCTGTCGCAGGGTGGGGCCGATCACCCGACGGTACGCGTGCAGGGCCAGGGCCGGCGGTGGTGCCGCGCAGTCGCGACGCCCGCCATCGATCGGCGGCCGGCCGCCGGCCGCCGGCCGTGCCCGGCGAGGCCGGGCACGGCCGGGTGCGCAGGGCGCTAGGCCGTCGTCTGGGAGGCGTCGAACACCGAGCGGTCGATCTCGCGCTTGAGGATCTTGCCGGTGGCGGTCTTCGGGAGCTCGTCGAGGACGACGACGTGGCGCGGGTACTTGTACGCCGCGACGCGCTCCTTCACGAACGCCTGCACCTCGGCCGGATCGAGGGTCTGGCCGGGCTTGGCGGCAACCGCCGCCGCGACCTCCTCGCCGAGCTCCTCGTGCGGCAGGCCGATCACGGCCGCCTCCATGATGGCCGGGTGCTCGTAGAGCACCTCCTCGATCTCACGCGGGTACACGTTGTACCCGCCGCGGATCACCATCTCCTTCTTGCGGTCGACGATGAAGAAGTAGCCGTCGTCGTCCACGCGCGCGAGATCGCCGGACTTGAACCAGCCGTTCTCGTCGATCGCCTCGGCCGTCGCCTCCGGGCGGCCGTGGTACCCCGCCATCACGCCGTGGCCGCGGATCACGATCTCGCCGATCTCGCCGACCGGCACGTCACCGCCCTCGTCGTCGATCAGCTTCATCTCGACGCCGTAGAGCGGCGTGCCGATCGAGCCCGGCTTGCTCTCGCGATCCTTGTGGTTGAAGCAGGCGACCGGCGACGTCTCCGAGAGGCCGTATCCCTCAAGCACGCGCGCGAGCTTCTCCTCGGCGGCGTGGAGCGTCTCGACGGCACACGCCGAACCACCGGACACGCACAGATCCAGCGACGACACGTCGGTGTTCGCGAGATCCGGGTGGTGCAGGAGCGCGACGAACATCGTCGGCACGCCGAAGAACTTCGTCACCTTGCGGCCCTCGATGAGCCCCAGCGCCACGGCCGGATCGAACCGCGGGATCAGCTCGACCGTGGCACCGCGGCGCGCCGCAGCGTTCATCACGCACGTCTGGCCGAACGAGTGGAAGAGCGGGAGCGCTCCGAGGAGGACGTCCTGCGGGCCGAGGTCGTGGAGCTGCGAGCTGATCTCGGCGTTCCACATCAGGTTCGAGTGCGTGAGCAGCGCGCCCTTCGGCTGCCCCGTGGTGCCCGACGTGTAGAGGATCACGGCCGAGTCGCCGGCCTCGCGCTGCACCGGCTCGGAGATCGGCTCGACGGCGCCGAGCGCCTCTTCGAGCTTCGTCGCACCGTCGGGAAGCTCATCGGGACCGGTGATGAGGAGCGGCACGCCCGCCTCGTCCGCGCCGACCTTCGCATCGGCGCCGAACCCGGACCACGCGATGAGCGCCTTGGCGCCCGAGTCCTGCAGGTAGTAGGTGACCTCGCGGCCCTTGAGCAGCACGTTCATCGGGACGACGACGCCGCCCGCGAGGAGGATGCCGTAGTACGCGATCGGGAACTGCGGCACGTTCGGGAGCATCACGCCGACCCGGTCGCCAGGCTTCACGCCGATCGACTGGAGGTAGGCGGCGACGCGCTGCGCTGCGGCGTTCACGGTCGCGTAGTTGAGCTCGATGTCGCCGAGTCGGACGAAGACCTGATCAGGGTGGCGCTTGGCCGCCTGATCGATGAGGGAGGCGAGATTGAGCCGCACTGATTCACCAGATTGTCGAGGTGGTACCGGGGAGTCTCGCGACCCTATCGCACCGCCACGGCCTGAACGGAGCTTCAGCACACGACGTGGCGCCCGGAACCTCGCCCGCCCGTCGTTCCGCGGGGCGCGAGCCGGCAGCGCAGCCCGCCCGATGGCGGTCCTCGATCGAAAACCTGCCGGTGCCTGCGGCGAGACGACTACGCTGGCGGACATGCCCGAAGCCACGCAGCCGTCCGCACAGAACGACGCCGCCGACGTCGTCTGGGACCTCGAGCGGCTCGTCGACGGTGGCGGAGCCGACGCCGTCCGCGCGCTGCTCGACGAGGCGCAGGCCGTCGCCGATGCGCTCGCCTCCGAGTACGAGGGCACGGTCGCAGACCGCTCCGCCGAGGAGATCGCGCAGCTCGTCACCCGGACCGCCGAGCTCTCCGACCTCGTCGGGCGCGCCGGCAACTACGCGATGCTCGCGTTCAGCGCCGACACGGAGGACCCGGCCAACGGCGCCCTCGTCGCCGAGATCCAGGAGCGCTCCTCGCGGCTGGAGAGCGCGCTCGTGTTCTTCGAGCTCGAGTGGGCCGCGCTGCCGGACGAGCAGGCCGAGGCCGTGATCGCCCACCCCCTCGTCGAGCACGCGCGGCACCACCTGCGCTCGATCCGCCGCTACCGCGACCACCTCCTCACCCCCGCTGAGGAGAAGCTGCTCGCCGAGACCGGCCCGACCGGCTCGTCGGCGTGGAGCCGTCTCTACGGTGAGATCCTCTCGCGCATCCGGGTGCCCGTTCCGGGCGCGGACGGCGAGGAGGAGCCGCTGACGGTCATCCTCAACCGCCTCAGCAGCGGCGACCGCGAACACCGCAAGGCCGTCGCGGAGGCGGTCACCGCGTCGCTCGAGCCCGACCTCAAGACGCGCACGTTCATCTTCAACACGCTCCTCCAGGACAAGGCGATCGGCGACCGCCTGCGCAGCTACCCCAGCTGGCTCTCGAGCCGCAACCTCAGCAACGAGGCGTCGGACGAGTCGGTGCAGGCGCTCGTGACCGCTGTGAAGGAGCGCTACGAGATCGGCCGCCGCTGGTACCGGCTCAAGGCCAAGCTCCTGGGCGTCGACGTGCTCGCCGACTACGACCGCGTCGCCGTGGTCACCTCCGACGACGCGCGCATCCCATGGCAGGACGGCCGTGACCTCGTCCTCGACGCCTACCGCCAGTTCTCGCCGGATCTGGCGAACGCGGCCGAGCGCTTCTTCACGGACGGCTACATCGATGCAGCCCCCCGCGCCGGCAAGCGCGGCGGCGCGTTCTGCGCCTACACCGTGCCGTCGCGCCACCCGTACATCCTCATGAGCTACACCGGCAGCCGCCGCGACGTGCTCACCCTCGCGCACGAGCTCGGCCACGGCGTGCACGCCTCGCTCGCGCGGCCGCGCGGGGTGTACGAGCAGCACACGCCGCTCACCGTCGCCGAGACCGCCAGCGTGTTCGGCGAGACGCTCGTGTTCGACCGCCTCCTCGAGCTCTCGACCGATCCCGAAGACCGCCTCTCGCTCCTGGCCGAGAACATCGAGGGTGCGATCGCGACCGTGTTCCGGCAGGTGGCGATGAACGACTTCGAGCGCCGCATCCACACCTCGCGCCGCGAGGAGGGCGAGCTGAGCGTCGACCGGTTCAACGAGCTCTGGCGTGCTTCGCAGGACGAGTTCTTCGGCGACAGCTTGGCGCCGAGCGACGGCTACGACATCTGGTGGTCGTACGTGCCGCACTTCGTCAACACCCCGGGCTACGTGTACGCCTACGCCTACGGCCAGCTGCTCGCGCTCTCGATCTACCAGCGCTTCCGCGAGACGGGCGCCGAGTTCGTGCCGGCGTACCTCGACCTGCTCGCTGCCGGCGGCAGCCGCTCGCCGGAGGACCTCGGCAAGATCGTCGGCGTCGACCTCACCGACCCAGGCTTCTGGCACGCCGGCCTGGACCTGGTGGAGCGGCTCGGCCAGCAGGCCGAAGAGGCGGCGTACGCCGCACGCCCCGACCTGCCGCGCTGATCCACCCGTAGGCTCCGGCGCATGACGAACGGCCTCCCGCCGACCGACCCGCCGGAGCCGCAGCTGCGGGGGCCGCTCGCACCCCGTCCCGACGGCTGGGAGCCGTCGCCGCGCCCGACGCTCGAGGAGCGGGACCGGTCGGTCCGGGCTCGCCTGAACCGGATCGGCGGCCCGGTCGCCCTCGTCGGCCTGCTGATCTGGAAGCTCGGCCGCTGGGCGCTGATCCTCCTCGGCAAGGTCGCGCTGCTGTTCAAGATCCCGCTGCTCGGCAGCGTGATCTCCGGTGGCGTGTCGATCGCCGCGTATGCGTGGCTGTGGGGCTGGCCGTTCGCCGTCGCGATCATGGTCACCCTGCTCATCCACGAACTCGGGCACGTCGTGCAGATCAAGCGCGAGGGGATGCCGGTGAAGGCGCTCAACTTCGTGCCGTTCCTCGGCGCGTACGTGCTGAGCGAGGCGGCGCGCACGCCGGCCCAGCAGGCGCGGATCTCGATCGCGGGGCCGCTCACGGGTGCCCTGGCCGCGAGCTGCGTGTACCTCGTCGCCGGCGATCACGAGGTGCTCCTCGGCATCGCGTACACCGGGTTCTTCCTGAACCTCTTCAACCTCGTGCCGCTCGGCATCCTCGACGGCGGCGGCGTGGCGAGGGTGTTCACGGCCGGCTGGTGGGCGGTCATCGCGCCCGCACTCGCCGCGGTCGCACTCGGCAGCGGGTCGACCTTCGCCGCGATCCTCGCGATCATCGCCGCGGTGCTCATCTACGGCCACCGTGCACGCGGCTTCGCGCTCGACCCGAAGGACGACGCCATCCCGTTCGAGTCGCGCGTGAACATGGCCGTCCTCTACGTCGGCACCGCAGCGGTCTGCGCGTTCGGCGCGGCCGCTGCGTACGTGGACCGCACGTCGGAGATCGTCGATGTGTCGAGCGCGCCGCCCGTGACGGTCTCTGCGACGCGCTGACGCTACTGGTCAATTCACCCGCACTCGGGCGCCAAGAAGGCCGGTCCGGAGGGGTCGATGGCCGCAATTCACGCCCCATCGCTGAAGTTCGCGCGCGGGGCGACCGACGACCTGAGGGATGAGCGCGCCGCAGCCCGCTTTCCCGCAGCCCACCGGCTCGGCCCAAACGGGCGAGCCCGCCCTCGACGACGCCCCGCGCGGCAAGGCGCAGCGCCGCCGTACCTCCGTCGCCTGGCCCGCACCCTCTCCGCAGGCCGCGCCGCCCACCTTCGCGCCCGCGGCCGCACCACCGGCTCCGCCGGCCCCACAACCGGTGCACGCCGCCCCGGTCGTCGTGCCCGATCCGGCCCCGGCCGGACCGCCGACTGCGCTCCGAGCTCGGGTCGCCCCGCAGGCGCCGACTGCGCCGCAGGCACCGGCCGCCCCGCAGGCGCCCGTCCTCCCGCGCTTCATGGCCCCTGCTCCCACGCCGGCCGCCGCTCCCGCTCCCACTCCCGCTGCACCGCACGGTGCGCGCTTCGTGCCGCCGGCGCCGCTCCCGCAGGCACCGCCCCCGCCGGCGGCTCCCGCCCTCCCGGCCGCCACACCCCGGACGAGCGGCACCTCCGCGGCCCCTCCGGGGTTCTCGGGCGAGCGACTGCGCGTGGCGGAGTCCGCTCAGCTCCTCGCGCTCGACCCGTCGTTCGACGACGATGACGGCGAACCGTTCGCCGCCCTCGCGTCGAACGTCGCCCCGACACCCGCTGCGCCGGTAGCCGCAACGCCGTCGCACGTCGACCCGGCGATGGCCGCCTTCGCCGCCCCGACACACCCATTCGCCAGCCCCGCGACGGCACCGCAGGCACCGCGGGCCGACGACGCAGAGCGCTCGATCGTCACGAAGCTGCTCGTCCGCTCCGGCGACCGCGCACGCTTCGGCCGGGATCGCGCCGCGACCATCCGCGTCGCGACCACCATCCTCATCGCTTCGCTGCTCCTCGTCGTCGCAGGCCCACCGCTGGCGAAGGCCCTCAAGGGCGTGCCGGTCATCGGCACCGCCCTCGACCAGCTCCGTGCGTTCACCCTCGCCCCGGGCGCCTTCGGCCTGCCATGGCTCGCAGGCGTGCTCGGCATCGCGTCGATCGCCGGCACGATCACCGCGCACATGGAGCAGCAGGCCGAGAAGCAGGGCATGCGCCGCGACCCCGCGCGCCGCCTGAACATCGGCCTCGCAACGCTCCTCGCGATCACGCTCGGCTCCGGCCTCTTCTCCACCCTGCACGCGCACGGCTGGGCCGCGAGCGCCGCGTCGCTGGGCTACTTCACCGGACTCTGCCTGCTGCTCCCCCTCGGGCGCCTTCCGGGGGCCCGCGCGATGGCGACCCAGCCCGAGCGCTCGTGGGCCCTCCTGTGCGCGGCGAGCGCCATCGCGATGGTGCTCGCCCCGTCACTCCCGACGATCGCGCTGCTCCTGCTCAGCTTCACCCGCGTGCGTACGCACTGGGCCGCGATCTCCGCCGGCGACGACACGAGCGAGGAGCGCGTCGACGCCACGAACCGCACGTCCGCGCTCGTGATCGTGCTCGGCGTCCTGCTCGCCTCGAGCTTCGGCATGCACGTGATGCAGCTCTCTTCGTCCGACGTCGACGCGATGCGCGCGGCCGACGACATCGTCGTGCCGGGCGCCGTGCAGGGCCCGACCGTCGACGAGCTGCACCCCTAGGCGGCGGGGCGGGGCGGGGCGCCGCCGTTACCGCCGCGCGGCGCGCATCTCGCGGTCGGTGTCGCGCTTCAGGTCGCGTTCCTTGATCGCGTGCCGCTTGTCGAAGCGGTCCTTGCCGCGGGCGACCGCGATCTCGATCTTCACGCGCGAGTCCTCGTTGAAGTACATCCGCGTCGGCACGATCGTCAGGCCCTTCGCCTGGATCTGGCCGGCCAGCTTGTCGATCTGACGGCGATGCGCGAGGAGCTTGCGGTCACGGTCCGGCGGATGGTTCCAGCGCGAGGCGTTGCCGTACGGCGGGATGTGGCCGCCGACGAGCCAGAGCTCCCCGCCGCGCAGCACGGCGTAGGCGTCGCGGAGGTGCGCGCCGCCGTCGCGGAGCGCCTTCACCTCGGTCCCGGTGAGCGAGACGCCGCACTCGAGCGTCTCGAGCAGCTCGTAGCGGAACGCGGCCTCGCGGTTGCGGGTGATGTCCTTGTCGCCTGGGCGCTTGCCGCCGCGTGCCGGGCTCTTCGCCATCCCATCAGTCTAGGGGAGCCGTTCGCCGTGCAGCTGTCGCGCCCGCGACCTGCGCGATGCCCGATCCCCGTGCCGCGGTGTCCACGGCGTCGCACCATCGTCCAGTGTGCTGGTACCCGGCGTTCCGGAGGGTTAGGTTCGCCCGATGTCCCCCCGAACACCCCTAGGGGTGTGCGTGTTCCAGCTCCCCACGAGCGGTCACGTCAACCCACTCCTCCCCGTGCTCGCCGAGCTCAGCGCCCGTGGCGCGCGCGTCGTCACGACCTCCGTGCCGATGTACGCGGCCGCACTGACGGAGACCGGCGCCGAGCTCGTCGACTACCCGCCGATCGTCGCCCAGAAGGCCGGCGTTCCGCCTGACGGCCTCGCCGACGTGTGTGCCCTGCTGACGAGCCTCACGGATCACCCGCTGCTGGACTGGTCGGTCGCCCTGCTCACGCGCGAGCGACCGGACGTGGTGGTCGTCGACTCGATGGCACCGTGGGGGCGCCTCGCGGCGAAGCACCTCGGGATCCCGTGCGTCTGCTCGAGCACCACCTTCGTGCTCCACGGCAACCTCGACGATTCGCTCGAGGGCAAGCTGAGCTTGCTGCGCGAGGTCGTCACGGGTGCGCCGAAGCTCGGACGCTACCTGCGCGCGCGGCGCAGCGTGCGCCGTCGCTGGGACCTCGATCCGGGCATGCCCGTCGATCTCCTCGCCGGCCTCGGCGACCTGACGATCGCCCATACCTCGCGCGAACTGCAGCCCGGCCCGGAGCACTTCGACGACAGCGTCCGCTACATCGGCACCGCCGTGCGCCCCGCGAGCCCCCTCCACCCCGAGCTCGACGATCTCCCCGGCGGACCGCTGGTGTACGCCTCGCTCGGCACGCTCTACAACGAGCGCCCGGACTTCTTCCGCAACGTGCTCGCGGGCCTCGCCGATCACCCAGGCCCCGTACTGCTCTCGGTCGGCCACCGGCTCGACCCTGCGGCGCTCGGCCAGCTGCCGGCCAACGCCATCGTGCGGCCGTCGGTGCCGCAGCTGGCGGTGCTCGCTCGCGCCGAGGCGTTCATCACGCACGGCGGCATGAACAGCACCACCGAGGCGCTCGTCCACGGCGTGCCGATGGTGTTCGCGCCGCAGACCGCCGACCAGCCGCTCGTGGCCAAGCGCATCGCGGCGCTCGGCGCCGGGACCGTGCTCAGGGGTCAGTGTCCGGAGCCGCAGGCCATCCGCGACGCGGTGGCCGACGTGCGCAGCTCGGGTGCCCGCGGGCGCGCCGCCCAGCTGGGCCGCTCGCTCCTGGCGTGCGGCGGGGCGGGCGCTGCCGCGAACGTGGTCGAGGAGGCGGCTCGAGGTGAGGGCCGCTCCATGGCCGGGGTCGCCCAGCGAGCGGGATCACTGGTGACCTGACCCCTGGGCCGTTCCTACGTGACGAGAAGCACAGTTCTGATTCCGTCATGTAGCGTATTGCGCGTGTCCCGGCCCCGAATCCTCGTGTTCACGATGCCCACCAGTGGGCACGTCAACCCGCTGCTGCCCGTCCTCCGCACGCTCGTCGAGCGCGGCGCCGAGGTGTTCTGCACGAGCATCCCGGCGTTCGACGACCGCATCGCCGATCTCGGCGCCCGGCCCATCCCCTACCTCGACGGCCTCGCAGAGCGGGCCGAGCAGCCTGCGTCGGGACTTCCGGAGATCATCGAGCGTCTGGCCGTGGCGACGGCCGATGCCTACGAGTGGTCGCTGGGCCTGATCGACGAGCACCGCCCCGACGTGGTCCTCGTCGACTCGATCGTGCCGTGGGGGCGTCTCGCCGCCGCCGAGCGCGGCGTGCCGTGCGTGACCTCCTGCACCACCTTCGTCGTTCACAGCGGGCTCGACTCCGACTGGCGCATGAAGCTCGATCTCGTCAAGGAGCTCGCGAAGGGCGCGAAGCACATGGTCGGCTGGGCTCGCGCCCGCCGCCGGTTCACGAAGCGCTACGGCGCCGACCCCGGCGATCCGGTCGAGATGCTCGGAGGCCGCGCGGACCGCACCTTCGCGTACGTGTCACGCGATCTGCAGCCCGGCGGCGAACTGGTCGAGGACGATGTCGAGTTCGTCGGCAGCGCGGTGCGACCCGCCGATCCGAACCACCCCGATCTCGCCGACCTGCCCGACGGACCGCTGATCTACATCTCGCTCGGCACCCGTCTGAACGACCGTCCCGACTTCCTGCGCAGCTGCCTCGAGGCGTTCGCCGACCATCCTGGTCCGGTGCTCCTCTCGATCGGCCACCGCACGCCGGCCGAGGCCCTCGGCACGCTGCCTGCGAACGCGATCGTCCGCACGTCGGTCCCGCAGCTGGCCGTGCTCGCGCGCTGCGAGCTCTTCATCACCCACGGCGGGATGAACTCGACCTGCGAATCGCTCGTGCACGGCGTGCCGATGATCGTCTACCCGCAGACCGCCGACCAGCCGCGCGTCGCCGCGCGCATCGAAGAGGTCGGTGCCGGCGTGTACCTGCGCGGCAAGAACCCGTCGCCAGCAGAGATCCGCGCCGCGGCCGCCGAGGCCCGTCAGGGCGCGATGCGCAAGCGTGCGGCCGAGCTCGGCGCCGGCCTCATGCAGGGTGGCGGCACCGAACGTGCTGCCGAGCTCGTGCTGGAGATGGCCGGCGTGCCGCTCCCCACGGGCGCGAGCACGCAGAGCTGAACCGCCGCGCGCCGGTCCGCCCTCGGGGGACCGCACGCCACCTCCCCCGCGAGCGCCTAGAGGTCGCCGCCGATGGCGAGCGGCCGCAGGTCGACGCGGCCACGCACCTCGTCGAGGCGCTCGACCTGCACCTCGCATGGGTCTCCGAGGCGGATCACCGCGCCGGAGCTGCTCGCGAAGAGCGCGGTGCCCTCCTCGCCGACCTCCCACCAATCGCCGCGCAGCGCACGCAGCGGGATCATCCCGTCGAAGCCGCCGCCGAAGTTCACGAACAGGCCCGCCGGGATGATGCCGGTCACCTCGCCGCGGAACACGCGCTCGTGGCCCTCGGGGCGACGGAGCATGTCGCGCAGCAGGTAGGCCTTGGCGATGCGGTCGGCCTCGCGCTCGACGCCCATGGAGGCTCGCTCCTGGTCGGAGCAGTGGCGGGCGAGCTCGGCGAGCGGATCATCGTCGTCGAACCCGGCGCCACGGCCCGGCCCGTCGCCCTCGCGGGCCTCGCCGATCTCCGCGCGGCCCTGCTCGGCGAGTGCGAGCACGGCACGGTGGCAGACGATGTCGGGGTAGCGCCGGATCGGGGACGTGAAGTGGCAGTAGTGCGTGAGCCCGAGACCGGCGTGGCCATGGTTCGCCGGCGAGTAGCTGGCGACCTTGAGCGCCCGGAGCACGAGGATCGGGATCGCGAGGTGCCCGCGGCCGGCGCGCTTGACGGCGTCGGCGACGATCTTCGAGCAGGCGACGACGATCTCGGCGGCCTGCGCCGGCGCGATCTCGTCGGGGACCGCCGGCGTGGGGATGCCGAGCGATGCGAGCTGCTCGACGAGCCGCTCCGCGGACTTCGCCTCCGGCTGCTCGTGGATCCGGAACATGCCGGGCGCGCCGGCGGACTGCAGGATCCGCGCGACCTGCTCGTTCGCGAGCACCATGAGCTGCTCGATGAGCCGGTGGCTCTCGGTGTGCGAGCTCTCCCTCTGGCTCGTGACCCGGCCGTCGGGATCGAAGGTGAACTCGGGCTCCGGGATGTCGAGCTCGAGCGCCTGCTTGCGCCGTGCGAGCAGGTCGGCGGCGACCTCGCGCGCCACGCGCAGCGGCTCGGCCCACGGCTCCTGCGACGGGCGACGCCCCTCGAACACCTCGTCGACCTCGTCGTAGGTCAGGCGGGCGTCGGAGCGGATCATCGTCCGGTACACCTCGGCGCGCAGGCAGCGGCCGTCCCGGACGATCATGTCGACCGTCACCGCGCGCCGCTCGGCGCCGGGCACGAGCGAGCACGCATCGTCGGCGAGCTGCGGCGGGAGCATCGGGGCGACGAGGCCCGGGATGTAGGTGCTCGTGGCGCGATCGCGACCGGCGCGGTCGATCGGGTCGCCCGGGAGCACGAAGCTCGTCACGTCGGCGATGTGCACGAGGATCTGGACGCGTCCGTCGTCGAGCTCGGTCGCCGAGATCGCATCGTCGAAGTCCTTCGCCGTGGTCGGGTCGATCGTGAAGGTCGGCACGGCCGTCAGATCGCGGCGCTGCGCGCCGGCCGGATCGGCGGCGCGCACCGCCTCCGAGGCGGCGCGGAGCACTGCAGGCTCGTGCTCGGGCTTGTAGTCGCGCTCGCGCAGCAGCGCGGCGAGCACATCGCGGGTGACGTCCGGATCGCCGAGGCGCTCGACGATCTGCGGCGGACCGCTCGGGCCGTCGGGGACGAGCAGCGCAAGCTCGCCCTCGTGCGCGCCGCCGCGACCGACCACCTCCCGCCGCCCGGGGCCGAAGAAGGGATCGGCGACGAGGTAGCGGCCCTGGCGCGTGATGAGGCAGACGCGGCCACCGTCGACGCGCAGGCGCAGCCCACGGCGCACCCCGGCATCGCCGGAGCCCCCCTGTTGGCTGTCGCGGTCGCCCGGTCGGGGACGCTCGCTGCGTGGCCCGCGATCACTGCGCGCGCCGCGGTCGGCCGAGGCGAAGCGGTCGCCGGGGCGCGGCGCGAAGTCGTCGTCGCGGGCGCGTCGGCCCTGCGTACTGCCGGAACCGCGGCCACCGTGGCGACCGCTGTTCTTGCGCGGGCCGGCGCCCTTGCCGCCCTTGCGCGGGCCGCCCGGGCCTCCGCGGCGGCTCATCGACCCTGCTTCGCGATGAGCTTCGCGACGGCGTCGACCGCGTCGTCCCTGGCCTCGTCGACCTTCGGCGTGCTCGGGTCGTCCTCGGCCGTCACGTCCGGAGCGATGCCCTTGCCGCGGCTCACGTCCTGACCGCGCGCCACGCCGGCACCGCCCAGGTTGCGGCCCTTCGGGGTGTAGTACTGGCCGACGGTGATGTCCATGGCGCCGCCCGAGCTCAGCGGGATGATCTCCTGGAACACGCCCTTGCCGTACGTGCGGGTGCCGTACACCTTCGCGCGGCCGCGATCCTGGAGCGCCCCCGTGACGATCTCCGACGCCGACGCGCTGTTGTGGTCGACGAGCACGACGAGGGGCAGGGTCGGGAACTTCGGACTGTCGCCGGCCTCGAGGGTGCGCTCGCGAACGGCCCGGCCCTTCGTGGTCACGATCTTCCCGCCCTTCAGGAACAGGCTCGAGAGCAGCTTGGCCTCCTCGACGAGACCACCCGGGTTGGAGCGCAGGTCGAGGACGACCCCCTTCGCCCCGCGCTTCTCGAGTGCGGTGATGGCGGCGCTCACCTCGCCGTGCGCGCCCTCCGAGAAGCTCGCCAGGCGGACGGTGCCGACCTTCGCCTTCGCGTCGTAATCGGTCTCGACAGCAGGGATCCGCACCTCGTCGCGCTTGACGCGCTTCTCCATTGCCTTGCCGTCGCGCTCGATCTCGAGCACCACCGACGTGCCCTGCTTGCCGCGGATGAGCGCGCTCGCGGCGTTCGTCGAGAGACCGGCAAGGCTCTTGCCGGCGGCCTTCGTGATCACGTCGCCGGCCCGGATGCCCGACGCCTTGGCGGGCGAGCCGTCGTACACCTGCGCGACCACGAGGCCGCTCTTGCCCTTTTCGACGGCGACGCCGATCCCCTCAAAGCGCGAGCTCGTCACCTCGTTGAAGCGGACGAGATCCTTCGGAGTGAGGTACGAGGAGTACTGGTCGTCGAGGCTCTCGACCGCGGCCTTGAGCGCCGTCTCGGCCACCTGCGTCTGGTTCGGCGCGCGGTAGTAGCGGCGCTGCAGCACGCCGAGGCCGTCGCCGATGATCGCGATGTCCTTCTGGACGAGGGCGTCCTGGACGGGGCCCGGAAGCCGATCGGGGTGGCCGCCGAGCCAGATGCCCCCCGCGAGGGCGGCGAGCATCAGGACGGCGGAGACGAGGAGGCGCCGGATCATCAGACCTCGGAGCGTAGCTCCGAAGCCCCGCCGACGGGTGCGATGGCCGGCAGGGTCAGACCTTGAGGAAGCGCCGGAGCGAGAGTCCGGAGCCCAGGGCGCTGACGCCGACGGACGCGACCATCAGCACGACGGCGAGCAGCGCGAAGCTGAGCGACGAGAGGCCGTTGACCACCGGCACCGACTCGAGCGGGCCGAGCAGCGCCGTCTTGGCGACGAGTAGCACGAGGATCGCCATGAGCCCGCCGAGGAGGCCGACGATGAGGCCCTCGAGCACGAACGGCCAGCGGATGAACCAGTCGGTCGCACCGACGAGCTTCATCACCTCGACCTCGCGGCGACGCGCGAACAGCGACAGACGGATCGTGTTGCCGACGAGCAGCACGCTCGAGCCGATCAGCAGGAACGCGAGGAGGCCCGTGCCGAGCTTGACGGCGTTCATCACGCCGAGGAGCTTCGGGGTCTCGCGGGCGTTCTTGACCTCTTCGATCTTCGGGTCGACGGGAGCGCGGGCGCCCGACGCGTTCGTCGGTGCGAGCGCATCCATCAGCGCCGGGATCTTGTCGGGGTCGTTCGGCTTGACGCGGAACGTCGGCGGCAGCGGATTGGAGCTGCCGAGCACCTTGAAGGCGTCCGCGGCCGTCGGATCGGACTTGACCATCTCGTTGCGTGCCTGCGCCGGCGTGAGGAACTCGATCGACTTCACGAGGCCGGTCTTGTCGATGCGCTCGCGCAGTCGCTGGAGGTCGGCCTTCGTGGCGTCCGTCTTGGCGAAGACGGAGACGTAGACGCGGTCGCGCGTCTGGTCGGCGGCGGCCGACGCCATCTGCATCACCGGGATGAACGCGCCGAGCACGAGCATCGTGACGAGCACGGAGGCCATCGCGGCGAACGAGGGAACGGCGTTGCGGGTGAGCGAGCGCCACACCTCCCGCATGAAGAAGGAGAAGTTCATCGGTCAGCCTCCGGCCGATCGTTGCCCCAGAGGAGCTCGTCGTCCGATGCTCCACGGAGGTGGTCGAGGCGCTCGCGCACGCGGCCGACCTCGACGTCGCGCATCATCGCGCCGAACTCGTCGGTGGTCTGGCCACCGGCGTTGTACATGCCCGCCGCCTCGTCGCGGACGATCCGGCCGCGGTCGACCTCGATCACGCGGCGACGCATCTCGTCGACCATGCGGTGGTCGTGCGTCGCGACGAGCACGGTCGTGCCCGCACGGTTGATGCGGTAGAGCAGCTGCATGATGCCGATCGACGTCTCGGGGTCGAGGTTGCCCGTGGGCTCGTCGGCGAGGACCAGCGGCGGGTGGTTCACGAACGCGCGCGCGATCGACACGCGCTGCTGCTCGCCGCCGGAGAGCTGGTCGGGGTACTGGTGGAGCTTGGTCGACAGACCGGTGAGACGCAGGATGTCCGGCACCTTCGAGCGGATCTCCTTGCGGCCGGCACCGGTGGCCGAGAGCGCGTACGCGACGTTGTCGTACACGGTGCGGTTCGGGAGGAGCTTGAAGTCCTGGAACACGACGCCGAGGTTGCGGCGGTAGTACGGCACGCGCTTGCGGGTGATCTCCGAGAGATCCCGGCCGGCGACGACGATCGAGCCGTGGGTGGGCTCCAGCTGCTTGGTGAGCAGGCGCATGATCGTCGACTTGCCCGACCCGGTCGAGCCGACGAGGAAGAGGAACTCGCCGCGACGGATGTTCATCGTGGCGTCCTCGAGCCCGATGGTGCCGTCGCCGTAGTGCTTGGCGACCCCGCGCAGCTCGATCACGTTGTTCGGATCGTGCGGCAGCGCAGCGGAGCGCGCCGGCGGCCCGACGGGCTGCATCTGGCGCCGGCGGCGCGCGGGCAGGCGGCGGGTGCTGGAACTCTCGATCGGCGAAGCCATCGGGTGCAAGGTACCGCGGAAGTACCCCGAGCCCTGCCGGTTGCAGCGAGTGTTGCAGCGGCCCGGCGCGCTCGCGCGGGCGCCTGTGGTCAGTCGGAGGCGAGGTCGCCGGGCAGCAGCGAGAACATGAGCACGTCATGTCGTTCGCCGCCGTCGCGCAGCGTGAGGTAGGACCGCAGCACACCCTCGGGGTGGTAGCCGGCGCGCTCGGCCACCGCGCGGCTGCGGGCGTTGGCGACCGGGATCGGGAGTTCGAGGCGGTGCACCCCGGCGACGTCGAACGACCACCGGCTGAGCAGTCGGACGGCGCGCGTCGCGTAGCCGCGGCTGCGCGCCCAGCTCCCGAGCGCGTACCCGAGCTCCGCCCGCCCGAACTCGGCCATCATCAGGTCGATCGCCCCGATCACCTCATCGGTCGACGCGTCGAGGATCGCGAGGGCGATCCGGTCACCGGCCTCACGCCGCAGCCAGCTACGGCGGATCGAGCTCTCGAACTCCGCGAGCGGTTCATCGGGGATGGCGTCGGTCCACCGGTACATCTCCGGATCGAGGAAGATGCACTGCATCGTCGGTGCGTCCGCGACCTCCCACTGGCGCAACGTGATCACGCCGTCGGTGAGGGGTCGGTCGAGAGGCGGAACGGGAGCCATGGCGCGGGTGGGCCGGGTACGCACAGCGCCCGGTTCCCACATCATCGACCATCACCCGCTCGGGATGAGCGCAGTCGGCCGGTGATCTCCGCAGGCGGTCCGTCCGGCCCCGGGGCGTGACGCCGCACGCGCCCGCTAGCGTGGGGAGCTGTGACGATCGCCATTGCCTCCACTGCGGCCCCGAAGGGCCTGCCCATCCACAAGGTCGCGCTCCCGGGCACCCGCGCCCTCACGATCATGGTGGCGTTCGACGCCGGGTCGCGCTCGGAGCTCCCCGCGGAGAACGGCATCGCGCACTTCCTCGAGCACCTCGTGTTCAAGGGCGGCGAGAAGTACCCGCACTACCGCGACGTGAACGGCACGGCCGAGCGCATGGGCGGCGTGCTCAACGCCTTCACCAGCCAGGACCTCGTCGCCTTCCACATCACGGTCCGCGCCGAGCGCGCCCCGGAGGCGCTCGACCTCCTCACCGACTTCGTCGGCCGCCCGATCATCGACGCCGACGAGCTCGACAAGGAGCGTGGCGTGGTGATCCAGGAGATCCAGCGCGCCGACGACCAGCCCTCGTCCGTGGCGAGCGACCTGATCGACAAGGCCGCGTTCGGGGACCACCCGCTCGGCCGCACGATCCTCGGGCCCGAGGAGCACCTGCGCACCTTCACCCGCGAGCAGATCGTCGCCTTCCGCGACCGCCAGTGGTCGCCGAAGCGTGGCGGTGCCTACATCGTCGGCAACCTCGACCACCTCCCGGACGACACGGCCCTCGGCGAGCTGTTCGACCGCTTCCCGAGCCCCGGCGCTCCCGACGCGAATCTCGCGTTCCCGTCGCTCACGGCACGCACGCTCGTCGAGGAGCGCGACACGAACCAGTCGCACCTGCGGATCGCCTACGCCCCGGAGATCGATCCCACCTCCGCCCGCGAACGTGCGGCGCTGCGCCTCTACGGTTCGATCCTCGGCGGCTCGATGAGCTCGCGGCTCTTCGACGAGCTCCGCGAGCAGCGCGGCCTCTGCTACTCGGTGTGGGGCTTCGAGCACGTGCACGCCGACGGCGCCCAGCTGGCGCTCGGCGCAGGGCTCGAGTCCGGCAAGTGCGTCGAGGCCTACCAGCGGATGCGCGAGATCGTGACCGAGCTGCGCAACGAAGGCCCGACCGCGGACGAGCTCGAGCTCGCCCGCGCCTACGCCTCCGGCCGCCACATCCTGGCGACCGAGAGCTCCGGCGCCGTCGCCCGCCTCGCGGCGACGCAGACGATCGTCTTCGACGAGGAGATCGATCCCGATCGCGTGATCGAGCTCCTGGACTCCATCACCCTCGACGAGGTGAAGGAGATCGCGAGCCGCGTGCCCACCGAGGCTGCCGTCGCCTGCGTCGGCCCGCACTCGGTCGACGAGTTCGCCTGGAACGACTGACCGGCTCGGCGGGCCGAGGATTTCCCGCGGCCCGCTGATCGACGACGTCTGGGCGAGCGACGACACCTGGCCCGCCGATCTTCGGATCGTGCCCGACGGCGGGTGCGATCTGCTGTGGACGGGCACATCGCTCGTCGTCGCCGGTCCGGATCGCCGGGCGCGATTCGTGCAGCACGATCCGCACGCCCATGCCTGCGGCGTGCGGTTCCTGCCTGGCGCGGCGCGCCAGGCGCTCGGCATGCCCGGTGCCGCGCTCGTGGACGCGACGCTGCCCGCTGCGGCGGTCCTGGGCGAGCGAAGCGCTGGCGAGCTCGCCGAGCGGCTCGCCACCGCCCCTGCCGACGCCCGACCTCGGCTGCTCGCGAGCTGGGCCAGCAGCCGGGCACGGGCGGTTGATCACCGTGACCCGGCCGTCGCGTTCGTCGCGGCCGCGCTCGCGCGGGATCCGTCGCTGCGGATCGCCGCCCTCGCCGAGCGGATCGGCTACAGCGAACGCCAGCTGCGACGGCGCGTCACGGCCGAGGTCGGCTACGCACCCAAGCTCCTGGCTCGCATCCTGCGGCTGCGGCGCGCGGTCGCCGAGGCGGGCCGCGACCCCACGCTCAGCCTCGCCGACACCGCACTCGCGTGCGGCTATGTCGACCAGGCCCACCTCGGGCACGACGCTGCCGCGCTCGCGGGGACGACCGCCGCCGAGCTGCTCGGACGCTGAGCACGTCCGTTTTCCACAAGACGCCGAGCGCCCAGCCCGTCAGGATCGAAGCGTCCGTCCCCTGCCCCGACGATCGAGGAGTCTCGACCATGGCCACCAAGCTCAACCTCCGATGGGTGATCGTCTACGTGCCCGACGTCCCTGCGGCCCTCGCGCTGTACGCCGCGGCGTTCGGCCAGGAGCAGCGGTTCGTCACGCCCGACGGCTCCTACGGCGAGCTCGACACGGGCAGCACGGTCCTCGCGTTCGCCGACGACTCCCTCGGACTGGAGAACTTCCCCGGTGGCCCCCGCCGCCCGCCGCTCAGCGATCCGCCGTCCAACGTCGAGCTGGCGTTCACCACCGACGACGTCGCCGCCGCCGTGCAGGAGGCCGTCGCGGCCGGCTGCACGCTGCTGAGCGAGCCCCTCCACAAATCGCACGGCCAGACCGTCGCGTACGTGCGCGATCCGTGGGGCACCCTCATCGAGCTCTGCACCCCCATCGGCTGAGGCGCCCGCCCCCGTTCACTTCTCGGGGTCGTGCCCCCAGTTCATGAGCGAGGAGCGCCATGGCGAGTCCGAGATGTCGCCGGACGGCCGCTGCGCCAGGTGGCGGTGCACGTACCCCGCGACCTTCTTCATGTGCGCGAGGTCGTCCTGCGTGAGGTCGTCCTTCTTCGTGCGCAGCAGTTCGACGATTCGACGTCCGCTCGCATGGCCGGTCGACTCGCCGCCGCCGTCCTTCTGGCCGACGGCTTTGGACTCGTCGGTGTCGAGCCAGTCCTCCAGCTCGGCCGGGGCCATGTTGACCGCGTCGTGGAAGTCGTCGCGGATCGCCCGCTCGTCATCGGCCATGGTGCTCCTCGCCATCGCGTTGCCGTCGCCACAGCTACGGGCCGGGAGCGCGACCGACGGCGCGCCGGTGCGGCCAACCGCGGGCGCGGGACGAGGCGGCGGGCGTGTTCGATCCAGGGCCGGTGGTGAAGCCGGGTTACTCGCCGACGAGCGGGATGCCGGCGTCGCGGCCGATACTCACCATGCGCTCGATCGGGAGCTGGGCCTTGGCGGCGATCTCCGCGGGGACCGTGACGATGCCCGTCATGTCGCGCAGGGCGTCGCGCAGCTTGGGCAGCGTGATCATCTTCATGTACGTGCAGGCCGCCTGCTCGTTGGCGGGGATGAAGTCGGTGCCCGGGGACGCCTGGCGCAGGCCGTGCAGCATGCCGACCTCGGTGGCGACGATGGCGGTCTTCCTCGCCCCCGTCGCGGCCTGGTCCTTGGCGTAGTCGAGCATGCCGCCGGTGGACAGCATGTGGACGCCTTCGGTGTCGACGTCGCCGCTGGCGACGTACTCCATGACGGACGTCGAGCAGCCGCATTCCGGGTGGATGAGGAAGTCGGCGCCGGGGTGCTCGCGGCGGACGCGTTCAATGTCGCTCGGGCGGATGCCGGCATGCACGTGGCACTCGCCGTCCCAGATGCGCAGGCCGGGGTGGCCGGTCTCCTTGGCGACGTACGAGCCGAGGAACATGTCGGGGCCGAAGAGGATCTCGACGTCCGGGCCGTGCTCGGCGATGATGTGCTCGACGACGGCGACGGCGTTCCCGCTGGTGCAGCAGTAGTCGGTGAGCGCCTTCACCTCGGCCGTGGTGTTGACGTACATCACCGTGATGGCGCCGGGGTGCTTCGCCTGCCAGCCGGCGAGCTGCTCGGCGGTGATCGAGTCGGCGAGGGAGCAGCCGGCGTCGACGTCGGGGATGAGGACGGTCTTCTCGGGGCTGAGCACGGAGGCGGTCTCGGCCATGAAGTGCACGCCGCAGAAGGCGATCACGGGCTCGGGGACCTTCGTCGCCTCCTGGGAGAGGAAGAGCGAGTCGCCGATGATGTCGGCGACGGCCTGGATCTCCGGCAGCTGGTAGTTGTGCGCGAGGATCACCGCGTTGCGCTGGGCCGCGAGCTCGCGGACCTCAGCGGAGAGCGAGGCGAGTTCGCTCGGGCTCAGCGCCTGCGGGGAGGCGGTGGGAGCGGCGGCCAGCGGTAGCTCGATCACGGGTCGATCCTGCGAGTGAGGGGTGGCGAGGACGGTGCCGTCCTCGCGAGGGAGTCTAGGACGTTCCCCTCCGAACGGACGTGTGGTCGGGGAGCGGTGGATCGTGCGTGCGATGGGCCGCCCGGAAACGTAGGTGGGGCTCTGCCCCATTGAGGCTTCTGGGTGGCTCAGCGTGCGTACGAGGCGCTGCTCACGGGCCACATGTCAGTGGAGCTCGATGAGCATGCTGAGATCCAGAGCGGGCGCGCTGTGGGTCAGCGAGCCGAGGCTGAGCAGATCGACACCGGTCTCGGCGACAGCGCGCAGCTTGCCGATCTGCAGCCCGCCCGAGGCCTCGGTGACGGCCTTGCCCTCGCACCGTTCGACGGCCTCCCGCAGCGTCGCGAGGCCCATGTTGTCGAGGAGCACACGGGGGGCGCCGGCGGCGAGGGCCTCGTCGAGCTCGGCGAGGTCGCGCACCTCGCACTCCAGCGGGAGTTCCGGGGCGAGCTCGCGGGCGCGCTCGATCGCGGCCGTGATGCCGCCGGCGACGGCGGCGTGGTTCTCCTTGATGAGGACCATGTCGAAGAGGCCGATGCGGTGGTTGGCACCGCCGCCGTTGAGCACGGCGCGCTTCTCGAGGTGGCGCAGGCCGGGGGTCGTCTTGCGGGTGTCGAGGATCTTCGCGCCGGTCCCCTCGATCTCGCGGACGCACTGGGCGGTGAGCGTGGCGACGCCGCCCAGCTGCTGCAGGAAGTTGAGCGCGGTGCGCTCCGCCGCGAGGAGCGCGCGGGCATCGCCGCGCGCCTCGAGCACCGGGCCACCATCGCGCCAGACGCCAGGGCTGGCGAGCAGCTCGACCTGCACCTCCGGATCACAGGCTCGCAGGGCGTGGACGGCGCAGTCGAGGCCTGAGAGCACACCCGGTTCCTTCTGGACCACGCGCGCGGTGGCGGTGGTGCCCTCCGGCACGGTGGCGAGCGCGGTGACGTCGCCGGTGCCGAGATCCTCGGCGAGCGCGGCGGCGACCGCGCGCTCGAGCTCCTCGCGGAGCAGGGTGGCCTCGTCCTTGGCTGCGCCCACGAGGCGAGCGTACGGGATGCGGACGACGCGTGGCGTGCACCCGCCACCCGGCGGCTGGCGCCGTGGCATCCTGTTCGGGCCCCCTCCCACACGCGCCAACCGCCGCCGAACACCCTCAAGACGCCCGGCCGAGCGGCCGATCCAGAGGGGTAAGGCGTCTCCCTGTGATCCCCGCCCCCCGCACCAACCCCTCCCTGCTGCGTCTGGTCCTCTGGATCGCGCTGCTGGCCGGCGCCATGGCGCAGCCGGCGCAGGCGGTGGTCAAGAACGGCGCCGGCTTCTCGGCACAGGACGGGGCCTTTCCGTTCGCGGTCGCGATCGTCCCTGCAGGACAGCCCGCGTACACCGGGCACTTCTGTGGCGGCACGCTCGTGTCGGCCACGCGCGTGGTCACCGCGGCGCACTGCATCGATCCGGCAGGCGAGTACCAGGCGACGCCATCGGCGATCGAGGTCGTCGTCGGTCAGACGTCGCTCTGCGCCGGCGTGGCCGTCTCGAGCTGGTGCGTCGCGAGCGACGTCACCGGGTTCACGCAGGGCCAGCGTCTCGGCGTCGCGGCGATCAGCCTGCACCCGAACGCGAACGTGGAGAAGTACTACGACGACGTCGCCCTGCTGACCCTCGCGTCGCCCGTGACGGTGACGAGCGCCTTCGTCGCGCCCGTCACGCCGGGCGGCGCGACGACCGTGGATGCTGGGAGCGAGAGCACGGCCGATGCCTGGGGCGCAGGCCTGCGCACCTGGGTGCTGGGCTGGGGGCTCACGAGCGAGAGCGCGTTCCGCCAGCCGAACGTCCTCAACTACGCCGGCATGGGCACCGTGGCCGCTCCCGGTCTGCCGCGCCTGAGCGACGCCACCTGCGGCGACCCGACGCGGCTGGGCTCTGCGTACCGCGCGCAGGACATGCTGTGCGCCGGCAGCCAGACGGGCTCGACCCAGACGCCGGATGCCTGCCAGGGCGATTCGGGCGGCCCGCTCCTGAAGCAGACGAAGCCGATCGCGGGCGACATGGCATCGCTCCTCGCCGCGCAGAAGGATCCCTCCTATTGGCGGCTCGTCGGCGTCACGTCGTGGGGCGAGGGCTGCGCCCGGCCGCAGTACCCGGGGGTCTACGCACGCGTCGGCGCCCAGGAGATCTACGACTACATCCTCTCCGCCGATCCGCCGTCGATGCCGGCGGTGCCGGATCTCGCCACGGCCGGTCCGCGTCTGTCGGGCGTCTACAAGGTCGGCAGCTCGGTGACGTGCGACGTTGGCACGTGGACCGGTGCGACGCGGTACGAGTTCAGCGTGTGGCGCGACCTCAACGGCAACGGCGTGCGCGATGCGAACTCCGCGCTCACCGAACCCTACGTGCCGGTGACCGCGAGCCCGGATGGCACGAGCGCGTCGTACGCGGCCGCGCCGAGCGACGTCACCCGTTCGACCGCGACAGCCGCGCTCGGCTGCCGCGTCACCGCCCATGGGCCCGGGGGCTACGCCGCGTACAACGCGCCGTCGTTCACGCCCGCCCAGGTCGCCTCCGATCCTCAGCCGGGGGCGACGGCGCCCGTCACCCCCACGCCCACCCCGCCAGCGGTCGCCGCCGCGTCGGACACGGTCGCGCCGGTGATCAGCAAGAGCTCGCTCGTGTGCTCGACGAAGGCCTGCCGCGTCGCGCTCGTGGTCGTCGACCGCAGCGGCTCGCCGAACGTGTCGGGCATCTCGACGGTCGCGTTCAGCCTGGTCCTGCACCGCAAGACGACGTGTGCGATCACGTCCGGCCGCAACAAGGGCAGGCGCAAGCCGTGCACGAAGTCGGTGACGAAGGCCGTCCGCGCGAAGCAGTCCGGCGACCAGTACGTGCTCCAGCTGACGAGCCTCAGGAAGGCCGACAAGCCGAAGCTGCAGGCGATCGCGACCGACAAGTCCGGCAACCGGACGCGCTACTCGGTCACCCTGAAGCTGCGCTCCGGGCGCTAGCCCGTCGGTCCGAAGGGCCCGCCGGGCCGACGGAGGCGGCTAGCCCTCGTCGCGCAGCGGCGGCTTGCCGCTGATCTTGCGCTCGAGCTCCGCTCGGATGAACGCGTCGAGGTCGCCGTCGAGCACACGCTGCGCGTCGCCGGCCTCGACACCCGTGCGGTGGTCCTTGACCATCGTGTACGGGTGCAGCACGTAGGAGCGGATCTGCGAGCCGAAGTTCACGTCCTGCACGCCACCCTTCTCCTTGGCGAGCTCGTCCTGACGTGCGCGCTCCTCGCGCTCGATGAGCTTCGCGCGGAGCATCCCCATCGCCGTGAGGCGGTTCTGGGTCTGCGAGCGCTCGTTCTGGCACTGCACGACGATCCCCGACGGACGGTGCGTGATGCGCACGGCGGAGTCGGTCTTGTTGACGTGCTGGCCGCCCGCGCCCGACGCACGGTAGGTGTCGACCTGCAGATCGTCGGAATCGATCTCCGCCTCTCCGACGTCCTCCAGGATCGGCGCGACCTCGACGCCTGCGAACGCCGTCTGACGCCGGCCCTGCGAGTCGAACTTGCTGATGCGCACGAGGCGGTGGACGCCCTTCTCCGCGGAGAACAGGCCGTAGGCGTTCTCGCCCTCGGCCTTGAACGTGGCCGAGCGGATGCCGGCCTCGTCGCCCTCGCTCACCTCGAGCAGCTCGACCTTGAACCCGCGACCCTCGGCCCAGCGCATGAGCATGCGCAGCACCATCTCCGCCCAGTCCTGGGCGTCGGTGCCGCCCGTGCCGGCATTGATCGTGACGAGTGCATCGCCCTCGTCGTACTGGCCGGAGAAGAGGCGCTCCTCCTCCAGCTCGGCGAGACGGCGCTCGAGACTCTCGAGCTGCTCCTCGAGCTCTCCGGCGAGGTCGTCGTCCTCCTCCACGAGCTCGACGAGGCTGTCGAGATCGCCGACGTCGCGCTCGACCGAGCGGTACGTCTCCAGACGGCGGTTCACCTGCGCGTGCTGCGAGGAGATCTTCGTGGCCTCGGTCTGGTCGTCCCAGAAGCCGGACTGCCCCATCTTCTCCTCGAACGAGGCGACCTCCGCGGCCAGCGCGTCGGGGTCGAGGTACTGCCCGAGGGCGTCGAACTGCTTGCGGACCGCTGCGATCCGCTGGTCGATGTCGAAGGTGAGCGTCACGTGACCCGCTACGACGACTTCTTGCCCTGGCGCTTCTGTTCGCGCTCGAGCTGTCGCCGCTGCTCGCGGTTGAGGTTCGCCGACTCCTCCGGCGGGCCCGGGGCGGCAGCCGCTGCGGCGGCCGCGACCGGATCGATGCCGGCGGCCGCCGCGGCGAGGGCGGAGAGGCCTTCGCTGCCACCGGACTCGTACGTCACGCGGGCCGGCTTGCTCGGCGAACCGGCGATACGCGACGGCTGCGGGGTGAGCTCCGGCGGATCCTCGACCTGCACCTGCACGTTGAAGATCAGCTGGGCGAACTGCGTCCAGATTGCCGTGATGAGCTGGTTGAACAGCTCGAACGCCTCGTTCTTGTAGGCGACGATCGGCTCGATCTGCGCAAAGCCACGGAGGTGGATGCCCTCGCGGAGGTAGTCCATGTCGTGGAGGTGCTCACGCCATGCCTCGTCGATGATCTGGAGCAGCAGGAAGCGCTCGAGATCACGCATGAGCTCCGGAGTGAGCTCCTCCTCGCGCTCCGCGTACATCTCGGTGATGTCCTCGGTGATGCGCTCGACGAGTTCCTCGCGGCCCGGGGAACCGTCGAAGTCGTCGGGCTCGATCGCGATCGGGTAGAGCTCGAGCAGGCGGTTCCAGAGCCCGTCGATGTCCCACTCGTCGTAGAAATCGCCCTGGGTGTACTCCTGGACGATCCCGGAGATCACGCCGCGCATCTCGCGCTGCGCGCGGGCGCCGATCTCCTCGCCCTCGAGGATCGAGTCGCGCAGCTTGTAGATCACGCGCCGCTGCTCGTTCATCACGTCGTCGTACTCGAGGACGCGCTTGCGGATCAGGAAGTTCTGCTCCTCGACCTTCCGCTGGGCCTTCTCGATCTGCTTGCTCAGCAGGCCGGCCTGGATCGGGACCTCGTGGCCCTTCTCGTCGGTCTCGCCGAGGCGATCGAGGATGTTGTAGATGCGGTCGCCGGCGAACAGACGGACGAGGTCGTCCTCACCGGACAGGAAGAACTGGGAGGTGCCGGGGTCGCCCTGGCGGCCGGCGCGGCCACGGAGCTGGTTGTCGATGCGGCGCGACTCGTGGCGCTCGGTGCCGATGATCACGAGGCCACCGAGCTCGAACACCTCCTCACGGTCCTTCTCGACCTGGGCCTCCATCTTCGCCAGGAGCGGCTCGTACGCGGCCTCGTACTCCGGCGTGCCGACCTGCAGGCCCTGCTTCTCGGTGAGCTCGATGCGGGTGAGGTGCTCGGCGTTGCCGCCCAGCTTGATGTCGACACCACGGCCGGCCATGTTGGTGGCGATCGTGACCGCGCCCTTGCGCCCGGCCTCCGCGACGGTCTCGCCCTCGCGCTCGGCGAACTCCGGCTTGGCGTTCAGGACCGTGTGCTTGACGCCCTTCTTCGCGAGCATGCGGCCGAGCAGCTCGGAGATCTCGACGGAGATCGTGCCGACGAGCACCGGCTGGCCCTTGGCGTGGGCCTCGGCGACCTCCTCGACGACGGCGGTCCACTTGCCCTGCTGCGTCTTGAAGATCTTGTCGTTGCGATCGTCACGGATCATCGGCCGGTTCGTCGGGATCTCGACGACCTCCAGCTCGTAGATCTTCATGAACTCCGTGGCCTCGGTCATCGCCGTGCCCGTCATGCCGGCGAGCTTGTCGTAGAGGCGGAAGTAGTTCTGGTACGTGATCGTCGCGAGGGTCTGGTTCTCCTCCTGGATCCGCACGCCCTCCTTCGCCTCGACGGCCTGGTGCAGACCCTCGGACCAGCGACGCCCCTCGAGGATGCGGCCCGTGAACTCGTCGATGATCTGGACGTTGCCGTTGACCACGGCGTAATCGACATCGCGCTTGTAGAGCGACTCCGCCTTCAGCGCCTGCTGGAGGTGGTTGACGATGTGACCGTTCTCGGCGCTGTAGAGGTTGTCGATCTTGAGGAACTTCTCGGCCTTCGCGACGCCCTGCTCGGTGACGGAGACGGTCTTGTGCTTCTCCTCGAACTCGTAGTCGAAGTCGGCGACGAAGTCCTTCTTCATGCGCGGGTCCATGCCCTCGGGCGTCTTGCCCGCCTTCATGGTCTTCGCGAGCTTGGCGAAGGTGACGTAGAGCTCGGCCGCCTGCTCCGGGGCACCGGAGATGATGAGCGGGGTCCGGGCCTCGTCGATGAGGATGTTGTCGACCTCGTCGACCATGGCGAAGAAGTGCGGTCGCTGCACCTTCTCCTCGAGCGACGGCGCCATGTTGTCGCGCAGGTAGTCGAAGCCGAACTCCGAGTTGGTGCCGTACGTGATGTCGGCGCCGTACGCGATGTGCTTGTTCTCGTTGGTGTCCTGGTTCTGCAGGACGCCGACGGTGAGCCCGAGGAAGTTGTAGAGCGGGCTCATCCACTCGGCATCGCGGCGCGCGAGGTAGTCGTTGACCGTCACGACGTGGACGCCCTTGCCGGCCATCGCGTTGAGCACGACGGGCAGGGTGCCCGTGAGGGTCTTGCCCTCGCCGGTGCGCATCTCGGCGATCGCACCGCTGTGGAGGGCCATGCCGCCGATGAGCTGCACGTCGAAGTGGCGCATGTTCATCACGCGCCGACCGGCCTCGCGCGTGATCGCGAAGACCTCGACCAGGAGGTCGTCGAGATTGGCACCCTCCTCGGCCTCCGCGCGCAGCGCGGCGAATCGTGCCTTGAGCTCCTCGTCGGTCTCGAGCTCCAACTCCTCGGCGTACGCGCCGATCAGCTGGACCTGCTTCTGGAAGCGCTTGAACTGCTTGTTCTCGCCGATCCGGAGTGCGCGTTCGAGGAGGCTCATGAGAAGGGTCACACTACCAGGGGAAGCGCTCCGGACCGCCGCCCACGCGGGGGCGTGGGAAACGCACGAAGCGCCCGCCGTGCAGGGCACGACGGGCGCTCGAGATTCAGTGCGTCCGGCGCCGCGCGCCGGGAGATCAGATGGTGGCCGAGGCGCCGCGCATGTCACGCGCGACGATGCGAGCCTCCCGGATGTGCCGGCGCTTCTCGCGCGTCGCCTTGACCTGGCGCGCGAGTTCCTCCGAACAGAGGACGATCGCGTGGCGCATGCTGTGCGACGAGTCGTGCGCACAGATCGTGCGCCCGGCCATCTTCAGCCTGGCCTCGACGACCATGCAGTCGGTGACGCGCGGATTTCGCTCCTCGCGGACCTCGACCTCCAGACGCGTGTCTTCCGGCAGCTGGGCTGCCACGGTCCGGAATCGTCGCTCGACGAGCGCACGAAGCTCGTCGGTCACCGGGGTGTTACGGCCCTTGACATCGATCCTCACCAATGACCTCCTCGAAAGGTTGGTGTTGCCGGAATGCCTGGTGCGAAGGATCTTCCTCTCGTGAACGGACGGTGAAGACGCCAGGTGGACGTTCGTACGAGCCGCGACCGTCACTCCGGGGACATCCGATGCGACGAAACTCGCCGAGCGGTCTCCGATTCCCCCGCAACCGAGGGCGGTACGGAGGTTCCGCGGTGGAGGTGGTCGTGGCGCACCCGGAGGGTCATGTCGCACCAGCTAGGGCGGCTGTGACCCCGATCACATGTCGAGCGCCCGCCTCGTGGAGCAGATCAGCGGCGTGATCAAGGGTGGCTCCCGTCGTCCGCACGTCGTCGACGAGCACCACCGCGGACGGCACCGAAGCCGGCCACGCCGTGCGCACCCGCAGCCCCAGCCGGTCTCCTTGCGCGCGACGTGTGTCGCGATCGGCCCCGGCCTGCCGCCGCGCCCAGGGCTGCCGCCGCAGGAGCCGGCGCACGACGAGCCCCTCGCGCGCCGCGAGCGCTCGGGCCAGCGCCGCCCCCACGTCCGGCGCGGTGAGCGCGCGCCGGGGGTGCGCCGGAATCCACGTCACCACCGCACCGCGCGGCATGCACTCCGGCGGCAGTCGCTCCAGCAACAGCTCCACGAGCCCCGCCCCCGCACCCCGCTTGCCTTGCAGGACCGCGCGCCGCACGGGCCCGCCGTACCGGGCCGCCGACCAGCCCGCCACGCCGCCTGGCTCCGGCTGCCACCACCCCGGCACGGTGCCCCACCGGTCGCGGCAGTGCGTGCACCACGCACGCTCCGTGCTGCCCACCCGACGTCCGCAGCCCGCACAGACGCGGGCGACCGGGAGCGCGGCACGACGGGTGGGCATGCACCGACCCTGACGGGCGGTGCGTCACGGAACGCGCACGCACTGCGACAATCCTCCACGCCGATGCTCCCCCTGGCCGCCGCCGCCGACTCCGTCGGCTGGTCCGTCTACCCCGGACCGCTCCTCATCCTCATCCCCGTCACCGTCGCGTACCTGCGCCGCTGGTGGGCCGTCCGCGCACACCCGGCGCGGCTCGTGTCGTTCCTCGCCGGCATCGCCTGCGTGGTCGCCGCCCTGTTCTCGCCGATCGACACGCTCGGCGAGCAGCACTTCACGATGCACATGGTCCAGCACCTGCTGCTGCTCGACTTCGCCCCCGTGCTCTGCATGCTCGGCCTCACCAAGCAGATCTTCCGTCCGGCGACGAAGCGCGTGATCCAGCTCGAGAAGGGCGCCCCGTGGCTGATGTCACCCCTGTTCGGCCTGGTCGCCTACGTCGGCGCCATGTGGTTCTGGCACGTCCCGACCTTCTACGACGCCGCCGTCCAGCACACGGGCGTGCACGTCACCGAGCACGTCATCTTCACGTTCGCCGGGGGCCTCTACTGGTGGCACCTCATCTCGCCCGTTCGAGACCAGCGTCAGCTCTCCGGGATGGGAGCCGTGCTGTACATGGTCACGACGAAGGTGCTCGTCGGCATCCTCGGCATCTTCCTCACGTTCGCGCCCGACGCGCTGTACGACGTGTACTCCACCTCGTACTGGGGCCTCACCCCGCGCGAGGACCAGCAGCTCGGCGGCGCGCTCATGGCGCTCGAGCAGACGGTCGTGATGGGCGTGGCGCTCGCGTGGCTCGTGATCCGTGCCATCGAGCGCAGCGAGCGCGAGCAGCAGCGCGAGGAACGCTACGGGCCCAAGGGCGCCGCGAAGCAGGCCGCTGGGCCTGCCCCGCAGAACCGCGAGCTGTACTAGCCGGCGTACGCGCGGCCGCGAGGCCTGCGCACCGCTCGAGCGCGCTAGGAGGCGGCCGGCTCGCGACGCGGCGTCATCGCCGCGATGATGCCTGCGCGACCGAGCGTCGCGCCGATGACGATCGAGTTCGGCTCGACCGTCGTCCCCGGCAGCACGATCGAGTCCTTGATCATCGCGCCCGCACCGATCACGGCACGGTCGCCGATCACCACCGGACCCGTCAGGCGAACGCCCGCACCGATCTCGACGTCGGCACCGAGGTACACCGGTCCGACGACCTCCTCGGCCGCATCTAGGCTCGACCCCTCGCCGACGATGACGGCATCGGCCCCGGCACCCTCGATCGCCGGGAGCTCGAGCTCACCGGTCAGCGCGTCGAACGTGCCCGCCTTGAGCTCGGTCAGCGAACCGACGTCGTTCCAGTACTCGTCGCCTGCGCGGTGGATGTGGAACGGCACGTCGTTCGCCAGCAGGGCCGGGAACACGTCGAACGCCCAGTCCACCGGATCGCTCTCCGGGAACCAGTCGAAGATCTCCGGGCTGAAGAGGTAGATGCCGCAGTTGCCGAGATCGGACTTCGCGTCCTCCGGATCCGGCTTCTCCTGGAACCCGAGGATGCGGTCGCCCTCGTCCGTGATCACGACGCCGTACTCGCGCGTGTCCGGAACCTGCTTCACCGTCAGCGTGGCCACGCCGCCGAGACGATCGTGGGTGGCGCGCAGGGCGTTCACGTCGAGGTCCGTCAGCGCGTCGCCCGAGATCACGAGGAACGGCTCGTCGCCGAAGAAGTCGCGGCAGTTGCGCACGCCACCGGCGGTTCCGAGCAGTTCGGGCTCGTACCGGTAGGTGACCTCGTCGCCGAAGTAGTCGCGGATCGTGTCCGGGAAGTAGTGGAGGTTCGCGATGATCTCGGTGATCCCCTGACTTTTCAGGTGATCCACGATGTGCGCCATCACGGGCCGGTCGACGACCGGGACCATCGGCTTCGGGAGCTCGTAGGTGAGGGGGCGCAGGCGAGTCCCCAGACCCGCCGCGAGGACCATCGCTTTCACGCCTGCACCGTACCGGTCCTGCACCGCTCCGTGCGTGCGCCACGTCCCGTCTGTGAACGACCGGCAACGAACCGGCGCGCGCCGAAGGCCTCAGCCGTCGCCGGTCGCACGGCCCGGCGCCGGTGCCCAGCTCGTGAGGTACCGCCGCTGATGATCGCTCAACTCGTCGATCCGGACGCCCTGGGCGTCGAGCGCGAGCCGCGCGAGGTCGGCGTCGATCGCGCCCGGCACCGCATGCACGCCCCGGCCGAGCGTCGCTCCGTGCTCGCACAACCACGCCGCCGCGACGGCCTGGCCGGCGAACAGCAGGTCCATCACGCCCGCGGGATGACCGTCCGCCGCCGCCAGGTTGATCACGCGCCCTCCGGCGACGAGCAGGATCGTGCGGTCGCCCACGTCGAACTCCTCGACGAGCGGCCGCACCGGCCGGCGCTCCGACGCCAGCTCCGACAGACCGGCCAGATCGATCTCCACGTCGAAGTGGCCCGCGTTCGCGAGGATGGCGCCGTCGCGCAGCACCGCGAAGTGCGCCGGGCCGAGCACATCGATCGCACCCGTCGCGGTGATGATCACGTCGGCCTCCGCGGCCGCCTCGACACCCGGCACCACCACGTGCCCGTCCATCCGCGCCTCGAGCGCCCGGATCGGATCGACCTCGCACACGATCGTCGTGGCCCCCAGGCCGTGGGCCCGCAGCGCGATCGCTCGACCGCACGCGCCGTACCCGAACACCGCCACCCGGCTCCCGGCCACGAGGACACCCGTCGTCCGCAGCAGCCCGTCGAGCACCGACTGGCCCGTTCCGAGCGAGTTGTCGAACAGGTGGCGGATCGGCGTGTCGTTCACGGCGAGCACCGGGTACGCGAGCGCATCGCGGTCCGCGAGGCTCCGCAGCCGCAGCACTCCGGTCGTCGTGCCCTCGGTGCCGCCGACCACGTGCTCGGCCGCACCGGTCGCGTGCAGCACCCGCGCGAGGTCCGCTCCGTCGTCGATCACGACCGCCGGCCCGCGTTCCGCGACCGCCGTCAGCGCTCGCTCATGGCCCGCCGGCGTCCCCGCCGCCAGGTGCACCGCGACGCCGTCCTGCGCCGCGAGCGCCGCCGCCACCTCGGCATTCACCGACAGCGGGTTGGACGGCACCACGTCCACCTGCGCGCCACCCCGGACCAGCGCGCGGACCAAGGCCGCGGTCTCCGGCGTGCCGTGCAGGCACACGCCGACCCGCGCGCCGGCGAGCTGTCCGCCGACCTCGAGCCGATCAGCGACCCGACGCAGCACCGGCATCCGCCGCTCGGCCCACGCGATCGCATCCCGACCCGCGGCGACGCGATGCGCGCCTGCAGCCATCGTCAGGGCTTGGCAGCCGGGGCGTCGCTCGACAGCGGCGCACCCGTCAGCACGCCCGCCGCCTTCACGAACGCCTGGAGATCGAAGTCGGGGTCGTTGAGCTTCTGCATTCCGACCCCGTTCGCCAGGGCCGTGAGCGTGTCCGCGAGCACCGGGATCTCGAGCAGGAAGCGATCGGTGTTCTCGAGGCCCCGCAGCATCGCGGCGACCGACGCCCGCACGTTCCGGGACTTGTGGCGGACCGTCTCGCCGAGCGTCTCGTCGTCCATCGCGGCGAAGTTGAGCTCCGCCCGCAGCCGCAGCGCCGCCGTGTCGGACAGGATCGTCTCGCCCCACTTCGTCAGGAGCTGCGCGCGCTCCACCGGATCGGTCGCCCCCTGGAACGCCGACGCCAGCTCCTCCACGTTCTCGCGCTCGATCTCCTCGACCACCGCCAACGCCAGCTCGGCTTTGCTCGTGAAGTTCGAGTACACCGCGCCCTTCGTGAACCCCGCAGCCTCGACCACCGCCGACAACGTGGTCCGGTGGTATCCCCGCGTCAGGAAGAGCTCGCGCGCGGCGGTGATCACCTGCTGACGCGTCTCGGCCTGCCGTTCGCGGCGCGTCTTGCGGACCTCTGGCACGGCTCCTTCGCTCACGGAGGCACAGAATACCCATGGACTCGGGGGAGTCCAACTCCGATACCACGAGAATCTAACGCTGGCAGGGTGGTCGTCCGATCGGCACCTCGACACACACGAGATCCGGCACCCTGGACGCAGGGGCGCCCCGTCAGCTGAGCGTCCGTTCAATTTGGCGCGTTCGCACTACCGACGATCCGTCCAGTGGTGTCGCGTCGTCGTGGCACACTCGTCCGGTACCGTGTGGGTCGGTACCGACCGGTCCACCACGCGTGTACCGCCAACCTTCCTCGCCCAGTCCCGCCAGCCCTGTCCGAACGGCAGGCCGACCGGAGCGAGCACCAAGCTGACAGGCCTCAACGCCTGTCGGGACCAGTGCGCGTCGGGACAGCGCGCACCGGTTGTCGGCCCGGGCGCCTCGGCGCTCGGGCCGGCAATTCTGATCCGGCTCCTTGCCCGGCCGCGGCCTGAGCGCGCCAGCAGCCCGTTCGTAGCGTCGTGGGTGCCCCGACCGAACGGAATCCCATGAGCATCGACCTCACCGGCAAGCGCGTCGCGATCCTCGCCACCGACGGCGTCGAACGCGTCGAACTCGAACAGCCCCGCGACGCGATCCACGAGCGCGGCGGCACCACGACCCTGCTCAGCATCGACGACCTCTCCGTCGACCAGTGGGACGACGACACCGACCCCGCGAGCAGCCTCCAGGCCGACGCGCTCGTCGGCGATGTCGACCCTGCCGAGTTCGACGCACTCCTGCTCCCGGGCGGCGTCCGGAATCCCGATCAGCTTCGCCAGGACCCGAGCGCCGTCGACTTCGCGCGCGCCTTCCTCCACGCCGGCAAGCCCGTCGCCGCGATCTGCCACGGCCCCTGGCTCCTGGCCGAGACCGGCAGCCTCGGCGGCCGCACCATCACCTCCTACCCGTCGCTGCGCACCGACCTCCGCAATGCCGGCGCGGAGTGGGTCGACGAGGAGGTCGTCGTGGACCATGGCCTCGTCACCAGCCGCAACCCCGACGACCTGCCCGCGTTCTGCGCGAAGATCGTCGAGACGTTCGCCGCCGCACCCGCCCGCAGCTAGCCTTGGCACGCGTCCGGCGCAGCGACCCCGCCTCCCCCGGCTGGACCCTGCGCCGACGCGGCAAGGGCTTCCAGGTTCTCGACGCCCGCGGCCGTCCGCTGACGGGCGACGCGACGATCGAGCGCGTCCGCGCACTCGTCATCCCGCCCGCATGGCAGGACGTGTGGATCTGCCCCTCGCCGCACGGGCACATCCAGGCCACCGGCGTCGATGCCGCCGGGCGCCGCCAATACCGGTACCACGACGACTGGACCGCCGCCGCGGCCGCGCGAAGTTCCGCCGCATGTCCGAGTTCGCGACCGAGCTCGCGCC
>JAQIJQ010000031.1:0-33415 GCA_036946195.1 Patulibacter minatonensis | reverse complement strand
CGACTTCGCCTGACCGCGGGCTCGGCGGAGCCTGCGGTCTGCGTCCGCGCGCGGCGCGCGCGGGTGGGAGGTCTTGGGTTGGTTTGACCCCGGATAGCGACGGCGAACCAGCCCATTGGTGGTCCCAACGATCTCCGGTGAGCGGTTCCCCGGGCGCAGGGCCGCTGCTCGCGGCCCACCCCGTCGCCCACCTCACAGAACGCGTGCTCCGACCCCTCGCGGACGCGGGCCGCGCGCGCCGACGCGCTCCGCGCCGCCCCTCTCTTACGCGAGCGCGGCGCGCCGTTCGGCTCGCTGTTCCTCGTCGCGGGCCTCGCGCGCGCGGGCCTCGCGCTCTTCGCGTCGACCGACGAGGGTGCCGGCCCAGATGAGGGCGGCGACGACCCAGAGGTGGCGCCAGTGGAGGGTGTCGACGACGACGCTGTTGAAGAGGAGGCCGCACCACGCGCCGAGGAGGGCGGCGGAGCCGATACCGGCGGACCGGCGGCCGGCGAGGGCGTTGCCGATCGCCATGAAGAGGGTGGTGAGCGCGAGGGCGATCCAGGTGACGAGGCCGAGCGGGCCCTGTTCGGCGAGGACGCGCACGTAGGTGGAGTGCGTCTCGACGGGGTGGTGGTGCATGAACTGGCCGGGGCCGACGCCGAGGGGGTAGTGCATCGCGAGCTCCACGCCCGCCTTCTGGGCCCCGAAGCGCTCGGTGTCGTAGCCCTGCAGCTGCGCGCGCTGGCCGATGAAGTCGGCGTTGCCCGAGAACACGATCACGGCGAGGACCACCATCGCGACGATCCCGAGACCGCCGACGACGGCGAACACGCGCCCCGTGTGCTGTCGCCGCAGCAGGAGGATGAGGAGCATGACGGCCGTCGACAGGAGCATGTTCGCCCAGGCGGCCCGCGAGAACGAGAACAGCAGGCCGAACACCAGCACCGCGACGAGCGCGAGGCCCGTCACCGCCTTGATGCGCAGCAGGCGCGGATTGATGATCTCCTCGAGCACGATCACGGCGATCGGGATCAGGAACGGGCCGTACACGTTCGGATCCTTGAAGAGCGCCATCGCGCGGCTCGCGCCGTCGCCGATGAAGTCGTCGCGCAGCGGGAAGCTCGGGAACTCGAGGGCGAGGCTGCCGAGGATCGCGCTGAACACCGCGATCCAGAGCCACGCGATGACGATCTGGCGGCCGCGCTGCTCACGGTCGGCGTAGCCGGTGAGCCACACGCCGAACACGACGAGGTAGAGCGTGATGCTCGCGAACCGCAGGCCGTCGCTGATGGAGTACGCCGCCGCGAAGCTCAGCACGTTCAACACCGTGAGCGAGGTGAGCGCGAACGCCACGGGCGCCGGCAACCGGTCGATCCGCAGCCGCCCGGACACGATCGCGATCGCCATGATCACGGCGAACACGCCGTCCGGCGGGGCCGGCTCGAACTTCACGACGCCCGACAGCAGGAAGCCGACGAACACGGCCGCCTCGTACCGCGCGACGGTCAGCGCGATCAGGAACGTAAGGCCGAGACCGCCGACGATCGCGAGCGGCAGGGACGGCGCCATGTGGTCCAGGAACGTGAGTCCGGACGCGACGACGAAGAGCGCAAGGCCGCCGAGGAGGACCGCCCCGAGGAGCGACTGGCGCGCGGGCTGCCACGCGGCCCGTTCGGTCGTCTGCTCGAGGATCGGGGAGGTGGTCATCGGGAGCCGGGGACCATGGAGCGCATCAGCGCCCAGGTCGCGCCCTGACGACGGTACTCCAGCGTGAGGAGGACCACCGCATACACCGACCCGCCGACCAGCACCGCGAGAGGGAGCTGATCGCGGAACGGGTAGACCGCCGCAGCCATGCACGCCGCCGCGACCATGCCGGTCGACACCATTCCGAGCAGCACGTGCGGCCCGGCCGCCCGGATCGCGAGCGCGAGCGAGAGCACCGTCAGCACCGTCTCGGTGGAGAGCGCCGCGATCGCCGCACCCTTGCCACCGTACGCCGGCACGAGCAGCAGCACCGCGATCACGCTGAAGGTCGCGGTGACGGCCATGATCTCGACGGTGCGCCGACCCGGCAGGTGGCTGAGCGCGACGATGCCGGCGATGTGGCCGACGCCGTAGATCACGGATGCGGCCGCGAGGAGCGGCATGAACGCGGCGGCCGGCAGCGCCTCGTCGGGGTAGAGCCCCATCACCGCGGTCGCGCAGAGCCCGAGGATCACCGCGATCGGCAGCATCAGTGCGAGGACGAGCTCGATCGCCGAACGGGTGATCGTCTCCAGCGGCGGCTCGTCGCCGTTCGACGCCCCGCGCTGGCTGCGCGCGACGAGCGGGAGCACCGACGACGCGATCGACCATGGCAGGAACAGGGTGGCCTCAAGCAGCTGGTATGCGACGCGGTACTCGCCCGCGATGCGGTCCGTCGCCGTCATGAAGAGCACGATGAACCCGAAGCGGAACGTGATCTGCCCGAAGACCTCCTGGAGCCCCCATGGGCCCGATGCGCGCAGCAGCGGCGCCCACCCGCGCACACGCAGATCGAGGCGGGCCGGCGGCTGGTGGTAGCGCCTCCCGAGGATCCACCAGCCGATGCCGATGCCGAGGATCGCGGCGATCAGGCTCGTGAACCCGACCGCGATCAGGCCTCCGCCCAGGACGAGCACGGCGACGCCGAGCACCGCGCTGAGCACCTTCACCGGCAGCGCGGCGAGGAAGTAGTCCTCCATCCGCTCGCGGGCCATGAAGACGTTCTGGGCGGTCGCGCCGAGGAGCGTCGCCACCAGCGACAGGCTCAGGATGAGCGTGATCGAGGTGACGATCCCCTCGCCCCGCGTGGCCGCCACGAAGAGCGTGCCGACGAGCGCGCAGATCAGGCCGACGACGAGCTTGAACGCATTGAGCTGCGGCACGAGCACCGCGGTGCGCTTCGGGTCGGCCGCGATCTCGCGCAGCATCAGGCGGTCGAGGCCGAAGCCCGCGATGGGCCAGTACAGCTGCGAGATCGTGAGCGCGTAGGCGAACTGGCCGGACGCGTCGATCCCGAGCTTCGCGATCATCACCCACGTGAGGGCGAGCGTCGCGAACTTGCCGAGCACCTCGGCGGCCGCGCGCAGCGCCGTGTTGCGTGCGACTCGTCTGGCTGGTGGGGCGTCGAGCGCGTCGGCGGCGGTCACTGGGCGGGTGCTGGCCGGTGGATCAGCACCGAAGGAGTATGCACCGCGAGGTCGTCGAACGCAGCGGATGGTCGATGCTTCGCCAGCCACTCCCGCGCCGCCTCCATCTCCGGCGGACGCAGCCGGTGGTGGTGGGCGTCGGACGCCAGCACGTCGATCAGGCCGGCGTCGAGCATTGCGATCGCCGTGCGCTGCGCCGTCGTGCCGTACCGGCCGGTGAGCGCCCCGCACGTGAGCTGCGCGTGTGCGCCGCGGGCGACGAGGTCGGCGAGCGGCTGCTGGTCGATCTGCAGGAACGGGATGCGCTCGGGGTGGGCGAGGAGGACCGGGTAGCCGCGGTCGAGGAGGTCGTGGACGATCCACGTCGGATCGGCGGCGACCTCCCGCTGCGGCAGCTCGATGAGCAGCGGACCGGTTCCGCCGAGCCGCAGAGCATGCAGCTCGCTGTCGTCCATGTCGAGCAGCGCGTCGACCCGGATCTCGGAGCCGCTGAGCACCTCGAGCGGCACCTCGCTTGCGGCGAGCAGCCGGCGCAGGCGGTCCAGGCGCGCGAGGAGCTCGTGCAGCGGCGTGGCGAAGCGCTGCGTGCGGTGCGGGGTGGCGGCCACCACGCTCACGCCGTCGGCGACGAGCGCGCGGGCAAGCGCGACGGATGCCTCGTCGGTGTCCGGCCCGTCGTCGAGATCGGGCAGCAGGTGGCAGTGGAGATCGACCCGCACGCTCTAACGGATCGGCAGCGAGCGCAGTTTCTTCCGGGCGGCCGTCGCCACTGCACGCTCGGCGCCTCGCACCCGCGCGCTCGACCCGGCCTTGCTCACCGCCGTCTCGGCGTCGATCAGCCCGGCGCCGTAGTGGGAGTCGCGGCCCTTGGGACCGAGGTCGCGCGTGGCGCGGACGAGGTACGCGGCGAGCAGGTCGGGGCTCGGGTGACGTCCGAGGATGCGGCTCCCGACGACGAGCGCAGCGATCCCCGTCACGTGCGCGGCCGCCATCGAGGTGCCGACGTAGTCCAGCGGCACGCCGAGGTTCGTCGTCTCGGTCGGCTTCATCAGGGTGACCTGGGCGATCGGCGGTCCCGGATCGCCCGGGGCGCAGCCGGGCTTCGTCTCGCCGCCGTGATCGGCGCCGCCGCCCGGTGCGACCAGCGCGAGCTCGCGGCCCGCGTTGGAGAAGGTCGAGCGGCAACCGCGCACCGTGGTCGCGCCGACGGCGAGCACCGAGGCTGCGCGCGCCGGGTAGGCGATCGCGCCGGTTCCGTCGTTGCCGGACGATGCGATCACCAGGATGCCGGCGCGCCGTGCCGCATCGACGGCGTCGATCACCTCCGGGATGTCGGCGGCGGTCGTGGTGACGGGGAAGTCGACCGAGAGGTTGATGAGGTCGACCTTGCGGCGGATCGCGTACTTGATGCCGCGCGCGATCGCGAGCACGTCGCCGGAGTCCGCGTCGTCGAGGACGCGGACGGGCAGGATCTGGGCGTTGTAGGCGAGCCCCGTGAGGCCGGTGCCGTTGTCGGTCGCGGCTGCGATCGTCGATGCGACGTGGGTCCCGTGCCCCGACTGGTCGTCGGGGTAGCGGTCGAGGTCGACGAAGTCGTAGCCGCCGAGCACGCGGCTGGGGTCGACATCGGGCGAGCGGCGGTAGTTGCCGCGGTCGCGGTAGGCGATGCCCGAGTCGATCACGGCCACCTTCACGCCGCGTCCGCCGGCGAGCGAGCGCCCGCGCCGGCGCAGCACCTCCCACGCCTGGGGAGCGTCGACGCCGAACCTGCCGACGAAGTTCCACTGCAGGCTGGTCCACCCGAGCCCGCCGACGCCGTCGTTCGGTACCCAGCCCTTCAGGTTCGCGGGCGGCGGAACGGCAGCGGACGGCGGCACGGTGATATCGGGCGTGGTCGGTGCCGTGGTGCCGTCCTGCGCGGCGCCGGCGGGCGCGGTGGCGACGGATTCCTCGGCGTCCGTGATGCGCGTGCCCGCGGCGGTGGCGATCAGGTTCGCGCCGACGGACGAGAACAGCTCGGTGTGCCGGCGCAGCGAGCGAGCGAGGACGACGGGGTCCTGGCCTGCGCCGACCTTGATGCGCTGCAGCTGTCCGGTCGCCTTGAAGCGCACGAGCAGTTCGTGGTTGCGCACCGCCGGTGCCGGCCCGGCGGTAGCGGCGAGGCCGGGCCCGGCGGCGGCCAGCCATGCCGCGGTGCCCACGAGGGCCGTGCCCACCGCGCGTCGGCGGGGGCGGCTGCCGGGACGCGGGCGCTCGGTCGGGGCGGCCCCGAGCGGGCGCTGGCGTCGGCGGTGCATCACACCCATTGAACACGGACGCGCCCGCGGGGGTTGCACGCCGCGCCCCGTGCCATCGCGCCAGGCTCGTCGCGCTCCGGCCGCCGCCGGTCGCGGCGCCCGCGCGCAGGTGGCCGCGCGGTCGCCGGCCGGTGCCCCGAGGTGGTGGCCCTGCGGCGGGGAGTCCGCAGAGCCACGTCCCCCGGGACAGCTCGGGCTAGGCCGTGGCAGTCGGGGTGGGCGGCTGACGCCGGTCGCGGATCAGCGAGGCGATGACGCCGGCGCCGAGGATCACGCCGACGCCGAGCAGCGACCACTGCGCCGGCACCTTGCCGATGACCTCGCTGATGCCCATCTTCACGGCGATGAACATGAGCAGCACGGCGAGCGCGGCCTTGAGGTAGTACAGGCGCTCGACGAGGTGCGCCACGAGGAAGAACAGCGGGCGCAGACCGAGCAGGGCGAACGCGTTGGCGGCGAACACGATGAACGTGTCGGTGGTGATCGCGAGGATCGCGGGCACCGAGTCGACGGCGAAGATGATGTCGACGATCGCGATCGTCAGCAGCGCTGCGCCGGCGGCGGTGAGGATGCGCTTGCCCGTCGTGCCCTCACGCTCGGTGAAGTGGCCGCCGTGGTCGGGGTTCGGCGAGATCTTGAAGCGCTTGCGGATGCCGGCGACCAGGTCCTCCTCGTTGCCCGACTCGTGGCGCTCCTTCCAGAGCTTCCAGCCGGTCCACAGGAGGAACAGGCCGAACGGGATGCTCAGCCACGACGCATGGTGCAGGGCCGTGGCGCCGATCAGGATGAAGATCAGTCGCAGCACGAGCGCGAGCACGATGCCGTAGGTCAGCAGCCGTGCGCGGAACACGTGCCCGATCGCGAAGGCGTCGAGCACGACGAGGAAGACGAACACGTTGTCGAGCGAGAGGCTCTTCTCGACGACGTAGCCGGCGAGGAAGGCGGTCGCCTGCTCAGTGGTGCCGACGACGTACAGCAGTCCGGCGAAGGCGACCGACAGCGCGATCCACACGACGCTGGTGATCGCCGCGTTCTTCGTGCTCATCTGGCCGCCGCGGCCGCGCAGGACGAAGAGGTCGACCGCCAGCAGGACGACGATCAGGGCGGTGAGGCCGCCCCAGGCGACCATGCCGTCGAGTGGCTCGGCGGCGCCGGCGACGAGGGGGAGGGAGAGTTCGGGCACGAGGCGTCCTTCGCGTCAGTACGCGCCGCGGATCACGCGGGCGTGGGGTTCGCGAAGGTTTCTCCGCCTCGCGATGCGAGGCTCCCGGGACCGGGCTGGCTTATATGAGGCCAACCGTCCTGACGGCCGTCGGGCGTTGAGATACTTCCCTTCCACCGGAAAGCTACGCCAGTCCCGTTCCGAGGGGCGCCGGTTCCCCGGTCGCCCGTGCGCACCTGGCGCGCTCGGACTCGTCACCGGGCTGGTGCGAAGGCGGGGGCCACGCCGCAGACGCCCGACCCGCGACAATGGCCGCCGTGGTCGATCCCGACGAGCAACGCGTGGCGGACGAGCGCTGGATGGCCGAGGCGATCGCCGAGGCGCGCGCGGCCGAGGCCCACGGCGACGTGCCGATCGGCGCGGTGGTCGTCGTGCAGGGCCGGGTCGTCGCGCGCGGCCGCAACGAGCGCGAGCTCGCCCACGATCCGACGGCCCACGCAGAGGTGCTCGCGCTCCGCGACGCCGCCACCGCGCGATCGGCGACGGCTGGCGCGTGACGGGCGCGACGCTCTACGTGACGCTCGAGCCGTGCACGATGTGCGCAGGGGCGATCGTCCCTCTCGCGCATCCCGCGCGTGGTGTTCGGCGCCTTCGATCCGAAGGCCGGCGCCTGCGGCAGCGTGCTCTCGGTGCTCGACCGGCCCGAGCTCAACCACCGCCCCGACGTGGTCGGCGGCGTGCTGGAGCCCGAGTGTGCAGAGCTGCTGCGGTCGTTCTTCCGCGCGAGGCGACGAGCGTGACGCCCGTCCGCTAATCTCGACCGTCGCGCATGGCTCACGCCGTGCGTCCCGTTTGGAGGGGTGCCGGAGTGGCTGAACGGGGCAGTCTCGAAAACTGTTAGGCGTGTAACCCGCGTCTCGGGGGTTCGAATCCCCCTCCCTCCTCCATTTGATCGATCTGCGAACCCTCGTCGGCTAGAAGCCGGCGGGGGTGTTTTGGTTTCAGGGCCAGTTCGGCCCCGGCGGCGGGCTGGTCGGCGGTCAGGGCCGCTACGAGCCGGAGTTGCCGGTAGACGGGCGTCAGGGCGGCTGTTGCGCGGACGGGTTGCTGTTCGAGGTCGGCCAAAGTCCAGTCCCATTGCTGCCAGCCGGGCTCGATCGTTGAGTCCTTGTGCTCCGTCGCGTTCGCTGCTTCGTCGTCGGGGTCGAGCCAGACTTCGATCCGCTCGAACAGGGACTGGTTCATCAGTCTGCGAGCAGTTGGGGTAGCCAGCTCGTACGCAGCGGCGGGAAGTGCGATGAGCGCAAGCGCCTCATTCAAGGCGCGCATCACGTCTTCGACACTGCGATTTGCGGCGGCTTGCCAGCGCTCAGCGTCGGCCTGTTCCTTCTTGATTCGGTCTTGTTCAGCCTTGAGGACGTCTTCGGAGACGGCGTCGGCGTAAAAGAGCTGGACGAGCTTCTGCTGCTGTGCGGTGAGCTCGGATAGGCGCCGGGCGTGGCGGGCCGCCTCAGTCCGCGCTACGCCTGCCTGCTTCTCAGCGACAGCTCGCACGTTGATGCGAACGCCTTCCTGTTCGTCTTCGGTCAGCCATTGGTGCTGATGGAGGCTGTGCAGGACGGCGTCAGCGATGGCGGCTGGCACATAGCGGGCCTTGCACGGGCCGTCGTGGTGGACTCGGCTCAGACAGGAGATGTAGTCGTAGGGTCGCCCGAGCTTGCTGGTGTGCCGGCCAAAGCCGAGGCGCTGGCCACACTTGCCGCAGAAGACGGTCCCGGCGAGGTGATGTGGGTGGTATTGGCTTCGCGCGCCGCCTTGCCGGTGCGCTTCAAGGACGGCCTGGACACGATCGAACGTGTCTTGAGTCACGAGCGCGTCATGACGGCCGGGGACCGCCACGCCGTTCTGGACCACCACGCCCGCGTAGTGCGGGTTCTTCAGGATGCGGTGCAGGCTCGCCCGTGGGACAGGCTGACTCGGGCGCTTCGTGGTCGCTCGGGTGCGAAGCCCCGCCGAGGTAACGATCGCGAGCGTCGTCGTGATCGTCTCGTTGCCCGTCGCCATCAAGTCGAAGGCCAAGCGGATCAGCGGGCCGCGTTCCGGGTCAACGGCGATAGAGGCGACGGAGCGGCCGTCAACGTCTTCGCGGACGTTGAGGTAGCCGAGTTTGGCCTGGCCATTGGTGCCGCCGGACTGGTGCTTTCGCTCCATCCCGAGCCGGATCTTTTCGGCGTCACCGCGCGATCGAAAAGCATTGACGCCCGCCATCACGGTGTAGAGCAGCTTCCCAGCCGGCGAGTCGTCGACTCGTTCAGCTGTGGACTCGAGCTTGGTGCCGTGACCCTCTATCTCGCGGAGCAGCCACAGCGCGTCGAAGTCATCACGCGCGACTCGGGAAAGGTCGCAGAAGATCGCGTAGTCCGGTCGTAGGTCGCCGAGCTGCCCGAGCATCTTCTGCAAAGCCGGACGATTCGTCGTAGTGCCGCTCTTGCCGGGCTCCACGTACTCGGCGACCACACAGGCCCCAAGCGTGGCGGCGTAGCGCAAGCACGCGTCGCGCTGTGCCGGAATCGAATACCCCTCCGGATCGTGCGCAGTCCGGACCTGGCTGACCGTCGAGACGCGGAGGTAGATGACGGCCGTCTTGGCTGGTGCCCCGGCGACCGCAACATCCTCGCTCACGACAACTCCTCTCCGGTCGCTCGGTCCTTGGAATCCAGATCAGTGACGGGCGGCGCCTCGTCGCTGGCGAGCACACCGAGTTTGATCTCTTTGCGCCAGCGCTCGAAGTCGGCGATCTGATCATCCGTCGCGCCGTACTTGGTGCGCAAGTAGCCGATCGGGTCCGGCAGCTCGTCCGGGATGTACCCGCCCGAGACTTCCGCGAGGCGCACTGGATCAATGCCAAGCAGCCCGACGAGGCGCGCCATGCGGGAGGCATCTGGCTGATGGAAGGCGCCGCCCTCCATCCGCTGCAGCCACTGCCACGTCACGTCGATCTTCGGCGCCGTTTCCCGTAGCGTCCAGCCCTTCGCCGTGCGCGCCTCGCGGACCAGTGCGCCAAGCGCCTGCCCCTGCGTGGCTGGTTGCTCCGTCGGCTCCAGAGCAACAGCGGGTGTTGATGACTTGTTCTTCACGATTCCTCCTCTCAGTTCTTGATTTCGCGCAGCGCGAATTGGCCGAGTGCGCCCGAAGCCAAGGGCCTCAAGGACGCGAAACGGCACGCTGCCTACTTTGTAGTCTACCTCGAAACGGGTGATGCGGACAAGGCGTGCATCGGCCTCTCGTCTGATTTGAAGCCGCCGCGTCAAGATCGTCGGCGTGGTGCCCGATGGTGAGGTCAAGGGCGACCCTCGCCTCCGCCGACGCCACCGACTAAGCTGCGACGGGTTCCGAGTCCGCCTCGGCCTTTCTGCATGTCTGCTTCGCCCTCCTACCCCTCAGAGCCGTCCGACCCGCCGTTCATCTTTCGGAGGATCGAGCACGAACTTGAAGTCAAAGATGCAGCGTCGACGACCTTCGGGACCGTCGATACGTATGAGATCGAGGCGCTGCGTCGGTGCCGCTTCTTCGAGCACCGCTACACCTGGTCCGGGTCGGGTGTAGAGATTCCCCCGACCGTGGCTCATCCGCATGCGCTTCATGGTCCACTCCTGAAGAGCGATGACTCGACCATCTTCCTGATTGCCTTTGACCGCGACTTGGTCCCTGGTGAGCTGGAGACGATTCGCTTCGAACAGCGCTTCATTGATCGACGCGCACAGTTCCGCCCGTACCTGGGGAAGGCCGTGGAGTACGAAATAGCCTCGCTTCGGCTAGCCGTGAAGCTGCCAATGGCACTTCGGCGCAATGTGCGTCCCTGTATTCATCTAGCGAGCGATCCTCCGGGCCTCATGGACGAGCCACCGAAATACACGTGGGACGAGACGGGCGACCGTTACATGCTCACTATTGAAAATCCGCCTATCGGACATCGCTATGCCATCCACTGGATTGACTAGCAAGCGGTACCTGACTTATGATTACACTATGGAGGAAAGCATGGGACACGGACAGTAAACAACAGTCACAAACTCCGCTGAGTCGTGGTAACCGTTTCAACTTGGAGTTGAAGGCCCGCGACCCCGCCCCCGCACTGACTGTGGCACGAGTACTTGCGACCGGTGCCGTATTTCATGGCGTCTTGCGGCAAGAAGACATCTACTTCCAGACACCGTCTGGACGACTTAAGTTGAGGCAGCAGTCTCCGGGTCGTCCTCATCTTGTTCGTTACGATCGAGCGGACTCCGTCGGGCCTCGCGTTAGCAGCTACAGCCTCGTGGACATCGACCTCGACGACCCTTCGGTCAAGCAATGGCTTGCCCAGCAGACCGCTGTTGCGGCGGTTCGGAAGTATCGCCGACTCTATTTGCTGAACAACATCCGTATCCACCTTGACCGAGTGGATACCCTTGGAGACTTCGTCGAGTTTGAAGCAGTCGCTAGCTCAGAGCCTGAGGCTGAGAGAAATAGGCGCCACCTGAACGTCCTAGTCCGAGATCTCCGTCTTGTGGAAGCTCACATGGTGGCTGGTTCGTATGCGGACATGGTCGAGGACTCGACCATCGGCGGCGAGCTGAAGTAGTCTCGCACGCGTGTCATCGACCACCTCGATTCGCGACGAGCGAGCCGTTCCGTTCTTCAACAACGTCGTAGCGGACTTCGCTCCCGGCTCAGCAGGGAGCCTGTTCTCGATCGGGGTTGCCCACGCGGTCGACTCTGCGCGGTACTACGTCCCGGCGCTCAACGACCTTGCGCCAATCCGGGTCCTGATTCCCAAGCCAGGCTCTCAAGTCTCGTCGGTCATGGACGAACTCCGAGGGCGCAGTTTCGGCATCTTGGCTGTTGATCGCACGGAGCTGACTGCCCACGCGGAGCGTCTCAAGCCTTGGCTTGAGGGCGGCGACCCGTCGGCACGAGTCGTGCTTGTTGACATCGGAGGATACTTTGCTCCGATCCTCGAATCGCTCCACCACGACTACGGAGACAGGATCATCGGGGTCGTTGAGGACACTGAGAACGGGATTCAGCAGTACGAGGCCCTCTACAAGCGCTTGGAGGCGCCGCTATACCCAGTCGTTTCGGTGGCCCGTAGTCCTCTCAAGAATCCGGAGGATCACCTTGTCGGTGTAGCCGTTGTCTTCTCCGTAGAGGCTTGCTTGCGACGACATGCTGGCATTGCGCAAGGCCGAACTGCGTGCGTTGTTGGGTACGGAAAAGTAGGCCGCGGAGCGGCCCATGCTTTGCGTGACCGGTGCGTAGCCACGTGTGTGTTTGAAACCGATCCAGTCCGAGCCATCGAAGCCCAGTCACACGGTTTCGTTGTTCCTGACACTCTCGCAAGCGCAGTTCAGGATGCAACGATCGTTATCTCGGCTACAGGCAGCAAAGCCTTCGATCGCGATAGCCTTACCCACCTGGCAGATGGTGCTTTTCTTGCATCTGTTACGTCCGCCGACAGCGAGTTTGCAGATTCCGCCCGGGCTGTATTCGATGGCGGTAGACACCTAGATGGTGGGGTTACACTCTGCACCTCAGCGCGCGGCGAGTTCTACGTGCTCAACCGAGGCAACGCCGTGAACTTTCTAGATGGCGGGGCCCTTGGCCCGTTTATCTACCTGGTCCAGTCGGAAATTATCGCCGGTGTAGCTCGCCTCTCCGCCGGCTTGATCCCGAAAGGCATCTCCGAATTGTCGTCGGACGATCGTCAAGCGCTAGCGGGAATCTGGCGGACGCACTTCACCCACTAGTGACTGTGGTCGAGGCGCCACGACGCGCCAGACATATCTGCTCGCCCGCGAGCATCGCTAGTCATTATCGCCTCGGGGCGTTTCAGGTGCCTGGGATTCGCGAATCTCTCGGCTGCCCTCCGACGCCTGGATGTACGTGACGTTTTCGCCACTGATCGTGGTTCCAGGTTCGAACGACACCGGCTGGATCAGGTGTCCCGACGGAGTAGCTGGAGCCGCGGCCTGAGGCTGGGGAGCAGGCGCCGGCGTAGTTGGAGGTGAATCATTTCCGTCGGCGCTCATGTGGTGAATCCTAGCCGAGCCCACCGACGGCTCTAACGATCAGTGACGCGACGACGGCCCCCATGCCTGCCGTGACCAGGCCCATCGCCCACAGCGTCGCCGTAGCCTTACGACCGTTGACAATCCGCGCTTGAGCGTGGGTCCGTCGGTGTCGGTCGACGAAGGTGAGGTACCGCAGGCCGAGCGGCTCGTCGAGGTTGGTCAGCAGAACTCGCTTGTCGAACTCCGCCTCGTCAATGCCGAGATGCTTCTTTGGTGCAATGTGCCAGTAGGCCACGCCAATAGAGGCCAGTAGCAGCGTGGAAGCCACGATGAGGAGCACTGCCGCAGCGACCCGCGAATCCTCGGCGAGTCCGGAGTGCCGGTTCCCGCGGGCGAGAAGAGTGCTGCCAACGCTTCCGATCAAGGAAACGGCGAGGCCCGAGAACGTTGCAACCTGCGTCAGCTTCTGGTCGAGTGCCCGCCCTCTGTCCATCTCGGCCGCAACATCTTCGGCTGCAACGATGTAGAGGGCTCGACCCGCGTCGGCGCGGGCGTCGGCCACGGCCTGGGTAACCACCGGGAGAGCTGGGATCGGTTCACGTACGGGTGAGTTCGCCGAGTCGGAAGGTTCCGGGCTCATTCGACCTCGTCAAGGTCGTTGACGAACAGCCGAAGCAGGTTGCCGCGTGGGATATCGGCCTCTGAGTGGTCCTGGCCGAGGTCCTTGCGAATGATCCGGATCAGCGACTCGAGCCGGAAGAGCGAGACCGCCGGAGTGTCGTCCTCCGAGATCGATTCGCGCCAGTCGACAACGAGCGCCACGACATCAGACGGCGCCCACAGCAGCAGCGTCCGCGAGAACTCTCGAAAGAACTGCTCGAACTCGCCTTCGGCGAGATTTCCCTCAGCCGCCCCGTAGAGGACCTCGATCAGCTTGTCGTAGACGGGCGCAATACGCTCGCGGCGTTGTTCGTTCACGAACTTGTCGTAGGCCAGCTTGGCCTGGTACCGATAACCGAGGAGCCCGGCCGTCCCAACGATGACCGCTGCGCCCATTGCTGGCGGGACCTCGTCGATGTGCAGCAGCACGTAGACGACGCCGGAGCCCGCAACAACGATGAGCACCAGAGCGATCACCATCGGGACCGCGCTTTTCAGCTTTTCGAGCACGAGCTGAAACTACGGACTTGAGCGGACAAGGTGGACAGGTACAAGAGGTAATCAGTCATCGGCCAACTTGGCCGAGTTGGCCAGCGCCGACCGGCGAACAGTCGCCTTGCGGACTGCACCGATGCGCGCACCGACGCGCAGGTCCTGGTGCGCTTCTGGGTGACAATCGGTGGCTAGCCATCAAGGCTGAGCTTGCCCGCATCGGTCATCACCCACGAGCGACCACGCTTGAAGACGGTTCCCCGAATACGAACCTTCCGATGCGCTGCATGCGCTTGGATCGCGATCTGGTATTCGTCCTCGGGCAGGTGTAGCTGCACGTTTCGGCGGGCGCCCTGTACGTCGCCGTCAATGACGATCGTGCCGATCTCTTCCTCATTCGGCCGACTCAGGCGTTCGACGTAGCCGGTCACGACCTCGTTTTCGAAGGGGCCGAGTTTCCGGAGATGCCCGACGGCATCCTGGAAGACCGGAATTGCAGCGGGTTCGAATGTTACGGTCGAGAGCTCTGGCGCCGTGGATGTTGGCCGGGATGAAGCCCAGTCCACGCCAACTTGGATATGGGCCGCCGATTGGTCGGCGCCCATCTTTGTGAGCGCGTCGCAGAGGTTCGCGCTAACACCTGCGTCTACGGCTCCATCGAACGCTCCAAAGTCGTCCTCTCCGCGTAGGACAAGTCCGGCAGCCGTATTGGCTGCCGTCAGAGAGCCGAGCAGCGTCGTCGTGACGAGTCGCTCAAACGGCACGTCGATCGTCGCTGCGAGGTCGTCGACAATGAACTCTTGCTCGGGCGGGGCTATGTCGGAGATGACCGTGACGACGTAACTGCCCTGCTCCGTTTGGCCAAGGCGGACGTGGTCGAGGTACTCCATTGCTTGATTCGGCTTTCGAGAGCCGTAGCTCGGCTTCGTCTCGACGGCAGCGCAGGCGGCTGCAAGCATCATGTCTCGCGCGCCCGCGAAGAGTCCGGCACCTTCGTCGATCAGTACCTCGCCGTACCCAATCTTCGGTCCCGAGACTCTGATCCGGATTAGGTCGGCTGCGGCATACCGGAGATCGGCCACCATCGTTTCGAATGGCAAGCGGAACGTCCGAGCAAGGCTGTCGACTAGTTCGTACAGCCGCTCGGCATAGTCCGCCGGAGCAGGCGAGCGAGGGATGAAGACCTGAACCCCGGACGGACTTGCCCACACGCCGTAGAGTCGATTCTGCTCGCGCACCGACCATCCGCGTGCGCGGAGGTAGACCTCGACACGAGTCGGGTTGACTAGCTCTCGGAGCTGCGCAGCGGTCAGCTTCACAGAGAGACTCCGGGCGGAGCGAGGCAACGGATGAGGGCGTCTGGATCGAACACTTGTTCGGTTGGGATCGTGACACTAACCGTGGACGTGTTCGCCGTCTCGGCCAAACCGCGAAGATCGACGTAGTAGGCGCAGTGCCGAACCAGAGTCTGGGCCGGGCTCGGGTCGAGCCAGTCTGACGGGTCGTTGGGCACGTGGACGACGATGAGGATCCGCGGTATGTAGACATCCGTTCGGCGGAGGTCGTTGTAGTTCTTGACCGGCAGCGGGAACTGGAAGTCCGCCGTATCGCTCGTGATGTTCTGGGAGCACTTGAGCTGCGCCGAGAGCCTACGACCGGGAGCGTCGGAGGTGTCGGAGGACGCGAAGGTCATGTCCTCGCTGTCCTCATCGTGCTCGGGCACGTCGGCGCGTACGCCCGCCGTGGCGGCCACCGCGCGCACGAGGGCCCGGCTGAACAGGTCTTTCTGTTTGTTGAGGTCCACGCGCTTTTGCGCAACTCTCCGTTGCGAGGGGCGCATGGTAGCGCGCCAGCTCGTCGTATCCGGAGTAAGGCGTGCGGGTTGTTGAGTCGCTTCCGCGATCAGGAGTTAGCGGCGGCCAGGAGAAGGTGAATCAGTTGCTCAACTTCGCGTTGTTGTAGGTGCCCAGGGTTCGCAGGTTGTCCCGGCTGCCCCTCTCTCGAAGGCCCCGCCGCGCGGGGCCTTCGTCGTTCTCGGGGGCGCGGATCAGCGCGCGTCGCGTGCGCCGTCGTCGAATTCGCCTGCGCCGTTGATGAGCTCGTCGAGCTCGACGGGGTCCATGCGCTTCATCCGCCGCTCGACACGGTGGTCGTAGCGCCGGTCGTTCGGCTCGCGCCCTGCTTGGCTCTGGCGCCCGTACTTGGGCATGAACTGGCCGATCACGGCGGCGAGTCGCTTCTGCCGATGACCCATCCCGAGATCGTCGCTCGCGGCCCGGCGTTCGGCAAGGTCGCTCGACGAACCGCGGCCGAGATCACGGGCGTCCCCCGCTGCGTCTCGCAGCGCCGGTTGCCGTCATCGGCAACGGCCCGTCGCCCCTTTTCGAACCGGTTCTGTGTGCATCGCAACGCTGTGCGGCGACGGCGCTCGTTACCGTCCGCGGCTGTGTTGGGACCCGGGGGATCGGAATGCTGAGCCGGCGGGCGTTCCTGACCGGCGCGACGGCCGGCGCTGCGTTGCTCGCGGCCGAGGCGGCGAGCGCCGAGCCGCTCCCCACGGGTGCCGGCGGCGGCAGCCTGCTGCAGGACCTGATGTACCGGTCGCTCGTGCCCGAGCTCTACGCCACGCCGCCCGCGCTGCCGAGCACCAGCGAGGTCGTGATCATCGGCAGCGGCTTCGGCGCCGCCGTCACGGCGCTGCGGCTCGTGCAAGCCGGCGTGACGGTCCACATGCTCGAACGTGGGTCGCGCTGGCCCAAGCCGTCGCCCTGGCGGCAGACGTTCTCGGGCGACGTGATCCCCGACGGCCGGGCCCTGTGGCACCGCCGCAAGTTCACGGGCGCGAACGGCATCCCACTCTCGATGCACAGCTTCGGCGGCGTGCTCGACGCCACCGACTACGACCACATCCAGGTGTGGCGCGGCGCGGCCGTGGGCGGCGGCTCGATCGTCTTCACCGGCGCGCTCGTGCAGCCAGAACGACGGTTCTTCGACCACGTCTTCTCCGGCACGGGCGTGAGCTACGAGGAGCTCGACCGCCTCTACTACCCGCGTGCCCTCGCGATGCTCCGAGGCAGCACGATGCCGGCCGACGTGTACGGGAGCGCGCCGTTCGGACACTCCCGCGCGTGGGACAAGCAGGCCCGCGCCGCTGGCTACGCCCCCCAGGCGATCGCCTCGAGCTTCCGCTGGGACGTGATCCGCAGCGAGCTCCGCGGCACGAGCCGCAAGTCGGCGACGATCGGCGAGACCAACTACGGCAACTCGAACGGCGCCAAGCACGACCTCACCCAGAACTACCTCCGCGAGGCCGAGGCGACGGGCCGCCTGGTCATCCACCCGCGGCACGTGGTCCACGCGATCGGCAGCGATGCGCGCGGCTACTGGATCGACTACTCGGTCGTCCGCCCGAACGGGTCGGAGATCCGCCGCACCACGGCGCGAGCCGGACGGCTGTTCCTCGGGGCCGGCTCGGTGGGGACGAGCGAGCTGCTCGTGCGCGCCCGCAGCACCGGTGCCCTCGCGAACCTCAGCGAACACACCGGCGCCGGCTGGGGCACGAACGGCGACGCCGCACTCGTGCAGAAGGGCTCGCCGTCGGGCGGGATGAGCCAGGCCGCGCCGAGCGCGTCGCGGATCCTCGATGAGGGCGGTGACACGCCCGTGAGCCTCGAGAACTGGTACGTGCCGGGCATGCCGATCAACGTGCCGATGATCGGGTCGCTCGGCATGGCCCTCGATGACACCCGCGCCGCGTTCCGGTTCGACGCGGAGGCCGACCGCGTGGTGCTCGACTGGCCGAAGAACGGGAACGCCGGGGCGATCGCGGCACTCGAGGCGACGCACCGACGCGTGGTCGCCGCGGCCGAGGTCACGCCGTTCTTCACGCCGTCCGCCGATCCTGCGAACGCCGCGTTCACGGCCCACCCGCTCGGCGGCGCCGTCCTCGGCAAGGTGACCGACACCTACGGTCGCGTCCTCGGACACCCCGGCCTCTACGTGACCGACGGTGCCGCGATCCCGGGCTCCACCGGGACCGCCAACCCGTCGCTGACGATCGCCGCGCTGGCCGAACGCAACGTGGCCGCGATCATCGCCGCCCGCGGCTAGCGACCACGCACAACGACGACGCGAGGGACCCGCCCACCCGGCAAGTCCCTCGCGCGTGACCCGGTCGATGAATGGCTTCCGGGTCGGTCGGCCGCCGCCTGAAGTCGGCGGCCGAGTGTGTGGCTGCCGTTAGGCGGCGGTCTTCACCGTGATCTTCGCGACGCCGATCACGAGGCCGGCCTTGAGGGCGTCGACCTTGAACGTCTGGTTGAGGAGGTCAGCGGCCTCCTGCTTGAGCTTCACCGTGGTGCCCTCGAGGATCGCGGTGTTGTTCGCGCCGGTCGCGAGCGGCTTGAGCGTGCGGCCGTCGAGGAAGAACAGCGGAGCGCTCTCGGCGGCGACCTTGCCGTCCACGGTCACCTTGCCGGTGAGGACCGACTTGCCGGGGTCGACGACGAAGTCGGTGAGCTCCACCTTCGGGCCGCCAGCGGCCGTGAGCGAGAGGCCCGAGCCGTCGTGGTCGATCTCGCCCTGGACGTACGGCGAGACGGTGCCCGGCGTGTAGTAGGTCACGTTGCCGCCGGTGATCGGGAACTTCGCGACGCCGGCCTTGCTGATCGTCGCGTCGCCGACCGGGGCCGGGGTGAGCTTGAGGGTGCCGAGAGCAGACACGAAGCCGCTGTCCAGGGTGACCTGGGTGTCGACGCCGTTGCTCAGGTCGTCGATCTGCGCGGCCGGCTTCGGCGCATCGGTCTCAGCGGAGGCGTTGCCGTTGGCGTTCGACGTGTCGTTGTCGTCGCCGCAGGCCACGACGCCGAAGGCCAGGATGCCGGCGGCCGAGAGGGTGAGGAGGTTCTGCTTGAGAGGCATGCAAAACACTATGGGCCGAGGATGTGAACTGGATCAGGCGACCTAAAGAACAATTGATGACGGCTTCCTGAACACTCGGTGAACTCGCCTCGCTGGCGCGTTCGCGCAACCCCGGTCGCGCCAGCAGAGAGACTGCGGATCGTGTATTCGGGCGCGCGTCTGCTCCTCATCGCGGCGCGCTGCAGCGTCGGCCCGGCCGCTTGTGCCCCGCGTCAGCCGCGGCGCAGGCGCAGCCAGGCGAGCCCGAACCACAGCCACGCGAACACGACCGCGGTCACCACGCTCACGCCCGCCGTCACCGCCGCGCCGAAGAGCAGGCTCGTCACCAGCAGCACGGCCCCGCTCATCGCGCACGCCAGGAACGCCAGCCCGGCGATCGCCGATCGCTCCGCGAACCGCACGATGCTGGGCTTGAAGCCCTTCTGGAACAGCAGCCGGTGGTAGCTCGCCGGCGCGATGAGCAGCGCCGAGCTGAAGGTCGCGCACAGGAACGTGAAGAGGTAGACGCCGCGCTGGAACTCACTCACCTCGGCAAAGCGCGTCTGGAACGGCACGGCGAGCAGGAACGCGAACAGCAGTTGCACGCCCGGCATCGCGATCCGCAGCTCCTGCAGCAGCTCGGCCATCTGGCGGTCGACGCGCGCCTGCTCCTCGGGGTCCAGATGCTCGCGCGTCATCACCCCCGTTGTAGTGCACGCGCGGCAGCGTGGGTCGTCGTGGCGCAGCCTGGGCGCCCTCGGGCCGCCCGGGCCGCGCATGCCGCGGCGCTCGCGGCCTCCTCGATCTGGAGCTGCAGCGTGACTTCCCTGCGGTCGCAAATGCCTGCACATCGCCGGCTTTCGATGGCGACCCGAAGACAAACTCCTATTTGTCGTCTGGATTTGTATTATTTACCGGGCCATGACTGTCACCGATCCCGCCATCCTCGATCGCGATCCCGCGGTGCTCCTCGTCGTCGACGCGCACGAGCCGAGCCGCATCGGTCTCGGGCTGCTGCTGCAGCGCGAGAGCTGGGTACGTCGATGCGTGGTCGCGGGGACGATCGAGCGGGCCGCGCAACTCGTCGAGCACCACCGCCCCGCGGCGGTCGTGCTCGACGTGTCGCAGCTCGGGCCGTTCGCCGGCTCGGCGATCGCGACGCTCCGCGAGGCGCGCCCCGGGCTCCAGGTGGTGCTCACCGCCCACTCGACGGGGGTGAACGTGACCAACCCGCGCCAGCTCGGCGCCCACGCATTCCTGCCTGCGTCCACGCCGGCCGCCTCGATCCTCGACGCGGTGCGCGCTGCCCTGCTCGAGGAGTCGGTGCCGGCCATCGTGCCGGTCGCGCCCCGACCGTCGTTCGAAGGACCCTCGCTCAGTCAGCGGGAGCGCGACGTGCTGGCCCTCCTCGTCACGGGTGCCACCAACCGCGAGATCGCCGCCGAGCTCTACCTCGGTCCCGACACGGTCAAGAAGCACGCCTCCTCGCTCTACCGCAAGCTCGGTGTCCGCAACCGCACCGAGGCGACGCAGCAGGCATCGCGCCTGCTCGCCGCGTAGGCGGCCGGCGCCGCAGACCGACGTGTAGCCTCCCCGGTGCAGCCGTCGCTCTCAGCGGCTGTCCGGACGAGCGCGCCGTACCCGGCCTGACGACGGCGCCCCCATAGGAGTCCACCATGGCGTGGATCTATCTGGTCGCCGCGGGCCTGCTCGAGGTGGTGTGGGCGCTCGCGCTCAAGCGCTCGCATGGCTTCACCGAGCTGCCTGCGACGCTCGTGTTCATCATCGCGATCGCCGCGAGCATGTCGCTGCTCGCGCTCGCGCTCAAGGGGCTGCCCGTCGGCACGGGATACGCGGTGTGGACCGGCATTGGCGCACTCGGCACCGCGATCCTCGGCATCGTGGTCCTCGACGAGCCGGCCTCTGCACTCCGGCTCACGAGCCTCGTGTTCCTCGCGCTCGGCATCGCCGGCCTCGGCCTGTCGAGCGCCACCGGATAACGCTCCCCCGGATGGCGCCCGGCCCGGAACTCCCCGCCGACCGAGCGCCCCGCGCCGCCTCGGGTTGTGGATCACCACAGCCCGAGGCGCAGCTTCGCGGCAGCGGCCCGTCCGGTTCCCGTGCGCACGTGAGGACGGAGGAGCTCAGCCCGCCGCCCGCCGGCCTCGGGGTGCCCGGGCGTGCATTCGGGGGTGCGCCGCCGCGCGTTCGGGGGCGCACCCCAGGGCGCAGGCGGCCGCGGACGCGCAGCATCCGCTCCATGCCCCGAACGCCACGCTTCCTCCTCGCCGTCGCCGGCACGCTCGCCGCGACCGTGCTGGCCGGCCCGGCCTCGGCGGCCGGTCCGCCGCCGTCGTGGTGCCCGCCCGGCGCCGACTGCGGCACCGTGCCCGTGCCCTCCGATCGCGCCGACCCGGCCGCGGGCACGATGGCGATCGCCTACGCCCGCTTCCCCCGCACCGACCGCCGCCGACCCTCCTCGGGCGTGGTGATGCCCAATCCGGGCGGGCCGGGCGTGTCGACGATCGCCTCGGCCGACCTCTACCTCGGCGTGCTCGCGCCGCTCAGGCGCCACCGTGACCTGCTGCTGATCGACGTGAGGGGCACGGGCCGCTCGGGTGCGATCACGTGCGCGCCGCTCGCCGCCGCCGATCCGTTCGCGGTCACGTTCGCGCAGCTCGGCACGCTGTGCGGGGGTGCGCTCGGAGATCGCGCGCGCCTCTTCTCCACGCCGGCTGCGGCGGACGACCTCGACGCGGTGCGGGAGGCGCTCGGCTATCGCCGAGTCGACGCGTGGGGCGACTCCTACGGGACGTTCCTCATGACGGTCTACGCGGCGCGTCACCCGGAGCACGTGCGGTCGATCGTGCTCGACGGTGCCTTTCCGGTCGACGCCGACCCGTGGGGCCGCGACGTGCTCGCCGGCACGCGCCGCGCGCTCCGGCTGGTCTGCTCGCGGTCGAGCGGTCGGTGTGAGGGCGACGTGCTGCTCCGGCGCATCGCCCGGCTCGCGCGCGAGCTGCGGGTGCGGCCGCGGCCGTTCACGGTGCGCGTGCCGGACGCCGAGCACGGCCGCAGGGGCCGGGCCGTTCGCCTCGCGCTCGACGAGCCGGCGCTCGCGGCGGTCACCTTCGCGGGCGGTGACCCGTCGGGCTATGCGCAGCTTCCGGCCGCGGTGAGCGACGCGCTCCGCGGCCGCGATGCACGGCTGCGCACGCTCGTAGCGGCCGCGCGGCTCGGCGACGCAGGGTCGGTCGGCGTGGACCCGCGGCGCTTCAGCATCGGGGCGGCGACGGCGTTCCAGTGCCACGACTACCGCCGCCCCTATGACCTCGCGGCGCCGCCGGAGGTGCGGCGCGCGCAGTACGCGGCGGCGAAGGCGGCGCTGCCGGCGGGCACGTTCGCGCCGTTCTCGGCCGACGCCTGGCTCAGCACGAACATCGATGCCGGCCCCAAGTGCCTCGAGTGGCCGGCGCTCGCTGCGCCGCGCTCCGGCCTGACGGGGTTGCGCCTCCCGGATGTGCCCGTGCTCGTGCAGTCGGGCGACCTCGACACCAACACGCCCGTCGAGCAGGGCCGCGCGGCCGCCGCGCAGTTCCCGCGCGCGCAGCTCGCCGTGAGCGCGAACGCGGGCCACACGCCCGATCTCCAGCCCTGCGGCGCGCAGCAAGCGATCCGCTTCGTGGAGCGCCTGCACGCCGACGTGCGAGCCTGCGAGCGCTCGGGGCGCGCGCCGCGCGTGCTGCGGACGGGTCGCTGACCAGGCGGCGGGCTCAGGCGGTGCCGGTGATCCCGCCGTCGAGCGGGATCACGGTGCCGGTGAGGTAGCTGCCGGCGCGGCTCGCGAGGAAGAGGGTGAGGCCGACCACGTCGTCGGGGGTGCCGATGCGTCCGAGTGGCACGCTCGCAGCGACGGCCTCACGGCCGGCCGGGTCGTCGAGCATGAACGCCGTCATGCTGCTGTGGAACGGGCCCGGGGCGATGGCGTTCACCGTGATCCGCTCGCTCGCCAGGCGCTTGGCCAGGTGGCGGGTGAGCATGTGGACCGCGGCCTTGCTCGCCGAGTACGCGTAGTTCTCCATCGGCGGCACGCGCAACCCGTCGACGGAGCCGATGTTGACCACACGCGCAGGGTCCTCGTCGCTCGCGGCCGCGCGGAGCTGGGGGAGGAGCGCCTGCGTGAGCGTGAAGACACCCTGCACGTTGGTGGAGAGCACCTTGTCCCAGCCGGCTGCCGGGAACTCGTCGACCGGTGCACCCCACGTGGCGCCCGCGTTGTTGACGAGCAGGTCCACCCGGTCCGTGCGGGCAGCGACGGCCTCGGCGAACGAAGCGACCCCAGCCGCCGTGGCGAGGTCGGCAGGCACGCCCCAAACCTCGCCGAGCGGCGAGAGCTCGGCGACCGCCGCCTCGACGGCCTCCGCCTTGCGCGAGGTGATCGCCACGCTCGCCCCGGCCGCGAGGAGGCCGCGGGCGATCATCAGTCCGATGCCGCGAGTGCCGCCCGTGACGACGGCCGCCTTGCCGCGTACGTCGAAGAGGGTCGAGGGCTCGGGCGTCGTCATGGTCTCGCACCGTACCCGTCGGGCCGCCGGGTCGGTGGCGTTCGCCGGCGGTGACGCGATCGCGCGGAAAGCCGGTGGTACGCCGGACCAATCCGCGGTGCTTTGAACGCCCGAGGACAAACAAACCGCACTTTGGACGTTAGTTCGTTCAAAACTTGACAAACGTGGTGATGCGCATCACACTGGCGCAGCGATGACCGCGAAGGCCGACTCTCAGAGGCTCTCGACCCGCAACCGCAACCGGTTGCAGGTGCTCGACGCGCTGCGCAGCAGCGGGACCGCCAGCCGCGCCGATCTGGCCCGCAAGACCGGCCTCTCGCGCTCGACCGTCTCGGGCCTGATCAACGACCTCATCGCGGACGGCCTCGTCGTCGATCGCGACGAGACGCAGGCCGCGGGCGCCCAGGGCGGTCGCCCCGGTGCGCTCCTCTCGCTCGACCGCTCCGCGGGGACCGCGCTCGCCATCGACTTCGGCCACACGCACCTGCGGGTCGCCGTCGCCGACCTCTCCTCCGAGATCCTCGCCGAGCGCGAGCAGCCGTTCGACGTCGACGGGTCTGCGGGCGGTGCGCTCGACGCGGCCGCGGAGCTCACGCTCGAGGTGCTCCGCGATGCCGGCCTCACCCCGCGCGACGTGATCGGCGCGGCGATGGGACTGCCGGGCCCGATCGACCGCGCCACCGGCGCCGTCGGCAGCTCCGTGATCCTGCCGGACTGGGTCGGGATCCACCCGTCGGACGAGTTCGCACAGCGTCTGGGCGCGCCGATCGGCGTGATCGTCGACAACGACGCCAACCTCGCGACCCTCGGCGAGGCGCGGTTCGGCGCGGGGGCCGGGGCCTCCGACCTCGTGTACGTGAAGGTGGCCTCCGGCATCGGCGCGGGCGTCATGCTCGGCGGCCGGCTCCATCGCGGAGCGGCGGGGTCGGCGGGCGAGCTCGGGCACGTGCTCCACGACCCCGACGGGGAGATCTGCCGCTGCGGCAACCGCGGGTGCCTCGAGACGGTCGCCTCGGCGGCGCCGCTCGTCCGGCTGCTGGGGCGCCGGCACGGCCCCGACTTCAGCACGGCCAAGCTCGTCGAGCTCGCCACGGACGGCGACGTCGGGACCCGCCGCGTGCTCGTCGACGCCGGCCGCGCGATCGGCCGCGCCCTGGCCGACCTCTCGAACGTGCTCGGCCCGGAGCGGATCATCATCGGCGGCGATCTCGGCGGCGCCGGCAGCGCGCTGCTCGACGGGATCCGCGAATCGATGGCGCGCTTCGCGCTCCCGGCAGTGCTCGGCAGCGTGGAGCTGCTCGGGGCCTCGCTCGGCGGCCGGGCCGAACTGCTCGGCGGCCTCTCGCTCGTGATCGGCGACACCGAGCGGCTCAGCTCCTCCCGCATGGGCGTGGCGCGATGAGCCGCCGACACACCACTTGTCCCCGAGGCGGCGCTGACCGCGCCTCCGTCACCAACACCAACGCGCCCGCGGGCGCACCACGCACCACCCCTAGGAGACCGGGATGTTGAACCACGGATCGAAGGCCCTGCTCGGCCTCGCCGGCGCCAGCCTGGCGTTCGGCCTCGCTGCGTGCGGCAGCGACGACAAGGACGCGTCGAGCGGCGGCGGCTCGTCGGCCGACAGCGGCGGCGGCAAGATCGCCCTCCTGCTGCCGGAGAGCAAGACCACCCGCTACGAGAGCCAGGACAAGCCGCTGTTCGAGGCGAAGGTCAAGTCGCTCTGCTCCGGCTGCGAGGTGATCTACTCGAACGCCGACCAGGATGCCTCCAAGCAGCAGCAGCAGGCGGAGGCCGCGATCACGAACGGTGCCAAGGTGCTCGTGCTCGACCCGGTCGACGCCGACTCCGCTGGCGCCGTCGTCAAGCGTGCGCAGGAGAGCAACGTGAAGGTGGTCTCCTACGACCGCCTGATCGGCGGCGGCAGCAAGCCGGACTACTACATCTCGTTCGACAACGCCGCGGTCGGCAAGCTCCAGGGCGAGTCGCTGATCAAGCAGCTCGGTGGCGCCGATGCCGCCAAGGGCAAGCAGATCGTGATGATCAACGGTGCGCCCACGGACTCCAACGCGAAGCTCTTCAAGGAGGGCGCGCACTCCGTGCTCGACGGCGTCGTGAAGATCGGCAAGGAGTACGACACGCCCGACTGGAGCCCGGACAAGGCCCAGGACGAGATGGACCAGGCGATCACCGCGCTCGGCAAGGACAAGATCGACGCGGTCTACGCCGCCAACGACGGCACCGGTGGCGCGGCCATCGCGGCCATGAAGTCGGCCGGCATGGATCCGACGAAGATCCCGTCGACCGGTCAGGACGCCGAGCTCGCCGGCGTGCAGCGCGTGCTCGCGGGCGAGCAGGGCATGACCGTCTACAAGGCGATCAAGCCCGAGGCCGAGAAGGCCGCCGAGCTGGCCGTCTCGCTCGCCAAGGGCGAGGAGCCGACCTCCGGGCTCATCACCGGCAAGCAGAACAACGGCACGGCGGACATCCCCGCGATCATCCTCACCCCGGTGGCGGTGACGAAGGACAACGTCAAGGACACGATCGTCGCCGACGGGTTCTGGAAGGTCGACGAGCTCTGCACCTCGGCCTACGCGTCCGCCTGCAAGGCGGCTGGGATCCAGTAATGACCCAGGCCGCTGTCAACCCGTCCGGCGCCTCGGCGTCGGACGGGGGCGCGCCGCTCCTGAAGCTGCGCGGCATCCAGAAGACGTTCGGCGCCGTGCGCGCGCTGGACGACGTCACGCTCGACGTCCGAGCCGGAGAGGTGGTCGCCCTCGTCGGCGACAACGGCGCCGGCAAGTCGACGCTGATCAAGACGATCTCGGGGGCGGGGCCCGCGGACGGCGGCACGATCACCTTCGACGGCCGCGAGGTCGTCGTGAAGAGTCCGGCCGATTCGACCGCACTCGGGATCGCGGTCGTCTACCAGGACCTCGCGCTCTGCGACAACCTCGACGTCGTCGAGAACCTGTTCCTCGGGCGCGAGGCCCGTCGGCACTCGCACCCGTTCAGCCGTCTCGACGAGGTGGCGATGGAGCAGAAGGCCATCGAGCTCCTCGCCGAGCTGCAGGTCAAGACCCTCGCCTCGGTCCGCACCGAGGTCGGGAGCCTCTCCGGCGGCCAGCGGCAGTCGGTCGCCATCGCGCGCTCGCTGCTCGGCGAGCCGCGGATCGTGATCCTCGACGAGCCGACGGCCGCCCTCGGCGTCGCCCAGACCGCGCAGGTGCTCGCGCTCGTGAGCCGTCTGCGCGAGCGGGGGCTCGGCGTGATCCTGATCTCGCACAACCTCTCCGACGTGTTCGAGGTGGCCGACCGGATCGTCGTCCTGCGCCTCGGACGCAACGGTGGCGAGTACCCGGCCACGAGCGACCAGCGGCAGGCCGTCGTCGCCGCCATCACCGGCGTCGCCGACGACCAGCCGCCGGCCAAGGCCGACCCCAGGACCAGCTTCACGAAGGAGCAGGCATGACCGCCCCGACCACCGTCGCCGAGCGCGACGCCGTGCAGGAGACGGGGAGCCCCGTCGGACGGGTGTTGCGCCGGCTCGCGGCCGGTGAGCTCGGCTCGCTGCGCGTCCTCATCGTGCTCGCCCTGATCTGGCTGATCTTCGCGATCGCCAACGACCGCTTCCTCACGGCGATCAACCTCACGAACCTCACGCTCCAGATCGCAGCCGTCGGCTGCATCTCGGTGGGCGTCACCCTCGTGCTCCTGCTCGGTGAGATCGACCTGTCGGTCGGCGCCGTGTCGGGTCTCGCGGCGGCCGTCATGGCCGTGCTCTCGGTGAAGCACGGGTGGGGTCCCTACCCGGCGATCGGGGCGGCGCTGCTGGTCGGCGCGGCGATCGGCCTGTTCCAGGGCTCGGTCTCCACCCAGCTCGCGATCCCGACGTTCGTCGTCACGCTCGCCGGTCTGCTCGCGTGGCAGGGGGCCCAGCTCTCCGTGCTCGGGTCCACCGGCACCGTCAACCTCAACGACGAGACGATCCTCAACCTCGCAGGCGTGTTCCTCGACGACTGGGTCGGCTGGCTGGTCGCGCTCGTCGTCGTGCTCGGGCTGGTCGCGACCGAGATCGGGTTCCGTCGCCAGCGTGCGGCCGCCGGCCTCGTGCAGGCGCCCGTCGTCGGCTCGGTCATCCGGCTCGTCGGCGCCGGCATCGCGCTGTTCGGCGGCGTGTTCATCGTCAACGAGGACCGCGGCGTGCCGCTGGCCCTCGTGATCCTGGTCGCGATCATCGCGTTCTTCCACTGGCTGCTCACCCGCACCCGCTTCGGGCGCCACGTGTTCGCCGTCGGCGGCAGCGACGAGGCGGCCCGCCGCGCCGGCATCAAGGTCAAGCGCGTGCGCACGATCGTCTTCGTGCTCGCGTCGACGCTCGCCGCGTTCGGTGGCGTGCTGGCGGCGTCGCGCCTGCAGGCCGTCAACCAGAGCTCCGGCGGATCGGACCTCCTGCTCCTCGCCATCGCCGGTCCGGTCATCGCCGGGACGAGCCTCTTCGGCGGTCGCGGCTCGGTGTGGGGCGCGCTCCTCGGTGCGCTCGTGATCGGCTCGATCTCGAACGGCATGGACCTGCTCGCGCTCGAGAGCTCCGTCAAGTTCATGGTCACGGGTGGCGTGCTGCTCGGCGCCGTCGCCCTCGACGCCGCGACGAGCGGCCGTCGCGCGGGCGGCCGAACGTAGACCTAACGCCAGCGGATCGCGCATCGATGGGCTGGATGGCCGCCGCTATTGGTGGTCGATCCAGCCCATGCGCGTGGCCGGTGAGCCGTTGGGCTGGATGGCCGCCGCCATGCGTCGTCGATCCAGCCCATGGAGGGCGCGGCACGCGCGTGCCGACGTCAGGGGCGTTACCCCCGACCCTCGGGGGAGGGCGGGTCGGGGGCAACGCCACGCCGGATCATGGCGCATTGGGAGGACGCTGTGCGGTTCTCGCTCTGCGGGTGTGTCGAACGCCACCCAAACGATGTTCGGCCCGCTCGGCGTCTACGCCGCGCGCGGCAGCACGCCGTCGAGGTCGGCCAGCTCGTGGCCGGTGGAGGCGGCGACCGCCGCGTGGGTGACCCGGCCCCCGGCCACGTTCACACCCGGCCGTAGGCCCGGGATGCGCTCGATCGCCCCGTGCACGCCGTGCTCGGCGAGCGCGACGGCGTACGGCAGCGTGGCGTTCGTGAGCGCGTAGGTGCTCGTGATCGGCACGGCGCCCGGCATGTTGGCGACGCAGTAGTGGGTGATGCCGTCGACCTCGTACGTCGGGTCGGCGTGGGTCGTCGGGTGGCTCGTCTCGAAGCAGCCACCCTGGTCGATCGACACGTCGACGAGCACGGCGCCGGGCTTCATCAGGCGCAGCTGCTCACGCGTGATCACGTGCGGAGCCTTCGCGCCCTGGACGAGGACCGCTCCGACGACCAGGTCGACCTCTGGCAGCAGCTGCTCGATCTGCAGCGTGGTCGCGAAGCAGGTCGACGCCTGTCCGTTGAGGATGTGCTCGAGGTCGCGGAGGCGATCGATGTTGCGATCGAGGATGTACACCTCCGCGCCCATGCCCAGGGCGACCGCTGCTGCGTTCGTGCCGACGACCCCGCCGCCGATCACCATCACGCGCCCGGCGGCCACGCCCGGCACCCCGCCGAGCAGCATCCCGCGGCCACCGAGCGGCTTCTCGAGGATGAACGCGCCCGACTGCGTCGCGATCTTGCCGGCCACCTCGCTCATCGGTGCGAGCAACGGCAGCCGGCCGCCCGCGTCGAGCACCGTCTCGTAGGCGATGCACGTCGCGCCCGAGTCGACGAGCCCCTGCGTGAGCGTGGGATCGGGCGCGAGGTGGAGGTAGGTGAAGAGCAGGTGGTCCGGGCGCAGCCTGGCGACCTCGACCGGCTGCGGCTCCTTCACCTTCACGATCATCTGCGCCGTCGCGAACACGGCGTCGGCATCGGGCAGGATGCTCGCGCCCTGCGCCACGTAGTCGTCGTCCGAGATCGCCGAACCGAGCCCGGCTCCGGCCTGCACGTACACGTCGTGTCCGAGGTCGGCGAGCTCGCGCACGCCGGCCGGGGTCATCGCGACGCGGTACTCGTGGTTCTTGATCTCGGTCGGAACGCCGATCTTCATCGCGGCTCCTGCGCGTCGTGGATGTGGGGTGGTGCGGCGGCGCCCGCTCAGTGCAGGCGTGCTGCGGCGCGGGTGAGCACGTCGCGCAGCACGCCGCCGATGAACGCGAACTCCTCCGGGCCGGCGATGAGCGGCGGCGAGAGCTGGATGACCGGATCGCCACGGTCGTCGGCGCGGCAGATCAGGCCGGCGTCGTAGAGGGCGCCCGAGAGGAACCCGCGCAGCAGGTCCTCGCTCTCGGCGTCGCTGAACGATGCCTTCGTGTCCTGGTCCTTGACGAGCTCGATCGCACGGAAGTAGCCGGCGCCCCGCACGTCGCCGACGATCGGGATGTCGCGGAGCGAGAGGAGCATCGCCTCGAGCTCGGCCTCGTTCGCGCGCACGTGCCCGCAGAGGTCCTCGCGCTCGAAGATCTCGAGGTTCGCCAGCGCGGCAGCCGCCGCGACGGGGTGCCCGCCGAAGGTCAAGCCGTGCGCGAAGGAGTTCGTCCCCTCCGCGAACGGCTCGAAGATCTTGTCGCGCGCGATCACCGCACCCATCGCCGCGTACGAGCTGGTGAGCCCCTTCGCGGTGGTGATGAGATCCGGCTGGTAGTCGTACTTGATCGCGCCGAAGTACTCGCCGAGGCGGCCCCACGAGCAGATCACCTCGTCGGAGATCAGCAGCACGTCGTACCGGTCGCAGATCTCGCGGACGCGCTGCCAGTAGCCCTCGGGCGGCGTGAAGCAGCCGCCGGCGTTCTGCACCGGCTCGAGGATGACGGCCGCGACGGTGTCGGGCCCCTCGAACAGGATCCGCTCCTCGATCGCGTTCGCCGCCCAGAGCGGGTCGCGGTTCGGGTCGTCGGGCAGGTGGTAGGTGTTCGTGTTCGGCACGTGCGAGCCGCCGGGTGTGAACGGCTCGAACGGCTGTCGCAGCCCCTGGATGCCGGTTGCCGCGAGCGCGCCGAGGGTGGTGCCGTGGTACGCGGTGTCCCGCGCGATGAACTTCGTCTTGAGCGGGTTGCCCGTGAGCTTGTGGTACTGCCGCGTCAGCTTCAGGGCGCTCTCGACGGCTTCGCTGCCGCCGGAGGTGAAGAACACGCGGTTCAGGTCGCCCGGCGCGAGCGAGGCGATCTTGGCGGCGAGCTCGATCGCCCGTGGGTGCGCGTAGGACCAGTTCGTGTAGAACCCGAGCTCCTTGACCTGCTCGGCCATCGCCTCGCCGATCTCGGTGCGGCCGTGCCCGGCGTTCACGCAGAAGAGGGCGGACAGGCCGTCGAGGTAGCGCTTGCCGTTCGCGTCGTAGACGTAACACCCCTCGCCGCGGGTGATGATCGGGACCTGGTGCGCGTCGTCGTACGCGCCCATGCGCGTGAAGTGCATCCACAGGTGGCGCTGCGCAAGCTCGCTGAGCTCGGCCGCACCCTGCCCGATCGGTTGTGTCTCAGTGCTGCCCATGGCCATGGAACCACCGTACGGCCGGCCGGCGGCCTCTCCAATGCACGGAGCGTGCGCGCCCGACCGTGCCCCCGTGACGCTCCGTCGTCTGCACCACGACGCGTTGTGAGGTGACGGCGCCCGCGGTCGACGGGCTGTCCGTCGCGCGCGGCCCGGCGCATCGCTTAGCGTCGAATCACACCCCGCGCGCGCCCACGCGCCGCGCACCACCGAGGAGCACCCCGACATGGCTGACTACGCGGTCGTCGACCCCGCCACCGGCGAGACGGTCCAGGAGTACCCCACGATCACGGACGCCGAGCTCGACGCCGCCGTCGACGCCGCGTCGGCCGCCGGCCCCGCGTGGAGCCTCGACACGCCGCTCGCCGACCGCATCGCCGCGATCCGGAAGGTCGCCGCGCTGCACGAGGAGCGCAAGGAGGAGCTCGGCAGGATCATCGTGCGCGAGATGGGCAAGCCGCTCGAGCAGGCCGTCGGCGAGGTGGAGTTCGCCGCCGCGATCTACTCGTACTACGCCGACCACGCCGAGTCGCTGCTCGCGGACGAGCCGATCGAGCTGCTCGAGGGCGAAGGCTCGGCGATCATCCGCAAGACGGCGTTCGGGTTGCTCCTGGGGATCATGCCCTGGAACTTCCCGTACTACCAGGTGGCCCGCTTCGCCGGACCGAACCTGCTGATCGGCAACACGATCCTGCTCAAGCACGCGCCGCAGTGCCCGGAGAGCGCGGCCACGATGGCTGCGATCTTCCACGAGGCCGGCGTGCCCACGGACGTGTACGTGAACGTCTACGCCACGAACGACCAGATCGCGAACGTGATCGCCGATCCGCGCCTGCGCGGGGTCAGCCTCACCGGCTCGGGCCGCGCAGGCGCGGCCGTCGCCGAGCTCGCCGGCAAGCACCTCAAGAAGGTCGTCCTGGAGCTGGGCGGCTCCGACCCGTTCATCCTGCTCTCGACCGACGACCTCGACGGTGTCGTGCAGTCGGCCGTCGATGCCCGCCTCGACAACACCGGCCAGTCCTGCAATGCGGCCAAGCGCTTCATCGTCATCGACGAGCTCTACGACGAGTTCGTTGCGAAGTTCACCGAGCGCCTGATGGCCGTCGAGCCGGCCCAGCCGCTCGACGACGGGGCGGCGATGGGCCCGCTCTCCTCGTCGGCAGCCGCCGAGCGCCTCGAGGGGCAGCTCGAGGCGGCGGTCGACGCCGGCGCGACGCTCGTCGCCGGCGGCGGGCGCGACGGCAACTTCTTCCGCACGACGGTGCTCGCCGACATCCAGAAGGGCAACCCGGCCTACGGCGAGGAGTTCTTCGGCCCGGTCGCGCAGGTGTACAAGGCCGGCTCGGAGGCGGAGGCGATCGCCCTCGCGAACGACACGCCGTACGGCCTGGGCTCCTACGTCTTCACCACCGACCCCGAGCAGGCGCTGCGCGTCGCCGACCGGATCGAGGCGGGCATGGTGTTCGTGAACGTGGTGCTCGCCGACGGCGTGGAGCTGCCGTTCGGCGGCGTGAAGAACTCGGGGTTCGGTCGGGAGATGGGCAAGCTCGGCGCCGACGAGTTCGTCAACAAGAAGCTGATCCGCGTCGGGGGCTAGTCGACGCGCGGGTCGAGACGGGTCGGCCGCGCCTCGATGGCGCTGCGCGGATTCGTCTCGGCCTGCTCACGGCCCGCGCGCCTTGTCGCGGTACTGCGCGTCGTCGGCGCGGCGGACGAACTGCGAGCCGCTCTCGAGGGGCGTCCCAGACGACGCCGCCGATCGCCGTGCCCGGGCGATGCGGCGTGGCGCGCCGCAGGCGCTCGATCACGCGCGCCATCTCGATCTCGTCGCAGGCGGGCAGGAGGACGGCGAACTCGTCGCCCCCGAGGCGCGCGATGAGGTCGCCCGCGCGCAGCACGTCCGACCAGGCTGCGGCGCAGTCGATCAGCAGGTGGTCGCGGCCTCGTGGCCGAGCTCGTCGTTGACGGGCTTGAAGTGGTTGAGGTCCAATCACCACGAGCGCCAGCGGCTGGCCGGTGTCGGCGGCGCGCCGCAGGGCGGTGGGGAGCTCGGCGTCGAAGGCGCGGCGGTTCGACACGCTCGTGAGCGGGTCGATGAGTGCCGCACGCTCGAGGGCGTGGATCGACTCGCGGCGCCGCAGCGCGACGGCCGCCTCGTGGGCGACGAGGCGCACGAGCTCGATCGCGTGCTCCTTCGCGTCGCCGAGCGGGCCGGAGAAGCCGACGGAGATCACGCCCATCACGCCGTGCGCGCCGACGATCGGCTGGTGGATCGCGGCCATCGGACCGGTGAGCTCCGCGAGCTTCGCGTGGCTCGACGCGCTCTGCTGCACGTTGTCGAGCACGATCGTCTGCCCGGAGAGGAACGCCTGGCCGATGTTCGAGCTCTCGCGGGCCATGTCGATCGTCGTGTCGAGGAACCGCTCGTCCGTCGCGGTCTGGATCGTGAGCCGCTCGCGCTGGCGGTCCGGCTCGGCGGATGACGACGGAGATCGCGCCGCAGAGCTCGAGCGTCGCCTCGGCGACGGCCTGGCGGGCATCGTCGAGGGAGGCGATCTTCTGGGCGAGGCGGCGCAGCGCGT
>JAQIJQ010000030.1:0-49890 GCA_036946195.1 Patulibacter minatonensis | reverse complement strand
GCTGCTCGCCCCGCGCCCCCGGCGAGCTCGGCACGCACCTCGCGCTCACCGCCGGCCGGGCGGGCGCCGAGGACGCGCTCGTGCTCGGTCTCGCCGACGCCGTCGTCGCCGCCGACGCGATCGGCGGCCTCACGGATGCCCTGCGCGCCGGGACCCCACCCGACGAGGCGATCGCCGCCGCCGCCGCGGCCGTGCCACCCATCGACCTGCCCGCCGGCACGCTCGCCGAGGACCGAGCCTGGATCGACGAGGCGTACGGTGGCGATTCGGCCGAGACCATCCTGGCCCGGCTCGACGCTGCCGGCGAGTCGAACGCTGCGGCCGCGCGCGCGCCGCGACCGCGCTGCGCCGCGCCTCTCCGACCTCCCTGAAGGTCACGCTCCAGGCGCTGCGCCGGGCGGCGCAGCTCCCGAACCTCGAGGCGGCGCTCGAGCAGGAGTTCGCGACCTCGTGCGCGTTCCTGCGCGCCGCGGACTTCGCCGAGGGCATCCGCGCGCAGGTGATCGACAAGGACCGCAGCCCGCGCTGGGATCCGCCGACGCTCCCGCAGGTCGACGCGGCGTCCGTCGGACGGTTCTTCCCGGCGCGCGAGGTCGCGGCCGGTCCGCAGGAGCAGGAGGCGAGGCCATGAGCCCGACCGACCAGCCGGCCCTCGCGCCGGGCAGCACCGTCGCCGTGATCGGCCTCGGGCACATCGGCGGGCCGATGGCCGCGAACCTCGTCGCCGGCGGCTACCGCGTGCGCGGGTTCGACCTCGCGCCGGAGGCGCTCGCGGAGGCGCAGGCGGCCGGCGTCGAGATCGCAGCCGACGTCCCCCGCGGCGGTGCAGGGGGGCGGCGGCCGTCCTCACGTCGCTGCCGAGCGGGCCGCTCGTACTCGACGTCTACCGAGGCGCGGACGGCGTGGGTCGCGAACGCCGGGGTGGGCGCGCTCCTGATCGACACGTCGACGATCGATGTCGAGGAGGCCCGCACCGCATCACGCGAAGCGACCGAGGCCGGCTTGCTCGCCGTCGACGCGCCGCTCTCGGGCGGGGTGGTCGGCGCGAAGGCCGGCACGCTCGCCTTCATGGTCGGCGGCTCGGCCGAGGCCTTCGAACGCGCGCAGCCGCTGCTCGCCGTGCTCGGGTCGCGCGCGGTGCACTGCGGTCCGCCCGGCTCCGGACAGGCCGTGAAGCTCTGCAACAACATGCTCCTCGCGATCCACCAGATCGGCGTCGCCGAGGCGTTCGCGCTCGCGCAGAACCTCGGGGTGGAGGCGCAGGCGTTCTACGACGTCGCATCCGTCGCCACCGGCGCGTGCTGGGCGCTCACCACGAACTGCCCGGTGCCGGGCCCGGTCGACGGCAGTCCGTCGGCGCGCGGCTACGAGCCGGGGTTCGCCGTCAGCCTGATGAACAAGGACCTCGGCCTCGCGATCTCCGCCGCGGAGCGCACCGGCACCGAGACCGAGCTCGGCCACCACGCGCAGCGGCTCTACGCCGCGATCGGCGAGGGCTCGGACGCCGGCCGCGACTTCTCGGTGGTCTACCGCGGGATCGCCGAGCGTTCGGGCCTCGAGCCGTAGCCACCCCGGCCGCTCGGCTCACGCTTCGTCGTAGAGCGCCTGGATCGCCTCGGCGTAGTCGGCCTCGACGTTGCGGCGGCGCAGCTTCATCGTCGGCGTGAGGGCACGGCCGCCCGGCAGCCATGCGTCGCGGACCACGTGGAAGCGCTTGACCTGCTCCACGCGCGCGAGCCGCGCGTTGCCGCGCTCCACGGCGGCGGCGATCCGCGCGTCGAGGTCGTCGGGCCACGCCTCGGGTTCACCGACCACGTCGCGGTCGGGCACGACCAGCGCGACGTTGTACGGGCGGCGGTCACCGATCGCGCACACGTGGCCGATCTCCGCCCCGGCCGACGCGATCGCCGCCTCGATCGCCGACGGCGACATGTTCTTGCCGCCCGCGCCGATGCTGATCTCCTTCTTGCGGTCGAACAGCCAGAGGTAGCCGTCCTCGTCGAGGCGGCCGATGTCGCCGGTCCGCAGGAAGCCGTCATCCGTGAACGCCTCGACCGTCGCGTCGGGCAGGTTGCGGTAGCGGGCCATGAGGCTCGGTCCGCGCATCTCCACCTCGCCGTCGTCGCCGATCCGCAGCTCGACGCCCGGCATCGGGAGCCCCGCCGAGCCGATTCGCACGGCCCCGAGCGGGTTGACGGTGCAGCAGGCGGCGTTCTCGGTCATGCCGTAGATCTCGCCGAGCGGGATCCCGAGCTCGTGGAAGAACGTGATGAGGTCGGGATCGCACGGCGCGGCGCCCACCGAGGCCACGCGCACCTCGCCGAGTCCGACCGCCTGCCGCAGCGCGCCGAGGATCTCGGGGGTGCGGGCCTCGTAGGCCTGCTGGATCTCCTCGGGCAGGGCGGCGATCTTCGCCTCGATGCCGGCCCGCAGCTTCTCCCAGAACCGCGGCACGGCGAAGAAGAACGTCGGCCTGGCGGCCGGCAGCACCTCCGCGACGGCGGCCGGATCAGGGCACACCACGACCTCCAGGCCGTAGGCGACGGCGCCGTAGTAGGAGGCGACGCGCTCGGCGATGTGGGCGAGCGGCAACCAGCTCACGACGCGGCCGCCGTCCTCGCCGAGCTCCGCGAACGCCGCCACCGACGCCGTCGCGCCGAGCAGCGCCGCGTGGGTGAGCTCGACCCCCTTGCTCCGGCCGGTCGTCCCCGACGTGTAGATGATCGTGAGGAGGTCATCGGCACGCGCGGGGTACAGCTCGGCATCCGTGAGCGGCGCAGCGGCCACGAGTCGGTCGTCCCAGCCGAACGTCCCGGCGATGCCCGGTTCGACGCACAGCACCGGCACCTCCGATCGCCCCGCGAGGCCCTCGAGCAGGCGGGGCGCGAACGCCGCCTCCGTGATCGCCGCGACCACGCCGGCATCGTCGGCGACGTGGGCGATCTGCTCCGCGGATGCGGTCGCGTAGATCGGGACGGGCACCGCGCCGGCGAGCACGACGCCCAGGTCGGCGACGTAGAACGGCAGGCTGTTGGTGAGGTGCACGGCGACGGTGTCACCCGGCTGGACGCCGAGCCCGCGGACGACGGCGGCCAGGCGCCGCGCCTGCTCCTCGAGCGCGCGCCAGGTCAGCGAGGAGGCGCCGTCGGCGGTGCGCACGGCGACGGCGTCGGGCCGGCTCGCGACGGTGACGGCGAGCGCCGCTGGGAGCGTCGCGGCGACGGTGGCAGGCTGGTGGACGGCGGTCATGGCGCGATCCTCGCCCGAGCCGTCGCGCGCTGCACGGTCGTCGTCGCCCAATCGGGCCCGCTGCCGTGAGGCCTTCGCACAACCGGCCCGCGGGAGCCGTACCCTCGGTGGATGAGCGCGATCGACGCCACCGGCCACCTCCGTATCGAGCGCGACGGCGCCGTCGAGACGATCACCATCGACCGTCCCGAGCGGATGAACGCGACGTCCTACCGCACCGGTCTGCTCCTCCGGGACGCCGTGCGCGCCGCCGCCGCCGACGGAGACGTCCGGGCGATCGTGCTGACCGGCGCTGGGGGTCGTGCGTTCTCCGCCGGCGCCGATCTGCGCGAGATGGACGGTCCGGTGCTCGAGAGCGGTGGCCCCGACGTGGAGCTCGTCCTGCGCGAGGCGTTCAACCCGCTGATCCTGGCGATCCGCGAGGCGCCCAAGCCCGTGGTGTCGGCCGTCTGCGGTGTCGCGGTCGGCGTGGGCTGCTCGATCGCGCTCGCGGCCGACCTCGTCGTCGCCGGCGACTCGGCCACGTTCATCGCCGGCTTCACGCAGGTCGGGCTCTCACCGGACGGTGGCCTCTCGCACCTGCTCACCGCCCGCATCGGGCCCGTCCGCGCGGCCGAAGCGCTGCTCCTCAACACGCCCGTCGGCGCGCAGGATGCGCTGGCGTGGGGGCTCGTGAACCGGGTCGTCGCCGACGACGCCCTCCCCGCGACGGCTGCCGAGCTCGCCGGTCGGCTCGCGGCCGGGGCGCCCGGCGCGCTCGCGGCCGCCAAGCGCCTGCAGGGTGGGGTGATCGACGCCGGCCTGGCCGAGGTGCTCGACCTGGAGGCCGCCTCGCAGGGCGAGCGTGCCCGCAGCGCGGAGTTCGCCGAGGGCGTCGCCGCCTTCCTCGAGCGCCGCGCGCCGAACTACGCCTGACCGCTCGGCCGGGTGCGCTGCGTACACGCCGGTCGTGCCCGGCTATGTGTTTCCGCCAACGGCGCACCTCGGTGATCGGCGACGCTGGTCGCATGGTCGAGGAGGCACCGCAGGAGGAGTTCGACACCGATTGGGTCGTCGTCGGCTCCGGGTTCGGCGGGAGCGTGAGCGCCTTGCGGCTCGAGGAGAAGGGCCACCGCGTGACCGTCCTCGAGCGCGGCGAGCACTTCCGCGGCGCAGCCGAGATGCCGCGCAGCAGCTGGGACCTGCGCCGCTACCTCTACGCACCGCGGCTCGGGCTGCGCGGACTGTTCAAGATGACGCTCTTCAAGGACGTGCTCGTGATGAGCGGCGCGGGCGTCGGTGGCGGCAGCCTCGTGTACGCGATGACGCTCTACACGCCGCCGCGCGCGTTCTTCGACGACCCGCAATGGGCCGGACTCGCCGACTGGCACGAGGAACTGGCGCCGCACTACGAGACGGCGCAGCGGATGCTCGGCGTGACGGACGTGCAGGACGACGACCCGGCCGACCGCCTGCTCCGGCGCTACGGCGACGAGCTCGGGGTGCAGGAGAGCTACCGCAAAGCGCGCGTCGGCGCGTACCTCGACACGCCCGGCCGCACGGTCCCCGACCCGTACTTCGGCGGCGACGGGCCAGCGCGCACGGGCGCAACCGCTGCGGCCGGTGCATGCTCGGCTGCGCGCACGGCGCGAAGAACAGCACCGACCACAACTACCTCTGGTTCGCCGCGCGACACGGCGCCCGGATCCGCGCCGGACGGGAGGTGGTGAGCGTGCGGCCGATCGGAGGTGCCGATGCCGACGGATCGCGGGGCTGGCTCGTCGCCCATGAGGCGACCGGCCGGCGGCTGCGCCGACGCACCGAGGTGATCCGGGCGCGTGGCGTGGTCCTCGCGGGCGGCGCGCTCGGCACGAACGAACTGCTGGCGCGATGCCGGTTCGCGGGCGACCTGCCGCGCATGCCCGATCGCGTCGGACGGCTGATCCGCACGAACAGCGAGGCCGTGCTCGTCGTGACGGTGCCGGAGGGACGAGCGGCGGCACTCAGCAAGCGCGTCGCGATCACGTCGTCGATCTACCCCGATCCGCACACCCATATCGAGACGTTCACCTACGGCGCAGGCGGCGGCGCGATCCGGCCGCTGTTCACGGTCATGACGGGCGGCGGGACGCGCGTCACGCGGCCGCTCAAGTGGGTCGGCGCGATGCTCCGCCACCCCCGCTGGCTCCTCGAGGTGAGCCTGAAACCACGCTGGAGCGAGCGATCCATCGGGGTGCTCGTGATGCAGACGCTCGACGGGTCGATGGACTTCACGTTCAAACGTCGCCGCCTCGGCCGCGGTGTGCGCATGCAGACGCGGCAGAATCCCGACCATCCGAACCCGACGTACATCCCCGCGGCGAACGCGTTCGCGGCCTGGCTCGCGCGGGAGACGGGCGGGGCGCCCGGCTCATCGGTGCCCGAGGCGCTGCTGAGCATCCCGACGACGGCCCACATCCTCGGCGGGGCGGTGATCGGCGACTCCCCGCAGACGGGCGTCGTCGACGCCGATCATCGCGTCCACGGCTACGACGGTCTGCTCGTGTGCGACGGCTCGGCGGTCCCGGCGAACGTGGGGGTCAACCCGTCGCTCACCATCGCAGCGATGGCCGAGCGCGCCATGAGCCGCATCCCCGCCAGGCCGGGCCACGAACCCGGGGCGCCGCTCGGCGCCGAGCCGATTCCCGGCCGCACGGCGAGCGCCACCCCCGAACCGCTGCGCTGACCGGCGAGCTCAGGCGCCGATGGGCGGGGGCTCGACGTTCAGCAGCCCGCCGCCGCGTGCTGTGCTCAGAGCAGGCCGGGGAGCGCGGCGCCGGCGGCGGCGCGCGCGCCGACCGCATGGGGTTCGTGGCCACCGGTGTGATCGGCGATGGCGAGGAGCTCGAGCGCGAGGAGGATCTCGGCGGTGCGGCCGACGGTGGGGTGGGGCAGGAGCGCCTCGGCCCGGCGGATGCGGTTCGCGACGGTGTTGTGATGCACGCCCATCGCGCTGGCGGTGGCGCGCAGGTTGGAGCCGTGGTCGAGGAACGCGTGCAGCGTCGCGGCGAGCTCGCGGACGGCCGGGTCGGTCTCGCCGAGATCGCCGAGCGCCCCGCGCACAAACCGCGCCGCCTGTTCGAGATCTGCGCTCGCCAGGGCGCGCACCGCCACGTCGGCGTGGTCGGTCAACGAACCGGCCGGCGCCTGCTCGAGCACGGCCACTCGCCGCGCGCCGAGCGCATCGAGGTAGCTGGCGCGAAATCCCGCGATGCCGTGGGCGACCGGCCCGATCGCCCCGCGCACGGCCGGGTCGATCTGCTCGGGAACGGCGAGCGCCCGCGGATCTGGCGGCGACCACCAGACGGCGATCGACGGACCGAGCGGCAGCGTCACGATCGCCGGCTCGGCGTTGCCGCGGAAGAGCGCAGGGACGGTCTGACGCAGCCGCTCGGGGCGCAGGTCGACGGTCGGTCCGTCCGCCCACACCACGAGGCAGCGGTGCGGACGGTCCATCGCGTACCGCAGGCGCTGCTCGGCGAGGTCGCGCTCGACGGGCCTGCCATCGAGGATCGCGCGGATCGTGTCGTGCCGGACGGCCTCGGGGGTCCCGGCTCCAGAGCGCGCGCTCCTCGGCGTGCATCGCCGTCACCCGTTCGGTCAGCGCGTCGGCCCAGGCGAGGATGTACCGGGTGCTCTCGGTGAGCGCGGTCGGGTACTCCTCGGGCGTGGTGCGCTCCTCGAGCACAGCCGTCCACCGGGCCCAGAAGGTGCGGACGCCGATCCGGTACGCGCCGGCGAGGTCATCGGCGCCGATCCGCCGTTCGACGAGCAGGCGCACGTAGCCGCGAGCCTTCGAGCCGGGCTCCACGCGGGTCTCGGGGATGTCGTCTGCGAGCATCTCGAGGAAGTGCTCGACGATGTCGGCGCCGCCGGCGGTGCTCGCATCGCGCAGCTCGGGGCGCGAGTGGAACGCCGGCAGCCCGGAGTGCACCTGGTCGGCGACCTCGAAGCTCACCGACCAGATCCAGCCGGCGTCGCTGCCCATCTCCCGGGCGACTCTCTGCGCTGCGCTGGCCACGACCGCAACCTAACCTACCGGACGCTTGTTCGGTCGATGGTCGCTCCGGCCCGGAGAGGTGCACCCGGCCGCCTGCACGGCGCGGAGGGCGCGCGCCTCGCGGCTCGGTAACCTACGGCGCTCGATGACCGCCGTCCTGCGCCGCACCTCGCTCTACGACCGTCACGCCGCTGCCGGCGCCAAGCTCGTCCCGTTCGCGGGCTGGGACATGCCCGTGCAGTACGAGGGCGTGCGCCAGGAGCACGACGCCGTGCGCACCGCCGCCGGCGTCTTCGACGTGAGCCACATGGGGCAGATCATCACCCGCGGCCCCGGCGCGCTCGCGGCCCTGCAGCACCTCACGACGAACGACGTCTCCAAGATCGCCGTCGGCGGCGCGCAGTACGGCCTGATCCTGCGTCCCGACGGCGGCGTGTTCGACGACATCTTCACGTACCGCCTGGCCGAGGACGAGTACCTCACCGTCACGAACGCGGCGAACCACGGCACCGACTTCACCTGGTTCGGGCACCACGCGCAGGCCGGTGCGGGCGACCTCGAGCTCGAGCTCGTCGACGCGGCCGACGACTACGCGATGCTCGCCGTGCAGGGCCCGACGGCCCGCGGCATCGTCGCCGGCCTCACCGACGGCGGCCAGCTGCCGGCTCGCTTCCAGGTCGCCCGCGGCACCGTCGCGGGCGTGAGCGCGCTGATCTGCGGCACCGGCTACACGGGCGAGGACGGCGTCGAGCTGCTCGTCGCCCCGGGTGATGCGCCCGCGCTGTGGGACGCGCTCCTCGAGGCCGGCGTGGCGCCGATCGGCCTCGGCGCACGCGACACCCTGCGCCTCGAGGCCTGCTACCACCTCTACGGCAACGACATGGACGCCGGCCGCAATCCGATCGAGGCCGGGCTCGGCTGGGCCGTGAAGGAGGCAACCGGCCACATCGGCCACGAGGCCGTCGCCCGGGCCCGTGCCGAGAGCACCGCCGAGGTGCTCGTGCCGTTCACGCTGACCGAGACCGGAATCCCGCGCGGTGGCAACGCCGTGGTCGGCGGTGGCACCGTCACCTCCGGCACGTTCTCGCCGACGCTTGCAAAGGGCATCGGCCTCGCCTACGTTCCCCGCGAGCGCTCCGCCGTCGGCACCGTCTTCACCGTCGACGTGCGCGGCAAGCACCGCGCAGCCGTCGTCGAAGCACGCCCCCTCTACACCTCGAAGGACCTCGCCTAGCCATGTCTGACGCCAGCTACCCCGACGAGCTCCTCTACCACCCCCAGCACGACTGGGCGCGGATCGACGGCGACGTCGCCACCTTCGGCATCACCTGGTACGCCCAGGACTCCCTCGGCGAGGTCGTCTTCTTCGATCCGCCGGCCGTCGGCACCACCGTCACGAAGGACGAGTCGTACGCCGAGGTCGAGTCGGTCAAGGCCGTCTCCGACGTGATCGCGCCGCTGACCGGCGAGATCATCGAGGTCAACGACGCGCTCGGCGATGCGCCGGAGTCGATCAACGACGATCCGTACGAGGCCGGCTGGATGGTCAAGGTGCGCCTGGCCGATCCGTCGCAGGTGAGCGAACTGCTCGACCGCGACGCCTACGTCGAGACCCTCTCCTAGGGCTGCGGCTCGGCGGGGCGTGCTCGTCCCGCCGACCTCCTCGGCTACCTGAGGACCTTCGTGGCCGCCGCATAGGGCGCGCCGCCGTCGACGATCGCGCTCCAGCGCACCGACACGCTGAGGTTCCAGCCGCGCGGCACGAGCGGCGACGTGAACGCTCGCCTGGAGCCCGGCTTCAGCACGACGCTGCGCTTCACCGAGCGCGTGATCGCGCACCGCGCGCACGGCCGTAGGCGCCACGTGATGCGGGCCGGCTGTGCCACCGTCGCCGTCGTCGAGAGGCGGATCGTGCGCGCGCGGCCCGTGCGGCGTTTCCACGCCGCCCGGCTCAGGTGCGATGCCAGCCCGGGGCGGGTGACCGTGAGGCAGGCGCTCGCGGCGGCGTAGTCGCCGACTGCATCCGACAGGACGCACACGTCGAACCGGCCCGGACCGCTCGGCCCGGGGAACGTCCCATTGCCCGGGGCGAGCGGCCGGCTGGTCGTCGCCCCGCCGGTCCGCCGTAGCTCGGCCCGCAGGTTGGGGCTCTCGGGCGGGCCGGAGAAGTCGTAGGCGAAGACCTTGGCCGCCGACGTGGTCGCGGTCAGGTGGACGGTCGGGGGTGAGCGGCACGAGCTCGTCCGACGTCGCGACGCGGGCCAGGCCGGTGCCGCCTGCGTTCCTCGCGCGGACGAAGCACTCGAGCTTGGTGCCGGCGGGAGCACGCGTGACGTTGCCCGGGCCGAACTGGAGCGGCGTGGTGGCGCCGACGGCGCGGAAGGCGAAGTCGAGGGTCGGGGCGCCGGTCCACGTGTTGGCGACGCAGGTGACGGTGAGGCCGTGCACCTCGAGCGACCCGGTGCGCGTGGCCTGCATCGGCGCCTCGGGCGGACTGTCGGACCCGTTGACGAATGCGAGCACCGCCGGAGCCGTCACGTCGGTGTAGGCCATGAAGTTGCCGGCCGTGCACGGCAACACCACCGAGCGCATGACGCCGACGACCACCGGACCGCCCGCACGGCCGACGAGCACGCCGCCGCCGCTGTCGCCCGGGCAGGCCTGACCGGCGGGCGCGTGGGCACAGTTGGTAACGGCGCCGTCGGCCACCGTGCAGTCCTCGGGCCGGTCGTCGATGAAGCTCAGCGAGCGCAGGGTGCCGTCCTTGCCGGCGGTCTGGCGGCCGTACCCGCTGATCGTGCGCAGTTCCTCGTCGGTCACGGCGGTGGCGGGGGTCGGCAGTGCGACCGTCTCGATCGTCGCCCGCGCGAGGTCGGCGTTGCCCGCGAGGCGCAGCACTGCGACGTCGTACGGCGAGACGGTCGGGACGGGGTCGTACCCGGGGTGCACGCGCAGCCCGGCACCGGGGATCGCCTGCTCGAAGGTCATCTTCCCGTTCACGACGCCGCGGAACCCGAGCCAGGCGGTCATCCCGGACGGATCCACCGCGGCGCCGTTGCTGAAGACGCAGTGTGCGGCGGTGAGCACGAGGTTCGTGGCGATCAGCGAGCCGGTGCAGGTGTTCGAGCCCCGCACGAGGTAGACCGCCGAGGGCGTGGTGTTGCCGTCGATCACGGTGCCACCTTCGATCCGCGGCGAAGGCACGGCACCGAGGACGGGCCCGGATCCGGACTCGTCGGCGTGCGCCGACGAGGCGGCGAGCAGGAGGGGGAGTGAGAGCGCGAGGAGGAGACCGAACGCGCGGGAGCGCGCCGACTCGAGTGCGCGGACCGTGAGATCGAGCACCGGACTCCAGGGTAACGCCCCCACGTAGCGGGGTGCAACGGCAGAACCTGGCCGTGCGGCCAACGGATCGCGCGCGCGAGTCGCCATACTGCTCGGTCGGATGTCGTTCCCGACCCAAGGTTGCGCGTGAGCCGCTACACCGCTGTCACCGACGCTGATCGCGAGGCGATGCTCGCCACCATCGGCGTGCACTCGCTCGAAGAGCTCTTCGACGGGCAGATCCCCGAAGGCGTCCGCCTGCAGGGCGGTCTCGACCTGCCCGACGGCAAGCCGGAGCAGGAGGTCTACGCGCACCTCCTCGACCTGGCGCGCAAGAACACCTCCGCCGAGGACGAGATCACGTTCCTCGGCGCAGGGATGTACGACCACTACGTGCCGGCGATGATCGACATGCTGCTGGGTCGCTCCGAGTTCCTCACCCCGTACACGCCCTACCAGCCCGAGGTGAGCCAGGGCGGGCTGCAGGTGATGTTCGAGTACCAGACCGCGATCTGCGAGCTCACGGGCCTCGACATCTCCAACGCGTCGGTGTACGAGGGACCGAGCGCCGTCGCCGCCGCCGGTTACCTCGCCAAGCTCGCGAACAAGCGCCCGCGCTACCTCGTCTCCGCCGGCCTGCACCCCGACAGCCGCAAGACGCTCGAGACCCTCAGCGTCGGCTACGGCACCGAGGTGGTCGAGGTTCCGCTGAAGGACGGCGTCACCGATCTCGCCGCCCTCGAGGAGCTGCTGAACGACGAGGTGAGCGCGGTCGTCTTCCAGCAGCCGAACTTCCTCGGCGCCGTTGAAGACGTCCAGGCGCTGTCGGATCTCGCGCACTCCGCGGGTGCGCAGTCGATCTGCCAGGCCGATCCGATCGCGCTCGGCGTGCTCGAGGCACCGGGCAACCAGGGCGTCGACGTCTGCGTCGGCGAGGGGCAGACGCTCGGCAACCGCCTCGACTTCGGCGGGCCGTCGTTCGGCTTCTTCGCCGCGACGAAGGAGCACACGCGCCGCATGCCGGGTCGCATCGCGGGCGAGACCGTCGACGCCGACGGCCGCCGCGGCTTCGTGCTCACGCTCCAGACCCGCGAGCAGCACATCCGCCGTGAGAAGGCCACCTCGAACATCTGCACCGCGCAGGCGCTCAACGCGCTGGCCGGCGTGGTCTACCTCGGCTGGCTGGGCCGCGATGGCCTCGTCGAGCTCGGCGAGCTGCTGCTCCAGCGCACCCACTACGCCCGCGAGGTGCTCACCGGCCTCGACGGGGTCACGGCCCTCCACAGCCAGCCGGTGGTCCGCGAGTTCGCCGTGCAGCTGCCGGACGACGTGACCGTCGCCGACGTGATCTCGCTCGCGCAGGACCGCGGCGTGAACCCCGGGTTCGACCTCGGCCGCGTGCGCCCGGAGTGGGAGGGTGGCCTGCTCGTCGCCCTCACCGAGCAGCGCAGCCGCGCCGACATCGATCGCCTCGCGACCGTGCTCGCCGAGGCGATCGCCGCTGCGCGGAACGGCGAGGGCCGCGCAACGAGCCCGGTCGCCCGACAGGAGGTGACGGCATGACCGCCGTCGAGAGCGTGACCAGCGCCTACGAGCGTCCGCCGGCCGATGCGTCGGCCGCCACGCCGATGCAGCGCGAGCGCGCGACCACGATCTACGAGAAGGGTGCTGCCGGACGGCGCGCGTTCACCGCCCCGGCACTCGACGTGCCGCAGGTCGACGGGCTGCTGCCCGCCTCGGCCCGCCGCAGCGAGCCGGCGCGCCTGCCGCAGGTGAGCGAGCCGGAACTCGTGCGCCACTACGTGCGCCTCTCGCGCCGCAACTTCGATCTCGACTCGGGCTTCTACCCGCTCGGCTCGTGCACGATGAAGCACAACCCGCGTCTGCACGAGCGGGTCACGGCCCTGTCCGGGCACGCGCGCCTGCACCCGCTCCAGGATCCGCGCCGTGCGCAGGGTGCCCTCGAGCTGATGTACAACCTCGAGCGTGCGCTCGGGGAGGTCGCTGGTCTGCCGCACGTGTGCCTGCAGCCGTCGGCCGGGAGCCACGGCGAGCTCGCCGGCCTCCTCGTCACCCGCGCCTACCACGAGGCTCGCGGTGAGCACCGCACGAAGGTGCTCGCGCCGGACACGTCGCACGGCACGAACCCGGCGACCGTCACCGTCGCCGGCTACGAGGTCGTGCCCGTCAAGACGAGCCCGACCGGTGGCGTCGACCTCGACGACCTCCGCGCGAAGACCGACGACCAGGTCGCGTGCCTGATGCTCACGAACCCGAACACGCTCGGCGTGTTCGATCCGAACATCGAGGAGATCGCCAAGATCGTCCACGAGGTCGGCGCGACGCTGTACTACGACGGCGCGAACCTCAACGCCGTCATGGGTCGCAGCCGTCCGGGCGACATGGGCTTCGACATCGTCCACTACAACCTCCACAAGAGCTTCACGCAGCCGCACGGCGGCGGCGGCCCGGGCTCCGGTCCGATCGCCGTCAGCGATCGCATCGCGCCGTACCTCCCGGTGCCCGTCATCCAGAAGCTCGAGGACGGCTCGTTCGACCTGCTCGATGCGCCCGCCGAGGGGCCGGGCTCCGCGTCGATCGGGAAGCTCCGCGGTTTCCAGGGCAACTACGGGTGCTTCGTGCGCTCGTACGCGTACATCTGCTCGCTCGGTGGCCCGGGTCTGCAGGACGCGTCGGAGACGGCCGTGCTCAACGCGAACTACCTGCTCGCGCGCCTCAAGGAACTCGCAGGCGACCACCTGCCGCTCGCCTTCGGCGACCGCTGCATGCACGAGTTCGTCCTCTCGGGCACCCCGATGAAGCGCGAGCTGGGGATCAAGACGCTCGACCTGGCCAAGCGCCTGCTCGATCACGGGTACCACCCGCCGACGGTGTACTTCCCGCTGCTCGTCGACGAAGCGCTGCTCATCGAACCGACGGAGACCGAGACGAAGGAGACGCTCGACCTCTTCGCCGAGGCCATCGCCGACATCCTCGCCGAGGCCGCGGAGGATCCGACGGTCGCCCAGAACGCGCCGTACACGACGCCCGTGCGTCGTCTCGATGAGGCAGCTGCGGCCAAGCGGCCGGTCATCCGCCAGCCGCTCTAACGCTCCGCGGGGCGTAGGGCAAGATCGCCGCACGCCCCAGCACCTCGCCGTCTGGCCCTGGGCAACCCGGGCCAGGCGGCACGAATGCGCGCACGGTCTCGTTCATCCGACCAGGTTCGAACGTCAACGCGCCATATATCACTGTCTCAACTTCCGGTTGGACCAATATGGGCGCTCGCGAAGAAAGCGGCGACGCCCAAGGGTGTCGCTCCACACGCTTCCTGGGGAGAGGGACCGTGAGCACGCCCGCAGGCCAGACCAATCTGACGCTCGAGCGCGAGAACGCCGACCGAGTCCTCATCGCCTTCGAGACCGATCGCGACGGCGTGCTTCGCCGCTGGAGCGAGGGTGGGCACCGGGTGCTCGGCTTCGCCGCGAGCGAACTCATCGGCCAGAGCCCGCCGTTCGCGCCGCCATGGCCCGGGCACGCGGACTGGGCCGTGGTCGCCGGCGCGGAGGACCTCGTCGATGCGACCGTCGTCTGGACCGACCGGGAGGGCGGCCCGCATGAGCTCGCCGTCTCGACGACCACCTTCCTCGATGCCGACGGTCACCCGGACGGCGTGCTGTTCTCGGCTCGCGACATCTCGCAGGTGAGCCGCGACCGCGAACAGCTCGCGGTGTACGCGAAGGAGATGCTCGACAGCTACGGGCGCGAGCTGCACGCCTTCGCCGACCTCGAGCAGAGCTACCGCAACACGGTCGAGGCGCTCGCCGTCGCCGTCGAGAGCAAGGACTCCACGACGGGCGGCCACATCCGCCGCGTCTCCCGGCTCGGAGCGTTGCTCGCGCAGGCCCACCTCGGCGACGCCGCCCGCGACCCCCAGCTGGAGTACGGCTTCCTCCTGCACGACGTGGGCAAGCTCGCCGTCCCGGACGCGGTGCTCAGCAAGGCCGGCGCGCTCTCGAGCGACGAGTGGCGCTTCATCCGCCAGCACCCGGTGGAGGGCGCCCGCATCCTCGCGGCCGTGCCGTTCCTGGCCGGCGCCGTGGACGTGGTGCTGCACCACCACGAGCGCTGGGACGGCACCGGCTACCCGGACGGGCTCGCCGGCGAGGAGATCCCGATCGGCGCCCGCCTCTTCGCGATCGCCGACACCATCGACGCGATGACCAGCGACCGCCCGTACCGCTCGGGCCTGCCGCTCGCCGCTGCGATCGACGAGGTGGTCCGGCTCGCCGGCACCCAGTTCGACCCCGCGTGCGTGGGCACCCTCACCCGCATCGAAGAAGACCACCTGTCCGCGCTGCTGGAGCACCACGACGCCTGATGCCGACGATCCTGATCGCCGACGACGAACCCGCGCTGCGCCGCCTCGTGCGCGTGACCCTCGACACCGGTCGGATCCGGCTGGTGGAGGCGGCGGACGGCGACGCCGCGCTGGCCGCCGCCCAGGCTGAGCACCCGGACCTCGTGCTCCTGGACTGGTCGATGCCGGGGCGCACCGGCATCGAGGTCGCGCGAGCGCTCCGAGAGGATCCCGACACGGCGAAGATCCCGATCGTGATGCTCACGGCCCGCACGCTGCCGGCTGATCGTGACGCCGCGGACGAGGTCAAGATCGACGCGTACATGACCAAGCCGTTCTCACCTCGGGCGCTGCTCGACCTCGTCCGCGAGCGATTCGGTCCAGAGGCCCTCTTGGCATGACCGCGGTGCTGTCCGACCGGGACGTCGAGCAGCTCTCCGCCGCCTGCGCCCTCGATCTGACCAGCTTTCGCCGCAGCCACGTGGAAGCTCGCGTCCAGCGAGCCCTCCTCGCCGCGCGCCTCGACGACGTGGAGGACCTGCGCCGCCGGATCATCGGCGACGATGACGCCCGCACGGCGTTCCGACGCTCCGTAGCGATCTCCGTCACCAGCATGTTCCGCGACCCCGCCCAGTTCGAAGTCCTCACCGACGTGCTCTTCGACGAGCCCCGTCCGAGCCGGCCCATCCGCGCGTGGTCGGCGGGCTGCTCCACCGGGGAGGAGGTGTGGTCGCTCGCGGCGGTGCTCACGCGCCTCGGCCGCGCCGCCGCGGCGACGGTCCTGGGGAGCGACGTGCTCGCCGAGAACGTGCGCATCGCGCGTTTGCTGAACCCGAGCACGAGCGAGCTCGGTGGTGTGCGCGTGCCGGCCGACGCGAAGCTGCGCTTCGAATGCCGCGACGTCGCACGGCAGGGCGCGCCCGGCGCCGGTTGGGACCTCGTCCTCTGCCGCAACATGGCGATCTACCTCTCCGACGAGCCGCGTCGGGCGGTGCACCGGACCCTCGCGCGCGCCCTGCGTCCCGGCGGAATCCTGATGCTCGGCCGCAGCGAACGCCTCGGGGATCCTGGGTCGCTCGGTCTCGAACGCATCCGTCCGCACCTCTATCGGCGGACGGCATGAGCAGCAGCCGCCTCGGCCGGCAGGTCGGCCGCTACCTCGCGGCCGCGGTCGCGGTCGCCGCCTCGGCGTTCGTCGTGCTCGGGCTCACCGTCCTGTCGCTCGAGCGCACGAACGACAGCGCACGCGACCACCAGCGACTCGCCGAGCTGTCGCAGCGGGTGGGCGCGCTCGTCGTCGACGCCGAGACGGCCGTGCGCGGCTTCGCGATCACGGAGCGCCAGCGCTTCCTCGATCCGCTGGACGAGGCGCAGAACCAGCTCCCGACGGTGACGACCGAGCTGGAGGAGAGCGCGCGGAGTGAGGCGGAGCGCGAGCGCGCGCGCCGCGTGGCCGCGCTCGCGGATGCCTACCTGAACACCTACGCGCTGCCGACCGCCGAGACGGCGCGGGAGGATCCCGACTCCGCTCGCTCCCGGGTGACGAGCGAGGAGGGCAAGCAGCGGGTCGACCAGGTCCGGCGCGAGGTGTCCGAGCTCGCCGATCTCGCCGGACGCACTGCTGCGCGCGACCGCGATGCCAGCCGGAGCCGCGCGGCCCTCGCGCTGGTCGTCACCGTGCTCGCCGCACTCACGTTCATCGGCACGCTGATCCTGCTGGTCCGGGCGCTCCGTCGGCGCGTCGTCGCTCCGCTCTCGACCATCACCGACGCCGCGCTCAGGATCGGCGCCGGCGATCTCGCTGCCCGGGTGCACGTGCGTGGCAGCGAGGAGGTCGTCGACCTGTCGACGGCCCTCAACACGATGGCGGCGCAGCTGCAGGAGAGCCACGACGAGGTCGAGGCCCAGCACACGGAGCTCGAGTCGCAGAACGCCGAGCTCGAGGCGCAGTCGGTCGAGCTCGAGGCGCAGGCCGTCGAACTCGAGCGCCGCAGCGCCGCCGTCACCGCGACGAATGCCGCGCTCGAGGAGCGCGGCCGCCAGCTCGAGGAGACCGCGCGCCAGCTCGAGATCAGCGGCGAACGCCTCCAGCTCTTCGCGAGCGTGGCGGAATCGCTCGCGCAGGTGCCCGATGTTGAGGCGCGCGCCGCACGCCTCCTGGACGAACTCGCGGATGCTGCGGACTGCGCGATCGGCGCGATCTACGTGCGCACGCCGGGCGCGACCGCCGATCGCCTCCCGCTCGCGGCGCGGCGCGGCCTGCGCGGAGCGCCAGCGCACGCCGATGAGGCGGGCGATGCTGCCGAGCGTGCGGTGCGCGAGCGGCGGACCATCGTGGTCACCCACCCCCACAGCACGCTGGAGTACGAGAGCCTCGGCGGACGCACCGCCGTGCGACACGAGGTCCACCTCCCGCTCCTCGCCGGGTCGGGCCGCGACGAGCTGCTCGGGGTGCTCTCGCTCGCGCGCACGCACGACGCGCCGTTCGACGGCGACGACCTGCAGGTGATCGAGCACCTCGCCGACACGTCGGCGCTCGCGCTCTTCAACGCGTTCGTCTCGGCGCAGCGCGAGCGCGAGGCGGCGATGATGCGATCGGTCCTCGACAGCGTCAGCGAGGCGATCCTCGTCGTCACGACCACCGGAGAGATCATCCTCAGCAACCCGCCGATGGACGCGTTCGCGCGGCGCCTCATCGGCCTCGGGTCGGACGAACCGTGGACGGTGCCGCAGATGCGGGAGGCGCTCGGCGAGCACGTCGCCGACCGCTCTCGGCACGAGGACGGCGTCGAGAAGTTTGCCCGCGACGAGTTCGCCACCGACGCGCAGATCATCGAGCTCCCGCGCCTCGGCATCTGGGTGCACCGCTACGCCGGTCCGGTGAGCGGGCCGAACGACGAGCTGCTCGGGCGCATCGCCGTCGTGCGCGACATCACGGAGGAACGTCAGGCGGAACGGGCCAAGGACGACCTGATGGCGACGGTGTCGCACGAGCTGCGCACCCCGCTCGCCGCGATCCTCGGTTTCACCGAGCTGCTCGTCACCCGCGAGTTCCCGGAGGCCGAGCGGGCCGAGTACCTCGACACGGCGTACCAGCAGTCGGTGCGCCTCTCGGAGCTGCTCGACGACTTCCTCGACCTGCAGCGCATCGAGCGTCGCGGCCTCGACCATCGCTCGGCGGTCGACGTGCGCGAGCTCGTCGACGACCAGGTCAACCTGTACTCCGCGCAGAGCGACGAACACCAGCTCGACGCGGCGGTGGGCGACGAGCCGCTGCTCGTGGAAGCAGACGGCGAGCGGCTACGGCGCGTGATCGGCAACCTGCTCTCGAACGCGATCAAGTACTCGCCGGAGGGCGGCGCAGTGCACGTGCACGCCACGCAGAACGACGGGGTCGTGCGGCTCGAGGTCTCCGACCGCGGCATCGGCATCCCGCACGAGCTACGGGAGCGGGTGTTCGACCGGTTCTTCCGCGTCGACTCCGGCGCCACGGCCCGGATCGGCGGCACGGGCCTGGGCCTGGCGCTCGTGCGCGACATCATCGCCGCGCACGGCGGTCAGGTCGGCGTCGACAGCGTGGAGGGCCAGGGCTCGAAGTTCTGGTTCACGCTGCCTGCCGTGCGCGGCTAGTTCTCGTACTCCTTGAGGAAGCCCACGAACTGACGGCGGTGGCCCTCCTCGTCGGCGAGGATCGCCGTGACCATGTCCTGGGTGACGGGATCCTCGTCGGTGGCGGCGATGATCTTGTTGTAGTGGTCGATCGCGCCCTCCTCGGCCTCGATCACGCCCTTGATCACGTGCACGATGTTGCCGCTGTCGGCGGGCGGCTGCAGCGAGTCCTGCGCGGGCGAGAACTCCTTGGAGCCGGGAACCGTCCCTCCGAGGTCCTTGATGCGCTGCGCGTACTGCTGAGCGTGGCCCAGCTCCTCCTGGATGTCGGCGGCGAGCGACTCGATCACGTTCTCCGCGCGCACGCCGTCGGGGTTGACCGAGTTGGCGATGTAGCTCATCACCGTCTCGATCTCCATCCAGTACGCCTCCTTGAGCAGACCGATGATCTCCTCGCGCTTGGCGTCGTTGGCGGGAGCGAGGATGCCGTGTTCGAGCGGTGACATGTGCGAGACCTCCGGGGAGGCGGACCGCGAGGTAGAGCGGTCCGCGGGGATGAGCGGCCCACACGCTAGGAAGGCCGCGGGCGGTCGGCGTCGGACGCAGCCGGGCATGACCCCAGCGCGCCACGTACCGGCGTTCGGGTTCCTTGGGCATCCAGATCCGGACGGATTTCCGATGCTCCGGGTATCCGTGGGGTAGGGTCCAGCTCGATCTGTGTCCGTGCGCACGCTATGGAGGGCTGGCGCGCATTCCCCGGAGCTTCCCGTGCACTCCTGCCACCCGCCCCGCTCACGTCGTCTCGCGCGCCTGTTCGCCTCGTCCCTGCTCGTCGGCGCGGTCGTGCCCGCGGGCGCTGGCGCCGCCGACCTCACGATCCGCCACTCGATCGCGACGCCGGTCACCGCCGCCTCACCGTGCACCGCCGAGCCGAAGGGCGCGATCTACTCGAACACCGCGTTCGATCCGGCGGGGCCCGAGACGAACTGGTTCGGCTATACCAACCTGCCGAGCACGGACGATCTCGTCCCCGAGCAGCGCGCGGGCGTCAACGCCGACTTCTGCATCGGCTACGGCCTGCAGCCCGACTTCAACACCCCGCAGCGGCAGTCCTATGCCGTGCAGGGCTCCGATCCGAAGGATCCGAAGACGCAGTCCGTCTCCGGCGACGACCAGAAGGACATCGCGATCACGTTGCCGCGCGGGGTGACGGCGAACCTCAAGAACATCGCCACCTGTACGGAGGCGCAGTTCGGCGTCGACGGGACGCTCGGCGCCGGTGCCGGCAACAACGCCAATGCCCAATGCCCGACGGAGAGCCTCGTCGGCGATGCCGTCGCCCGCATCAGCGTGAACTTCCTCGGCACGCACGTGCTCGTCGGTGGCGTGGACCGCGAGCCCGGCGGGGACTACCCGGGAGCGATCTGGCGCCTGGCCTCCGGCCCGAACGAGCTCGGGCGCCTCGGGGTGCAGCTCGAGCCCGCGGGGCTCGGCGCGGTGCGCCCGTCCAAGTTCACGGTGCGGCTCGTCCTCGCGGGCGACGGCTCGGGCCGCGTGGTCGCGAAGGTGGCGGGCGCGCCGCGCGTTGCGACCGTCAGCGGCACGCGAGACATCTACGTCGAGGCGATCTGGATGCGGATGTGGGGTGCGAAGGCCGACCACCCGCAGAAGGCCTACACCGATGCCGACGGCTTCGATCAGGTGCGCGATCCGATGTCGGCGGACTTCATGGAGACCCCGACGCAGTGCTCGGCGCCGGTCTCGGCCGACATCGCCCTCTCGACCTACGGTGGTGCGCGCTCGGCAGACCCGTCGACCTACGTTCCGACGCGGACCTCGGCCACCACGCCAGCGGTGCGCTTCACGGGCTGCGATCAGCTGCCGTTCGCTCCGACGGTGTCGGTGACGACCGCGGAGCGCACGCCGGCCACGCCGACCGCGGTCGACGTGCGGGTGCACCTCGCGCAGGACCGCGCCGGCGGACGCCTGCCGGCGCTGCTGAAGGACGCGGCCGTCACGCTGCCGCAGGGCCTCGAGCTCGGAGCGCAGGTGGCCTCGGATGCCGACGGCCTGGTGTTCTGCACGCCGGAGCAGTTCGCCGCTGCGGCCGCGCTCGCCCCGGCGACGTGCCCGGATGCCACCGCCGCCGGCGAGGTGCGCATCACCTCGCCGCTGATCGAGACGCCGCTCGTCGGCAAGGTGTTCCTCGGCGCGCCGGGAGGTGGGCGCACGCTCCCCGACCTCTACCTCGAGGCAGCGCTGCCGGGCGCATCGGCGGCCGACGCGCCGCGGGTCAAGCTCGTCGGCGCGACGACCGTCGACGATGAGGGTCGCATCACGGCGACCTTCCAGGACGCCCCGCCGCTGCGCTTCGACGACCTCCGGCTCAGCTTCCCCGGCGGCGCGCATGCGCTGTTCTCGACGCCGCAGCGCTGCGGCACGACGACCGGCCGTTCGCTCATCACGCCGGACTCGGGCGCGGCAGCGCGAAGCGTCGATGCGTCGCTCACGATCGACCAGGGCTGCGGCGCGCCGTTCGCCCCGACCACGTCCGTCGAGCCGATCGACGCCCAGGCCGGCAAGAAGGCGGCCTCGCGCATCGTCATCACGCGCCCGGCAGCGAGCCCGTGGATCGAGCGCGTGAACGTGCACCTGCCGGCCGGCTTCCTCGCCGATCTGAACGCCGCGAGCGAGTGCGGGCTCCCGCCGTCGCAGGCCGCAGCCTGCCCCGAGGGCTCGCGCATCGGCACGATGTACGTGCTCGCGGGCGCCGGCGACCAGCCGCTCGCGCTCTCGGGGGCGATGTACCTGATGCCGCGCAGCGGCAGCGACGTCGCTGGGGCAGTGCTCGTGACCCGCGCGAAGATCGGCGATCTCGACCTCGGCGACGTGACCGTGCCCGGCCGCATCGTGCTGCGGCCGACCGATGCCGGTCTGGACTTCATCGCGGACGTGCCGCTCCGCCACCGTGGCCTCGCGCTCCAGCTGCAGCGCATCGAGGTGGTGCTCGACCGGCCCGGGTTCGGCCTCAACCCGTCGTCCTGCGGGCCCCTGGCGTACAGCGCCGAGGTGACCGGCGACGGTGGGGAGGTCGCCGCGCCCGGCGGGTCGGCGAGCTACTGGGGCTGCGCGGCCCTGCCGTTCCGCCCGACCCTGAGCGCGAAGCTCACGGGCGACAACACCCCGGGCGGGCACCCCGGCATGTACGTGCGGCTCGATTCGCCCGAGGGCGACGCCGCGATGAAGTCCGCGGCGGTCACCCTGCCGCAAGGCGTCGCCGCGGCGCTCCCGAACGTGCAGAACCCCTGCCTGCCGGCGGACTTCGAGGCGGTGCGGTGCGCCGCCAGCACGCGGGTCGGCCGTGCCGTCGCCCGCGTGTCGATCGCGCCCGAGGAGATTCCCGGTGACGTCTTCCTCATCAAGGTCCCCGGGAAGGTGCTCCCGGGACTCGGGCTGAGCTTCACGGGCCGCTACGCCCAGCGGGTGACGTCGACGGTGGAGGTGAACAAGGACGGCCGGCTCGTCACGAACTTTCCGGCGATCCCGGATCTCCCGCTGCGCGCGCTCACGATCGCCGTGGACTCGGGCCCGAGGAGCCCGCTCCAGCTCCCGGCGGACGATCCGTGCGCGAACGGCAGCAACTGGGACGGCGCGTTCGTCGGTCAGGGCGGACAGGTCGCCTCCGCGAGGTCGGGGCTGCAGTGCGCGGCGCCCGCCAACGCGCGGCTCAGTGCCAAGCAGGGACTCACGGTGCGGCTCTTCGACTTCGGCGGCCGGCACCTCGAAGCGGCGAGGGCGACGCTCCCGACCGGGTGGAGGTTCGACCGGGGGGCGGCGAGGTCCAGGCGCGCGATGTGGGTGCGGATGAAGGGTGCGACTCCGAGGGTCCGGCTCACGAGCCGCACCCTCACCGCGACGGCGAACACGAAGAACGCCACCGACCTGCGGATCAAGATCACGAGCAAGGTCGTGCGGCCGGTGACGAGGTCGGCGAAGCGGGCCAAGCGGGTCGACATCGGTCTGCGCCTGACCTTCACCGACGGCACGATCCAGACGCAGACCTTGCGGGTCCGGGCCCGCTGACCGTCCCGGCGGCGCGTCGCGGCCGGGCTCAGTCCTCGACCGTGACGCCCTTCCAGAACGCGTAGTAGCCCGCGATCTCCTTCGCAGCGTCCTTCGGCTCCGGGTAGTACCAGGCGCCGTCGGTCGCCTCTTCGCCGCCGGCGCTCACCGACTTGTACGAGGCCGTGCCCTTCCAGGGGCACACGGTGTGGGTGCTCGAGTCGGTGAGGAACTCGGCCTTCACGCTGCTCGGGGGGAAGTAGTGGTTGCCCTCGACGACGATCGTGTCGGACGACTCGGCGATCACTTCGCCGGCGAACGTTGCGCGTGCCATGGTCGGCCCTTCGGTTCCCGGCCGGGCGACCACCGCCACGGTCCGGCTCCCATGAGGCTACGAGCCTCCGCCGCGCCGCCCGTCGGCCTATCCTGCGGGGGTGCGCATCTTCAGCGGGATCCAGCCGACGGGTCGCAAGCACCTCGGCAACTACCTCGGGGCCATCCGCCAGTACGTCGACGGCCAGGAGCGGGCCGCCGAGGCGGGTGACGACGCGATCTTCTGCGTCGTCGACCTCCACGCGCTGACGGTCAACTACGACCCCGCGGAGCTGCGCGAGTTCTTCTACGACACGACGGCGATCCTGCTCGCCGCCGGCCTGGACCCGGATCGCTGCGTGCTCTTCCGCCAGAGCGACGTGCCGCAGCACAGCGAGCTGACGTGGATGCTCTCCGCCGTCGTCCCCAACGGGCGGCTCGCGCGCATGCACCAGTTCCGCGACAAATCGGCGCAGCAGCGCGAGCTCGTGTCGGCCGGGCTGCTCTTCTACCCGGTGCTGATGGCGGCCGACGTGCTCGCGTACCGCGCCGGCGAGGTGCCAGTCGGCGAGGACCAGCGCGAGCACCTGGAGCTCATGCGCGATGCCGCGCGCGACATCAACCGCCGATTCGCGCCGGAGGCCGGCAGCGGTGAGGGCGGCGAGCCCGGCCTGCTCATCGTGCCCGAGCAGCGCACGCCGCCCGTCGGCGCGCGGATCATGGACCTCCAGGACCCGACCCGCAAGATGTCGACGAGCAGCGGTTCGATCGAGGGCACCGTCTACATCCTCGACGAGCCCAAGGCGCTCGAGAAGAAGTTCAAGCGCGCCGTCACCGACTCCGAGAGCGGCCCCGAGGCCATCCGGTACGCGCCGAAGGAGAAGCCGGGCGTCTCGAGCCTGTTGGAGATCCTCGCCGCCTGCCGCCGCACCACGATCGACGAGGCGGTCGCCTCGCTCGCCGGCGCCCGCGGCTACGGCGACCTCAAGATGGCGACCTACGAAGCCGTCAGCGCCGAGCTCGGCCCGCTGCGCGAGCGCTACGCCGAGCTGCGTGCCGACGTGCCGGGCCTCGAGGCCGCACTGGCCAAGGGCGCCGAGCGCGCGACCGAGATCGCAGCCGGCACGATGGCCGACGTGCGCGAGGCGATGGGCGTCGGCGTTCCGAGGGCAGCGCGCGCGGCGCGCTAGCCCCTTGGCGTTCCTCGCCGACATCGAGCTCGACCTCGAGAGCTACTCGGGGCCGTTCGACCTGCTGCTCTCGCTCATCCTGCGCGAGGAGGTCGATCTGCTCGAGATCCAGCTCGCCGAGGTGATCGTCACCTACCTCGACCTGCTCGGGGCGCGCGGCGAGCTCGACCTCGACGCCGCCACCGAGTTCCTGGTCCTGATCGCCGCGCTGCTGGAGCTCAAGAGTCGGCTGATGCTCCCGGCCGTGGAGGGCGAGGAGGAGGACGAGCTCGCGCCCGAGGAGGCCGCCGACGAGCTCGTCCGCCGCATGCTCGAGGCGCGCCGCTACCGCTCGGCCGCCGAGCACCTCCGCACGCTCCTGACGGGCGAGTGGGGGATGCGGTTCCGCCAGGCGCCGCTGCCGAAGGAGCTGCGCGATGCGCGCAGCGGCGAGCTGCCGGTCGGCGTCTACCGGCCGGCGCGGCTGGGGCGAGCCATCGGCGACCTGCTCAAGGTGCCGAAGGCGATCGACCTCGGCCACGTGTCGGTCGCGCGGGTGACCGTCGACCAGCGCCTCGCGCACCTCCGTTCGATGCTGCGCCGCGCGAGCCGGCTGAGCTTCGACGAGGCCGTCGAGGGGGCCGATCGCGTCACGGTCGCCGTCACGCTCTGGGCGCTGCTCGAGCTCCACAAGCGCGGCGAGGCGACCTGGGAGCAGGCCGAGCCGCTCGGGCCCATCACCATCGAGTCGTTGGAGGGTGCGGCGTGAGCGAGAGCGACGAGGAGTTCGAGCACGACACCCGTCGAGAGCGTCTGGAAGCCGAGCGCGCCGCCGATGCCGAGCGTGCCGCCGAAGCTGCGACCGAGGGCCACGACGTGCCGACGCTCGCGCGGATCATCGAGGGCCTGCTGTTCCTGAGCCCGGAGGCCGTGCCCGTGGCCGACCTCGTGGAGGCGACGGGCGCCGGCGCGGACGACGTCGATGCCGCGATCGCCCTCCTCGACCACCGGTTCGCACCCGGCGAGCGCGGGCTGGTCCTCAAGCGCGTCGCCGGCGGCCTGAGCCTCGCGACCGATCCGATCGTCGAGCCGGCGGCGCGCGCGCTGCTGAGTACCCAGCGGATCCCGCCGCTCACCGCGGCGCAGGCGGAGACGCTCGCGATCGTCGCGTACCTGCAGCCGGTCGCGCGACCGGAGATCTCGCGGATCCGTGGTGTCGCCGCCGACTCGGCGACGGCCACGTTGCTCGAACGCGGGCTGATCGAGGAGTCGGGCCGCTCCGACTTCGGCGCGGTGCTCTACCGCACCACCGACCTGTTCCTGCGGCTGTTCGGGCTCGATTCGCTCGCCGCGCTCCCGGACGTGTCGGCGTGGGATCCCGCGCCCGAGGAGGAGGACGAGCTGCGCGAGCGGCTGCTGCGCGCCGGTGGAGCGCGCGCGGGCACGCGCGACGGAGGACCGGCCGTCGAGCTGCCCGAGCCGCGCGAGCTCGACCTGTCCGGCGAGGGGCCGGCCGAGGCGGCCGCGGAGCCGGCGTCCGAGCCGGACGCCGACCCGAACTAGCTGGCGGGGTAGGCCCGCGCGAAGCCGGCGCGCTGCTCGTCGCTGAGCGGGACGGGCCGTTCGGTCTGCCGGTCGACGTGCACGTGGACGAAGTGACCCGTTGCGGCAGCGAGTTCCTCGCCCTGCTCGAACACAGCGATCTCGTAGGTCACGCTGCTCGAGCCGAGCCGGGCGACGCGCACGCCGACCTCGAGGATCGCCGGGTAGCCCGCGGCGGCGTGGAAGGTGCAGCCGGTCTGCACGACGTAGAAGATCGTGGGGTCGGCGTTCGGCTCGAACCCGAACTCGTCGATCAGCGTGGCGTTCACCGCGCTGTCGAAGAACTGGTAGTACAGCGCGTTGTTGAGGTGGCCGAACTGGTCGTTGTCGGCCCAGCGGGTGCGGTACTCGGTGAAACGCACGTAGGCGCTGCGCTCGCGCGGCGGTGCGGACGGCGCGCTCACGGGACGAACACCTGTCGCACGACGCGGCCGTGGTGCAGGTCGTCCATCGCCTCGTTGATCTCGGCGAGCGGGCGCACCGACGAGAGCAGCCGGTCGACGGGGAGCCGCCCGCGCTGGAAGAGCTCGATGAATCGCGGCACGTCGCGTACCGGCACGGCGCCCCCGATGTAGCTGCCGCGCAGCGTGCGTTCCTCGGCGACGAGCGAGAGGTGCTGGAGGCGCATCGTGCGGTCGGGGTGGGAGAGGCCGGCGGTGGTGGTCGTGCCGCCTCGGCGGGTGACGGCGTAGGCCAGTTCGAGGGCGGGCACGGCGCCGGCCATCTCGAAGGCCTGGTCGAGGCCGCCCCCGGTCTCCGCGCGGACCTGCAGCGCGACCTCCGGGTCGGCGGCGTCGAAGGCGTCGGTGGCGCCGAGGGCGAGGGCGAGCTCACGCTTGGCGGGGTCGAGGTCGAGGGCGACGATCCGGCGGGCGCCCGCGGCGACGGCGCCGAGTACCGAGGCGAGCCCGACGCCGCCGAGCCCGACGACGGCGACCGACTCGCCCGCCTTCACCGACGCGGTGTTCACGACCGCCCCGACGCCCGTGAGGACCGCGCAGCCGAAGAGCGCGGCGTGCTCGGGCGGAAGCTCGGCGTCGACCTTCACGAGCGAATTGCGGTGCACGACCGCCTGCTCGGCGAAGCAGCTCACGCCGAGGTGGTGGTTGACGGGCGTGCCGTCGGCGCGGTGCAGGCGCACGTGACCGCCGACGAGCGTGCCGGCGCCGTTCGCCGCGGCACCGGGCTCGCAGAGGGCAGGGCGCCCCTCGGCACACGGCGCGCACGTGCCGCAGCTCGGTACGAAGACGGTGACGACCCGGTCGCCCGGCTGCAGGTCGGTGACGCCCGGGCCGACGGCCTCGACCACCCCCGCACCCTCGTGCCCGAGCGCCATCGGGACCGGCCGCGGCCGCGTGCCGTTGACCACGCTCAGGTCGGAGTGGCAGAGCCCTGCCGCCTCGATCCGCACGAGCACCTCGCCGGTGCCGGGCTCGTCGATGACGAGGTCTTCGATCGCGAGCGGACGCGACTCGGCAAAGGGCCCTTCGAGCCCGATCGTGTGCAGGACGGCGGCGCGCATGGGGCGAGCCTATCGGCCGCGCAGACCGCCGGGACCTGGCGTCCTGGCATGGTGCGCATCGCAGGGTCGACGTGCCACGGTGGGCGCGCGCTGAACCCGACGCGGGGAGATGGTTGCGCGCACAACTACTACCAGCTATCGTTGCACAGGCAACGACCTCCGGGGAGCCCGAGATGAGCAGCGACGACGCACAGAGCCTGGCGCAGTTCAGCGCCGAGACCGACGGAGACGGGAACTTCGTGCGGCAGGTGAGCGCGTTCCGTCGCGCGGTGTCGGCCGATCCGTCATCCGAGTTCCCGGCGGAGGCCGGCCGCTACCACCTGTACGTGAGCTACGCCTGTCCCTGGGCGTCGCGCACCATCCTCTACCGCAAGCTCAAGGGCCTCGAGCACGCGATCGGTCTGACGGTCGTCGACCCGGTCCGCGACGAGCACGGGTGGCGGTTCGGCGACGGCTCGGCCGCGAACGGTGAGCCCGATCCGCTCCACGGCTGGACGTACCTGAGCGAGGGCTACGCGCAGACCGACGCGTCGTTCGACGGCCGCGTCACCGTGCCGGTGCTGTGGGACACGAAGACGAACGCTGCCGTCAACAACGAGTCGTCGGAGATCATCCGCATGCTGAACTCCGAGTTCGACGCGGTGGCCGAGCACCCCGAGGTGGACTTCTACCCCCACGCGCTGCGGCCCGAGATCGACGAGCTCAACGCCTGGATCTACGACACGGTCAACAACGGCGTCTACCGCGCGGGCTTCGCGACCACGCAGGCCGCCTACGAGGAGGCCGTCACCACGCTGTTCGCCTCGCTCGACCGCCTCGAGGGCATCCTCGCCGACCGCCGCTACCTGACGGGCGACCAGATCACGGAGGCCGACTGGCGCCTTGCGATGACGCTGTTCCGGTTCGACCCGGTGTACGTCGGGCACTTCAAGTGCAACATCCGGCGGATCGCCGACTACCCGAACCTCTGGGCCTACACGCGCGATCTGTACCAGCAGCCCGGCGTCGCGGAGACGGTCGACTTCGACCACATCAAGCGCCACTACTACGTGACGCACCCGCAGATCAACCCGACGCGCGTCGTGCCCGTCGGCCCCGAGATCGACTGGGACGAACCGCACGGCCGCGGCTGATCGGCCCATCCGTCCGTTCGCGCTCGCGCCGGCTCCGACCCGGTGCGCGAGCGGTCGATCAAGGGTGCATGCTCACCCTGCTGGCCATCGTCCCGCTGCTGATCGCCATCGGCTTCGTCGGTGGCTTTGCGCGGAGCATCCGCGGCACCCTCGGCACGCTGGTGCTGGTCGGGCTCGTGTTCGCGGTGCCTGCTGGCGCCGGTCAGAGCGGGGCGGGCGTATGCTCGTCGGGCTGCGGTGCGGCGTGGGTCGGTCCGGCCTTCCTGGCGGCCGCGATCATCGTCCCGTACGTCGCCGGCCTCGGCCTCCGTCACCGCCTCGAGCACACCTCCGCACCGTGATCTACGTTCTCTACTGGGCCGCTCCCGCCCTGCTCCTCGCGGGCCTCGTGACGGGGCTCCTTCGAGCGACGGGCACCGTCACCGCGCTCAGCGCGATCGTGGCCGCGCTCATGCTGGTCGACGTGATCGCCGGCGAGCATGCGCGCGCCGCGGGCGCCTACTGCGACAGCCTCGCCGACTGCACCGACCCGCAGACCGGCGCACTCGCCGCGCTCCTGGCGATCGCCGCGCTCGTCCTCCCGCACATCCTCGGCCGCTGGCTGCGGGGTGGCATCGAGCGGGCCTGGGCGCGCGACGGCGTGCACCTCCTGCACTAGCGCTCTTCGCGTGCCGGCCACGGCACCGGCGTGCGGCCCGACCGCGGGAGCGACCGGTTCAGCGGGTGGCGAACATCCGCGAGAGGGCCTCTCCGACCAGCGTGCGCACCACTTGCGCGTTGCGCTGGACGTGCGCCCGCATGAAGCCCGCCGCCACGTCGGCATCGCCGGCGAGCATCGCGTCGAGGATCTCGAGGTGCTCGTCGACGGTGGCGTCGACACGCTGCTCGATCGTGAAGCCCTGGATCCGCAGCACGTGGATGCGCTCGGTGATCTCCGTGAGGAACGCGCGCGCCGCCTCGTTGCCGCTGACATCGGCGATGTCGAGGTGGAACGCCTCGTCGGCCGCGACGAAGTCGGGCTGGCTCCTCGTCGGCGCCGGCCGCACGCACCTCGCCGAGCCGCACCCACTCGGCGCGCAGGGCGAGGAGCTGCTCGCGATCGCCCGTCAGCGTGGCGCGACGGACGGTGAGGTCCTCGAGCGCGAGGCGCACGTCGTAGAGCTCGTGCATGGTGCGCACATCGGGCACCCGAGGACGCAGTCCGCCCGACGCGTCGCGCACGAGGTGGCCGTCGCCCTCCAGCCGCCGCAGCGCCTCGCGGATGGGCGTGCGGGAGGTGTCGTACTCGTCGGCGAGCCGGAGCTCGACCAGTCGCTCGGCCGCCGGCACATCTCCGCGCAGCAGCCGTGCCCGAAGGTCCTGGTAGACCCGCTCGGCGTGCGGCGTCCGCCTGGACGGGGCGCCGATGCGGGGTCGGATGCGCGCGACGACGTGGACATGTGACGGGTGATGTTAGAGCGCCGGCCGGGGCGTTCCGGTCGGCGCGGCGGGCGAACCCGCTCGTCCGCGTGGCCAAGCGCGGGCGTCAGGCGGTTGCCGCCGGGCGGTCCAGCACGGCGAGCGCCTCCACGAATGCCCCGAACGGCGGCAGCGTGATGCCGCCACCGATCTGACCGATCCCGGCGCCCTTGTGCGCGATGCCCGTGTGGATCGGCGGCACCTGGCCGGTCGCCACGACGGCGCGCGCGTCGACGCCGAGGATCGCGGCGCTGCTCGTCCCGTCACGGCGGATGAACCGCAGCTCGTCATGCTCACCGGCGGCGATCGTGCGCAGGCGCGCGTCGATCGCGTCGATGTCGTCGGCGCGCAGGCCGACGGACGGCGCCGAACGCGGCGAGCCGGCCACCGCGAGGGCTCCGAGGCCGTACACCTCGACGATCGCGGAGTCCCCGAGATCGGGGTTCATCTCGTCCGCCGTGTGGCCGGGGTACAGTGCGGCGGGGTCGGGGAGCGCGGCCGGTCCGACGAACCACTGCGAGCCTGTGCCCGACAGCTGCACCCCGACCTCGACGCCGTTGCGCGCGACGACCGTCACGAGCGGCGAGCCCTCGACGCCGGCGGCGCACAGCGTGGCGAGCTTGGCGGAGACCATCGCGAGGTTGAGGAAGAACTGGGTGTTCCCGGCGATGAAGGCGTGGACGTCGTCGGGGACGAGCCCGGCGAGCCGCTCGGCGACGAGCTCGGTCCCGGCCTCGGTGCGGTGGTGGCACTCGTCGCCCTGGAGCATGGCGAGCCGCTGCAGCTCGATCAGGTCGAGTGGCCCGCCCTCCGCGAGCGCGGCGGCGAGGCTGGGCCCGAGCACGTCCCGCATCCAGCGCAGGCGCTCCTCCACCTCCGGGCCGTCGGCGCCGTACCGCAGCACCTTGCCCGAGCCCTCGTTGAGCGGACACCAGGCCTCGAGGCCCGTGGCCTCGTCGCGCGCGATCAGGAGCGGCATCGATGCCGTCACGACGCCCGACATCGGGCCGACGCCGCCGACGTCGTGGTTCGGCACGTACGGGATCTCGCCCGCGTCCACGAGCGCGAGAGCGGCGTCGGCATCCGGAGCGATCCCCTCGATCGCGAGGGCGACACCGATCGCGCGCCGCATCGGCGCGCACATGCGGGTGCTGTCGATCGGCGGCCCGCCGTGCGTGATGCCGCCGGCAGCATGGTGCGCGACGACGTCGCCTGCCGGGCGCACGTCGACGAGCATGGGCCGGGCGGCGGCGAGACGGCGGACGGCCTCGTCCGTATGCAGCTCTGTGTACATGGGGGGCAGCGTACGCGCGTATGCCCGCTCGGCGGACTGGCCCGTTGTCCCAGGCTCGGCTGCCCGCATTTCGACAATGGGCCAATCGACGGGCGTTTTCTCGGGCCATCTGGCGAAGGAGGGGCGCAAGGGGCCGGTCTAGCTTCCCGGTCGTCGGCACCACCGTCGACCGCGCTGTATACACACCGACCACGATCGCCAGGACACGATGGCCCCACCAACGCCCCCGGAGCACGCGCCGCCGACGGCCTCCGTCCCAGCGCGGCCGTACCCGTACACCTTCGACCCGTCCACCACGGCGCTCGTGATCATCGACATGCAGCGCGACTTCCTCGAACCCGGCGGCTTCGGGGAGACGCTCGGCAACGACACCTCGCTGCTCGCGCCGACGATCCCGGTCGTCGGCGCGGTGCTCAGCGCGGCGCGCGAGCTCGGGATGCTCGTGATCCACACGCGTGAAGGGCACCGTCCCGATCTCGCGGACTGCCCCCCGGCGAAGCGCCGGCGAGGCAATCCGACGCTCGCCATCGGCGACGAGGGCCCGCGCGGGCGGATCCTCATCCGCGGCGAGGAGGGGCACGACCTCGTCGACGCGCTGCAGCCGATCGAGGGTGAGGTGCTGATCGACAAGCCCGGCAAGGGGGGCGTTCTACGCGACCGAGCTCGGGTCGGTGCTCGCGGATGCCGGCATCGCCAGCCTGCTCGTGTGCGGCGTGACGACCGAGGTGTGCGTGCACACGACGGTCCGCGAAGCGAACGACCGCGGCCTGGAGTGCCTCGTGATCGAGGACGGCTGCGGGAGCTACTTCCCCGAGTTCCATGCGATGGCGCTGCGCATGATCAGCGCCCAGGGCGGGATCTTCGGCTGGACGGCGACGTCCACCGAGCTGCTCGCCACACTGTCCACGCTCGAGGCCGCTGCTCCGGTCGTCGAGGCTCCCACCACCGCTGCCTAGGAGTCGTCGATGTCCACTGCCACCCAAGGCGTCGCGCCACCGTTCTGGACGCGCGGCGACCTCAACGCCTTCTTCGGATTCGGCATCAACATGCTCGTCAACGTGCTGGTCCTCGCCGGCCTCGCGATGGGCGTGGTGCAGATCTCCGGCGACGACGTGTACGGAACGATCCTGCCGGCGCTCGGCATCGAGCTGCTCGTCGGCAACGTGTTCTACTTCTGGCTCGCGCGCCGCAAGGCGATGCGCGAGGGCCGTCTCGACGTCACGGCGATGCCGTACGGCCCGAGCGTGCCTCACATGTTCATCGTGACGTTCGTCGTCATGCTGCCGACCTTCCTCGCCACGAAGGACCCGATGGCCGCGTGGGCGGCCGGCCTCGCCTGGGCCTTCATCATCGGGATCATCATCCTGATCGGCGCGTTCGTCGGGCCGGCGATCCGCAAGTACACGCCGCGCGCGGCGCTGCTCGGCACCCTTGCCGGCATCTCGCTCACCTTCATCTCGATGCGGCCCGCCGCGCAGATGTGGGAGACGCTGTGGGTCGCGCTCCCTGTGTTCGGGATCATCGCGCTCGGGTTCATCTCGGGGGTCCGGCTGCCCGGCAACTTCCCGGTCGCGCTGCTGGCGCTCCTCGTCGGCACGGCGATCGCCTGGGCCGGCGGAGCGATGGAGACGGCGAAGGTGGGGGATGCCGTGGAATCGATCGCGATCGGCCTTCCGTCGCTCAACCTCGACCTGCTGTTCGACGGCCTCAAGGACATCTCGCCGCTGCTCGCGACCGCCATCCCGCTCGGCATCTACAACTTCACGGAGGCGATGAGCAACGTGGAGTCGGCGGCGTCGGCGGGCGATGACTACAACCTGCGGGCCGTGCTGCTCGCCGACGGCACGGGTGCGATCGTCGGCGCCGGTCTCGGATGTCCGTTCCCGCCCGCGGTGTACGTGGGGCAACCCGGCTGGAAGCAGGCCGGCGGCCGGATCTCGTACTCGCTCGTGACGGGCATCGCGATCTTCCTGTTCTGCGTGTTCGGGATCTTTCCGCTGCTCGATGCGATCCTTCCGGTGCCGGCGATCGTGCCGATCCTCCTGTACATCGGGCTCGTGATCGGGGCGCAGTCGTTCCGCGAGGTGCCGAAGGCGCACTATGCGGCGGTGGTGCTCGCGACGGTGCCGAACATCGCGTCGTGGGGGACGAGCCAGATCGACAACGCACTCGCGGCGGCCGGGACCAACGCGGGCGAGGTCGGCAACCAGGCGCTCGCGGGCGCCGGCGTGGTGTACGACGGCCTCCTGGCGCTGGGGAGCGGGGCGGTGCTCGCCGGCATGGTCCTCGGCGCGATCGCGGTGTTCGTGATCGACCGCAGGTTCCTGTGGGCGGCCGGCTATGCGGCCGGAGGTGCGGCGCTCGCGAGCGTCGGGCTGATCCATGGCGCGAAGGTGGAGCTGTTCGCCGACCTGAAGATCTCGCTGGGCTACCTGTTCTTCGCGGGCGTGTGCGTCGCCGCGCACTACCTCGGGGCACCGGCGCGCGAGGTCGACGAGACCGACCCCGTCGACGTGGCAGCGGGCTCCATGCCGATCGCGGCCGACGTGCTGCCGGCGGAGCGGACTGCCGCAGCAGGGCCGGCGGTCAGCGCCGCCTGACCCGGGAGCGCGCCCGCGTTGGCGGGCGCGCCGGAGGGGCTCGGCATGTGGTGCCCCGGCGATGGGGCCGGGGCACCACATGCCGTTCGCGCGGATGCCCCGTCGACCCGCTCCCTCGCCCAGGGCAGGAGGCGCGTCGGCGGAGGCCCTTCGCGCGCCCGCTCGGGCACCGGGACGCCGGCGCGCGCTACGGTCGGTCCATGACCGCCGAGCACCTCGTGCTGTTGCTCGCCGCCGTCGGCGTGATCGCCGCGAGCGTGGCGTTCGGCGCGCTCGCGCTCACGATCGTCGGGGGCATGGTGCGCGCCGGCGTGCGTCGTCAGCCACCGGGCGGCCCCGCGGAGGCCAGGCGCAGCCGTTAGGCCGCGTCGCCGAGCACCTTGGCGGCGAGCTGCCCGCAGGCGCCGTCGATGTCACGACCGCGGTTCACGCGCACCGTCGTGCGCAGCCCGTAGGACTCGACGGTCTCCCGGAACAGCTGGATCGTCCGGCGGTCCGACGCGTCGTAGATCGATCCCGTCGGGTTGTACGGGATCAGGTTCACCTTGAACCGCTTGGGGTCGAGCAGGCGTCCGAGCTGGTGGGCGTGCCACACCTGGTCGTTCACGCCGCCGAGCATCACGTACTCGATGAACACGTCGCGGTTCCACTTGTCGGCGTAGTCGCGGCAGGCCGCGAGCACGTCCTCCATCGGATAGCGATCGTTGACCGGCATGATCTGCGAGCGCAGCTCGTCCTCCGGGGCGTGGAGGGAGAGCGCGAGGCGGATCGGGAGGGGCTCCTCGATCATGCGCAGGATCCCCGGCAGCCAGCCGACCGTCGAGATGGCGGTGCGGCGGTGGGTGACGCCGACGTCCGGCAGGAGGCGGCAGGTCGCGAGGACGTTGTCGATGTTCATCGTCGGCTCGCCCATGCCCATGAACACGACGTGGTCGACCTCGCTCATCCGGCGGAAGTGCAGGGCCTGGTCGATGATCTCGCTCGTGGTGAGGTTGCGCCCGAACTTCATCGCGCCCGTCGCGCAGAAGGTGCACGTGAGCGGGCAGCCGGACTGCGAGCTGAGGCAGAGCGAGCGCCGGCCGTCCATGAACCGCATGAGCACGGCCTCGACGGGGCGGCCGTCCTTGCGCGTGTGGAACAGCGCCTTGATGGTGCCGTCGATCTGGCTCTCCTGCTGGTGCACCAGTTCGAGCGAGGAGAACGGCACGCGCTCCTCGAGCGCCTCGCGCAGCGCGAGCGGCACGTTGGCCATGTCGGCGTAGCCGGCGACGCCCTTGGCCGTCCAGCCCCAGATCTGGTCGAAGCGGTACGACGGCTCGCCGAGCTCGGCGAGGGTGGTCTTCAGGAGCTCGAGGTCCACACCCCCATGGTGACAGGGTGGGGCCCGCGATCGTGCCCGGCTGCAGGGTGATCGTCCGGCGCGCGGCGCTCCCGGCGCGTACCCTCCGTGGCCATGCGTCTCGCCAAGTACCTCGCGCACGCCGGTGTCGCGTCCCGGCGCAACGCCGAGTTCCTCATCGAACAGGGCCGCGTGCGCGTCGACGGCGCGCTCATCACGACGCCCGTGTTCTTCGTCGAGCCGGGCATGGACGTCCGGGTCGACGGCGAGCCGGTGCAGGCCGTCGACGAGCGCGGCTCGGTCGTCTACATCTTCAACAAGCCGCTCGGCGTGGTCTCCACCTCGTGGGATCCCGAGGGCCGTCCGACGGTCACCGACTTCGCGCCGGCCGAGGCGGGGCGCGTGTACCCCGTCGGCCGCCTCGACATCGACTCGAGCGGCCTGCTGCTCCTCACGAACGACGGCGATCTGGCCCACCGGCTCACGCACCCGTCGTTCGAGGTGCCGAAGACCTACCTCGTGCGGATCGCGCACCCGCCGATCTCCCGGAAGGACATCGAGGCGCTGCGCCGCGGGGTGGAGCTCGAGGACGGCCTCACCGCGCCGACCCAGATCACGCAGACGGCGCCGGCGAAGTTCGAGATCACGCTCCGCGAGGGCCGCAACCGGCAGGTCCGTCGGATGTGCGACGCCGTCGGGCACCCGGTGAAGGACCTCGAGCGGATCCGCTTCGGCAACCTCGAGCTCGGCCACCTGCTCGAGGGCGGCGTGCGCCGGCTCAAGCCGCAGGAGGTGGAGGCGCTGCGCGAGCTCGCCGGTGAGCGCAAGCCGCCACCGCGCCGCCAGAGCGGTCCGCGAGCCGGGCGCGGCGGCGCGTCGTCGGCGAACAGGCCGCGAGACGTCGGACGCCGCTCCGACGGCCGGCCGGCCGGCGGTGGCTGGTACGGCCCGGGCGGCAGCCGCACCGGCGATCGTGACGACCGCGGGCAGGGCCCCGGGCGAGGCGGCAGCGGCTACGGCCGTGGCGGCCCCGGCGCGGACCGCGGTGGCCCGTCGCGCGGCGGTGGCCGACCCGGCGGCGGCGGACGCCCAGGCGGGCAGGGCGGCGGCCCGCGCCGCAGCGGCGGACGCTAGACGAAGGAACGCCGTCACTAACATGCGGCGCATGTCCGACGCGCCCGACGCCGCCCCGACGGAGCCTGCCTGGCAGGGCCCGCGCCTCTTCGCGCTGCGCGGCGCCACGAGCGTGCCGGCCAACGACCGCGACGCGATCCTCGAGCGGACGACCGAACTGCTCACGGCGATCATGGAGCGCAACGCGCTGAGTCCGGCCGACTGCGTGAGCGCGATCTTCACGTGCACCCCGGATCTGACGGCCGAGTTCCCGGCCGTCGCCGCGCGCGCGATCGGGTTCGACTCCGTGCCCCTGCTCTGCGCCCAGGAGATCGCAAAGGAGGGGGCGCTGCCGCTCGCGGTGCGGATCATGCTCCACGTCTACCGCCCGGCCGACCATCAGCCGCAGCATGTGTACCTGCACGAGGCCCGCGCCCTGCGCGCCGACCTCGACGCACCCCAGTAAGCCCGCTCCGCTCCGATCGAACCGCCCCGCTGCCATGACGACCGACCAGACCTCCACTCTCCGCTACAACAGCGCCCTCGACCGCGTGGCGCCGTACCCGAAGGCCGGCGGCTACCGCCTGCCCGACACCGTCGCGCTCATGGCCAGCAACGAGGGGCCCGCGCCGCTGGATCCCGAGGTGCAGGCGATCGTCGCCGAGGCTGCCAGCGGCATCAACCGCTACCCCGACCCCGGCGCGAGCGAGCTGCGCGGCGAGCTCTCCGGGCTCTGGGGTGTCCCGGCCGACCAGATCGGCCTCGGCAACGGCTCGTGCGATCTGCTCATCGCGCTCGGCAGCGCGCTGCTCGAGCCCGGCGCGCACCTCGTCTACGCCTGGCCGGCGTTCTCCGTCTACCCGATGCTCGCCCAGCTCACGGGCGCCGATGAGACGCGCGTCCCGCTCATCGACCAGGAGCACGACCTCGCCGGGCTCCTCGCCGCGATCCGGCCCGAGACGCGCCTCGTGATCGTCTGCAACCCGAACAACCCGACGGGCACGGCGTTGCCGGCCGACCAGATCGCCGACTTCGCGCGGGCCGTGCCGCGCGACGTCTGCGTGTTGATCGACGAGGCGTACGTCGAGTTCTCCGACACCTGCGGCCCGCGCGAGCTGCTGCCGCTGCTCGAAGAGCTGCCGAACGTGGTGCTGCTGCGCACGTTCTCCAAGGCGCACGGCCTCTGCGGGCTGCGCGTCGGCTACGGCCTCTTCGGCTCGGTCGAGCCGGTCGAGGCGACCGACCGCATCCGCCAGCCGTTCTACCTCAACCACCTCGCGCAGACCGCGGCCGTCGCGATGCTGCAGCGCCCCGAGATCCTCGACCGGCGCGTCGGCGGCCAGCTCGCCGCCCGCGACGAGCTCGCCGCCGGGCTCGCCGCGCGCGGGTTCAGCGTCGCACCGGCGCAGGCGAACTTCGTGTGGGCCCAGCTGCCCGGCGTCGCCGACCTGCCCGAGGCCGAGCGCACCGCGCGCGAGGCCGAGCTCGTCGGGCGGCTCCGCGACGCCGAGGTGCTCGTGCGCGCCGGCACCGCCCTCGGCGAGGCCGGCCGCCTGCGCATCTCGACGGGCACGCCCGACGAGCAGGCGCGCCTGCTCGCGGCGCTCGACGCGTAGCGTCCGCGCCGCACCCGCGCACCCGCGCTCAGGTCGACCGGTGGCTCGCCGATGATGCTGATCATGGGGGAGACGACACGCCGCGTACCGGCGCGATGGTCGGGTGCGCTGGCGGCCCTGCTGTCGGCGTCAGCCGTCGCGGCTGCAGGGGCGCAGGCGGCGGGCAGCGAGGTGGTCGTCGCCCGCACGGTCGGCAACGGTGACACCGCGATGGTGACCGGCGGCTCCTCGGGGCTCGGCGCGGCCGCCTGGCTCGAGCGCACCGGCAAGCGGACTGCCCTGCGCACGGCGATCGTCCGGGACGGCCGGCTCACCGGTCGGCAGACCGTCGTGAGCGGCCGCCGCGACCGGATGCCGGCAGTGGTCGGCATCACCGTCGACGCGCGCGGCACGCAGCGGCTGCTGTTCGGCGACGAACGCCGTGGCGAGCACCTGCGGCTCCGGCTCGTCGAACGCCGCGGCACGGGCGCCTGGAGTCGGCCGGTGACCGTCGCCACGGCGTCCGTCGGCGGCATGATCGAAGATCGCGTCGAGGCCGGGATCGCCACGCACCCGTCGGGCCGAACGGTCGTGATCTGGTGCGAGGGCGGGCAGGCCCGCAACGTGCTCGATACCCGGCACCCCGGCACGATCCGCACGCGCGTGCTGCACGGTGGGCGCTGGTCGGCGGCGCGCCGCCTCTGGAAGGGACAGTTCTGCTCGGCCACGAGCGTGCAGACGGCGCCCGACGGCTTCTTGGCCGAGTGGTTCGGCGAGCCCGTCGAGCTCGAGGACTCGCCGCACAGCTTTGCGCGCGCCGACGCCCGTGGGCGGTTCGGCCGCCCGCACGGGCTGCAGTCGTTCGCCGACGCGGGAACCGCGCAGATGCACGCGGCCCCGATCGCCGGCGGCTCGTTGCTGCTCGGGGCCGGGCCGCTGCCGACCGACGACGGCCGGCTGATCCGCGTCGGCACCGCCTCCGCTCGCGGGCTGCTCACCGCCGACGCGGTCGTGCCGATGCCGTCGGCCGAGCAGACCCAGGGCGGGTGGGTCGGTGCCGGTGGACCGATCGACGTCGTCGGTCCGGTCGGCACGCCGGCGCAGTCGACGGTGGTCTACGCGACGGCCGAGGGGCGCCGTGACGGCGGCGCCGACATCGGCGGGATCTGGGCGGCGACCGGCTCGGCCGCGGCCGGGTGGAGCGTCGCCGCGGTCGATCCGTTCGCTGCGGCGGGCCCCAGCGGTGCGGCGAACCACGGGGACGGCACCGCGCTGGATCTCGACGAGCTCGCCGACGGCACACCGGTCGCCACATGGGGCGTGGGCAGCGGGGCTCCGTGCACGGTGCAGTACTTCCAGTCGATGCGCGGGGCGAGCGGGTGGGGGCCGCGCACGCTCGTCGCCGAACGTCGGACGGCGAGCCAGTCCTGCCAGGCGGACACGCCCCGCGCACTGCCCGATGCCGGCCTGATCGAGGTCGAGGCCCAGTGGGCCCGCAGCAGCCTCTGGGCGACCGTGTCCGGGCGCGGCGCAGCACCGGCTCCGGTGGTGCAGCTCAGGACGACGACCTGGAACGCGGTCCGACGGGCCGGAGCGCTCGAACTCACGTGCGCGGTGCCCGGCGGCGGCGTGTGCCACGTGTCGCTCGTTCCCCGCGCTGCGGGACGGCGGTGCCTTTGAAGCGCTGGAGGCCTATTGCCGCCCGTCGACCGCAGCCGCACCGGCGCCGCCGACGGGCGCGGTCGTGCTGCGCTTCCCGACCTCGGAGCGCTGCTGGGACGGCGGCCCACCACCCGTGGTCGCCTCCGAGCCGCGCGATCTCCCGGTCCTCGCGGTCGCGGACGGGCTCGGGCGCACGAGCACCGGCGCCACCGCCACGCTGAGGATCACGCCGTGAGCGCCACGGCCGGCCGTCTCGTCATCACGGCGCTCGGGATCGCCCTCGCCCTGGCGCCGAGCGCGCGGGCGGAGGCGCTCGTCGTCCCGGTCTCGGCGCGCGGCGAGATGGGCGCCGGCTCGCCGGCGGCGAGCAGCGCGGCCGGGTCGGCCGGCGGGCGGGTGCAGGTGGTGTCGGATCCCGCCGGCTCGCTCGACGCAGCCACCTGGACCGACCGGGCCGCGGGCCGCGATCGCCTCCTCGTGGCCATCCGCCGCGGCGGCGCGTGGAGCGCACCGCAGGCGCTGGCGTCGTCGCCCGTCTCCCGCAGCACCACGTCGCTCGTCCCGACGCCGGTGCGGCTCGTGACCGGTGCGGACGGCACCGCGCACCTCCTCTGGGGCTCGCTCGGGCGTGGCGACGGCTCGCCGCGACGCTGGTCGGTCGCGAGCCTGACCGCGGCCGGCACGTGGTCGCAGCGCACGATCGCCCGCACGTCCGGGAGGCGCCGTCTGGGCGCCAGCGCCGATCTCACCGCGCGCCCGGATGGTTCGCTCGTGGTCGCATGGTCGACGGCGACGCTCGCGCCCACCGACGTCCAGCAGGAGCGCGCGATCCCGGCCGGGCGGCTGCGCATCACCGAGCGCACCGTCGACGGCGCCTGGCAGGCGGCGCGCACGGTCGGAGCCAGCCACGGCATCTCGGCCGAGCCCACGCTCGTCACGAGCCCCAGCGGTGCGGTGGCGGTCACCTGGGCGCCGACGAGCGGCGACGATCCCGATCCGCCGGATCGGGCGCGGTGGTCGATCCGTGCGGCCGACGGCAGCTGGCCGCTCGGCGGTACGGCCCCCGTGAGCGCGGGATTCGGGATCCACGCGTTGCTCGATCGCCGCGAGCGCCTGCATCTGTTCCGCGGCGGCTTCGGCCCATGGGGCCTGGCGGGCGTGGCGGAGACGGTGGTCGGACCGAAGCCCGGTGCGGCGCCGAAGCCCAGCAACGCGCCTGCGCCGACGGAGGCCCAGTCGCGCGGCGGCTGGCTCGGCGCCGGCTACCTGCACACCGTCGACGTCGCGCTCGACGCGGCGGACCAGACGGTCGTGATCTGGGGCGGAGAGCCCTACGACGTGGAGCGCGGTGGCTACGGCACGGGCGCCGTCTGGAGCGCCGTGCGCGCGAGCAGCGGTACCTGGAGCGTCGGACCGGTCGACCCGCTGACCGCGACGACCGGAGCGCTCGACGTCGATCTCGGCACGGACCCTGCCGGGCGCATCGTCGCGACGTGGTCGGCGTCGACGACGGACTGCCGCTCGCTGGTCTACCGATCCGTGCGCCAGCCCGACGGGGCGTGGTCGCCGCGGAGCGTGGTGGCGGTCGGCGGGCGCGGTCAGCCGTCGCTGGACGACGACGAGGCGGGCACGAGTGGGTGTACGGCGGTGACGCCACACCTGACCGGAGGGTCGCAGCCGCTGGCCTGGTGGGTGCAGCAGGCGCCGCGCCGACTGGCGGTCACGCCGCTCGAGCTGCCCGCATCGGCCGCGCCCGACGTGGCCATCGACGTGGCGGCCACCACCTGGGCGCAGGTGCGCGCGGCCGGCGGCCTCCCGATCCGCTGCTCGGCGGCGGTCGAGGTGGTCTGCAGCGCATCGGTGGTGGAGGCGATCGCGGGGCTGCCTCGCGCCGAGTCGGAGTCCGACCCGGTGCGCTACCGCCGTGGCGCGCTCGCTCGGTTCGCGCTGCGGGCCTCCGCGTTCGTCGCTCCGGCAGCCGACGGCTTCACGCTCCCGGTCAAGCCGTACGGCGACGGCACGGCGCCGATCACGATCTCGTTCGACGTCCTCGTGACGGCGGAGGTCGTAGGTGGCTCTGCGCCCGTGGTGCGCCGCATCCCCGTGACCCTCACCCGATGACGGCGCTCGAACGGACGAACGCGGCTGCACGGCGTGCCGGCATCGTGCTCGCCGTCGTGTGCAGTCTCGTCGGCTCGGGCACGCTCTCGGCGTCTCAGTCCTCGGCGGCGGGCTCGACTCCGGCCGCCATCGCCGCGGGGCAGGCCCTCGACGTGCCGCTCGGCCCGGACGATGATCGTCTCGATCGTCAATGGGCGCTGGAGACCGCCGCCGACGGCACCGCCTGGGCAGCGTGGAACACCCGCGACGGCGACACCGACCGCGTGCTCATCGCGCGGCGCGACTCGGGCACCGGAACCTGGTCGGCCCCAGCCGAGATCGCCGCGGCTCCGCGTGCCGCCGGCGGGCGTCCGCTGCTCGAGCAGCTCGTGCTCGGGCGCGCCGGCCTGCCCGCCGTGCTCTGGTCGGTACGTTCGGCGCGCGGCGTGCTGGACGAGCTCTCCGTGGCGGAGCCGCAGGCGGGCGGCGTGTGGAGCTCGACGCTTCTCGATCGCGCGCCGGCCGGCACGCCGCTTTCCGCCGGCGTGGGGTTCGCAGCCACCGCCGACGGCACGCTCCTCGCGAGTTGGCTCTCAGGCGAGCGGCGTGGGAACGGGTCCGAGTTTCGGCACGTGCGCACCGCCGAGCGCCCGCCGGGGGAGCCCTGGACCCAACCCCGCACCCTGCTCGATCTCGCTGGCTCGGGGCTCGGCGTCCACACGCTCGCACCGCCATCCGGCGGGGCGCTCTCCACCGTGGCGGTCGCCGGCCACGGGCAACGGCTCGTTCGGGCACGCTGGGCCGCGGGGTCCGGTTGGCGCGTGGTGCGCGACGAGGCCACGGGCGCCGTCCTCGATGACGACTTCGACGAGTTCGACGGCGCCACGCCGACGCTCGCCCCGGACGGGACGCTGTGGTCTCAGGAGGTCGAGCGGTACGGCTTCGGCGACGTGACCGGGGTCAGGCTCCAGCACTGGAGCGCCGACGGCGATCGACTCGGCCGCTCCCGCGCCGTGCCCCGCCCGACGCAGGCGCAGACCCAGGGCGGCTGGGTCGGATCCGGTTCGGTGAACGTCGGTGAGGTGACTCCGCTTACGACCGGCGAGACCGTCGTCACGTACGGGCTGAGCGGCCCGAACGGCGAGTCCGGCCGCGGCGTCGGTTCGCTGTGGGCGGCGACGCTCAGCCGCGCGGGCACGTGGCGCGTGGCCCCCGTCGATCGCTGGTCGGAGACGACCGGCGCCTCCCACGCCGACGCCGCGCTCGACGCTGCCGGCCGGCTCACCCTCACCTGGGGCAGCCGGGTCGAGCAGCGCGAGGGCTGCCGCGGCACGGTGTTCACCGCGACGCGTCGGACGGACGGCAGTTGGACGCCCCGCCGGCTCGTCGGGCTCCGGCCGGCGGCTCCGCAGGCCTGCCTGGACCGGCCGTTCCGGTCGAGCGAGCCCAGCCCGCTGCTGGGCTGGATGGACGATCGTCAGCTCCACCTCGAGCCGTTCACTGCGCCACCGCGGGCGAGCGCCTCCACCGGCCGAGTGCGCCTGGTGACGCGCACGTGGGCGCAGGTGCGGCGTGCCGGCGGCATCGTCGTCGCCTGCCCGGTGCGCGACGCGCGGTCCGTGTGCGCGATCTCAGCACTCCGTGCCCACCGCAGCCTCAGAGTGTTCGAGAACGGAGCAGTGACCCGCGCCCCGCGCGCTCCGGCGGCCGGGCTCGCCGCCTGCCTCGCGAGCGACGCGCACGCCGTGGTCGAGCCGGCGCGGCCGCGGGTGCGCCTGCCGTCGGCGCGCGGCTGCGTGGAGCACCTCACCGGCGAGGCCGTCCTGGGGCTGACGGTCGCGCTGGACCAGCCCGGCCACCGGCTGACGGTGCAGCGGCTGCGCGTGAGGATCCGCCGCTGACGATCGAACGTCGGCTCGTGCTCAGCCGTTGAGCGCCGCGACCGCCGCGTCGACGCTCGTGTGCACGCCGCCGCTCAGCCAGTGCTCGACCTGCAGGTTGACGGTGACGCCCGCGTTGTCGCCCGTCCGCCGCGTGTCGAGGCGCAGGCCGACGGTTCGCTTGCCGAGGGCCGCGGCGAAGCCGATCTCGGCGGCCGTGCCGGAGTCGACGTCGGTGCCGTCGAGGATCGCGAGGAGCGCGTCGGCGGTGCGGATGAGCTGCTCGTTCGCGGCGCCCAGCTCGGCATCGAGGGTGCGCAGCGCGTCGACATGGGCGGTGCCTTGCAGCGCCCACGCGGCCTCGAAGCGGGCAGCGATGGCGCCGTCCGGATCGGCCCAGGGATCGTGGGGTTCCCAGCCTGCGGTGCGGATCGCCGGGAGGAGCACGTCGTCGTAGTAGGCGCGGGTGGCGGGGGAGAAGCCGTAGGGGCTCGCGACGTAGACGCTCGGCATGACCCGGACGCTATCGGTCCACTACGCTGTTGGAGCAATGCGTGCTCCGCAGCATCATCGGGACCTCAGCCTGCGATGGCAGGCCGTGCGATTTCCCAGCGCGGACCGGACCACCGGTTCGCGCTATCCCCGGGCGCTCTGGCGCTCCGCGGCACGCTGACGCATCCGTCGTCAGCGCACCGCGCGAAGCCCTGGGCGCCGTACCCCCAAGCCCGCACCACCTGCACCACCGCTTCCAAGGAAACGCACCCCGATGATGATCGTCATGAAGCCGTCCGCGACCGACGGCGAGATCCAGAACGTGATCGACCGAATCAAGGGCACCGGCGCCCGCCCGCACGTCAGCCCCGGTGAGACCCTCACCGTGATCGGTGCGATCGGCGATGCCGAGCACGACGAGAAGGTCGCCAACCTCGGCCTCGAAGAGGATCCCGGCGTCGACCGCGTCATGCCCATCGCCAAGCCCTACAAGCTCGCCTCCCGTCAGCTCGTCCAGGGCGAGGAGCCCTCGGTCTTCGAGATCGGCGGCCGCAAGGTCGGCGGCAACCACTTCTCGCTCATCGCCGGCCCCTGCACGGTCGAGAGCCGCGAGCAGACCGTCGGCACCGCGCAGTTCTTCAAGGAGCACGGCCTCGACATCTCGATGTTCCGGGGTGGCGCCTACAAGCCGCGCACCGGCCCGTACTCCTTCATGGGCCTCGGTCGCGACGGCCTGAAGCTCCTCCAGGAGGCCAAGGACGAGACCGGCTTCCGATCGTCACCGAGCTCATGGACACCCGCGAGCTCGACGCCGTCCTCGAGGTCGCCGACGTGATCCAGATCGGCGCGCGCAACATGCAGAACTACAACCTGCTCACCGAGCTCGGCAAGGCCGGCCGCCCGGTGCTCCTCAAGCGCGGCCTCTCCGCCACGCTCGACGAGTTGCTGCTCGCGGCCGAGTACATCCTCAAGGAGGGCAACGAGAAGGTCCTCCTCTGCGAGCGCGGCATCCGGACCTTCGAGAACGCCTACCGCTTCACCCTCGACCTCCTCGCGATCCCGGTGCTCAAGGAGCGCACGCACCTCCCGGTGATCGTCGATCCGAGCCACGCGGCCGGAAAGCGCCACCTCGTCGAGCCGATGAGCCTCGCCGCCGCTGCCGCGGGGGCCGACGGCATCATCGTCGAGGTGCACCCGCACCCGGAGGAAGCGGTGTGCGACGGCCCGCAGGCGCTGCGTCTCTCGGAGTTCCCGAGCTACGTGGACAAGGTCGCCCAGGCCGCGCTGCTGGCCGGCAAGACGATCTCCGTCTAGCCTCCTGGCGGTGACGCCGGAGCTGCACGGGGGCACCCGCAACATGCGGATCGCACTGGTGGGCGTCGGGCTCATCGGTGGGTCCGTCGGGCTCGCCGCCCGCGAACGCATCGACGGCGTGCGGGTGGTCGGATGGGATCCGAACCGCCGCACGCTCGACACCGCCATCAGCGTCGGCGCGATCGACGAGGTCGCGCCCACGCTGGAGGCCGCCGTCGCCGAGGCCGACCTGGTGGTCGTCGCGGCGCCGATGGGGATCCTGCCGGATGTGCTCCGGCAGGTGCTGAAGGCTGCCCCGGAGGAGTGCGCGATCACCGATGTCGGCTCGGTCAAACGGCCCGTGCTCGAGGCGGCCGCCGGCGACGGACGGCTCGTCGCCGGACACCCGCTCGCCGGCTCCGAGAGCGCCGGCGTGCAGCACGCCCGCGCCGACCTGTTCGACGGTGCCATCTGGTACCTCGTGCCGCACGACCGGTCGCACGGCACGCGGTTCGAACAGGTGCACCGCATCGTCAGCCAGCTCGGCGCCCGCCCGACGACGATCGACGCCCTCACCCACGACCGCCTCATGGCGACGGTGTCGCACCTGCCGCACGTGCTCGCGAACGTGCTCGTCGAGCAGGTCGGCGAGGCCAGCGGCGACGACCAGTCCGTGCCTGCGACCGGCCCGAGCTTCCGCGACGTGACCCGCGTCGCCGGCGCGAACCCGACCCTGTGGGCCGGCATCTACGCGGCGAACGGCGACGCGCTCGCCGGTCAGCTCGACCGGGTGATCGAACGCCTCACGGACGTGCGGGACCGCATCCGCGCCGGAGAGGACCTCAAGGGCTGGCAGGCCGACGCCGCGCAGCTGCGCCGCCGCCTCGTCGACGAGGCGCTCACCGGCGATGCGCTCGCCGAACTGCGGACCGTCGTCCCGAACCGTCCGGGCGCGATCGCGGAGCTCGCGCTCGCGTGCAGCAAGGAGGGCATCAACATCGTCGACATCTCCGTCGCTCCCCTGCCCGGTGGCGCGACCGGCATGGTGGCGCTGTGGTGCCCGCTCGAGCAGGCGCCGAAGGCCCTCGCACTGCTCGCCGACCTCGGCATCGAGGTGATCGGCGGCGAACGCCTCGACGACGCGCAGCGTGCCCGCGGCGCCCAGAGCAGCCTCCTCGACGATGCCGTCGCCACGGCAGGAGACGCCCCCGCATGAGCAGCACCACCGGTGAACGCACCCGCATCGATCCGGCGACTCGACCGCTCAGCGGCGAGGTGCTCTGTCCACCCGACAAGTCGATCTCGCACCGCAGCGCCTCTTCGGCGCGATGAGCGACGGTCGCACCCGCATCGAGCGCTACCTCGTCGCCGAGGACACCCTCTCGACGCTCGCTGCGGTCGAAGCACTCGGAGCGCAGGTGATCCGCGACGGCGACACGGTCGTCATCCACGGCGTCGGCCTGCTCGGCGCCGAAGCCCCGGGAGGAACCGTCGACGTCGGCAACGCCGGCACGCTCCTGCGCCTGCTCGCCGGCTGGATCGCCGGTATCCCAGGCCTCACCGTCACCCTCGACGGCGACGCGTCGATCCGCACGCGGCCGATGGGGCGCATCATCGAGCCGCTCGCGCAGATGAACGCGCAGCTGAGCGCTCGCGACGGCCGGTTCGCGCCGGTGCAGGTGACGGGCGGCGCGGTTCGGGGCATCGAATACACGCTCCCGATGGCCAGCGCGCAGGTGAAGAGCTGCGTGCTCATCGCCGGCCTGAACGCCCAGGGCCCGACGACCGTCGTCGAACCGGTCCCGAGCCGCGACCACACCGAGCGCATGCTCGCCGCCGCGGGCGCTCCGCTCACGCGCGAGGACACGAGGATCCACATCGCCCGAGCCGAGCGCATCGAGCTCGGCGACCAGCGCGTGCCGGGCGACCCGTCGTCGGCCGCGTTCCCGCTCGCCGCGGCGCTGATCGTCCCGGGCTCCGAGGTGGCGGTGCACGAGGTGTCGACGAACTGGACGCGCGCCGGGTTCGTCCACATCGCCCGCCGCATGGGCGCGATCATCGAGGGGCCGGTCGAGGAGCCGGGCACGCCGCACACGGTCGCCGAGACGACCGCGACGCTCGTCGCGAAGCACGGCCCGCTGCGCGGAACGACCGTCACGGCCGACGAGGTACCGCTGGCGATCGACGAGCTGCCGCTCGTCGCACTGCTCGGCTGCTTCGCCGAGCCGGGCGAGATCACGACCGTCACCGGCGCCGAGGAGCTGCGCGCCAAGGAGACCGACCGGATCGCCGCCGTCGCCGAGGAGCTCGGCGCGCTCGGCGGGAAGGTCACGCCGACCGACGACGGCTTCGTCGTCGAGGGCACCGGCGGCCTGCGCGGCGGCCGGCTCGACAGCCGCGGCGACCACCGCATGGCGATGATCGGCGCCCTCGCCGGCCTCGCCTCGACCGACGGCGTCGAGATCGTCGACATGGCCGCGGCCGCCGTGAGCTACCCGACCTTCCTCGACGACCTCGCCCTGATCACGGGCCGCTGAGCCGGGCGACGGCGGCGCGACGATGACCGACCCGGAGCACATCAGAGCCGTCCGGCGTCGCGCCGTGTTGCGGCTCGCGGTCTTCGGCGTCGGCGTGCTCGCGCTCGGCATCGCCGTGATCGCCGGCGGACTCATCGATCCGGAGCCGAAGGCGCTCCAGCGCGAGATCAAGACGTTCGGGGTGTTCGCGCCGATCGCGTTCGTCGTGATCTCCGGCGTGATGGGCGCGCTGTTCGTGCCCGGCCCCGTGATGGCGATCGCCGGCGGGCTGCTGTTCGGCCCGTGGCTCGGGATCCCGCTCGGCATGCTCGGCGCTTCGCTCACGGCGATCATCTGTCGTGAGGTCGGCCACCGCATCGGCCGCGACGCCGCCGAGGAGATCGCCGGCGCCACGCTCGGCCAGCTCACGGCCTGGCTGGACCGCTACGGGCTCCTCGCCGTGATCGCGTTCCGCCTGTTCCCGGCGATGCCCGATGCACCGCTGAACTACGCGGCCGGGCTCACCCGGCTGAACCGCTGGCAGGTCGGCCTCGGCTCGCTGATCGGCGTCGTCCCGCGCAGCCTGGGGTGGGGCCTCGTCGGCGCAGCCGCCGGTGGGTCGTCGCCGTGGCTCGCGGCCGTCGGCGGTGGCCTGATCGTGGCCGCCGACCTCGGCGGCGCGCTCGCAGCCGTGCTCGCGGCCCGCTACCTCGGGATCTCGCCGAGGGCCATGTGGCGGCGCCTGCGCGGACTCCCCGCCGAGCACGGCTCGCCTAGGATTGGCGACATGCGGATCGCGATCGACGGCCCGGCCGGCGCCGGCAAGTCCACGGTGGCGCGGCTCGTCGCGCAGCGCCTCGAGTTCACCTACCTCGACACCGGCGCGATGTACCGGTGCGCGGCGCTCGCGTCGCTCCGCGGCCAGGCGCCCGGTGCGATCGACGTCGACTTCGACGCCGAGGGCGCCGTCTACCTCGGCGGCGAGGACGTCTCGCTGCTGATCCGCACGCCGGAGGTCAGCTCGCTCGCCTCGCAGGTCGCCGCGGCCCCCGAGGTGCGGGAGGGGCTGGTCGCGCGTCAGCGCCAGCTCATGAGCGAAGGCGACTGGGTGGCGGAGGGCCGCGACGTGGGCACCGTCGTTGCACCGGATGCCGAGCTCAAGGTGTTCCTCGACGCCGATCCGCTCGAACGTGCCCAGCGCCGCGCCGCGCAGCTCGGCGCCGATGTGCAGGAGGTGCTGGCGCAGCAGCAGGAGCGCGACGAGCGCGACCGCACGCGCGAGTCGAGCCCGCTGGTCGCCGCCGACGACGCGGTGCACGTCGACACGACCGGCCTCTCGGTCGAGCAGGTGGTCGAGAAGATCGCCGAGCTCGCGTTCGCACGCGGCGCCGCCGGCTAGCGCTGCGCGTCGCGGGCCGCTGCGGCCCGCACCAGATCCGCGTTCGACGACGCCGCTCGGCCGTTGCCGAGCTGCTGCGTGTCCTCCAGGCCGATCCGGGTGGCGAGGCCGCGCGCGACCGCATCCTCGAGCACCGGCCAGGCGGCCTCGCCGTCGGAGTGCTGCAGGCGCGGAGCGCCGACGCCGTAGGTGTCGAGCAGGTCGTGGATCGCACCGACCGATGAGAACGCCGCGTCGGGGCCGTCGTCGTCGTACGGCTCCACGAGCACGCGCGTCACGCGGTCGGCGAGCCCGGAGTCGACGAGCGCCTGCGCATCCTCCGGGCTGCTGAGCCCGGCTTCGACGTCGATGCCCCGGTCGAGCAGGAGCTCCATCACGGCCGCCGCGTCGTCCTCGGCGAGGTTGACGGACGCGTAGTCCGGCTCGGCCCACGCGCCGATCTGCTCGGCGCGCCGCGCAGGATCCCGTTCGATCGTCTGGCTCGTGCTCACGCCGACCGGTTTGCCGGTGGCCGCGCGGATCGCCTGGACGGCAGCGTCGACGGCCTCGGGGTCGAGCGTCGGCCGGCCCGATGCATCTCGCGGGTGCACGTGGAAGCTGTCGGCGCCGGCCGCCGCGCAGGCGGCCGCATCGGACGCCAGCTCGCGCGTGCTCGTGGGCAGCATCGGGTGGACGCCGGTGTCATGGTCGCCGTTCAGGCAGGCCTGCAGTCGGATCGGGGGATCGTCAGAGGACATGCCTCGAACGTAGGGCGGGGTTCGCAGGGAGATGGGAAAGCGCGCGAGGTGG
>JAQIJQ010000029.1:0-44674 GCA_036946195.1 Patulibacter minatonensis | reverse complement strand
CAACGCGCCCACACCGCACCCCGCGGTCACCTGAGTGACGCCGCGAACAGCCGCACCGGCCAACCGACCCGAACGTCGGCGAGGCGACCGCCGGTGGGGCCGGACCGGTCGAGGGGTGCAATCGAGGCACAGTCCCGCGCGCGAATCGACACACAGGGGTGCTGAGTCGTTGCCTTTCCCGGGGCACGCTGTGCGCATGGAACGGCTCGACGACATCGGCGCACTCGCTCGGCTCGCCGCCGACACCGACGGCTGTCTGACGGTTGCGCAACTCCGAGCCCAGGGGTACGGCGGGCGGGCGGTCACGACCCTCGTGCGACGAGGCATCTTGCGGCGAGTGTTCATCGGGGTGTACGCCATGGCGACGGCGGCGCTCACGCACCAGCAGGCCATCCGCGCTGCGCTTCTCGCCGCCGGTCCGAACGCGCACGTCTCCGGTCGCACGGCGCTCGAGCTTCGCGGCCTCGCCAAACCCGACCGCGCCGGACGCATCTGGATCACGGTCGTCGGCGGGCAGCGGCGCCCGCTGAGGATGACGATGGTCCCGCTTCAGAGCACCGGTCGACCTGCGATCGTGCACGTGCTGCGCGCGACGGGTCCGCTCGAGACCGAGCATCACGGGGGCCTTCCGACGACGAGCATCCCGCGCGCACTGGTCGATGCGGCCGCGAGGGAGACCACGTCGATGCTCCGCAAGATCGTGCGCGAGGCCGACTTCCACGAGCAGCTGGACGCGGGCACACTCGCCGACGAGCTCGATCGCCGGCGCCACGGGTCGAAGGCACTGCGGAACGCGCTCCCGGCAGGCCCGCTGGCCGCAGAGTTCACAGGTTCGGCGGACAGTCGCGCCGCTCATCGCCTGCTCCGCGGACTGCTCGACCGAGGCATCGTGCCGACTCGGGTGGACCGGCCGCTGCGGGTCGGCATGGTCGAGTGTCGCCCGGACTTCTGGTTCCTGGGAGAGCAGCTGGTCGTCGAAGCGGACGGGCCCCACCACGAGCACCCCGAGCGCAAGGCCGAGGACGAAGCGCGCGACGCGGCACTCCGCGAGCACGGCATCGAGACCATGCGCATCGAGACCGCGACGATCCGAGCCGCGCTGTCTCGGTGCGTTGATGATGTCGCCGCCGTGCTGTCGCGCCGCGCTGCGACTCGTCACCGTCGCGCCGTGCCGCGACCTCGTTGATCGACGCGCCGCCCGGCCGCGATGCGCGTTCGTCCCGCTGCGCGCCGCGAACATCGCGCTCAGCGGCGTCAGTCCGCGCGCCGGACGAATGGCGGGCAGCGGTCGACATCCCTCGCCGCCGGTAGCAGGCGTGCACGACCGCTCGGTGCGCCCTGACTCCGCTGTCGAGCTGGATGCGCCCAGGAATCCCTGACTCCGACGCAAGCCCTTCGCCCCGATCGAGCCGGCTGTCGAGCCGGACGCGCCGAGGAATCCCCGGACTCCTAGGCAAGCTCTTCGCCCCGGTCGAGCAGGCGTCCGGCCCAGCTCTGGCCGCCGATGTTCTGACGCCGCGACGCGGTCGTCGACGTCCAATGGTCGCTGCAGGCCAGACTCTTCAGCTGCCGACAGCGACGGCTGCCGCGGCTCGCTCGTCAGCTCCGAGATGAGCCCGAACACGCGGAGACGCTCAGTGCGGAGGACACCCCGCAAGGCTGTGGTCGCGGCGTGCGCGTCGGCTTAGGCGGCCGTAGCCGGGTGAGCACCGCCGCGACCGGGCCCGGGTCGTGCGTGTGTCCGTCGATACGAGCGGTGCCGGGAGACACCACGGCTCCGTGACACCTGCGGGGAGGTGTTCGCCGCGTCACGCACGTGACCGCGGACCGCTCGAGCGGGGCTCGGCGTCACGCGCGTGACCCCGTGGACCGCGTGATCGCGTCACCCGGGCGGCCTCGTGGTCGCGGCAGCGGTGGTCTGCCCACACCGCTAGCGTGCTCGGCGCATGTGCTTCTCAGCCGAAGCTGACTTCGCTGCCGCCGTCTTCACCGCGCCCGTGGGCGTTCTGGCGCTCCGCTGGGCACCCACTCGCGCGGATCTTCCGATCGCAGCACTTCCGCTGTTGTTCGCCGTCCACCAAGGCGTCGAGGGGTTCGTGTGGCTCGGCTTCGACGGCACCGTCGGTGCGGGCCTCTCGACCGCAGCCATCGTCGTCTACCTCCTGATCGCCCAGGTCGTCCTCCCCTTGCTCGTGCCGTTCGGAGTACGCGCGATCGAGCCGATTGCATGGCGTCGGCGCGCTCTCCTGGTGCCCGCAGCCGCCGGCGTCGCGGTTGCGGCATGGGTGATCTACGTCATGTCGATCGAAGACATCGCGGCGCACCCCGAGCGGAACGCCGTCATCTACGAGACCGACTATCGGATCGGCACCTTCTCCACTGCCGCGTACGCCATCTCGACGCTTGGCGCCGTTCTGCTCACCAGCCGCCGTCGCCTCCTCGCGTTCGGCTTGGTGAACGCCGCCGGGTTCGGATTGGCAGCGCTCGTCCGCTACGAGTCGGTCACGTCCGTGTGGTGTGCCTACGCAGCACTCACGAGCGCGATCGTCCTCGTCCACCTCCGCCAGCGACGCCGCGAAGAACGGGTCGACGCCGGCCCCGACGACGGCGACCGCCGACGAGTCGCGGCCGCCACGGGTTGACCCGCGAGCGACGTCACCCGAGTGACACCGGGACGCACCACCCGCGTGCGACGTCACCCGAGTGACACCGGGACGCACCACCCGCGAGCGACGTCACCCGAGTGACACCGCGACGCACCACCCGCGTGCGACGTCACCCGAGTGACATCGCGACGCACCACCCGCGAGCGAGCGACGCGGACGCGTCAGTGCGGGTAGCGGTTCGGGTCGCCCGCCGCGAGGCTGAACCGGAACCGGCTGCCGTGCTCGGAGGGCGCGAGCCAGATGCGGCCCCCGTGAGCTTCGACGACGGCGCGGGCGATGGCAAGTCCGAGACCGGTGCCGGGCCGAGTGCGCGCCGCCTCGCTCCCTCCGCGATAGAACGGATCGAAGATGCGTTCAGCGTCGGCCGGGTCGACGCCCTCCCCGTCGTCGGCGACCTCGACCTCGAATCCGCCCCCGGCGGCGCGTTCGATGTGCACGGTGACCGAGCCGTCCTCAGGCGTATGGCGGACCGCGTTCTGCAAGAGATTGAGCAGTACGCGGCGCAACCTCGCCGGATCACCGAACAGCTCGCACTGCTCGTCCTCGGCGTGCGTCGCGATGCGGATCCCGCGCTGCGACGCCTCGGGCTCGAGCGTGCCCGCGACCTCCTCCGCGATGCTCGACAACTCGATCTGCTCCATCGACCACGTGAGCGCACCGGCCTCGATCCGCGCGAGCTCGAACAGGTCGTCGATCAGCGCCCCGAGCACCTCGACGTTGGCGCGCATCGATGCGGCGTACCGCTTGACCGTCTCCGGATCGACCAGGTCGTCCTCGATCGCCTCCGCGAGGAGTCGCAGTGACGTGATGGGCGTGCGCAGGTCGTGGCTGATCGACGCGATGGTCTGGCGCCGCATCCGCTCGGCCTCGTCGCGCCGGTCCTCCTCGTCCTGGAGCATCGCCACCATCTCGCGCGCCTGGGCTGCGAGCGCGCTCAGCTCGTCGCGTCCGTCGACCGCGAAGTCGACGTCGCGCGCCCCCGTCGCCACCCGGGCCAGCCCGAAGCGGAGTTCGTCGACATCACGCCGAACGTCCCGCGAAAGCAGGTTCGACACCCGCGCCCCGACGACCACCGCCATCACGAGCACGGCCGCACCGACCGTCGCGTCGGACGTGGTGATGAACATCTGCTTCGCCGCGGCAGCGCCGGCGAAGATCACCGGGCCGAGCGTCAGGAGCGTGGCGAGCCAGAATCGCTGCGTCAGCGAGCGGATTCCACGCGGATCATGGTGGACGAGGTGGGCGACGACGAGCGCGAGCAGACTCGTTGGTCCGACGCAGATCGCGATCCAGTACGCCGCGGTCCAGGAGTGCCCAAGCTGCTGGTAGACGAGCAGGACCGAGACTCCGAGCGCCGCGGCGAACACGATCGCCGACCGGACGATCGCCCGGCGCTCGGTGAGGCTCATGCGGCCTCGGTCTGCTCGGTCGGGCTGTCGAAGCGGTAGCCGACGCCCCACACCGTCTGCACGAAATCGGGGGCGGCCGGGTCTCGCTCGAGCTTCTGGCGGAGCCGCCGGACGTGCACGGTGACGGTCGACGTGTCGGTGTAGAAGTCGTGTCCCCAGACGGCGTTCATGAGCTGGTCACGCGAGAACACGGTGCCCGGGCTGGACGCCAGGTGCAGCAGGAGGTCGAACTCGCGCTGCGTGAGCTGCACCTCGCTCCCCCCGCGGGTGACGCGGCGCCCGGCCGGGTCGATCCTCAGGTCGCCGGCCTCGATCACGTCGACGACGGGAGCTGCCTGCTGCGCCGGGCGCGCACGCCGAAGCACGGCATCGACCCGCGCGACGAGCTCGCGGGGCGAGAAGGGCTTGACCACGTAGTCGTCGGCACCGAGCGCAAGGCCGGTGATCCGATCGGACTCCTCCCCACGCGCCGTCAACATGATGACCGCAGGCGACGCGCCTGGATCCTGCTGGAGCCGACGGAGCACCTCGACACCGCTGACGTTGGGCATCATCACGTCGAGCACGAGCAGGTCGGCGGGGCGTTCGGCGTGCAGCGCGAGTGCTTGCGCGCCATCGCCGGCGATGCGCGTGTCGTACCCCGCCCGGACGAGGTAGCGCGCAACCACCTCGCTGATCGTCGGCTCGTCGTCCACGACGAGCACGGATGCGCGGGTAGGTGGCGTCGCTCCGTTCACGTTTTGAACGGTAACGCGCCGGGCATTACAGACCGAGGAATTTGCTGGTCAGCGCGAGCAACGGCGGGACGTGAGCCGCGTCTGCGTCGTCGACGCCGGTGTTCGCGAGGTCACGCAGGTGACGTGATGCGCCACCAGCGTTCGCGAGGGCACCTGCGTGACCTCGCGAACGCCCCGGGGCGCGCGATACTGCTGACGATGGGTGCCTTCGGGATCGTCGTGATCGCGGTGCTCGTGAGCGGGATCCTCGTCGGCGCGCTCCTGCTGCGGCGTCCGAACCCGTGGGACGAGATCGGCGCAGGCGGCTTCGGCGATCGTCCGGCGGTGCGTCCCGACGACGAACGCCCGGAACGAGCGCCGTCGACGGTCGACGACGAGGCGGAGCTACGTGCACTTCTTGCGCGCAAGCGCGCGGCCCGACGGGCGCGCGAGGGACTGCCGCCCGAAGCCGACGCCGAACCGCCCGCGGTCGGCCCCCCGTGGGCGCACATCGACCCCGAACTCGTCGATGAGGCGCGTGCACTGGTCGCCCGGCGGCGCGAGCGCCTCTCGCGCCAGGGCAAGGCCGACATCGACGAACACGAAGAGCTCACGCGCATCCTCGGCCCGCCGCACGCGTGAGCACGACGTCACGCACGTGACACCGCACCCCACGAACCGCCCTCCCCGTCACCTGAGTGACACCGCGAACACCGCCGCACGCGTGAGCACGACGTCACGCACGTGACGCCGCACCCCACGAACCGCCCTCCCCGTCACCTGAGTGACACCGCGAACACCCCCGCGCCACGTCCGCGAGCAGGGCAACGGGGAATCCACCCGAGAACAACGGAGGCCCGCCCTTCCCGAAACCGGGACGAGTGGGCCTCGAAACGTCGGCGGGCGGTGCGGGCGAAGCCCGCACGCGCCGACCGGGAGCTAGCCGCCGAGCAGGGCGCCGATTCCCGGGAAGTCCTTCTGGAGCTCGGCGAACAGGTCCGTCACCGGCGCGGAGGTCTTCGGGGCCGTGATGCCCTGAGGCTGGTTGATCTTCCCGAGGTCGATCTGGATCGAGAGATCCACGTCGATCGGATCGGTGGCGCTGTCGTCCTTGCCCGCGATGTCGAGCTTCAGCCGGCGGACGATGTGGTCGTCCTTGCCGACCCACACCGTGAGGTCGCGAGTCGTGAGCGAGTCCTCCGCCTCCTTGACGTCCGCGTCGGAGATGGTGCTGAGCGACTTGAACTCCTTGAAGCTCGGCACGTTCGGGAACGCGGCGGGGAGCTTCTTGAAGCCCTCCTGGAAGTCGGTGGCGACGGCCTTCACGTCGACCTTGCCGCTCACGGCCTGCGTGGCGACGCCGTCGAGCTCAGGGCCGTCCTCCACCTTCGTGTCCTCGACCCAGGTGCCGGGCTGGAGGTCGAGGGTGGAGTACAGCTTGCCCGGATCCTTCGAGATGTCCTCGAGCTCCTTCGTGTCGCCCGCCTCGCTCTTGAGCCCCTGCGTGAAACCGGCTGCGAACTGCTTGGTCAGCTCCTTGCCGAACGCGTAGTCCTTGCCCTTCCAGTTCACGAACAGCTCGTCGTTCAGGTACGAGAAGCCGCCGGCGTACTTGCCGGCGTGCGTCTTGTCCTTCGTGTCGGTGTACGAGCCGTCGACGTCGAACGTGACCTTCACCGGCGGCGTGCCGGTCTTCTGGTCGAGCTTCTCGCCGCTGATCGTGAGCGCGACCTTGCCGTCGAGGCCGTGGATGTCCTCGTCCTTGGGCAGCGACGCCTTGCCCGACACCGAGAGCGTGGTGGTCAGGCTGGTGAGCGGGCCGCCGTCGGGCGTGAGTTTCTTGAACGCGTCGTTGAGGAGCGCGCGGCCGTCGTCGCTCGACGACGAACCACCACCGGCCGTGCCGGTGCCGGAATCATCACCAGAACCGCAGCCGGCGACGCCGCCGATCAGCAGCGAACAGCCGAGAACGGCGACGGTGCGCCGTGAAGTCAGAGCAAGCATGGGCCGCATTCAACCATGGCGCCGCGGGGCCCGCCCGAGGCACCCCCGGGCACCGGATACCGGTGTGCCGAGGATGGGGCAGGCCCCGTCGCGTTGCGGTACCCGGTCGGCGCACCGAACGGCCCGCCGACCAACCACCGAGCGGCTACTTCTGGAGCTCGCTCTGGCAGGCGTTGAGCTTCGCCGCGTCACCGCCGGCAGCGTTCACGCACTGCACGTGGGAGTCCGGGACCGAGGAGCCGGCGCCGAGCGAGTTCGCCCCCGACGCGCCGCCGTTCCCCAGACCGCTCGCCGCCCCGAAGAGGCCGCCGAGCTTGGGCATGAGGTCGGTGATCGGCTTCGTGTCGGACGGCGCCGTGATCTCCTGCTTCTCGTTCACGTCCGTGAGCGTGAGCTGCAGCGACCCTTCGAGCGAGTCGTTCGAATCGGTGTCGTCGATCTGCGCGTCGACCTTCAGCTGACGCAGGATCTGGTCGTCCTTGCCGGTCCAAACGGTCACGTCGAGCTTCTTGATCTGCTTGGCGACCGCGTCGAGCTGCGCGTCGGTCACGGTCGGGACCTTCGTCGAGCCGGCCGCCGGGCCGGCGAGCGACTGGGCCTTGCGGGCCGCATCGAGGATGTCCGGCACAAGCGCCTTGAGATCGACGGACCCCGTGATCTTGTAGGTGTCGACGCCGCCGATCTGCTCGTCGCCGTCGACCTTCGGGTTCGTCAGCCACGTCTGCGGGTTGAGGCCGAGCTTCGCGACGATCTGCTTCTGGTCGTCGTCCGAGCCGGATTCCTTCACCGCCTGCTTCATCGACGCGACGGCGCGCCTCGACAGCTCCTCGCCGACGTCGTAGTTGTCGCCGTCGTAGCTCACGTAGAAGCGGTTGCCGACGTAGGTGCCGCCGGCGTCGAGCTCGAACTTCTGGCCGCCCTTCTGCTGGCCGTCGACCGACACGTCGGCCTTGAAGTTCGGCAGCTCGCCGTTCTTGCCCTGGTCGATCGAGATCTTCGCGGTGGCGGCGCCGTCGAGCGGCTTGGCGCCGGTCATCTTGCCGCTGAGCTTGATCTCGACGGTGCCGCTCTTGATCTTGCTGCCCTCACCGGAGGGCTGGAAGGTGTTGACCAGCAGGGTCTTGGCATCGGTGCTGCTGCCACCGGAGGCGGTCCCGCCATCGCTGTCGCCACAGCCGGCGAACCCGACGGCGCCGGCGGCGACGGCCACGAGCGCGAGGGAACGGAGCGTCGTCATAGAAGGTCTCCCGGGGGAACGTGAAAGGGCCTGCGGCGCGGGCGGGCGGAGGCCGTCAGGTCGCGGTCGACGCTATCACCTGCGTGACGAACCGAACGCCGGTCCGGGGGCGCCAGGCGGAGCAGTGGACGGCGCGGGCGGTGAGCAGGCCGCTCGTCGGACCGGCGCCCGAAGGCGCCAGGGTGCGGCAGGATGCGCAGCCCGGGCCCCGAAGCGGGGTTCCAGCCTTCGATGACGACGTCCGCGCCCCGCCCCCGCCGCCCGTTCGCCGTGTTCCTCCTCGCCGCCGCACTGGCCGCCGGAGTCACCGCGCCCGCCTCTGCTGCGCCGACGCAGCTGCTCGTGAAGGGCGATCGCGTGGTGCGCGTGCCGGCGATCGGCACCGAGCTCGCGGGCGCCGACGCCGCCCCGGCTCCGGTGAGCGCACGTCCCACGGCCACGGCCGCACGCGCGAAGTCGATCGACCTCACCGCCGTCCGCAAGGCGATCAACAAGACGAAGGGCACCGCCGAGGCGAAGTACGCCGCCCGCGCCGCGCTCACGAGCGCCGACAAGGTGCGCCGCGCCAGCAAGAGCAAGAGCCAGGCCCGCCGCGAGCTCGACGGCCTCCTCAAGACGACCACCACGATGGCCCGTGGCAACCGGATCACGGTCGCTCGCCTGCCGATGCTCACGGCGACGCTCGAGCGCAACGCGCAGTGGTGGAAGCTCGGACGGTCCACCGCATCCGGTCAGCGCGTCCAGTTCGCCGGGAGCCAGGTGCTGTGGCAGCTCTACCCTGGCTACGGCATCCAGCTGCAGTGGCTCGGCACGTTCGGCCGCGGCAATGCGCTCTACTACACGCCCGGTCCCGCGGCCAAGTCCCAGCTCGCCGGCCTGATCGCCGAAGCCCAGGCGCTCCAGGTGCCGCGCGCCGGGGGCACGGCGTGGGAGTACTTCTTCCCGTTCGGTGGGGGTTCCCCGCCGTGGGTGAGCGGCATGGCGGAGGCGACCGGCGTGCAGGTGCTCAGCCGCGCGGCCACCAGTCTCGCCCGCCCAGAGCTGCTCGAAGCGGCCAAGAACGCGCTCGGCATCCTGAAGACCGCCCCGCCCGAGGGCGTCCAGGTGGTCGACCCGACGGGCACGCACTTCCTCATCTACTCGTTCGCACCCGGCTCGAAGGTGCTGAACGCGATGACCCAGACGGTGAACGGCCTCTACGCATACGTGCTCGCGCAGCCGGCCGACATCGACGCGCGCCTGCTGCTGCTGGAGGGTCTGCGGTGGCTCGACGGGAACGTCGACGGCTACATGCTCGGCTCGTGGAGTCGCTACGAGCTCGGCGGCGGCAAGGCGACCGCGCACTACCAGGTGGTCGCCCGCGACTTCCTCAAGACCCTCTGCGCCCTGCTGAACAAGGATGCGACGACGCCCGGCGGCGGCCCGAGCGGGGCGTACCCGTCGGCCAAGATCTGCGGCGCGTCGACCACGCTCACCAAGTACATCTCCGGCTGACCCGCTCGCACGCAGGCGCCCGCCGCGGGTAGGGTCCGCCGGGTGCCCCCGCGCATCCTCATCCTCGCCGCGCTGTCGGGAGATGGACCGCGCGCGGTGGCGGGTCAGGCGTGCGAGCTCGTGCCGCCGGGCGCCGCACGACCGCTCGCGATCGATCCGGCCCTCGCGCCGCGCGTGATCCGCGCCGCGTCCGACCGACTCGCCGAACAGCTCGCGCTGCGACCGGTCGCCCACCCGATGGCGGTCCTCGCACACCTCACCGCGCTGCTGCGCGAGCGCGCCGACGCGACCATCGTGCTCGAGGCCGACCGCCCCGACCGGCTGGCGCTCCTCCTCGAGACCGCCGATCTCGCCCGGGCCCGACTCGACGCCGAACGCCCGCCCGCGGGCACCTCGAGCCTGGCCGCGCAGCGTGCCGCGCAGCAGGCACCGGATCTCCCGACGCTTCGAGCCGCTGCCGCCGGCGGCGACCTGCTCCGAGCGCGCGAGCTGACCACCTGCGGACTGGTCGCCGGCCCGCACGCCGTCCCCGGTGACGAGGCCCGCGCCCGTACGGTGCTCGCGCTCGCCGGGGTCCCGGTGCTCCCGGAGCTGCTGCCGGGCGACGTCGACGAGGCGGCCGCCGCCATCGTCGGCGCCGCCCCGACCGATGCGCCGGACCCGTCGCCGCGCGTCGCGGCCGTCGACGGTGGCGCCGCGCTGACGATCCACCTGCCGGCCGTGCCGCAGGACCTGCGAGCCGTGCGCAGCGGCGAGGAGCTCACGTTCCAGACGTCCGGGACCAGCCGACGCGTCCGGTCGCCCCGGTCGCTCGGTCGCCTCACGGCAGGCGACATCTCGGCGGGCGATGGCCGGGTCGTCGCGCGGTTCCTGCCCGCCCCCACCGGGTCGTCCGAGGCCGCAGGGGGAGATCGGTCGACACCTGACGGTGGGGCAACGGCCGATGGCGGCGGGGCGACGGCCCGAGGCGACGGCTCGACGGCGGGTGCACGATGAGCGACGCGCCGCCCCCGCACGACCCGCAATCCCTGAGCGAGCTCCTTGCCGAGCTCCAGGCCACGGCGGAGCTGCTCGGCAGTCAACTGGGCGATCTCGGCCGGCTCGGTCGTCAGAGCGCGGTCGCCCAGGCGGAGCAGCTGCCGGCGGTGCGCCGGGTGCTCGAGCTCGCCCCGCCCGAGCTCCGCGCCCGGCTCGCGAGTGCCGCGACCCACGGACTCCTCGCAACGCGCGACCTCGCCGACTGGCTGCTGGCGCAGATGGGTGGAGGTCCCCCGGAGGTGGCCGAGCCGGAGGAGCTCCCGATCACGCCGATCCGGGCGCCTAGAATCGTGCGCGTGCCGACCACCTGGGTCCTCACTGCGTCCGTCGACAACCATGCCGCCACCGAGGCACATGGCTTCAGCGTGATCGGGATCAAGCAGCGCAACCACCGTCGCGCGATGGAGATCGAGCCCGGCGACGTGCTCGTGCTCTACCTGACGAAGGTGATGGCGTTCGCCGGTGCGATCCGGGTGACGGGCGACCTGTTCGAGGACCGCGAGCCGATCTGGCCGGGGCAGCCGAAGAACCCGGATCTCTACCCGTGGCGGTTCCCGACCGAGCCGGTGATCACGCTGCCGAGGGACCGGTGGGTGCCGGCCGAGGAGCTGCGCACGCGGCTCGAGCACGTGCAGAAGTGGCCCGAGGAGCACTGGAAGCTCGCCTTCCAGGGCCAGCTGCGCACCGTGTCCGACCAGGACGCCCAGCTGCTGCTGGACCGTCTCCACGCCGAAGCCGGCTCGCCCGCGTGACCGCCTCGATGCACCATCAGATCCGTCCCAGCCTCCTCGACGACGGACGCAAGCTCGCCGCCCTGGCCGCGGCCGTCTTCCTCATCTCGATGTTCTTCCCGTGGTACGAGAAGAGCGTGCTGATCCAGGGGGCCGCCGGCGCTGCGCAGCGCCCGGGCTTCACGAACCAGGGCATGAGCGCGTTCGGCGCGTTCACCTGGGTCGAGGCGGCGCTGCTCCTCGTCGATGCCGCCGTCCTGCTGCTGCTGTGGCTCCGCACGACCGGTCGACGCGTCGAGCTCCCCGCGGACGACGGCACGATGATCGCGATCGCCGGAGGCTGGATGGTCGTGCTCCTGATCGTTCGCGTGTTCGACAAGCCGACCGTTCCGGGGGTCGGCAGCACCGTCGGCCTCCAATGGGGGCTCCTCCTCGCGATGGCCGCCGCCGGCGGCATGCTCGCTTCGGGACTCGCGAGTCGCGCGATCGAGCGCACCGCCAAACACGGCGGGGGGCCGGGCGACGAGACTCCGAGCGGTCGCCGCGGCTCCGCCCGGGCCGAGCGGAACGACGCGTCGACGCGGGGCGCGTCGACGGCGCGCGTCGGCCCGACGACCGCCGACGGGCGCAGTGGGTCGTCCACGCGAGGCCCCGGCGCCGACGAGCACCCCGTCGCCCCGACCGCCACGAGCGTCCGCGCCGCCCGCACCAGCAGCGAGCTCGGTGGCGAGGAGCGCGACGGCGAAGTGCCGCCACGCTGGCGCCGCCCGCGCGGCTAGCCACACCGACGGGGCCCTCGCGCGGCTCGCCCCCGTTCGCGAGGTCACCCACGTGACGCCGCGGGCACTCGCGCGCGCCGGGTTCGCGATGTCACCCACGTGACGCCACCCACCACCAGCGCACACCACGTCACCCACGTGACCTCGCGAACACCCGCGCGCGCCGCGTTCGCGATGTCACCCACGTGACGCGACACACCACCAGCGCACACCACGTCACCCACGTGACCTCGCGAACACCGCGCATCGCCGACGCACGCGCCAGCGCGGGCCCCTCGCGGCGCCCCGTAGGCTGGTGGCGATGGACCGCACCGCACTTGCCGACGATCTCGCGAAGGCCGGGTACCTGGCCGACGACCGCACGGTGCTCGTGTCGGCGCTCGCGAGCGAGCTCGGGAAGCCCGTGCTCGTGGAGGGGCCGGCGGGCGTCGGCAAGACGGAGCTGGCGAAGGCGCTGGCGGCCGTCACGGGCCGCGAGCTGGTGCGTCTGCAGTGCTACGAAGGACTCGACGAGGCGCGGGCGCTGTACGAGTGGAACTACCGCGCGCAGCTGCTGCGGATCCAGGCAGCCCACGGCGCCGACGGCGACTGGGACGGCCTGCGGGACGACCTGTTCGCCGAGGAGTTCCTGCTCGAACGGCCGCTCCTGAAGGCGATCCGCAGCGAGCAGCCGGTGGTGCTGCTCGTCGACGAGATCGACAAGGCCGACCAGGAGTTCGAGGCGCTGCTGCTGGAGCTCCTCTCCGACTTCCAGGTGTCGATCCCCGAGCTCGGCACCGTCCACGCGAGCTCGCACCCGCTCGTCATCCTCACGTCGAACGCCGCCCGCGAGCTCACCGAGGCGCTCAAGCGCCGCTGCCTCTTCCTCACCCTCGACTACCCGACGCCCGAGCGCGAGCGCGACATCCTGCTCGAGCACGTTCCGGCGCTCCCCGACGGCATCGCCCTGCGGATCGCCGAGGTCGCCGCGAAGATCCGCCAGCTCGATCTCCGCAAGCCGCCAGCGATCTCCGAGACGATCGACTGGGCCCACACCCTGCTCCTCATCGGCGCCGAGCAGATCGACCCGGCCGTGCTCCGCGAGACGCTGCCCGTCGTGCTCAAGCACCGCACCGACCTCGACCTCGTCACCGAGCGAGCCGCGACGCTGCTCGGCGAAGCCACGACGCGCGTCGGCGGACGGTGAGCGCGCCCGGCCGCACGGGCTGGGCCGCCTCCGGCCAACCTGCGCCGGCCGACGCGCCCCGCGGGATCGACGGCCTGCTCCTGCAGGCCGCCGACGCCCTGCGCAAGGCCGACGTACCCGTCGGCTCCGGTGAGCTGCTCGACGCCTCCCGTGCGCTCGTCGCGATCCCATGGGACGACGAGGCGACCGTGCGCGAGACGCTCGCCGCCACGCTCGTGAAGACGGCCGAGCACCGCGACCGCTTCCTGGCGTTGTGGGACGAGCTCCTGCGCCACCAGGTGCTGCGCGCCGCGCTCGACGCCCAGCGCTCCCTCGGCGGCTCCGGCGACGGCGACGCGCTGACCGTGCCGGGCGAGCGCGGGGAGCCCGGCGGCGACGGCAGTGGCGACGGCGACCCGGGCGACGCCCAGGCCGATGCCGGGGAGGGCGAGTCGGGCAGCGCGGGCGGTCAGGGCGCCGGCTCGGGGCTCGACCTCGAAGAGCTCTCCCGCATGGTCCAGCAGGCCCTCGGCGAGGGGTCGGGGGCCGGTGGATCGGTGATGCGCGACCTCGCCCGGCTCGCCATCCAGCAGGCCCGCCAGCAGGAGTCGGGAGTCGTCGGCGTCGACGTGCAGCGCATCCGCCGCATGCTCGGGCTCACGCGCGGCAGCGAGGGCGTCGAGGAGCTCTCCGATGCTGCGATCCGCGCGTTCACCGAGCTGCTGCGTCAGGAGCTCGAGGAGCAGCGCGCCATGCGCACCGGCGACCTCCCGCCGCAGCGCGCGCTCGCACAGCTCGGCCGAGACCTCACCATCGGCCAGTCCCCCGACGATGCAGCGGTGCTCAAGGCGATCCACGCGCTGCGCCGCCAGCTCGCCGTCGCCGGCCGCAGCCGCCGCGGCCCCCGCAACGGCCCGATCGACCTGCGCCGCACGATCCGCACCTCGCTGCAGACCGGCGGCGTGCCGATCGAGATCATCCCCCAACGCGAGCACCCGCGCCGTCCGCAGCTCGTCGCCCTCTGCGACGTGTCGACCTCGGTCAGCGGCTCGGCCGTGTTCTTCCTGAGCGTCGTGTCGGCCCTCGCCGACGCCTTCTCGCGGCTGCGCACGTGGGCGTTCATCGAGGTCGCCGACGAGGTCACCGAGATGTGCCTGCACGCAACCGGCCCGCGGGATCTCGGCCAGAAGATCACCGGCGAGGCGAAGGTGGCCGACCACACCGGCTACACCGACTACGGCCGCGTGTTCAAGCAGCTCGCGCTCGAGCTCGACGACGTGATCGACCGCCGCACCACGTTCCTCGTGCTCGGCGACGCCCGCACCAACGGCCGCGACCCCGGCATCGAGGCGTTCGCCTCGCTCACCTCCCGCGCCGGCCGGACCATCTGGCTCAACCCGGAGCCCGAGCTGTACTGGAACTACGGCGACTCCGAGAGCGCGTGGTACGCGAAGTGGTGCGAGATGCACCGTTGCGCGACAGCGGCCGACCTGACCGGGCTCGCGAAGCTCCTCGCGTCCAGCTAGGGTCCGTCGGGCTGCGGCTCCGCCTGACACCGGGCGGCCGGGGCGACCAATCCTGAGCAGGGGAGCCGCGGAGGCGGCTGAGAGGGTGCCCGAGCCGGCATCGACCCTTCGAACCTGTGGGCTCGCACCCGCGTAGGAAGCTGCACCGTGTCGATCGTCGACGACTCCGCGCCAGCGACGGCGCCCCGAACCTCCGCCACCGGCACGGCACCGCCCGCGCCCCTCGCCGTCCTGCAGCGGGCCGGCGTCGCGCACGGTGGCCACACGCTCCTCGCACCGGTCGACCTCACGGTCGTCCCCGGCGAGACGGTAGCGATCGTCGGCCGCAGCGGCGCGGGCAAGACGACCCTGCTCCACCTGCTCGCCGGGCTCGTGGCGCCGACGACGGGCGCGGCGACCGCCAGCCCGGCGGCGCTCATGCCGCAGCGCGACGGCCTCATGCCGTGGGCCACGGCGCGCGACAACGCCGCCCTCCCGCTCCGCGTCGCCGGTACCCGGCGCGATGCGGCCCGCGCCCAGGCCGAGACCCAGCTCGCCGCGGTCGGCCTCGCCGGGCTCGGGGGCCGGCGCGTGAACCGGCTCTCCGGCGGCCAGCGCCAGCGGGTCGCCCTCGCCCGCACGCTGCTGACGGGCCGCGCCCTGCTGCTCCTCGACGAGCCGTTCGCCGCCGTCGACGCCCTCACCCGCGACGAGCTCCACGAACTGCTCCTCGCGCACGCCGGAGCCGACGGCCGCGCGATGCTGCTCGTCACCCATGACGTCGACGAGGCCGTGCGGCTCGCGACGCGCGTGCTCGTGCTCGGCGCCGGTGGACTCGTCGACCCCGCGCGCCCGGCGCCCGGCGCCGCGCCGGCGATCCAGCTCGCAGGCCGCCCCGGCCAGCGTCTGTCCGAGCGTGGCGGCGAACCGCTGCGCGCCGCGATCCTCGCGGAGCTGGCCCGGTGATCACGCTCCCCGGAACCGCCGATGGCGCCGGCTCGCCCTGGCGTTCGCGCCTTGCGCCCCTGCTCACGATCGGCGTGCTCGTCGCCGGTTGGCAGGCGCTCGTGCGGCTCCGGCACCTGGACCCGATCGTGCTGCCCGCGCCGACCGAGGTGGCCGCGGCACTCTGGCGCGACCGCTCGCTCCTGCTCGCGGCCCTCGAGCACACGGCGCTCGTCGTCGGCGCCGGCCTGCTGCTCGCCCTCGCGCTCGGCGTGCTCTGCGGCATCGCGATGCACCGCGCCCCAAGTCTGCGCCGTGCCCTCGAACCGCTCCTCGTCGGCTCGCAGGCCGTGCCGGTCCCGATCCTGGCGCCGCTGCTCGTCGTCTGGCTCGGGTTCGGGCTGCTGCCGCAGCTCGCGATCGTCGTGCTCGTCGCGTTCTTCCCCGTCGCCATCGCCACGCGCGATGCCCTGGCCGGCCTCGCCCCCGAGACCGACCTCGTGTTGCGCAACCTCGGCGCCTCGCACGGTCAACGGCTGAGACTCGCCGAGCTGCCCGGTGCGCTGCCGGGCATCCTCACGGGCGTGCGGCTGGCCGTCGTGTTCGCGGTGATCGGCGCGGTGTTCGCCGACGCGACCGGGCAGTCCGCCACGACGGCCGCCGACCCGACCTTCTCCGGCGGCCTCGGCCGAGTCGTCGCCGACGCCGTCCCCCAGCTGCAGACCGACCGCGCGTTCGCGGCGATCGTGCTGCTCGTCCTCCTGTCGCTCCTGTTGTTCTGGTCGCTCGGTGGCGTCGAGCGCCGGCTCGATCGGCGATCATCTGGCTCTCACGGAAAGGCCGTCCCTGAATGACCCGCACCGCGCGTCCCCGTCTCATGTTCACCTCCGCCCTCGCCGCGGCCTCGCTGGCTGCTGCGACGCTGCTGACCGCCTGCGGCGAGAAGGCCGAGAACGAGACGGCCGTCACCGCCCGTGAGAAGGTGCGGATCGTCCTCGACTACTTCCCGAATGCCGACCATGCAGCGATCTACGCGGCGCTGGGCAGCGGCGCGTTCGAACGCGCGGGCCTGGACGTCCAGATCCAGGCACCGGGCGATGCCTCGACCCCCCTCAAGCTGCTGCAGGCCGGCAAGGCCGACTTCGCCATCACCTACCAGCCCGAGCTCGTGCTCGCGCGAGCCAAGGGCGAGGATCTCAAGACCGTTGCCGCGCTCGTGCAGGAGCCGCTGACGTCGCTCATCTCACTGCCCCGTCACCCCGTCCGCAAGGCCTCCGACCTGAAGGGCAAGACGGTCGGCACTGCCGGGATCGACTACCAGGCGAAGTACCTCGACACGATCCTCAAGGACGGCAACGTCGACAGCTCGTCGGTCAAGCGCGTCGACCTCGGCTTCGACCTCGTCCGCCCGCTCATCGCCAAGAAGGTCGATGCCAGCCTCGGTGCCTTCTGGAACTACGAGGGCGTCCAGCTCCAGCGTGAGAAGAAGAAGCCCGTGATCACGAAGATCACGGATCTCGGCGTCCCGACCTACGACGAGCTCCTGCTCACCGCGACCGGCAAGACGATCCGCGATCGCGGCCCCGTCGTCCGGCGGCTGGTGCAGGCCATCGCGATCGGAGCGCGCGAGCTGAAGGAGAACCCGAACGCCGGGATCGACCCGCTCATGCAGGCGGCGCCGACGCTCGACCGCGGCCTTCAGGAAGCCTCCCTCAAGGCGACGCTGCCGGTGATGTTCCCGAAGGACGACAAGCAGCCGTTCGGCTGGATCGACGAGACCGAGTGGGCCGCCTACGCCCGTTGGATGGCGAAGGAAGGCCTCATCTCGGAGGGCGAGATCGCCGCGCGTGGCTGGACGAACGAGTTCCTCGCCGGCGAAGGCGTCGGCGACGACGACGGTGGCGGCGAGCAGAAGATCCAGGGGATCTGACCGGAAGGCTGGCGCACAGCGTCGGCCGAGAGCGCGACGTGAGCCCCGCCGAGTGGTGCGGGGCTCACGTCGTTCAGGGGCGATCGGGCTCAGCAGCCGGCCGGCAGCGTGCGCGTGAACGGCAGCGCCACCGTGAACGTGCAGGCGGCGTTCGTGCCGTTGCCGCTGCTGTCGGCGTCGGCTGCGCCGCCGCTGATCGTGATGGTCCCGCTGCCCTTGCCGGTCAGCGTCGCGCCGCGACGGGAGAGCTCGATCTGTCCGGTCGGGCGCTTGGCGAGCTTGTAGCCGAGGCCCCAGGCGTTGCCGTGGTCGGTCATGGTGCCGTAGTCCCAGCTGGTCGCGGCGCTCGTCTGCGTGACGGGCGGAGCGTTCCAGAGGCCCTTGGCGATCGCGTCCTTCAGCTGGATCTGCCACCACTTCCAGGTGTGCGAGGCGTCCGGGATGTTCAGGACGTTGACCTGAGCGGTCGTGCCCTTGAGCGCGTCGAGGAACTTGCGGGTCTGCAGGAACACGCCGAGCTCGAGCGTGGCCTCACCGCGGAAGCGGATGTCGAGGCTCCAGAGCGCCGACACCGGCGGGGTGCCGTAGCCGAGGTACAGGCGCGAGAGCGCGTACTCGCGGGCGTTCTTCAGCGGGTTCATCGAGGTGGAGTACGCGCCGAACGGCAGGCCCCACACCGCGGTGTAGCCGTCGTGCCCGGCCTGCGCCAGCGCGAGGATCGGGGTGAAGCTCATGTCCTGGTTGTCGAGCAGGCCGGAGAACGCGAGCGCGTTGCCGAAGTAGGTCGGCAGCTGGGCCGATGCGATCAGCGAGCCGTACCCGCCCATCGAGAGACCGCCGATGGCGTGGTTCGCCCGGCCCGGCGCGATGCGCAGGGTGTTCTCCATGAAGGGCACGACCTCGTCCAGGAGGTAGTTGCCCCAGTTGTTGCCGGCGGCCGGATCGGCCCAGTTGATGAACCACGCCTTTGCGCCCTCGGGCATCACGACGATCCCCGGGAAGTCGGCCGGGATCTGGTTGGCGAGGTCGCCCTTCTTCGGATCGAGCCAACCGCTGCTGTTGTCCTCCCAGCCGTGGAGCAGGTAGAGCACCGGCCACCGGCGATCGGGCTGATCGTCGTAGCCCTGGGGGAGGCGCACCCAGGCGGTGAGCTTGTCGGTGCCGTTGAACTGCACCCGCTTCACGTCGACGTTGCCCTTGAGGCTCGGGACGGCGAACTGCACGTCGCGGGCGGGCGACGCGGCCTGGGCGCCGCCAGCCGCCGCGAGCAGGGCGGCGCCGACGGCCACCGCCGGGACGAGGCGGGCGAACGGCCTGGTCGCACGGTGGACGGAGCGAGACAGGAGGGACATCACACGATGCTCGCAGAGCGGTCGGCATGAAGACAGTCGTAGGCGCCCAGTTGAGCGTTGCTCAACGGGTGCCGCGCCGCTGTGAATCTGCCCCCTGCAGGGATTTCCCAGGCGGCTACGCGCTCAGCAGGTGCTCGGCCGCGTAGCCCCGCCACGGCGCGTAGCGGGCCATCACGTCGTGGACCTGCTGCTCGGTCGCGAGCGGCAGCCGCTCGCGGCGGTCCCGCGCATCACCCACACGGCGCGGCCCTGCCGACTCCCACTCGCTCGCCGGCCCCTCCGGCGCCGCGCCGAGCTCCACCCGCTCCTGCGCGGCGAGCCGGCCGACGCTCTTGAGCAGCCCGAGATCGCCGGAGGGCGACGCATCCGGGTCGCCCTGGCCTCGCAGCGCCATGCAGGCGAGCGTCCAGGCCCCCAGCCCGGGCACCGACCGGAGTCGGCGCTGCGCCGGCAGGCGGTCCTCGGCGTCGAGATCCAGGCCGCGCACGAGCAGTCGACAGGTCTCGCGGAGCAGGAGCGTGCGGCGCGCCGACAGCCCGAACGACTCGATCCGCGCCGGGGCCAGATCGAGGATCGCCTGCGGCGTGGGCGCATCGAAGAAGCCGGTGCGCGCGCACCTGGCCCCCGCCCGCCACGTGAGCTGGCGCTGGATCGCGGCCGCCTCGACGTACTCGATGAGCTGCTCGGTGATCGCCCACATGAGCGCCTCGTGCGGGCGATAGCGCACGCTCGGCCGAAGCCACGGCCGGGCGCGCACGAGCGGACCCAGGAGCTGGTCGTTCCACGCGGATCGCAGGAACGGACGATGGTCGATGTCGACGCCGAGCGTGCGACGCCAGCGCGCGAGGGCGAACGCCGCGAGCGCCGGGTCCGGAGCCCACGCCCCGAGCACGACCGAACCGCCGCGCGGCTGGGCCGCGCGGAGGAGCACGAACTCGCCCTGCTCGACGACGACCCGTTGCAGCACGCCGTCGACGCGCCGCATCACCCCGTCGGGCGTCGCACGCGGAAGCCGATATGGCGCAACGGGCTCGACCGCCACGCGCTCGTGGGCGAGCCCCTCGAGCGGATCGGCCCCGGCCGTCGAGGGCCGGCGCCCGGTCGGCCGCCCGGCGCCCGGCCGAGCGACGGGGGCGCTCACCGCTCCAGGTAGTGGAAGTCGACGAGCACGGAGGTCGTCTGCTTGGTGCGCAGACGGCGCTTGCGCCTGCTCTGGCCCGGCGCGACGATCACGCGACGCGACGAGCGACGACCCGGAAGCACGGCAGCGAGCACCAGACCGGCAGCCACGCCAGCGCCACCGATGGCGACGGCCTTGATCGGGGCGGGCAGCCCGGCACGGCGCACGACCGGGCGGGCCACCTGCGGCGCGCGCGAGGATTCGACGACCGCGACGCCCTCGGCGCTGGCGACGATCGCCTCGCCGCGGGCCGGATCGAGCGGTTCGCCTGCCGGGTCGTACGTCACGGGACCAACGGTACCGACCCGGCGGGCGGACAGGGAGCGGTTTTCGGCTACTTGGCGTCCCACGGCACGGGCTCGGGGAGCGGCTCCACGCCATCCACGAGCGGCCGATCGTAGACGCGGTAGCGCTTGGAGATCTTGCCGTTCATGCCCTGCATCGCCCAGTTCATGGCCTTGTTGGTCTCGAGGATCCACCCCATCTCGCCGGTGCGGACCGGCGTGCGGTGCGCGGCCTCGAAGTGCTCGCGGTAGAGCAGGGCGGCCGCTCCGGTGTGCTGGTACTCCGGGAACACGCCGAGGAAGCCGACGCGGATCCGGTTGATCTTCCGGCGTCCGAAGAGAAAGTGGAAGATGCCGAACGGGAGGAGGCGGCCGTTCATCTTGGCGAGCACCTGGTTGAGGTCGGGGATGGTGATGGCCATGCCGATCACCTTGCCGTCCTTGTCGACCGCCTTCATCATCCACTCCTTCGTGTAGGCCAGCTGGGCCTCCTCGGCGAGCGACTTGATGTCGGCGTCGGTGTAGGGCGAGTAGCCCCAGTTCTTGCTCCACGCGGAGTTGAAGAGGTCGCGGAACGGTCCGCGGTAGTCCTTCGAGAGCGACCGGCGGGTCATCTTCTCCAGGTGCACGCCGTGCTCGGTCTCGCACTTGGCGGCCGCCTCGAAGATCGCCGGGTGGACCTTCTCGCGGTCGCCGATCTCGAGGCTCCACATCAGGAGGTCCATCGCCTTCGTCAGCCCGGCCTCCTCGAAGCGCGCCTTGTAGTACTCCGGATGCCACGGCTGCAGGAGGATCGGATCCTTGTCGTAGCCCTCGATCAGGAGGCCGGCCTCGTTGTTGATGTGCAGGTCGATCGGGCCGACCATCCGCTCCATCCCCTGCTCGCGGATCCAGTCGCCCGCGGCCTCGAGGAGGGCGTCGAGGACGGCCTGATCGTCCTCGAACTCGATGAAGCCGAACGAACCCCACTTCGTGCCCTGGTGCTCGTTGAACGCGGTATCGACCTGGGCGGTGATCCGGCCGACGACCTGCCCGTCGCGCTCGGCGAAGAAGTACTCGGCGCTGCCGTGCGTGAAGAACGGGTTCTGGAACGGCCCCTTCTTCGCGAGGTAGATCCTGCGCTCGACCTTGAGGGGCGTGACCCACTTCGTCCCGGCGTGCAGTCGGAACGGCAGGTTGATGAACGCCTTCAGATCGCGCGTGCTGGCGACCGGGCGGACGGTGACGTTGGACGTGGCGACGGACACGCCCGGAACCCTACTCCCGAACGCGCGGCGGGCGGCGCGGGGCGACACGAGGCCAATCAGAACGCGAACGCGCCACTTCTCGGTGCAGTCCGTGCACGCGCCGCACCTCCCGCCCGGCGGCTGCCCTGTACCGTGACGGCCATGGACGCGACCACCCGCCCGCGCGCCGCCAAGGATCTCTTCGCGAAGATCCCCGAGAACGAGCGCGTGAAGCAGTGGCAGGAGGCGAAGCCGTTCGACCTCTCGCCGTACTTCCGGACCGCCGAGTCCCCCGCCGCCCCGATCATGCGGATGGAGGGCAAGGACCGGGTCATGCTCGGTTCGAACAACTACCTCGGCCTCACGGGCGACGCGCGCGTCCTCGAGGCCGCCCGCGACGCCGTCGACGTGTACGGCAGCGGCCTCACCGGTTCGCGTCTGCTGAACGGCACGATCCCGCTGCACCTCGACCTCGAGCGCGAGATCGCCGACTGGATGGGCACCGAGGACTCCATCGTGTTCTCCACGGGCAACCAGGCCAACACGGGCGCGCTCTCGGCGCTGCTCGGTGTCGGCGACACCGTCATCGCGGATTCGGCCGACCACGCGTCGATCCTCGACGGCTGCATCCTCTCGAAGGCGAAGCTCCGCGCCTTCCGCCACAACCGCCTCGAAAAACTCGAGAAGCAGCTCGAGCGAGCCGCAGAGGACGGCGGCGGTGTGCTCGTCGTGGTCGACGGCGTGTTCTCGATGGAGGGCGACCTCGCCCCGGTGCCCGAGATCGCCGCGCTCGCCCAGCGCTACGGCGCGCGCCTGATGGTCGACGAAGCCCACGGCGCGGGCGTGCTCGGAGCGACGGGCGCCGGAACCTGCGAGCTGCTCGACTGCCAGGATCAGGTCGATCTGCGCATGGGGACGTTCTCCAAGTCCCTCGCCTCGGCCGGCGGCTTCATCGCGGCCTCCCACGAGGTGGTGCAGTTCCTGCGCTTGCAGAGTCGGCCGTACCTCTTCACCGCCTCGGGCGTGCCCGCAGCCGTCGGCGCAGCCCTCGCGGCCCTCCGCATCATCCGCTCCGAGGAGGGCGAGCAGCTCCTCGCAAAGGTGCTGGGCAACGCTCGGTACTGGCACGAGGGCCTCACCGCGCTCGGCCTGCACGTGGTGCAGCCCACGGTCCTGCCCGATGGCACCGAGCTGATCACGCCGATCGTCCCGGTGCTCGTCGGCGACGACTGGAAGGCGTTCCTCCTCTGGAAGGCCCTGTGGGACGAGGGGGCGTTCGTGAACGTCGCCGTCCACCCCGCCGTGCCGCCCGGCGGCGCACTCCTGCGCACGAGCGTGATGGCGACGCACGAGCGGTCCGACCTCGATCACGCGCTGGAGCTCGTCGAGCGCGTCGTGAAGGCGTTCACCGCCGAGCACGGTCCGCTTCCGGGACCGACCGAGCGCTAGCTCGCCTGGCCGCGCGGCTCGGGTTCGACGGGCGCGGCTGCATGTGTCGAGTGTGTGTCCGCCGGGCCGCCGTCCGACAAAGCCTCAGCCTCGACTCAAGCTAGAGGCTACGCGCGTGAGATCTGGTTGGACCTGATTCGCCCGTTCGTCCATGCACCGATTTTCTGAAGGACCACGATCGGTCCACGCCGACGCGAAAAACCCGCTCGGAGCAGCAAATGTGTGTGACGGCCCTCCACATTCAGCGATAGGTTCGCCTCAAGCGATCGGGCCGGACCGTAGGGATCCGGATCGGCCCGAGGCCAGCGACCGAAAGGCCGCCGTCCCAAGTCACCCGTCCCCGACCGGGTGCTCGCGAACCAGAGAGAGACACAGGCTCGCCACCACCCGGCGAGCGGAAAGGGACTGATGTCCGCGACCATTCCGGCCGCTGAGCCGCAGCATCTGAACGCCCTCGCACGGGCGAACGAGATTCGCCTCGCCCGCGCGAACGTGAAGCGCGCGATCGCCAGCGGCGACCAGTCCGTCGCCGAGGTCCTGATGGACTGCCCCCGCGAGATCGCCCGCATGGAGATCGGCGAGCTGCTCAGCTGCCAGCGGCGCTGGGGCGGACAGCGCACGCGCCGCCTCCTCGCGACCGTCCCCGTCGTCGAGACGAAGCTCGTCGGCACGCTCACGGAGCGTCAGCGCCGCGCGATCGCCGATGCTCTCGAGGGGCTCGGCAACGGCCTCACGGTCGTCTGACGACCATCTCCGCGGCGCTTCCCTGAGCGCCGCTCAGCCGCCGGTGGCGACCCGCTTGGCCCGCGCGTCGCGGTAGTACGAGTTGAGGATGCCCCAGCCGATTGCGAAGACGACGGCGCCGACGAGCAGCGACGTCTTCGGCGGGAGGCCGATCGCCTTCCACAGGACGATCGCGACGGGCAGCGCGATGATGCCCGACAGCAGCGCCCCGTGGCTGCGGTAGCCGTGGCGGTGCTCGCGCCAGCTGAACTCCGCGGTCCCGAGCAGGATGAGCACGAAGCCGGCGATGAGGCCTTGGTCGCGCTCGAGCACGACCGCGAGGATCATGAACACCGCGCCGAGGACGATCGCGAGCTCGGAGAGCGGCAGCGGGTGCCAGGGTGCGGGCGGCGGTGCGAGCCGCTGACGGGCGCGGCGCATGGTCGCCGCGGACGGCTGCGGGCGCTTCTGAGCGGCCCCGCCGTGCTTCCCCTCCCCTGGGTTCGCCTGGCCGGCGTCGCGGCGCTCGGAGGGCCGCGGCGTGCGCGAGGGGTCGTTCGCCGGGCGCTTGCCCTCGGCCCAACGCCGGCCGGCCATCAGCTGCCCACCGGGGCCGGGCTCGGCGCGGGCCTCGCCGGCGCGGTGCGGCCGGTGCCGGCCGGCGCGCCGGCCGCCGTATCGGGCGCGCGATCGGCGAGCACCCAGGTGGCCGGCGCGACGATGATCAGGGCAAGCAGCACGAGCGCAAGGTCGATCGCGGTGGCCAGGCCGAACTCGGCGATCACCGGGATGGAGGCGAATCCGAGCACGGCGAATCCGGCGATCGTGGCGCCAGCGGAGATCGCGACGGCCCCGCCCGTCTCCCGGAGCGTCGCGACGATCGCGCGCTCGCGGCCCACGCCGACGCGGCGGAGTGCGGCGAAGCGCTCCCCGAGCAGAACGCTGAACTCGACGGCGACGGCCGCTACGAGGACGCCGAGCGCGGCGGTCAGCGGGGTGCGCGGCACACCGAGGAGCCAGAGCGCGAACTCCGACCAGCCGAGCGCGAGCGCCGGCGGCACGAGCGCGACGATCACGCGACGCGGTGAGCGGAGCGTGGCGAGCAGCACGAGTCCGGGCAGCAGCAGCGCGAGGGCTGCGAGCAGAGCGCGGCGCCCCGGCGATTCGAGGGCGGTGGCGCTGGCGTCGACGACGGCCGGCAGGCCCGACACGCCGGCGCTCTCGACGCCTGGCACGGACCGCTCGATGCCGTCGGTGAGCACGCGCAGCTGGCCCACGAGCTTGCGCTGCTCGGTGCCGTCGAGCGTGCCGACGCCGAACGGCAACGCGACGGTGCCGCGATCGGCGTCGATCAGGCCGCGCGAGAGCGTGTCCGGCAGGACGGAGAGGCGCTGGGCGACCTGCGCGTCGGTCGGCAGGTTGCCGGTCGTGGTGGTCCCGAAGAGCTCGTCGAGCGGCAGCGGCGTGCAGAGGCCGGTGCCGCTGCAGCGGCCGTCGGTGCCGGCGGTGACCGTGCGCTGGGCCGCGATCAGCCGGCGCCAGAGATCGGGGTTGCCCAGCTGCTTGGTCTTGACGACGATCGAGACGGTCGAGGCAAAGCCGAGATCGCGCTGCAGGGTGCGCAGCTCCTGCGCGCCCGCGGTCTGCGCGGGCACGAGGGCGTTCAGATCGGTCTCGACCTTCGCCTGCGAGCCGAGGCCGGCACCCGCGATGGCGATCACGACGCCGGTCGCGAGCACGCCGACGGCGCCACGCCGGCCGATCCGTGCGGCGCGGGCCGTGAGGCCGTGCGCGGCGGCGACCGAGAGCTTGACGGGCGGAGACGCGGCAACGAGCGCGTCCGCGTCGCGCGCAGCCCGCGCGAGCGCGCTCGGCTGGTGGTCCGGGTCCGGCGACTCGGCGCGTCGACGGGCGAGCGTGAGCGCAGCGGCCGAGGCCATCGCGGCCGCGATGATCGCGACGAGGATCGCGAGCGCGAGCGCGATCGCGACGGTGCGCACGACGGTGAACGGACTGGCGACGAGAGCGGCGGCACTGGCGCTGGCCGCGGCGCCGGCGATCACGAGGGTGCGCAGGGCGCCGGGATGGAGTCGACGCTCGAGCCGGAGCTGCGCCTGGACGGCTTGGTCGACTGCGAGGCCGACGAGCACCGGCAGCGCGACGACCGAGGCGAGTGAGAGCGCGCCGGTCGGGATGCCGAGGAACAGGAACGCGAGGCCGAGCGTGGCGGCCGCGACGAGCACCGGCAGCAGGCGGCGGCCCAGGCGACGCGCGAGCAGCAGCACCGCCCCCATCACAAGGAGCGCGGCGGCGCCGAGCACGAGGGCGGAGCGGCGGATCGTGTCGCTCAGGCTCTGCGTCGCCGGTGCGAGGCCGGTGAAGGTGAGGGAGGCCTTGCTGCCGCTGAGCTTGAAGGCCTTGTTGGCCATCGTCTCCTGGAGCGCCTGCGTGACGGCGGCGCGCTTGCTCGCCGAGAGGTTGCCGACCAGGTTCACCTGGATGAGCGCCGTCTGGCGGTTCGGGATGATCCACGCGAGGCGGCGCTTGGGGCCGAGCTTGCCGTCGTCGCCCTTGGCGAAGAGGATCTTCGTGATCAGCGGTTTGCTCTGCAGGCTCGGCGCCTGGTACATGCTGATGCCGGTCTGCTTGGAGAACTGCGACAGCTTGTCGATGCCCTCGAGCGTGACCGCGGCCGATGCCGCATCGCCGCGGCCCGTGATCTCCGACTGCGGGAGACCGCGCTTCTTCGCGGCGGCCTCGGCCTCGGTGCGCGCCTTGCTCGCAGCCTCCCGGTAGGCGGCCGCCTGCTCGGTGATCTCGTCGCCGAGCTGCGCGAGCGAGCTGTTGAGGAAGGTGACCGGGCCGCTGACGGACTGGACGGCGTCGAGGTCGCGGATCTTCGCGCACGGCCCCGTCTTCACCTCGTCGGGCACCTTGCCGGCGAGGCAGCCCTCGAGGCCGTTGAGCTTCACGAGGTCCGCGGGGTTGCGGAGCGTGCTGACCATGTCGCCGCGCACGATGATCGTCGCGGCATCTCCACCGAAGCTCGTCCGCTCGAGATCCCCGGCGATCTTCGTCGGGCTGCCCTCGGGGCTGAGGCGATCCAGCCGACCGTCGACCGGCGCGAACACGCCGACGATCACGCCGAGAGCCGCGAGCACCGCGAGCCCGGCGAGCGTGATCCGCGGGAACCGGGCAGCGGCGGCGAGCAGGCGCCTCAGCATGATCGGCCTAGCGGCCGGCGGCGACGCTCGGGCTGGTGCTCGTCGGCGCGGCCCTGAGCTGCGGGTACGTCGTCAGGCTGCCCGCACCGAGCTGGACCTGGTTCTGGACGACGCAGTCGCGCGGAGCCGTCGTCGGCGTGGTGGGCGCCGGACGGCTCGGCGTCGTGGCGTCGGTCGTGGGTGCGTAGTAGCCGAACGGGTCGAACAGCGTGTAGCGGATGGCGTCGAGGGCCGAGATGTCCGGCGTCGCGGGCTTCGTCGCCGAGCTCGAGCCAGCGGGACGGGCGCTCTCCTTCTCGTTGAGCGCGGCGTTGTCCGTATCCGGAATCCGCGGGACGGTGGTGCCGCAGCTCTGGCGCGAGTAGGCGTCGGGCATGCCCTTGCCGAGGAGCGCCGTCCAGCTCGGGCTGCGGTACGCGTTGCCCTGCGAGTCGGTGTACCGCGTGTTGGAGGCGGTCAGCGACGAGCTCTGGAGCGTCACGGCGCCGCGCAGCGCGCGAAGCGGTGCGCCATCTCGGTACCGAGCCTGGCCCTCGGGATCCGGACCGCCGGACGACACGGCCGCCAGGTTGGCGATCGCACCGGTGATCTGGTTCGAATAGAGGCCGGTGTACTCGAAGATCGGGTTCACCTGCTTGAGGAACGGATCCAGACCGTCGAGCACCTTCGGCAGCGCGGCCAGCGACTGCGAGGTGGCCGGCAGGCCCTTCACCGATGCCTTGTTCACGCGCTCGATGCCGGTGAGCAGACGCTTGAGATCGGGCGACACGTCGCTGAGTGCCTTCGTCGCGGGGACGAGCGCCTCGGCCGTCGGCTCCAGGCGGGTGACCGCATCGCCGGTGTTGACGGAGAAGTTCTCGATGGCCTTCGTGCCGTTCTTCGTCTCACGCAGGAACTCGGGGAGCTTCGTGGCGAGGGCCGTGAGCGCGGCATCGTTCTGGCCGGTCTGGCGGAACACCTTCTCCGTCTCGACGATCGCGCGGCGCAGCGCGCCCGGCGACTGCGTGGCAGCGTTGAGGACCTGCTTGCCGTCGCGCAGTGTGGAGGCCAGGCGCGGCGTATCGGCAGCGAGCGACTCGGCGGTGTCGCTGAGCGACGAGACGAGCATCTGCAGCTCGACGAGCGCCTTGCCCGCGTTGGCGCCCTGCCCGGCGAGGCCCTTGCCGCCGTCCTGGACCCACTGCTGGAACGCCTTGCGCGTCGACGGGTCGAACGTGGAGAACAGCTCGTCGAGCTCGGTGGTCGAGCCGACGTCGGAGTCCGGGATGCGGCCGCCCTCGGGGATGTAGCCGGTGGGCTTCTGGGGCGGCGTGAGCGAGATGTAGGTCTCGCCGAGGAGCGTCTTCTGGCGGAGGATCGCCTTCGTGTCCTTCGGCAGCGGCGTGTAGCGGCGCTGGATCTCGAAGGTGACGGTGGAGCGGCCGGTGGCGCCAGGGACGACCTTCTTCACGCGGCCGATCTGCACGCCGGCGATGCGCACGTCGGCTTCGGTGGCGAGCTGCGTGGCCTCCGGGAAGGTGGTGGTGATGCGGTAGCCCTGCGCCTTGAACGGGACGGAGCCGCCGAACTGCAGCCACAGGAACAGGGTCAGCCCGAAGCACGACAGTGCGAACAGCACCATCGTCAGCAGCTTTCCGAGCGTGGGGACTTGACGGTTCATCGGGCTACTTCTTCACGCAGAAGTCGGCTGCCGTCTGCCCGTTCGGGAGGACGGTCTGCGGCGTCGGTGCGCCGAGGAGATCAAGGATCACACGCGCCTGCGGGCTCTTGTTCCGGATCTGGCCGGAACCGGTCGTCACGAGGTCGCAGTCGGTGTACAGCACCGCGCGACCGATCGCGCCGGAGGCGTCCTGCATGTTCGTGAGGTTCATGCCCGCGTGGCCGAGCCACCCGGCGAGCGTGAGGGCGCTGAGGTCGTCGCCGGCGGGCTCGTAGGCCAGGCCGTCGAACAGCTGACGCAGCACCTCGGTGCCGGTCGAGGTGTTCTTCGCACCGGCGGCGATGTCGTCGACCACCGGCTTGAGCTTGCCGAGCGGCGCCTGGGCGTCGCGGGCGAAGGGACGTGCGCTGTCACGCAGGACCGGCGTGCCGGCATCCATGAACGCGACGAGCTTCTTGAAGCCGTCGTCGAGCTTGCGGGTGGGGCGCTCGAGGCGACGCGACGCGTTGCCGAGGTGGCCCGACAGCTTGTCGGCGGCGTCGAGGAGCTCGGTCGTCTTGCGGAGCGTCTCCGGCGTCTTCTTCGTCGCGTTCTCGAGATCGGCGGAGGAGTCCCCGAGGGCCTGGAAGGTGTCGGCGGAGGCCGACACGAACGTGCCGAGGGCATCCTGGTTCTTGCCGAGCTCGGTCATGACGGCGCGCAGGTTGGTGACCGTGCGCGCGATCTGCGCGTTGCGGCTCTTGAGCGCCTTCGCGAGGCGAGCGCCGTACGTGGTGGTGGGTTCGAGGCCGCGGAGCAGGCGCCCGAACTCCTTGCCGCCGTCGCCGCTGAGGCCCTTCGCACCCTGCTGGAGGAGGATCGCGAGGTACTGGCGGGTGTCGGAGTCGAACTCCGAGAGCACCTCGTCGAACTCGACGGGGGTCATCGTGCGCTCGGCCGGGATGTTGCCGCCGGCCTTGAGGAGCGGCGAACCCTTCGTGCCCGGATCGAGCTCGATGATCATGTCGTCGAGCAGCGTGCGGGGGCGCAGCATCGCGGTCGCATCCTGATGGATGCGCGGGGCGTACTCATCGCGCACCTTGATGCTCACGCGGCCGCGGCCGTTGTGGATCTGCACGTCGGCGATCTCACCGACGGTCACGCCGGAGATGGCGACCGTCTGGCCCTGGCCCGGCACGACGGCCTTCGCCGAGGAGAAGTCGACGGTGTAGTCGGTGAAGTGGGAGCCGATCACGGGCATCCACTTCGGCAGGTAGAACCGCTGGTTCGACAGGATCGCCGACGCGGCGACGATGCCGATCACGGCGATGCCGAGGATGGCGGCGAACGGGACGCCGTAACGCTCGAGGACGCGCTTCATTACTGACCGCTCCCGTCGGCGCCACCGGACTGGACGCTGTTGAGGTTCGGCTTCATCGAGGCGTTGCAGGCCACGTCGAACTTCCACGGCGCCGTCGTCGACGTCATGGCGGTCGTCGCCGGCTTCTTCGGGCGAGAGCTGGTCGGCGCGGAGTTCGACGTGCCGATGTACGGCGCACGGTCCGGAGCCGCCTTGGTGCCCTTGCCGGGGAAGAACGTGCTGCCCTGGGCCGTCGCCGCACGCGCGAAGAGGCCGTTCGCGTCGTAGTTCTGCGTGGTGCTGGCGAAGCCGACCCAGCTACGGAGGAACTCTTCCCACACCGTGAGACCGGTCGTGAGCGAGCCATCCTGGATGCGCTGGTTGGCGGTCGGGACGAGCACGTCGGTGGTGCACACCGAGATGCGGTCGAGGTCGCTCAGGATCGACGCGAGCGACGGTGCCGACTTCGCCAGGCCGGCGGAGATCGGCTCGAGGCTGTCGGCGAGCGCGCCGCCTTCGTCGTCGGAGAGCAGCTGCTCGGACTGGGTGAGGAACGGCCCGGAGGCACGGACGAGCGCCGGGGTGTTGTCGAGGGCGTCGGCGACGTTGCCCGAGACCTCCTTGATCGGCGGCAGCGCCGCGCGCACCTTCGGGAGCGCGCGCTCGGCGGTACGCACGGCGACCGGGAGCTCGCTGATGCCCTCGCGCACGGCGGCCGAGTTGTCGGCGAACACGCTGACCGTGCGGTCGAGCCCGTCGATCAGGCGACCGAGGTCGTCGGCGCGGTCGGCGAGCGGGCCGGTGGCGCGAGCGAGCGAGCGGATCGCGCCGGCCAGATCGCCCCGCTGCTGGCCCTGGAGGGCGCGCGCGAGCTGACGGATGTCGGTGCCGGCACCCGCGGCGACCTTGATGGTGTCGTTGAGCGACTTGCCCGCGGACTCGCCACGGGTGAGCTTGTCGGCGCCCGGGTCATCCGGATCGGGCTCGTCGAGGGCCTCGCCCAGCTTCTGGACGACGGCCTGGAGGTCCTTGCGCTCGGGGCCCTGGAGCGTCGAGAACACCTCGTCGAGCTGCTCCGCGCGGCTGGTGCGCGTGATCGGGATCGTGTCGCCGTCCTTCAGGCGCGGCGCGCCCGGGCGGCCGGGGCTGATCTCGACGACGAAGTTGCCCTCGAGGAACAGGCGCGGGCGGATACGCGCGCGGGCGTCGTTGTGGATCGGCAGCCCGTTCGAGTTGATGTCGAGGTTGAGCTTGGCGGCCTCGGAGCCGTGGTAGCGCTCGACGGAGCTCACGGCGCCGACGTCGACGCCGGCGACGCGCACCACGGAGCCGGGCTTCACGCCAGCCGCGTTCTGCACGACGACGCCGATGTGTGTCGGGCGGTGGAACGGGTTGTCCTTGGTGAACGACACGACGACGATGAACGCGATCACCACGAGGAAGATCACGCCCGCGCGAAGCGGGTTCGCGGCCTGACGACGGAGGCGACTACTCACCGGAGTCCTCCGAGGATGCGTCGAGCTTGGGGTTGCGGAACTTGGAGCCCTTCGGGGGAGCCGGAATGAAGAGCTTGCTCCCCGAGCCCGTCGCGCCACCGACCGTCACACCCAGCGGAGACGTCACCTTCGTGAAGTCAGGTCGGGTCTCGTAGCCCGGACCGCACTGGCCGTTCGCGCCCGTGATCGGGGTCGGGTTCGTGGTCAGGAACGCGTTGTTCTTGACCTGCTGCTGGCGCGTGATTCGAGTCTCGCCGAGGTTCGAGTAGGCACCGGCCGGAAGGCCGTCGGCGCCGTTGAGGGGCGACAACGCCGTGCCGGTCTCGCCGTTCTCCGCGAAGAGCGGCAGGTACGGGACCACGCGAACCCAGTTGCCGGTCGAGTCGCCGTCGGACGTGGCCGACGCGAGGCCGCGGAGGAGCAGCGACGGGTAGTGGCAGACGCGCTGCGCCTGCGAGAGCGACGTGACGAGCGGGGCTGCGCTTGCGGTGAACTGCGTCAGGCCGTCGAGACCGCGGGCCACGACCGTCGACTTGCTCACGTTGTCGAGCTGGTTCAGCACCGACGTGAGGTCGCGGGCGAAGCGCGGCGTGCCACCGAGGCCGTTCACGCCGGCGTCCGTCGCCGCAGCGATGTCGCCGGAGCCCTCGCGGATGTTGGCGAACGCCGGGCGCAGGGTGCGCGCGAACTGGATGTGCGGACCGATCGCGCCCCGCGTCACGCGCAGCGAGTTGGCGGTGGAGGTGAGGGCGTCCGGCGCGATGCGAAGGGTCTCGTCGATCGAGTCGCCGGCGGCGGCGAGCGCGCCGGTGGTGCGGTCGAGGCCGCGGAAGAGGTCGCCCGTCGAGTTGCCGGCGGCGGCGAACTCGGTGGTGAACCGGGTGAGCGCGGTGAGGAACGGAACCAGGCCGTTGTCCTTGTCGGCGAGCACCTTCGCGACGGGCGTGATGCTGTCGGCGAGCGGGCCGGCGTCGTCGATCAGCTTGCCGATGATCGTGCCGCGACCAGCGAGGGCGTCACCGAAGTTCGTGACGGCCTGGATGATCCCGACGCGCGTCGGATCGTCGAACGTGTTGAGGAGCTGGTCGATCTCGACCGGATCGGGGGTCGCGTTCTTCAGCGGGACGGTCGTGCCCCACGGGAAGGTCTTCTTGTCCTTGCCCATCGTCAGCTGGACGTACTTGAGGCCGAGCAGCGAGCGCGCGCGGATCAGGACCGTGGTGTCCTCCGGCAGCGGCGCCGTAGTCTGGTCGAGCTTGAGGTCGAGCAGTGCGGTGGCGCGGCCATCCGGGTACTGCTTGGCGCGGGCCTTCGCGACGATGCCGACGCGGGTACCGCCGATGCGCACCTCGTTGCCGGGCACGATGTTCGCGGCATCCTTCACCTCGACGGTGAGCGCCTTGCTCGGCACCCACGGCAGACCCTGGTTCGCGTTGTACGCCAGGAACGTCGTGATGACGATGATCAGGACCGTGATCGAACCGATGAGCGCGGGACTCATCGAGCTCTTGCGTCCGCCGACGGCGCTCATCGGCCACCCCCGAACAGGAGGTCGGTCTTGGCAGCAGCGGACGTGTCGGTCGCCGAGGACGACGACTTCGCAGCGGACGCCGACTTCGCGGAGGAGCTGCTGCTCGACTTCGAGGTGCTGGAACCGTCGGCGATCGGGAGCGGCTCGCCCTTGGCGTTCCGGGGCTGCGAGCCGGGCTGGCTCGGCAGCGTCAGACCACAACCCGACGTCGTGGCCTGGTTCGCGATCGCGCAGTCGAGGACGTTGATGGTCGCCGCCCGCAGGTACGAGCCGTTCGCGTCGCGACCGTTCGTCGCGTACGCGAGGCCGTAGATCGTGTCCATCAGGTAGTCGAGGCCGCCGGTCGCGCGGAGGTCGCCGAGCGTGAGGCCGAGCAGCGAGGCCGTCGTCTTCACGCCACCGGCGGTCTTGCCGAGGCGGTCGATGAGGGCGTCGGTGTCGGAGCTGGTCAGCACGGTGCGGCCCTGGTCGAGGGTCGGTCCGAGGGAGGTGAGGGCGGCCTCGCCGCGCGTCGACAGCGTCGGGAGGTCGTCGATGATGGAGGCCAGGTCGGCGGAGCTCGCGTCGAGGTCCTCCGCGATCGGCTGCAGCTGGTCGGTGAGTTCGGTGGCCTTGTCGACGCTCGGCGCGACCTCGTCCATGAGCTTGCTCAGCGCGGCGATCGACTGCTTGACCTCGGTCTGGCGGGCCGCGAGGCGCTGGGCCAGGGCGGCGCCGTTCGTGACGGTGCCCGAGATCGAGGAGCGCTGCGAGACGAGCGAGGCGAGCGTCGCATCGGAGGTGGAGTCGAGCTGCTTGAGCATCTCGGTCTGGCTGTCGAGCTGCGCGAGGATCTGGTTCGCGTAACGCAGGCCCTCGTTGCTCTTGCGCAGGGTGGCCGCGATGCGGTCGCCGCGGCCGGCCACGCCGGCGCCGAGCTCGCGCACGATGATGAAGAGGCGCTCGCGGACCGACGGCGTGTTGGCCGAGATGAGCTGGTCGGCGTCGACCGGAACGTAGGTCTGCGCGACGGGCAGGAGGCGCTGGCCCTTGAACTCACCGCTGGCGATCTTCGGGAGCTCGCCGGGTGCCGTCGCGCCTTCGGGGCGGGGCTGGGTGAGATCGCATGCGAGGTAGCGCTCGCCGATCAGCGCCTGCGGGCGGATCGTGCAGGTGGCGTCCTTGCGGAAGTCCTTGAAGCCGTCGTCGTTGATCGTGAACGTGACGGCGGCCTGGTTCTCGGGGGTGAGCTCCACCCCATCGACCTGTCCGACCTTCACGCCCGCGACGCGCACGTCGAGGCCCGGCTGGATGAACGCAGCCTGGTCGAAGATCGCGCGGATCGAATACGCACCGGCCGGCGGCTTCACGTTGGCGCTGCCGCCGCAGCTCGCGAGCACGGTGCCGGCGACGGCGAAGGTCAGCGCGGCCGCGGTGATGCGGCCGCGGCGCGTGAGCCGGAGCGAGGAGGAGGTGTCGGCGCGACGGGTCACGGCGTTGCGGGCACGTCGGCCTTGTTGCAGTTGATCTGGCCGCCGTCGTCCGAGGGCGCAGAGCCGTCGTCGGTCGCCTGGGCAGCGGAGCCCGGGCAGCGGTTCGTGGTGGTCTGCACGCCCTGCAGGCGGTTGATGAAGGTGGAGCGCGGGACGAGGTCCTGGCTGACCCCGCCGCCGGACTGCTGGAAGATGTTGAGCACCGGCGAGAGGCGGGCGTAGTGACCGGCGGCGTCGTAATTCGCCGAGATCAGACCGAGGCCGGTGATGGCGGCGGTGATGTCGGGCGTGTACGCACGGGCGCTCGAGAGGAGCGGCGTGGCGGCGGCGAGACCGGCCGGCACCGACTTGGCGGCCCGCTCGGACGCGGCGCCGACGGCGACGGTCGCGGAGAGGAGGTCGGCGACGTCGTTGTTCGCGCCGTCGCGGTTGAGCGTGCGGGCGAGCGAGGCGACGGTGTCCTGGCCGTTGTTCAGCGTGCGCGTGAGCTGCTTGAGGCGCTCGGGCACGCCCGCCCGGTACTTGTCGGCGGTGTTGATGAGGCGTTCGACCTCGTCGAGCGTGCCCGGCAGCTCCTTGAGCGTCGCGGTCGCGTCGTCGAGGACGCCCGGGGCGCGCTGGATCGTCTCGGCGATCTCGGTGCCGTTGCCGTTGAAGGCGTTCATGGCGACGCCGGCGTTGCTCGTCAGGCGCGAGATCTGCTCGGAGTGGTCGGCGAGCGCGCTGTTGATCGCGGCGACGTTCACGACGACGTCCTCGAGCGCGCCGCCTTTCGGATCGAGGCCCTGGGCGAACTGGCGCAGCTCGGAGAGCGTCTGCGGGCTCTCCTGCACGACCTTGCGCAGGTTGTCGGAGTTGTCGGCGACGACCTCCGCGCTGCCCTTCACGAGCTGCTGCAGGCCCTTGCGGGTCTTCTCGTCGAACGCGTTGACGAACTCGTCCTGACCGACGATGCCGCGCGTGTCGCGCTGGCCGATCGTCGCATTGTCGGGAAGGTCCTTCGCGTTGTTCGGACCGAGCGACAGCGCGATGTACTTGTTGGCGATGCCGCCGAGGCCGGTGGCGCGGATCTGGGCGAACGTGCCCTGGCGCAGCGGGCCGAGCTCGTTCACGTCGATCTTCACGTAGGCCTGGTAGGTGCCGTTCGCGGCGCGGCGGGTGCCGATGTCGGAGACGGTGCCCATGTTGATGCCGTTGACCTTCACCAGGTTGCCCTTGATGAGGCCGCCGGCGTCGTCGAAGAGCAGCGTGTACTGGTGCGTGCTGCCACCCGCGCAGACCGACGAAGACCACCGCGAGGAGGCCGACGAAGATCGCCGCGATCGCGGCGATGCGAGAAGGGGTCATCGGTGCGACCCCCCGCATGGTGGAGCGGGTGGGCACCGGGGCTACTCCATCCCCAGGGGGCCGTCGGCCTCGCCGGAGAGGAACTGGCGCACGAACGGGTTCGGCGACTGGAACAGGTCCTCGGCGGGGCCGGACTCCACGATGCGCCCCTTCCAGAGCACGGCGATGTGCTCGGCGACGCGCTTGGCGCTGGCGATGTCGTGGGTGATGACGATGTACGTGCCGCCGTTCTCGGCGTGCACCTCCTCGATCAGCTCGCACAGCAGGGCGGTGCGGACCGGGTCGAGGCCCGAGTCGGGCTCGTCGAAGAGGACGATGTCGGGATCGAGGACCAGCGCGCGCGCGAGACCGGCGCGCTTGCGCATGCCGCCCGAGAGCTCGTTGGGGTACTTCTCGCGCGCGGGGATCAGGCCGACCTCGTTGAGGCGACGGTCGACGATGTCCTTGATCTCGCGCTCGCCCTTGTCGGTGTGCTGCCGGAGCGGGAACGCGACGTTGTCGTAGAGGTTCATCGAGCCGAAGAGCGCGCCGTCCTGGAACAGGACGCCGAAGCGCTTGCGCATCTCGAAGAGGTCGTCGTCGTCGAGGTTCGGGACCGACTGGCCCTGCACGAGCACGTCGCCCTTGTCGGGGAACAGCAGGCCGACCATGTGCTTGATGCACACGGACTTCCCGGTGCCCGACGGCCCGAGGATCATCGAGACCTTGCCCTCGGGGATCGCGAGATCCAGACCGCGGAGGATCTTGTTCGAGCCGAACGCCTTGTGGACGCCCTGGAACTCGATCGCGAACGGCCCGGTCAGATCGTGGGTCTCGCCGTTGTGGTAGGCGTACTCGTCGGCCGCGAGCTTCGGATCGGGCTCGCGCAGGACCACCCCACCCTGCTTCACGGGCGCGGCGCCAGCGGCGGCACCGACCGGCTGCGGAGCAGCGGCGCGGGTGGGCTCTTGGTCTTCCACGGGCTCGGCGAAGATGTCGTCGGCCTCGATCTCGAGGCTCTCGGCCTGGCCGGCCTGGCGAGCACGCTCGTCGGCGGTCGGGGCGGCGTCGAGATCCTCCGGGCGCAGCGCCTCGAAGGGGTCGCGCGACGGGTCGTTCTCGGGCTGCGGGCTGCGGCGGTCGTCCATGATCAGCCTCCGATTGGGGCTCGCGGGTTGGAACCCCAGAAGATCTGGGTGTACATCATGCCGATGAGGTGCACGAGCACGATGTTGATGGCCATCGACTTGGCCGTCGCGGTGCCCACACCGACCGGTCCACCGCTCGTGTTGTAGCCGTAGTAACAGCCGACGAGGATGATCACGGTCGCCATCGTCATGGCCTTGATGAGGCTGAAGAGGAGGTCCGGCGGGTTCTGGAACTGCCAGAAGAGCTGGAGGTAGCCGCCCGACGAGACCTGGCCGAGCTGCTCGACCACGGCGATGTAGGAGCCGAAGAAGCCGGCGGCGACACCCGTCACGTAGAGGAACGGGAGCACGATCCAGGAGGCGAGCAGCTTCGTGGAGCAGAGGAACGTGAGCGAGTCGACACCCATCACCTCGAGGGCGTCGATCTCCTCCGAGATCCGCATGGCGCCGAGCTCGGCGACGATGCCGGTGCCCACCTTCGAGGCCATCATGTAGCCGAAGACGTACGGGACCATCTCGCGCAGGTCGCACCAGGCGGTGAAGAGGGCGGCGTAGGCGGGGGCTCCGACCGAGGAGGTCGAGAAGCCACCCTCGATGCCGCACTGCAGACCGACGACGAAGATCATCGACGTGATCACGAGGCCGGACGACACGATCACGATGCCGGCCTGGCGGATCAGCTCGCCCGAGAAGCGGAACACGCGGAACGTGAAGATGCTCCGCAGGATGCGGCCGGAGAACTGGGCGATCTCGCCCGCGTTGACGACGGCGTCGCCCACGGGGCCCGCGCCGATGGAAGCGAAGCGGCTCACTTGAGGGCCAGCATTTCGGGGTGCGTCGCCAGCAGGGTCTGCGTGAAGACGTAGTTGAACGCGAAGACGCCGATGAAGGCGATGACGACGGCCTGGTTGACGGCGCGGCCGACGCCCTCGGCACCACCGGAGGCGGTCATGCCCTTGTAGCAGCAGACGATCGCGGTGATGGCACCGAAGATCGTGCACTTGATGAGCGAGCCCCACAGGTCGGTGACCGACGAGTTGTTGAGGAAGGTCGCGAAGAACGGGGCGAGCGGCTCGCCGTAGAGCAGCGTCACGAGGATGCCGCCCGAGACGCCGAACAGCACGGCGTAGATGTCGAAGAGGCTCGTGACGACCATGAGCGCCAGGAAGCGGGGCACCACGAGGTTCTTGACGGGATCGACGCCGAGCACCTGGAGGGCGTCGAGCTCCTCGCGGATCTTGCGGGCGCCGAGGTCGGCGGTCATGGCGGTGCCGGCGACGCCGGCGACCACGATCGCGGTCACGAACGGCGCGAACTCGCGGATGGCGGTGATGACGAACAGCCCACCGAGGCGGTCCGGGGCGCCGAAGAGGTTCAGGAACGAGATGCCCTGCAGACCCGGGGCGCCGAAGTTCACGGCGACGGTGGAGATCAGGAGCGGCAGCCAGCACAGGCGCAGCGCGAACAGGAACTGGCCGACGAACTCCGGGCCGTACGGGTACGGCGGGTAGAGCGCGGACTTCACCGTGCGGCCGGTGAGCAGCATCATGCTGCCGACCTCGGAGAGGCCCTCACGGGCAGGCGTGAACGCCCGATTGACGACGCTCATGACGTCGCCATCTCAGTGTGTGGTGCAGGGATCACCGGTGGGGAAGCGTATGCGATGTTCGTCACGGACGCGGCGCTCCTCATGCAAGCCCGGCGCAGCAACGGTTTTTCGATCGTCGCAGTCGGGCCGGACCGGTGCCGGATGTTGGGGCGTCGCGTGCTCACGGGAGAGTCAGGGTAGGGTTCGCGCTGTGCTGCGCAGCTCCCTGCCCATTCGATCACACGCTCCTACGGACGCCGTCCCGCGTTCGGCTCAGCGGTCCGTGAAGGTGCGACTGCTCACGGTAGCCGTCGGCGCCGGCCTCGTCACGCTCGCCGGCTGCGGCAGCGTGTCGCAGGCCCCCGAGGAGCCGGCCGCCAAGCCGGTCCAGCTCAAGGTGCAGCCGGCCAAGTTCGACGCGACGAAGCAGCTCCCGGGCGACCAGGTGACGCTGTCGATGACGATCACGAACACCGGTGCCAATCCGGTGGACAACCTGATCGTCACGCTGCAGGGCACGCGCCCGGATCAGGTCCAGCTGCGCGAGAACGCCAATCCGAACGACATCCCGCAGGGAACGGACGACCTGCCGAATACGGTCAAGCGCAAGGCCTGGTTCATCGACGACGGGCCGCAGCACGCTCCGCTCGCAGGTGGCGACTCCTGGAACGGCGGGAGCCTCGCGCCCGGCCGCACGAAGACCCTGCGCTGGTCGATGGCCGCCATCACCTCGGGCACCTACACGCTCAAGTACTTCGTCTCCGGCGGACTCACCGACAAGGCCGCGAAGGCGACCTCCGGCGAGGGCCTGGAGGGGACCGTGAAGGCGACGATCGGCGTGCCGGGCGACGGCGCTCGGGAAGATTCTTGAGCGTCGCTCAACTTTGGCCCGCTCGGGCCGCCTGAGCGCCTGAGCAGCGCCTTCTTCGAACAGGCGTTCCCGTCCGGCGCGGGGCATATCCTCAGCCGGTGCGCCTGCTCCACACCGCCGACTGGCACCTGGGCCGTGGTTTCCACGGTGCGTCGCTCATGGCGGCGCACGCAGCCGTGCTCGACCACCTCGTCGAGGTGGCCGCGAGCGAGCGCCCGGACGCGGTGCTCCTGGCCGGCGACGTGTTCGACCGAGCCTACCCCCCGCTCGAGGCCGTCGAGCTCTACGACGATGTCGTCGCGCGCATCGCCGAGCTGAGCATCCCGCTCGTCGTCACGAGCGGAAACCACGATTCACCCATCCGCCTCGGCATGCTCGGACGCGTCGCCACGGCCGCTGGCGTGCACGTGCGAACCCGGCCGCGCGAGATTGGCACGCCGGTGCAGATCCGCGCCCGCGGAGAGGAGCTGCTCGTCTACCCGATCCCCTACCTCGATCCGCCGCTCCACGCCCGAGAGCTCGAGGCAGAGCCCACGCATGCGGGCGTCCTGGGGGCCGCGATCGCGCGCATCGCGGCCGATCGGGCCGGGCGGTCGACCGAGGCCGCCGTGGTCGCGATCGCGCACGGCGTCGTGGCCGGCGGCCGCCCCGTGTCCGAGGAGGGCGGCGCCCGGGTCGAGCGCTCGATCGACGTCGGCGGCGTGTCGGCCGTGCCCCCGCGGCTCTTCGCCGACCTCGACTACGTGGCTCTGGGCCACCTCCACCGTCCGCAGGGCATCGGCGAGCGGATCCGGTACAGCGGTGCTCCGCTCGCCTTCGGGTTCGACGAGGCCGGGGAGCAGAAGTCCCTGGCACTCGTGGGCGTGCGCGCGGGCGGAGCGCCCACCGTCGAGCTCCTCCCGACGCCCCAGGAACGGGGGATCGCACGGCTCGAAGGCACCCTCGAAGAGCTGCTGACCGCGGCGGAGCATGCGGACGCAGAGGACAGCTGGGTCGAGGCCACGCTCACCGATCGCCTGCGCCCGCGCCTCGCGATGGAGCAGCTGCGCCGCCGCTACCCGCACGTCCTGAAGATCGAGCACCGCCCCTCGGGGCCGCGGGAGACCCAGACCTCGCAGTACGGCGAGCGAATCCGCGGCCGTGATCCGATCGAAGTCGCCGAGCAGTTCCTCGCGGACGTGCGCGCGGGCGTCGAGGCCGACGAGCCCGAGCGCGACCTGCTCCGCGCGGCGCTCGAGCACGATGCACGCGTCGAGGCCCGCTCATGAGGATCCACCACCTCACGATCGACGGCATCGGCCCGTACGCCACGCGGCAGGAGATCGACGTCGACCGGCTCTCGAGCGGCGGCCTCTTCCTGCTGACCGGGCCGACCGGCGCGGGCAAGACCACGATCCTCGATGCGATCGTCTACGCGCTCTATGGCTCCGTGCCCGGCGTGCGCGGCGCTCGCGGGGAGCGGGCCACGAGCGAGCGCATCGTCAGCGACCCTCAGAACCCTCGACTCTCAGCCTGAAGTCGAGCTTGAGTTCACGGTCGCCGGACGTCGGTTGAAGGTTCTGCGGGTCCCGCAGCACGACCGCCCGAAGGCGCGCGGCGAGGGGACCACGCTCGACAAGGGCTCGGTCGCCCTGAGCGAGTGGTCCGGCGATGCCTGGCAGCCGCGATCCAACGACTACGCCGAGGTCGCGACCGAGATCGAGGACCTGCTCGGCATGAACGCGGCGCAGTTCGCCCAGGTCGTCCTCCTCCCCCAGGGCGAGTTCGCGGGGTTCCTGCGTGCGAACGTCGCCGATCGCCACAAGGTGCTGCGGCGGCTCTTCCAGGTCGACGAGTACGAGGCGGCCGAGACGTGGTTCGAGGAGCGTGCGAAGGCGGCGAAGGCGAAGCTCGATGAGGCCCAGGACGAGCTCGCATCGATCGTCGACCGCCTCGCGGGCGCGCTCGACGGGCCGGCCGTGCACCCACCGGACGAACTCGGGCTCGAGGCGATCGACACCTGGATCACGGAGCGCAGGTTCGAGGCCGAAGAGGTCGACGCGCTCGCGCGCGTAGGGGCGGAGGCCGCCGCGACCGCGCAGGCGAGCGCCGAGCGGGCTCGTCGTGCGACCGACGAGCTCCGAGTCCGCCGGGCGGAGGAGGCCAGGCGCGCGGCCGAGCTGGAGGGCTACGAGATCCGGCTGCCCGGCGCCCGCAGGTGGATGGTGGAGCAGGGCGAGTCCGACCTCGCGGCCGATGACGCCCGTTGGTCCCAGGCTGCGCGCGAGGCGAACGACGTGCTCTCGCGGCTCGACGCCCGTCGCGAGGACGGGGCGCGCATCACCGCGCTCGAGGCGGAGGCCGCCCGCGCGGAGGCGAGCGCAGCGCAAGCCGAGCAGGCCGCGCTCCACCGCCGACGCGCGGGTGCACGAGCTCGCCCCGATCCTCCGCGCGGCGCAGGAGGAGGCCGGGCAGGGCGAGGTGGCCGAGGCGCAGGTGACCGCGCTGATGTCGCGCCGCGAGCAGCTCGCTGCCGCCCTCGCCGCCGTGCAGCGCCGGGATGCGCTCGCGCGCGATCTCACGGTTGCCGAGGCTGCGGCAGCGGCCGCAGCCGACGGGCTCCGCGCCGCCCGGGCCGCCGCGGAGCAGCTGCCGACCGTCGACGACGCGGAGGCGGCGCTGCAGGCAGTGGTCGACGCGCTGAAACACCCTCAAGGTGGAGACGGCGCAGCGTCGGGCCGACCACGGATCGGCCCCGCATCGAGCTCGACAGCACGATCGGAAAGCTGGAGCGCGCGAGCAGCCTCCGCCCGCAGCTCGACGCCCGCTCGGCGCGATCTCGCCGGGATGACCGAGGCGTGGCAGGATGCGCGCACCGTCCACCTGTCGGCGCGCGAAGCACGTCTCGATGCGATGGCGGCCGAGCTCGCCGCGAGCCTGGCCGAGGGCGACGCCTGCCCCGTCTGCGGCAGCGCCCACCACCCGGCGCCGGCGCGCCCCGGTGGCGGCGGTGATCTGCGCGCCGTCGAAGCTGCCGCCGAGGAGCGCGCCAGCAAGGCGCGCGGCAACGTCGATCGTGCGTCGCAGGTCGTGGTGGCGCTCGAGGCCCAGCTCGCCAGCCTCGGCGACCTCACCCAGGCCGCACGCGATCGCAATCGTGCTCACCGCCCACATCGACCAGCTCAACGCCGCCCTGGCTGCCGATGCCGAACGCCACGGCCAGCTCGCCGCCACCGCCGAGCAGCGGCGCGCGGAGCTCGCCCGGTCCCGCGACGCCCGATGCCCGGGTCAGCACGGCCGAACGCGCCGCCGTCGAGGCGCACCACGCCGTCGAGGCCTCGCGGGCGGCCGTGCAGAGTGCCGCTGAAGCCGCGGGCCCGACGCCGCCGAGCGCGGCCGATCTCCACGCCGCCGATGCCGAACTCGTCCGCCTCCGAGGGCAGCGCGCGCAGGCCGCCGCAGCCCGCGACCCGCGTGCAGGCGCATGAGGCCGAGCTCGAGCGCTGCCGCGCCGCGGCCGGCAGCCAGCGTGAGCGGGCAGCCTCGGCCCTGGCCGGGGCCCGCGCCGCTCGCGAGCAGGCCGCGAGTCTGCGCGGGCGCCTCGCCGAGCTGATCGCGCCGCACCCCCGACCCTCGACGGCCCGCGCTGGCGCTGGCGACGCGTCGCGCCCAGGTGTTCGAGGCCGCCGCCGACATCGTCGCCAAGGCGGCGGCCGCGCGAGTGGAGCTCGCCGCCGCCGCCGAGGCCAGCGCCGCCGCTGCCGAGGCCGAGCAGGCCGGCGACGACGAACCTGCCGAGCTCGCCGAGCGGCTGGAGGCGCGCACCACCGCGGCCGGCGCAGCGCTCGCCGCACGCGACGACGCCGCGAAACGCTCCGGGGCCGCGCAAACGACAAGCTCGCGGCGATCGACCGCGCCCGCACCGAGCTCGACGACGCCCGCGCGGCGCTCGGACCCGTCGCGCTCGAGGCGGAGCGGCTCGCCCCGCCTCGACGCCACCATCCGTGGGCTCGGCGACAACCGTCGCCGCATCTCGCTCACGAACTACGTGCTCGCCGCGCGCCTCGAGGAGGTCGCCACCGCTGCGACCGCGCACCTGCAGCGGATGTCCTCCGGCCGCTTCTCGTTGCTCCACCACGACGAGCGCTTCGGCAACGGTCCGGCTGGCCTCGGCCTGCGCGTGCTCGACGCGCACAGCGGCGAGGAACGCGAGACCGCCACGCTCTCCGGCGGGGAGGCGTTCTACGCGTCGCTCGCGCTCGCGCTCGGCCTCGCCGACCGTGGTCCAGCGGGAGGCCGGCGGCCCGCCCGCTCGAGACGCTGCTGGTCGACGAGGGCTTCGGCGCCCTCGATGCCGACACGCTCGAGGACGTGCTCGGTGAGCTCGACGAGCTCCGTGCCGCCGGCCGCGCGATCGGACTCGTCAGCCACGTCGGTGCGCTCGCCGAGCGCATCCCGGCACAGCTGCGGGTGACCGGCGGGCCGAACGGATCGTCGGCCCCGCGTGGTTCGTGGGCGAACTCGTCGCCTAGACGGGCTCGCCCGGCTCGTGCTTCTCGAGCGTCACCGTCGCCGACCTCGCCCGTGCGGATCCGGATGACGTCCTCGACGGGCATCACGAAGATCTTGCCGTCGCCGACGCTGCCCGTGCGGGCGTGCTTGACGATCACGTCGATGATCGTCTGGACGTCCTCCGACGGCGCGCCGATCTCGAGCTTGAGCTTCGGACGCAGGAAGTTGGTCACCGACGCGCCGCGGTAGCGCTCGGTGATCCCCTTCTGGCGGCCTGTGCCCTTCACCTCGGTGACGCTCATGCTCGGAAGCCCGCGCTCGAGGAGCTCGTTGCGGATCGACTCGAACGCGTCGTGCCGGATGTAGGCGATCACCATCTTCATGGCGCGAATTCTGCCGTACCGGCAGGCGCCCGTCAGGTGCCGGGCGCCGGCGAACACCGGGGCCGGTCGCCGGGACCGGCTCGGCCAGGAGCTCGGCCTCCGGGATGAACTGCTCGGGGTAGCCGTACATGCCGTGCTCGGAGATGTCGAGACCGGCGATCTCCTCGTGGTGCTCCACGCGCAGCCCGTACGGTCGCCCGGATCGCCCAGAACGTGGCGAAGCAGAGCGCGCCGATCGCGACGATGATCACCACGAGCCCCGGCAGCCTGCGCCGCCAGCTGCGCGAACGAGCCGCTGTAGAGGAGGCCACC
>JAQIJQ010000028.1:0-35123 GCA_036946195.1 Patulibacter minatonensis | reverse complement strand
CACGCACGTGACATTCGGCCCGGCGGCCACAGCGCGCCGAGGTCGGTGGAGATGTCGAGCACGGCGTCGCGGATGGCGTCGACCGCTGCGCGGCCGGCGATGAGGCGACGCGCGTCCATCAGGTCCTCCGGGCGGCCGATGCTGAGAGCGGCGACGAGCACGCCGTCCTTCACGTACCAGACGCTGAAGGCACCATCGTCGATGGAGCCGCGAACGAGCTCCTCGTCCCAGCCCTTCGAGGCGTTGCCGACGTATTCGAGGCTGAGCCAGTCGGAGAGGTCGCTCCAGAGTACGGGACGAACGCGAACTCCTCGCCCTCCCCGCGCTCGGAGGCGGCGATGTTGCGCGCGACGGTCTTGCCCATCTCGATCGCGACATCCTGGTGCTCGATGCGGCGACGATCGCCGAACAGCACGCTCTCGAACTCTGCCGCAGTCGCCAGCGGCGTAGACAGCGTCGGCGGACGCGCGGAGCTGCGTGTCGACCTTGATACCGCCGCTCTCGCCGATCTCGAGACCCGCGCCCTTGGCCGTCATCACATCCGGAACGGCACCGACGCCGATCACGACGAGCTGCGCATCGACGGTCGTGCCATCGGTGCAGACGAGCTGCTCGACGCGCTCGTCGTCGCCGGAGAGCGCCTCGACCTGCTTGCCGCCGAGGATCGTGACGCCGTGCTCTTCGAGGACGGAGCGGACGTACTTGCCGGTCTGCTCGCCGAATCCGATCTGCATCGGGTGGTTCCTCCTGCATCACGACCGTCGTCGCGATGCCCTGGGCAGTGAGGGTGGCCGCGACCTCGCAGCCGATGTAGCTGCCGCCGACCGTCGCCGCCTGCTGAACCTGGTCGAGCTCCTTGCGGATGGTGTCGGCGTTGCGCAGGGCGCGGATGTAGTGGAATCCCTCGAGGTCGTTGCCCTCGATGTTGAGGCGGCGCACGTTCGCGCCCGTTGCGAAGACGATGGCGCCGTACTTCACCTCGTCGCCGCCCTGGAGCTTGGCGACCTTGGCGCCCGTGTCGACCTTGAGAACGCTCGTGCGCAGACGCAGCTCGACGTCGTGCTCGGCGAACCACGACTCGGGGAGGCCACGTGGCGTCGTCGCGCTCGATCTTGCCGGCGAGGTACTCCTTGGTGGCCGGCGGCCGCTCGTACGGAGGCGTCGAGCTCGCGGCCGAGCACGAGGACGGAGCCGGCGTACCCGATGGCCCGTAGCTCCTTCGCGGGTCGACGCACCGGCAACGCCGGCACCGATGATCAGGACGTCACGCTCGAGCTCGGCCATGTGGGACTCCGGTTGGTTGGGCGCGGGTGCGGTGAGTGGTGGATCGTGCGTGCGGGGGCCGCACGGCAACGCAGGTCGGGGCACGGCCCCATCGGGCCTCGCGGGGGTGGTTCAGCGCGCGTACGGGACGTCGCTCACCGTGCCCGCGCGTTACCGGGCCGTCTGGAAGGACTGCATCACGGCATCTTCCAGGCCGGATCGAGGATCACGAGGACCTCGTCGCCGGCGCGGATGAGCGAGCTGTCCTTCGGGACGAACCCGCAGGCGTCGCGCGGGAGCAGGGAGATGAATGCGGGAGCCGTCGGGCAGCTCCACCTCGGCGACGCGCTTGCCGTCGGCGGGCGCGCCGGATTGCACCTCGACCTCGATGATCTCGAGCTGGTCGCCCGAGAGGTCGAGCAGCCGGACGAGGCCGTGGCCGGGGAGCGAGTGCTCGATGAGGTTCAGGATGAGGTCGGTCGCCGAGACGGCCGGTTCGATCCCAGGAGCTTGAAGTGCTCGAGGTTCCGCGGGTTGTTGCAGCGGGCGATGATGCGTTCGACGCCGTACTTCTGCCGGGCGACCTGGCAGATGAGGATGTTGTCCTCGTCGTCGCCGGGTGACGGCGATGCACATGTCGGCGCGGGCGATGCCGGCGCGCTCGAGGACCCAGAGCTCGGTCGCGTCGCCGTACTGGGCGGCGTGCTCGAGCTCGCGTTCGAGGCGGATGTAGCGGGGGGCGCCACTGCTCGATGAGGCTGAGCTCGTGCCCCTTCTCGAGGAGCTCGCGGGCGAGGTTGAGCCCAACCTTGCCGCCGCCGGCGATGACCATGAACATGGTTGCAGGCCTCCTAGTCGACGCGCAGTTCGTTCTCGAACAGGCTGATCGCGATGCGCGTGCCGCAGATCACGTGCAGCCCCTGCGATTCGTAACCACTCGGCGCGAGCCGGGTCGGCGACGCGGCAGAGCACCTTCTCGACGCCGTAGCGCTCCTTGGCGACCTGGCTCATCACGATGTTCGTGTTGTCGCCGTTGGTGGAGGCGATGAAGAGGTCGGATTCGGAGATGCCGGCCGCTTCGAGCGCGGCCGACTCGAGGGCCGTGCCGACGGCGAAACGGCCGCCGGCGGCCTCCCAGCCGCCGTCGACGCCGGCGTCGAGGCGATCGAGGGCGAGCGGGTCCTCGTCGAGCACCGAGACGGTGTGACCTTGAGCCATCGCGAAGCGGGCGACGCGTTCACCGACGCGGCCGGCACCGAGGACGAGCACGAACATGCGCGGGGAATCTACTCCTCGCGGCGGCATGGGGTGCCCCGGTGCCCCGGAAACCCGCCGCCCTGTGCCCGAACGCACGGCGCCGCACCGGAAAACCAGGGCGGCACGGGTGGGCTACTCGTCCGGGGCGTCGTCGTCGGAGACGGCGCGATCGCCCATCGGCGGAGCCGTGAGGAGCACGCGGCACGGCGCGTTGGGCCATCACGTAGGTCGTGATCGGTCCGAGGGCGCGGCCGGAGAAGTCGGCGTTGCCGCCGTAGAGCGAGCCGCCGCGCACCCGCGAGGGCTCCTCGGCGGCCATGACGATCATCGTCGACGCCGCGGCGCCTCGCCTCGTCGACGATCCCCTGGCCCGCCCGCCGCGCGCGGACCGTGGCCGTGGCGACCGTGAGGCCCTCGTACTCCTCCCCGACGGCCTTCGCTCGCGCGAGGGCCTTGCGGGCGAGCTTGAGGCGGTCGTCGTCGATGCCGCTCGCGAGCGGGAGCGACATCGGGATCTCGAACACCCAGATCGCCTCGATCTGCGCGCCGCCGCTCTCCTCGAGGTCGAGGGTGCGGTCGCGGGCGAGGCGGCCGGCGGTCTGAACGATGTCGTCGTCGAGTTTGCGGCCGAACACGGGCACGAGGATCGAGCCGAACTCGCCGTGGGTGGTGTCGCGGCTGAGGACCGTCTTGGGGACGACGACCGCTTGGCGCAACGGCAGGTGCGAGCGGGAGCGGCTCACGAGGTAGAGCACGACGCCGGCGAGCATCCACCCCATGCCGACGATCCCGGCTCGCTCGTGGAGCAGGAGGACGATGAGCCACCCGCCGAACGCGCTGAGCACCGCCAGCACGGTCGGGATTGGGGACCGACCCGCGGGCCGACGGGCACGGAGAGCGGCACGCGGAAGCGACGGGTGGCGTCCGGCATCGTGAACCGCAGGCGCAGCAGCGATCCGTGGACGATCGTGAGCGCGAGGAGCGCGCCGAACGCGTAGAGGCCGATGAGACCCTTGAGGTCGAACGCGCTCACGAGGATCGACGTGAGCACGACGACGAGCAGGATCACCGTGGTCGGCGTGCCGTACTTGGGATTCAGCCGGCCGATCCGAGCGGGGATCTGGCGGGAGGTCGCGAGACTCGAGGAGAGACGGGCCACGGCGAGCATCGCGCCGTTCGTGCTGACGGCGAGGGTGATCGCGGCGAGCACGGCGACGAGGACGCGCAGGCTGTCCGCGAGCCACGGCGGATCGAGCGCGTTCGCGAGCCAGGCGACGGGCGCCTCGAGGTGGTTCGGATCGGCGAGCTCGGCGCGGTGGGCAGCACCGAGGGCGCCCGCGAGGACGAGGGTGACGACCGAGCCGATCGAGAGGCCGACGAGGAACCGGATCCTGCGATCGAGTGGCAGGCGGGTCTCCCCGGCGAGCGTCGCGGCGGTCTCGAAGCCGGTGACGGCGACGACCCCGATGGTGGCGGCGTAGGCGACGTCACCCAGCGAGATGCCGTCGGTCATCTCCACGAGCGGCAGCCCCTGGTCGATCGACTCGATCAGCAGCAGCACGGCGAGCACCCCGAGGACGACCGCGTCGAGGGCGAGCAGCAGGCGCACGCCCAGGCCCTTCGCGAGGTTCGGACCGCGTGCGTTGCGGATCCCGACGCCGACGATCAGCGCGATGCCGACGAGCACCGTGAGGAACGCGCGCTCGCGCGTCTCGGCCAGGATCGACATGAGGTAGCCGGAGAAGGCCTCGGCGCCGATCGCCGTGAGCAGGAGCAGATCGAGCACCACCGCCCACGCGGCGACGAAGCTGATCAGCTCGTCGAAGCCGAGCCGTGCGAAGCCGGCCGCACCGGGCTGGTCGACGAGCCGACGCCCCTTCGCGTCGCGCAGCGAGGTGAGCTCGGTGTAGCTCAGGGCGGTGAGGCCGACGAACAGCGCGACGATCAGGAACGCGGCGGCCGAGAGCCCGGCGGCACGGTCGACGACGACACCGATCGTCACGTAGATCGTCGTCGCGAGCCCGGCCCAGGCGAGGCCACCGAGGCGCGAGAAGACGTACCGCTCGTCGACGTGCGACGTGATGCTCTTGAGCGTGCTCACCGGTCGAGCTTGGATCGCAGGTGGATCGACCGCAGGCGCAACACGCCGGCGGCCAGGAAGAACGCGCCGACGAGCACGCCGTAGGAGCCGGCGCCGCCGCCGCCCGCGAGGGCGAGCACGATCATCAGCGCACCGAGCAGGGCCATCAGGCCGGCCATCACGCGCACGAGGTTCACGCGGGCATCGGGTTGGCGCCCGGCCGGCGGCTTGGGCTCGGCGTTCACTTGACCACCTCGGGGACGGGCGAGGTCTTCGCGGGCGCCGCCGCCGGCGCGGGCGTGTCGACGACGATGCGGCACGGACGCTCGGCGAGGACCGTCTCGAGCACGCGCGCAGCGTTCGGCTTGCTGGCGGCGCCGCGGGGCATCGAGAGGATGACGGCGCGGGCGCGCTTCTCCTTCGCACGGTCGACGATCACGCGCCCCTCCTGCCCGGCGCGCACCGGCACGATCTCCCCGTTGGAGCGGCCCTTCGTGAGGACGGTCGCCTGGTCGAGGATCGCGCGGGCCTTCGCCTTGAGCTCCGGCGTCTTGGCATCCAGCGGGACGCTGTTGGGGATCTGCATCGTGACGAGCACGGTGATGGGGCGGCCGCCCCGCGCCGCGAGCTGGACGGCTGTCGCGAGGGTGTCCTCGTTGAAGCGCGCGGCGTCGAACCACACGATGATCGAGTCGTACTGCGTTTCGCGCGCGACGACCGGTTTCGTGATCTCGACCTTCACGGTGCTCGTGAGGTCCAGGCCCATCTTGCGTCGCGCGATCACGTAGCCGACGGCCCCGACGAGCAGCCAGGCGAAGCCTGCGTACGAGATGCCGCCGAGGTTGCGGACGGCGACGACGATGAACGCCGCGAACGTGCCGAGGCCGCCGACGACGCCGAGGATCGGCAGCTCGTAGCTCTTGATCCGCACGTTCCACGGGCTCTTGTACGGCCGCTCGCGATCGGGGAACTTCGCGCGCATCCGCAGGAGCGCGATGTGGGCGATGGTGAAGCTCAGCATCGCGCCGAAGGCGTACAGGTTGCCGAGGAAGTCGGCCTTGCCCGGCAGGATCGGGATGATCGCGATGCCGCCGAAGATGATGATGCCGATCCACGGCGTGCCGAACCGCGGGTGCAGCGCCCGTAGCCGCTCGGGCATCTGGCGGTGGATGCCCATCGAGTAGACGAGCCGGCTCACGCCGATCAGCCCGGCGTTCGCCGCGAGGAACAGGATCGTCGCGCCGAGCAGGCCGACGTAGAGCTGGAGCGGGCCGTTGAGGAACCCGACGTCGATCTTCTCGACGACGCCGAGGATCGGGTCGCCCTGGAAGCCGCCCTGCTCCTCCGGGAGGCCGAGCTTGGTGACGAAGTCGCCGTCCTGCGAGAGCACCGGCAGCGCCGAGAGTGCCACGGCCGGGAGCGTGAAGTAGATCGCGAACACGGCGATCTCGACGCGCTTGATCGCAGCAGGGATCGACTTCGTCTCGTCCTTGGCCTCCTCGGCCATGTTCGAGATCGTCTCGATGCCGGTGTAGGCGATCATGCCGATCGGGATCGCGAGCGCGAACTGGCCCCACGTCGGCGCGACACCCCACTGCACGTTCTCCGCGAGCGTCTTGGGATCGAGCACGAGCACGATGCCGGCGACGACGATCACCACCTGGGTGATGAAGTCGACGACGGCCAGGCTCACGTTGAGCTTCGCCGACTCCTTCGTGCCGACGACGTTCAGCACCACGAGGACCACGACCACGACCGCGCCGCCGATGATGTCGTACGGGCTGCTCTTGAGCGGGTGCCAGAGCACGCCGAGGTAGTGCGGCACGAAGTACGCGCTCGTGGCGATCGTGATGACGTAGTTGAGCATCTGCCCCCACGCCGCGACGAACGAGGCGAACTCGTTGAACGCGTGGCGGGCGAAGCTCGAGGCGCCGCCGGCCTCGGGGAACATCGCGGTCTGCTCGGCGTACGACGCGGCGGTCGCGAAGAAGAACGCGCCCGTGATCAGGAACACGAGCGGCGTGAGGCCCAGCGCGTAGCTGGCGACGAGGCCCAGTGCGTAGTAGATCGACGAGCCGACGTTGCCGTAGGCGGTGGCGAAGAGCTCGTTGACCCCGAGGACGCGCTGAAGTGAGTGCAGGCGGCGTTCAGCCATCGGGAGCGGCGATCCTAGCGCTGGCCGACGCTGGCTGCCTACGGGTTGCGAACCTGCTGCTCAGAACGCCAGCGAAACGCGGACCGACGACCCGTTCACCACGGTGAGGTAGAGCGAACGCGTGCCGTTCATCGCGGCGGCGATCGCGAGCTTCGTGTGCGCGGCGAGGTCGAACACCTGCGTGTCGACGTGTGCACCGTTGGCGCGTCGGCGGCTCTCCACGAGCACTCGGTCGCCGCGCAGCGCCACCCGCCGGATCGCGGTCTCGGCGTCGGCGTGCGGGACGAGCTCCGTCACCCGCAGCCGCCCGGGCGCATCGCGCCGGCACGCCCCGGCACTCGCGTCGGCGCGCGCGATGCTGAAGATCCGCCAGTGCTCGTCCTGGGCCCACGCCGGCGCGGCCACACGGTCGCACGGCGTGGGCGCCGCAGCGGCGCTCGACGGCGCGGCGACGGGCCGAGCGCGGCCAGGAGGCCGAGCGCGTCACCGATGCCGAGAGTCGTCCTCCGGTCTGGCGCGAGCGCATGACCACCACTGCGGCATCGGCTCCGGTTCGTTGCGCGCACCGGCCGCGGTGCGGACCGATGACCGAGCCGCGCGGAGCGGCGGACCTACTGCCCGGGCACCCAGAGGCCGGAGTTCGGCGGCTCCTTGCGCTTCGGCTCGGCCGGGGCCGGAGCCTCGCCGCCCGTCGGCACCTGGGCACCGGTCGGCGCCAGCTGCGCGAACGCGAGCTGCAGCTGGCTCAGGGCCTCCTTGAGCTCGTTCGCGCTCTCGCCGAGGGGCTCCTCGATGAGCGGGAGCAGGCGACGGGTCGCCTCGATCGCGAGCGCGAGCTGGCCGAGGTCGCGCTCGTCGTCCTCACCGCCCGTGAGCCCGGCACGGCGCGCGCCCAGGTTGATCAGGCTGACGATCGTCTGGGCGATCACGTCGCCGACGTGCACCTTCGCGAGCTCGGCCTCGAATGCGGCGCGGAGCTCCTCCTCCGAGGGCTGCTGCTGCTCGTCCATGGGTTCCTCCTGGGGCTCCGGCTAGGCCGGCGTGCCGTAGGTGCGCATCGTCTGCTCGACGACGCTCTCGTAGATCGCGCGGTGGTCCGCGCCTGCCTCGAGCATCGCACGCTGCGCCTGCGCGGAGCTCCGGCCAAGCTCGGGCACCTCGATGCCGTGCGCGGCGCGCGCCGGCGCCGTCCACTCCAGCAGGCGCTCCTCGATCGACGCCGCCGGGAAGAGCTCGAGGCTCGGCAGGTCGATCATCTCGCCGTCGAGGCCATGGCGGATCGCGCGCCAGAGGTTCTCCTCGATCATGCGCGGCGCCGGGTCGACGAACGGCACGCCCTCGTCCACGTCGGCGGCGGCCTGCGCCACGCACGCGGTGATGAGCGCGGCGAGCGCCTCGGCGCGGCGGGCATCCGGCTGGGCGTCGGCGATGCGCACCTCGACCGTGCCGATGCGCAGGTGCGGGCGGATCGACCACCACACCTGCGTGGCCTCCACGATCGAGCCGACCTTGATGAGGCTCTCGAGGTACTCGCGGTACCCCGCCCAGTCTCCGTAGGCATCCGGCACGCCGCAGCGCGGGAAGGTGCGGGTGAAGGTCATCGTGCGCGCCGAGTGCAGGCGCGTGTCCCAGCCCTCCAGGAGGGGCGAGCTGCTGCTGAGCGCGAGCAGGAGCGGCAGCACGGGGCGCAGACGGTCGCACACCTGCACGGCGCGATCGGCGCCGTTCACGCCGACGTGCACGTGCAGCGAGAAGGTGTTGTTGCGGCGGGCGACGTATCCCAGGCCGTCGACGACCCGGCGGTAGTGCTCGGTGTCGATGTTCGGCTGCTCGCGGTAGTCGGCCCACGGGTGCGTGCCGATCGCGGCGATCACGGTGTCGTGGCGGCGCAGGTGCTCGACGAGCCGAGCACGCGTGGCGCGCTGACGAGCGATGGCGTCGGCCAGGTCCTCCCCGCGCCCACTGATGATCTCGAGCTCCGAGCTGATCAGCTCGCCCGTGATCTGCGCCCGGAGCTCCGGGTCCTCGTGCTCGGCGGCGTCGACGAGCGGCTCGAACCGCGGCACCAGCTCGAGCGTCTGCGGGTCGAGGAGCGCGAACTCCTCCTCCAGCCCGACCGTGCGGTCGACCGACTCCGCGAACACCGCCTCTGCGGCGTCGAGATCGAGCGACGCGCCGACCTGCCGGCCGGCGACGGTGATGGTCTCCGGTCTGGTCACGCGAGGTAGAAGTAGAGCGCGTGCAGCAGCTCGACCGCCGGCGACGACGTGTGGACGATCACGCCCTGCGGCACGTCGACGAGCCCGCCCGAGTAGTTGAAGATGATCTTCAGGCCGGCGTCGACGAGCTGGTCGGTGATCGCCTGCGCGGCCTCGCTCGGAACGGCGAGCACGGCGACGACGATCTCCTCGCGCTTGATCAGCTCGGCCATCTCGGTCATCGGGCGGATGTGCACGCCCGCGATGTCGGTGCCGATCTTGTCGGGATCGGCGTCGATGACGGCCTTGATCTGGAAGCCGTGGTCGGCGAACAGGTCCGACGATCCGATCGCGCGCCCGAGGCGGCCGGCGCCGACGAGCGCGATGTTGATCTGCTCGCTCGTTCGCAGGATGGCCTGGATCTGGTCGATGAGACCGTCGACGCTGTACCCCACGCCGCGCTTGCCGAACCGACCGAACCCGGAGAGGTCGCGGCGGATCTGCGTCGCGTTCACGTGCGTGTAGTCCGAGAGCTCCTGCGAGCTGATCGTCTCGCGATCCATCTTGCGCGCCTGCGTGAGCACCTGGAGGTAGCGCGAGAGCCGCGCGGCGACGCCGATCGAGAGCCGACGATCGCTGGGACCGCCGTCCTGACGCCTGGGGGGATGCGCGGGGGCAGAACTCACGAGGGCGAGTCTACGAGGAGCGCGGCGCGAACCGCGGGCTCGTCCACGAAGAACGTGCACACCTCGACGCCGTCGACGAGGATCACCGGGATCCGCTCCAGGTGCGCGCGGTGCAGCGCGTCGTCCCCCTCGATGTCCACCTCGCGCAGCTCCGCCCCGGTCTCGGCGAGGATCGGGGCGAGCTCGGCGAGCGCCTCCTCGCAGAGGTGGCAGCCGGGCCGGGAGTACACGGTGACGACCTTCGGGGCGGCGCTCATCGCACGGGGCCCTGGCCGGTGCCGTACGCATCGAGCGCGAGGTGATCCGGGTAGGGCATCGGGTCGGTCGCGCCCGCGGCGATCCCGATCATCGCGGCGTTGTCGGTGCAGTACTCGCGGGCGGGGATCGAGAGGCCGCAGCCCAGCGCGGCGAGGCGCTCGCGCAGGAGCGCGTTCGCGGCGACGCCGCCGCCGATCGCCACATGGTCCAGCCCCGTCTCCTGCAGCGCGCGGCGCACGCGGAGCATCAGCGTCTCGACGACCGCGCGCTGGTAGCTCGCGGCCAGGTCGGCGCGGCGCGCCTCGAGTTCGTCCTCCGACAGCTCCCGGACGACGTAGAGCAGTGCCGTCTTCAGGCCCGAGAACGAGAAGTCGAGACCGGCGACGCGCGCGCTCGTCGGAAGGTCGTAGGCCGACGGGTCGCCCTGCTCGGCGAGCCTCGCGAGTTCCGGCCCACCTGGGTACCCGAGCCCGAGCAGGCGGGCCCCCTTGTCGATCGCCTCGCCCGCGGCGTCGTCGAGCGTGCGGCCGAGGATCTCGATGCGGTCGACCCGCGGGTCGGCGCCGTCCACCCGCGCGAGGAGCGTGTGGCCGCCGCTGGCGACGAGCACGAGGTGCGGGGCGAGCGGTGGTGGCGTGTCGGCCAGGCGCCCGGAGAGCAGGTGCCCGTGCATGTGGTCGACGGGGACGAGCGGCAGGCCGGCCGGTGCGGCGAACGCCTTGGCCGTCTGCAGCCCGCACAGCAGCGAGCCGACGAGCCCGGGCCCGCGGGTGACGGCAACGCGCTCGATCGCGTCGGCGGTGGCGCCGGCGGTGCGCAGGGCATCGGCGACCACGGGGCCGATCGCCTCGACGTGCTGGCGCGCCGCGAGCTCGGGCACCACGCCGCCGTAGGCGTCGTGCACGCCCTGCGATGCGATCGCGTTGCTGAGCACGCGGTCGCCGTCGAGCACGGCGGCGCACGTGTCGTCGCAGCTCGTCTCGATCGCGAGGGTGAGGGTCATCCCGTGGCCTCCCTGAGGTCGGGTCGGTCGTCGCCCGGTGCCGGATCGGGCTGCGGGTGTGGACGGTTCCAGCGGCGCGCCTCGGCGAGGTCCGGCGCGGGCACGTCGTCGAAGCTGCCGGCCATCGTGCTGGGCGTCCGCCACATCACGAGCGCGTCCTCGCCGTCGTCGGGGTAGTACTTCCGGCGGCGCCCCGCGACGAGGTAGCCCTCGGATGCGTAGAGCGCGAAGGCCGGGGCGTTGCTCGGGCGCACCTCGAGCGTCAGCCGCGCGCGGCCGGCGGTCGCGCCCGCGAGCACGCCGTGCAGCTCACGCAGGAGCGCCCGCGCGATCCCGCGGCCCCGGTGCTCGGGGGCCGTGGTCACGTTCATCACGTGCCACTCGTCGGCCTGCGGCGAGCAGATCACGTACCCCAGGAGCGGGCCGTTGTCCGCGCCGGGCTCCGGGGCACCGCGTGCGCCGAGCGCGATGCCCTCGGTGCGGGTGAGCTCGAGGACGAACATGGCCACCGACCACGGCGTGGCGTAGCTCGTGCGCTCGATCGGCATGATCTCCGTGAGCTGACCGACCCGCAGCCGTTCGATGCGGATCCCGTCGCCCGACGCGCGTCTGCCCGTGTTGCGTTCGGTCGCGCTCACGAGGTCGCGCCATCACGCTGGGCGGTCGGCACGGCGTCGGCCGCGCGCCCGTAGGTCGGGCGCACGTCGTCGGCAGACGTCGGAGCGCCGGCGGCGGTGAGAGCGGCCAGCGCCGCGCCGCCGAGCTGGTGGAGTGGGTCGCCGGGCTCGGGCACGTCGGCACCGAGTCCCAGCAGCGCCTCGCGCTCCAGGAGCGCGCCGTCGCCGATCGCCAGCCAGCCGTCGACCGTGCCGAGCGTGTCGGCGAGCTCGGGCCGCCGGAACACCTGGATGCCTGCGCCTTCCCCTGCCGCCCAGCGCTCGACGAACACCTCCCGGCGGCGGCCGTCGACGACCGCGAGCACCGTGCGCTGCTCGGCCGCCGCCTGCGCACCGGCGGCCAGGATCGCGGTGGCGGTGGACCCGATCAGCGGGACGTCGAGGCGGCGAGCGAGGCCGGCCGCGGCGGAGATGCCGGCGCGCAGGCCGGTGAACGAGCCCGGGCCGGTGCCGACGCCAATGCGCGCGAGGTCGTCCCACCGCAGCCCGAGGTCGGCGAGCGCCTCGGCCGCGAGCGGGAATCCGAGCGTGGTGTGGGCCGGCCGCTCGCCGCCCGACGGGGCGTGGCGACGCTCGGCGATCGCGCCGTCGCTGCGCTGGGCGACGACGAGCGTGCCCGCCGACGAGGTGTCGAAGGCGAGGAGGTTCATCGCGCGTCCCCGCCGCCCACGGGCGTCAGCCGCTCGATGAGCACCGTGCGACTCGTCGGGCTGGCGTGGCCGAGCTGCACGCGCCAGGTGGCGCGGTCTTCCAGGCCCGGTGCGCCGCTCGGCCACTCCACGAGCCCGAGGTCGGCATCGTCGAGCTCGTCGTCGACGAGCTCGCGATCGAGGGCGCCGAGTTCGCCGAGACGGTGCAGGTCGAGGTGGGCGATCCGGCCGATCGTCGCGTCGTACCGGTGGGCGACGCCGAACGTCGGGCTCGTGACCGGCCCGTCGACCCCGAGCGCGCCGCAGAGCGCGCGGGCGAACGTCGTCTTCCCTGCACCGAGGTCGCCCTCGAGCAGGAGGAGGTCGCCGCGGCGCAGCTCGGCGGCGAGCCCGGCCGCGAGGGCGGCGGTCTCCTGCGGCGAGTTGCTGGTCACGGGTGCGGTCATCGTGGGATGGCGCGGACCGGGCCGGTGGGCGGCGGAGCCGCGCGCGGAGTTCTCTTAGAAGTCGCGGACGTCGCGCGTGCGCAGGCGCATGCCCGCGCCGAGCAGCACGGCAGCGGCGCCGAGCAGGAGCGTGATGCGGGGATCGCTGCCGGTGAACGGCAGCTCGTCGGCCACGGCGGCGGTCGACGTCTCGCCGGAGCCCTTGCTCGACGACGACCGGCTGGAGGCGGCCGGCTTGGCGTCCTCGCTCAGCGTGCCACGGTCCTCGCCGGCGGCGATCCCGTCGGCGGTGAGCGTGCCGGTGTTCGACTGCGCGAGCAGCGCCTCGGCGCTGGTCGCGGCCCCCGCCGACGCAGGAGCGCTCAGCCCGAAGAGGCTGGCGGCAGCGATGAGCGAGAGGGCGCGGCGGTCCACGCCGGAGAGTCTACGCACGCCACCGGCATCTCGGCCCGTGACGTCGAGCACGGGGCGCGGTGCAGGGCAGAACCCGGGCGGCAGGGGCATCCATGGCCCGCCACCCGAGTCCTGCGTGCCCGGCGGGCAACGACCTCGTTAGCCGGCGGCCACGAGCGGATCGACCGGGGCGTCGACCGGCTCGAGCGACACGCCCTTGGGGTCCTTGCCCTCCACGAGGTGCCCCTCCAGCGAGACGTTCGGGAGGATCCGGTCGAGCCACTTCGGCAGCGTCCACGCCTTGTCGCCGAGGACGGTGACCACCGCCGGGGCGATCACGAGCCGGACGATCAGCACGTCGATCAGGATCGCCGCGCCGAGGCCGAGCCCCATCATCTGCGCGCCCACGTCGCTCTGCGTCATGAACGAGAGGAAGACGACGCTCATGATCAGGCCGGCGACGAGGATCACCTTGCCGATGCGCGCCATGCCGTGGATCACGCTCTCACGGGGACCGTCGCCCTCCTTGTAGGCCTCGTGCACGCGGCTGAGCAGGAACACGTTGTAGTCCATGCTCAGGCCGAAGAGGATCGCGAAGATCATCACCGGCACGAAGAACAGGATCGGCACCGAGTTGTCGATCCCGAGCAGGCTGCCGCCCACCTGGTCCTGGAACACGGCCGTCACGATCCCGTAGGCCGCACCGACCGAGAGCAGGTTGAACACGGCGGAGACGAGCGGGATCCAGATCGATCGGAACGCTGCCATCAGGAGCAGCACCGAGAGGCCGATCACGGCGGCGATGAAGATCGGCAGGCCGCTCGCGGTCTTCGCCGAGAGGTCTTCGAGCGCGGCGGTGTTGCCGCCGATGAACACCTTCAGGTCGGTGCCCTTGGTCGCGTTCGGCACCACGTCGTCGCGCAGCACCTTCAGCAGGTCGCTGGTGCGCTCGTCCTGCGGGCTCGTCTTCGGGATCATCGACGAGATCGCGATCTCGCCGTCCTCGCTGATGGCGGCCGGCGAGGCGAGCGCGACGTCCTTCGTGCCTGCGATGGCCGCCTGGAGCCTCTTGAGCTCCGGCGCGTCGGCGGTGGTGCCCTTCTTCACGTCGGTCACGATCAGGAACGGGCCGTTGGAGCCCGGTCCGAACGCCTGCGAGAGCTTGTCGTAGGCGATGCGCTGGGTCTCATCCGCGCTGCGGTTGCCGTCGTCCGGCTGGCCGAGGCGCATGCCGGTGAGCGGCGAGGCGAAGATGAGCAGCACGATCACGCCGAGCGCCATCGAGACCCACGGACGCTCCGTGACGATCTGCCCCCAGCGGCCGAATGCGTGCGACGGAGCGACGTGGCTCCACTTGCGCGGGCGCAGGAAGCGCTTGAGCATGCCCACGAAGATCGGGAGCACGGCGACGGCCGAGAGCACGACGGCGAACACTCCGATGGCTGCGCCGATGCCCATCTTGCCGATGATCGGAATGCCGATCGCGAGCAGGCCCGCGATCGCGACCATCACGATGAGGCCCGCGGTCACGACGGCGGAGCCGGCGGTCGCCGCCGACTTGGCCATCGCGTCACGCGCGCTGTCGCCGAGGGCCATCTGCTCGCGGAAGCGGGCGATGAGCAGCAGCGCGTAGTCGATGCCGGCGCCGAGGCCGAGCATCACCGCGATCGTCGCGGCGAACTTCGGAAGCCCGAGCGGGCCCGAGATCCCGGCGAGCAGCAGCTGCCCGAGGAAGACGCCCAGGAGCCCGCTGAAGAGCGTCACGAACATCGCGCTGCCCGAGCGGAACAGCAGGACGAGCAAGACGATTGCGAGGCCGATGCCCGCAAGTTCGCCGACCGGCGCCGACGGCTCCGCGGCGAGGTCGATGAGGGGACCGCGAGCCGCGACGTCGACCCCGGGACCCTTGGCCGAGTCGGCGGCCTTCTCGAGCGCCAGGCCGTCGTCCTTGTCGAGATCGTTGTTGACCTTCGGGTCGTACTGCACGGTCACGAGCGCCACCGTCTTGTCCGGCGACACGCCGCCACCCTGCGCGCCGAACGGCGACGCCGCTGCGACCACGTGATCGAGCTTGCGGACCTTCTCGAGCGCCCCCTCGATGGCCTGCCGGCTGGCGGGATCGTCGATCTTGGCCGCCGGCTTGGCGTAGAAGACGAGCTGCGAGTCCAGGCCCGCGAGGTTGGGGGTGTGCGCATTCAGGAGATCGAGCGCGCTTTGGGTGTCGGTGCCCGGGATCGAGAAGTCGTCGGCGGCCGGCTTGCCGTTGGCAGCCAAGGCGATGAGGACGACGACCACCGCGAGGAACCCGAGGAGACCTCGGACCCAGTGGTGGGTGAGCCAGCGGGCGAGCGCGGCGAGACGAAGCGACATGGACGACCTTGCGTACGAGCGGGAATGGTGCGCGTGGACCAAGCAGGACACGTGCGTCCGGAACCGTAGCGCAAGACGTGCAACTTTGCACAGGGTGAACGTTTGCAACTGGCGCAAACCTGCAACCGCTGCGCGAAAGACGGCTTTCCCGGTACGATGGATGCATGACCGCCGGCACGTCCCGCTCCGGCCCGGTGGATCCGTCCGAGCCGGCCGACGCCGCATCCGATGCGCCCGTCGGCCTGCGCGAGCGCAAGAAGCAGCAGACACGTGAGCTGATCGCGCGCGTGGCGCTGGATCTCTTCGACGTGCAGGGCTTCGCGGCCACCACGATCCCGGAGATCGCGCGCGCCGCCGATGTGTCGCCGCGGACGGTGTCGTCGTACTTCCCGGCCAAGGAGGACCTCGTGTTCCCCGATGCCGACGCCACGTTCGACCGGCTCGAGGCCCGACTCGCCGCGCGCGCGACCGGCGAGACGACGGCCGAGGCGCTGCGCTCGTGGATCAGCGAGGAGACGCCGCGCTGGGCGTCGATGCAGTCGAGCGCGCACGTGCAGCGTCGCGTGATCGCCGCCGACCCGGACCTCGACCTCTACGGCCGCCGCTACCTCATCCGCGGCGAGCGGCTCATCGCCGAAGCCATCGCCGGCGATCTCGGATGCTCCCCGGACGACCTCGTCGCGCGCATGGCCTCCGCCGCGACCCTCGCCGTCTTCCACGTGCTCAACGCGCACACCGACGCTCCCGATGCCGCACTCGGCCCGCACGGCACCCGCGGTGAGCACTCCCACGCCGACGCCACGGCCGTGCTCGACCAGGCGCTGCTGTTCGTGAGCGCGGGCATCCGCGCGCTGCAGATCGCGCGCGCCGAGGACGAGCGCCGCTAGAACAGACCGAGCTGATCGGGGTCGACCGGAGCCCCGTCCTGATCCCCGGCGATCGGCTCGGTCGACACGACACCCCTCGCCACCGGCGCCTCCACGGCATCCACGGCCACCGGCCGCAGTGCCGCCGGATCGAACTCGCCGCGCTGCCGCTGCGGCAGCTCCGGCCGCGCGAGCAACTCGGCGAGCTCGACGAAGTCGTCGCGGAGGGTGTCCAGGAGCGAGCGCGTGTAGAGCGCTGCCGCCGGGTGGAAGAGGGGCATGAGGTACACCGACCGACCGCCGAGCTCGGCCACCTCGGGGCGGCCGTGGCGGTCGGTGATGGCGCCCGGCGAGCCGTCGACGACGCGCGTGGCGAAGTTGCCCAGGGTCGCGATCACGCGCGGGCGCACGAGGGCGACCTGCTCCTCGAGGTAGCCGCGGCACCGTTCCACCTCGGACGGCGCGGCGTCACGGTTGCCGGGCGGGCGGCACTTGAGGACGTGCGTGACGAACACGTCGTCGCGCCCCAGCCCGATCGACGCGAGCAGGTCGCCGAGCAGCCGACCGGGCGCGCCCACGAACGGCGTGCCCTCCTCGTCCTCCCTTGCTGACGGAGCCTCACCGATGAGCATCAGCGCCGCATCGGCATTGCCGCCGCCGAACACGACCTGCGTGCGTGCGGCGACCAACTGCGGACATCCCGTGCACGCTCGGGCTATTGCGAACACCTCGGCGAGCGCGAGACGGCGCTCCGGCGCGCCCGATCCGGCGGCGGTGGCGCCAGGCTCGCGGGGCGTGTCCTCCATCACTCGACGGATAGTAGAACCGCGCTCGAAAGGGGTGTACATTCCCGCTGGGCCGACACCGGTAACGGGCCGGACCCGACACCCCCAACACACCCCTCGCTCGCAACAGATCGCGACCGGCATCCCTCGGGAGCTGGACCGGCAATGCAACACCCCTCGCTTCCGCGCATCGCGGTGGTCGGCCCAGGCCGACTCGGAACCGCGCTCCATCGAGTCCTCACCGCCTCCGGCATCGACGCGGGCCTCGCCCCACTCGGGCGCGGCGCCACCGCCGATCACGCCGACCTGGTCCTGATCTGCGTGCCCGACCGGGCGATCGCCGACGCCGCCGCGCTCATCGCGCCCGGCCGGCTCGTCGTCCACACGAGCGGCGCCGGGTCGATCGACCTCGCCGCCCCGCACGCGCGCCGCGCGGTGCTCCATCCGCTCATCAGCGTGCCGTCCGGCGATGCCTCGCTCGAGGGCGCATGCGCGGCGATCCGCGCCACCGACCCGGCCGATGCCGACCTGCTGCGCCGCCTCGCGGAGGCGCTCGGGATGCTGCCGATCGACGTCGCCGAAGGGGACCGCACCGCCTACCACGCCGCCGCGAGCCTCGCCTCGAACGCGCTCGTCGCCCTCCAGGTCGCCGCTGCCGAGCTCGCAGCGACCGCCGGCGTGCCGGCCAGCGCGCTGCAGCCGCTCGCGCGCGCCGCCCTCGCGCAGGTGGGTGCCTCCGGCGCCGCCGCGCTCACCGGTCCGGCCGCCCGCGGCGACTGGACCACCGTCGCCGCTCAGCGCGACGCGGTCGAAGCGCGCACCCCGCACCTCCTCCCCCTCTTCGACGCAACGACCAACGCCTGCGCGGCCATCGCCGCGACGGCGAGCACCCCCACCCCCAGTTCGTTCTCCTCGGAGGCTTCCTGATGCTCGTTCCCGTCTCCACCCTCACCGTCGTGCGCACGGCGGCCGACCTGCGCGACGCCGTCGCGGCCGCACGCCGGCTCGGCCAGCGCGTCGGCTTCGTGCCCACCATGGGCGCACTCCACGCGGGCCACGCCACGCTGATCCAGGAGGCCGCGGCCGAGCAGGACTGCGTCGTCGTGTCGATCTTCGTGAACCCGACGCAGTTCAACGACGCGTCGGACCTCAAGAACTACCCGCGCACCGAGGCCCTCGACTTCGAGATCGCCCGCCAGGCCGGCGCCACGATCGCCTTTGCGCCGCCGTGCGAGGAGATCTACCCCGACGGCTTCTCCACCACGATCCGTCCGGGCGCCATCGCCGAGCTGCTCGAGGGCGAGCACCGCCCCGGCCACTTCGACGGCATGGCCACCGTCGTCGCCCGCCTCCTGGGCCTCGCCGGCGCCGATGTCGCCTACTTCGGCCGCAAGGACGCCCAGCAGCTCGCGATCGTGGAGGGGATGGCCCGCGACCTCGCGATTCCCACCGAGATCCGCGGCGTCGACACCGTCCGCGAGGCCGACGGCCTCGCGATGAGCAGCCGCAACCGCCGGCTCAGCAGCGACGACCGCCGTCGCGCGCTCGCCCTCAGCCGCGGCCTGTTCGCCGCCGAGGAGCTCGCCGTCCGCGGCGAGCGGTCCGTGCAGACGCTCGAGGCCGCCGTGCTCACCGAGCTCGCGGGCGAGCAGCTCGCCGTCGACTACGCCGCCCTCGTCGACGCCGCCACCTTCCAGCCGGTCGAGGTGCTCGACCGTCCCTGCGTCCTGGCCGTCGCCGCGCATGTCGGCGCCGTCCGCCTGATCGACAACGTCCGGCTCACCCCGGCCGCCTAGCCCTCCAGCCCCCTCGCACCCCAGGACTCTCAGAACCATGCAGCGCGTGATGCTCAAGAGCAAGATCCACCGGGCCACCGTCACCGGGAGCGATCTGCACTACGTCGGCTCGATCACCATCGATCCCGACCTCCTCGAGGCCGCCGACATCCGCGAGCACGAGCAGGTGCACGTGGTCGACGTCGACAACGGCGCCCGCTTCGAGACCTACACCATCGCCGGCCAGCGCGGCTCGGGCACGATGCAGGTGAACGGTGCCGCCGCTCGCCTCGTGCACCACGGCGACACCATCATCGTGATCTCGTACGCCCAGTACGACGAAGCCGAGCTCGAGCAGTACGAGCCGAAGGTCGTCCACGTCGAGGCCCGGACCAACCGGATCATCGAGGTCGACGACGCCGTTGCGACGCTCTTGACCGCCTAGGCGGCAGGAAGCGTTCAGGTACCGATCCAGGAGGGACTGAGATGTCCAGCCACCCGAACACCCTCGCCGGACTGAGCGTCCCCGCGAGCATCCCGAACGACGCGATGCGTCTGCCCATGACGATGCCGCGCATCGCCGACAAGCACCGCCTCGGCGAACCGCTCGTCATGGTCACCGCCTACGACTTCCCGAGCGCGCGGGCCGCTGAGGCTGCCGCCGTGGATCTCGTGCTCGTCGGCGACTCCGGCGCGATGACCGTGCTCGGGCACGATTCGACCGTCGCGGTCACGGTCGACGAGATGCTCGTGCTCGCGAAGGCCGTCCGCCGCGGCCTGAAGAACCCGTTCATGATCGGCGACCTGCCCTACGGCTCCTACGAGATCAGCGACGAACAGGCCGTCGCGACCGCCTTCCGGTTCGTGAAGGAGGCCGGGTGCGATGCCGTCAAGCTCGAAGGCTGCGGCCCGATGAGCGTGAGCCGCGCCCGCGCGATCGTGCAGGCAGGCATCCCGGTGATGGGTCACGTCGGCCTCACCCCGCAGACTGCGACCGCCCTCGGCGGCTACCGCGCGCAGGCCAAGGACGCGTCGGCGGCCGTGAAGCTCGTCGAGGGCGCCCAGGCGCTTGAGGACGCGGGCTGCTTCGCCGTCGTGCTCGAGGCGATCCCGTCCGTCGTCGCCGAGACCGTCGTGGAGCGCCTCCACGTGCCGACGATCGGCATCGGCGCCGGCCCGTCGACCGCCGGCCAGGTGCTCGTGTTCCACGACCTCCTCGGCATCCGCGAGGGTCGCGGCGGCAAGTTCGTGCAGCGCTACGCCGATCTCCAGGAGGAGATGAACGCGGGTGTCGCCGCCTACGCGGCCGAGGTGCGAAGCAAGGCCTACCCGCAGCCGCAGCACGAGTACGCGATGGAGCAGGCCGAGGCCGACGCGCTGCGCGCCGCACTCACCGGCGACGCCGTCGCCACGCAGGCCTGACGCCCGCCGGGCCTCCTCGGGCAACACGCGCTCGGCTCGCCTCGGCGGGGTCGAGCGCGCCGAGGCGTCCAGGCCCCCGCCGATCCAGTCGAGAGTCGACCCGCCCAGCGTCCGCTCCTCGTCGAGCGCCGCATCGGGTTTGGTCGCTCGTAGGCGGGCACCACCAGCAGACAGCATGCGCGCTCAGCATGCGAGGGGGCAGACGCCGCGCTGCGCGGCCGCATCCACGTGGCCGGGCAGCGCGCCCACGCCCCCAGGGCGGGCGCGGCGCGTCGGCGGGCACGGACCGATGGCTGTCCCCCGACGGCCTCGATCCGGGCGTGCGCACGGCGAACGAGGGCCAGCACCCCGGCCGCGAGGAGCGCCCGCCCGAGTCCTCGTACCTAGCTGAGCAGGTAGCGCTCGAGCTCGGCGCGGTGCGCCGGCCAGGGGTCGCGGACGTGGCCGGCACGCGGCTCGAACGCGCGAGAGAGCGCCAGGCCGCGCACGGTGGCGAGCACGACGGCGAACCGCGCGTTCACGGAGAGCCCGCCCGGTGAGTCGGTCGGGTCGATCCCGAGCTCGGGCTGCATGTTCACCACGGCGCGAGCGAGCAGGCGCTCGAGCGGCACCATGCGCGCGTAGAGCTCCTCCTCGTCGCCGGCGGCGACCCACAGCTTCACCATCACGGTGAAGAGCGGGCCGGAGAAGTCGGCCCAGATCAGGTCGAGTGCGGCGCCGACGCGGCCCTTGCGGTCCTCGGGCAACTCGTCGAGCGCCTCGCGCAGCGCGACGAGCCGTCGGCGCACGAGCTCCTCGACGGCAGCGGCGACCAGGTCGACGCGGGTACTGGAAGTGGTGCGTGACGGCTCCGACCGACACCTCGGCGCGCTCGGCGATGCGGCGCGTCGTCGCGCCGGCGTACCCGAACTCGGCGAGGCAGTCGATGGTGGCATCGAGCAGACGGCGGCGCGTCTCGGCGCGGCGTTGGTCCTGGGTGCGTCTGGGTGGAGCCGACATTGCGAGCGATCCAACCTACCGGTCACGCCAGCGATCCGGAGGGCGAGCGGCGCCACCGACATAAAACAGAACAGTCATTCGGTTTGCGGTCGATTTCGTGCAATGCTGCGCCGCATGACCGCCTTGCCGCCGCTTCACGGCCTCCGAGTGCTCGATGCATCGCGTCTCCTTCCCGGCCCAGCCTGCACGCGGCTCCTCGCCGACCTCGGCGCCGACGTGGTGCGGGTCGACCACCCCGACGTGGCTCGCGGCGACTTCACCCGCATGACGCCGCCGTTCGCATCGACGGACGAGGCCGGCGCGCCGATCGACGACGCCCAGGGCTTCGCGTTCGTCGCGCTCAACCACGGCAAGCGCTCGATCGCCATCGACCTGCGCGAACCGGCGGGCGGCGAACGGTTCCTCGCACTCGCCGCCGAGGCCGATGTGGTGGTCGAGAGCTTCCGCCCTGGCGTGCTCGATCGCCTCGGCGCCGGCTGGAGCGCACTCCACGCGCGGAGCCCGTCGACGATCCTCTGCTCGATCACCGGCTACGGCCAGAGCGGACCTCGCGCCGACCAGGCCGGCCACGACATCGGCTACCTCGCGACGGCCGGCGTGCTCGGCCACTCCGGCGAGGCCGACCACCCGCCGCTGCCGATGGGCGTGCAGGTGGCCGACCTCGCCGGCGGCGCACTCCCCGCGGTCGTCGGGATCCTCGCGGCGCTGCGCGAGCGCGACGGCGCGCCCGGCACGCCGGGGTCGGGTCTCGGCCAGCACGTCGACGTGTCGATGACGGACGGCGCCCGAGCGCTCCTCGCCCTCGATGGCGCCGCCGCGATCGCAGGCCACCACGCGCCGCGCGGGGCCGCGCCGCTCGGCGGGGCCGCCATCGCCTGCTACCGCACCTACGCCTGCGCCGACGGGCACGTCACGCTCGGCGCCCTCGAACCGAAGTTCTGGCGGGCATTCTGCGCCGGCCTCGAGCGGCAGGATCTCGTCGCCCACGCGGGCGCCGCGCCGAGCTCCGAGATCGGCCTGGAGGTGAGCGCGATCTTCGCAGCGCGCACCCGTGCGGAGTGGGCCGCGTTCGCCGCCGAGCACGACTGCTGCCTGGAGCCGGTGCTGTCGCCGGCGGAATCGTTCCAGATCGCCCAGGGCGCGTGGTTCGATGCACAGGCCGAGCCGCCGATGGCGGGCGCGGTGTTCCACGGCCCGCTCCCGCCGACGTTCACCGCCGCCACGACCGACGGCCGCCCGGTCGACGTCCCCGCCCCCGGCCTGCGGTTCAGCCGCAGCCCGCTCGCCGAGCCAGGCGCCCCGCCGAGAACAGGCGAGCACGACGACCTCCCGTCCCCCTGGCGCTGAGCGTCTGCACGTTTCCGGGCTGGCGAACACGAAAACGTGCGAAGCGCCATGCGGTCCCCCGGCGCGGTTTGCACGTTTCCGGGCTGGCGGACACGAAAACGTGCGAAGCACCCAGGCGAGTGGCTCGGACGTGTGGCCTCCGCCCGCTTCAAACCGAGCGGACGTTCGGTATGTTCCTGCGGACCGACTCCGGAGCCCCGCATGACCGCACCGCCGACGCCCTCCCGCGACCTTGCCGGCGTCACCGACGCCCGCCACCTCACCGAGGACCAGCAGGCGATCGCCGACGCCATCGCCGACTTCTGCCACGGCGAGGCGGGCACCCGCGAGCAGCGCGAGCAGCTCACCTCCGGCGGCACGGTCTTCCACCACGACGGGCTTTATCGCACGCTCGCCGACCTCGGCTACGTCGGCGCCTCCCTCCCCGAGCAGTTCGGCGGCACCGGCGGCGACATCGTCGACCTCTGCGTCCTGCTCGAGGAGACCTCCTACGGCCGCACTCCCATTGCGGCGGCATCCGTGACGATGATCGTCGCGGGCGCCGTCGAGCGGTTCGGCACCGACGACCAGAAGGCCCACTACCTCGGCCGAATCGCCGCGGGCGACGCGTTCGCGATCGCGATGAGCGAGCCGGGCAGCGGCAGCGACGTGGCGAGCATGCGCACCAAGGCGGTGGTGGACGGCGACCAGATCCGGATCGACGGGCACAAGACGTGGATCACCTGCGCCCGCGATGCGAGCGAGATCCTCCTGATCGCCCGCTCCGAGCAGACCGACCGCAAGCACGAGGGCCTCACGATGGTGTTCGTGCCGACCGACGCGCCGGGCCTGGAGCTGCGCCCGATCCAGACGATGGGCGGCGACGAGCAGAACGACGTGTTCTTCACCGACGTGACCGTGCCGGCGGGCAACGTGCTCGGGAGCGTCGGTGGTGGATGGGGGCAGCTCGTCGCCGGCCTCAACGTGGAGCGCCTGATCATCGCCGCGATCATGCTCGGCATCGCACGCCGCGCCTTCGACGACACCCTCGCCTACATCCGTGAGCGCGAGCAGTTCGGCAAGAAGATCGGAAGCTTCCAGGCGATGAAGCACCGCGTCGCCGACCTCTCGACCGAACTCCGCTGCTCGGAGCTGCTGGTCTACGACATCGCCCGCAAGATCGCCGAGGACCCGCACCGCCTCCTGCCCCGCGAGGCGTCGATGGCCAAGCTGAAGGTGAGCGAGGTGGCGAAGCGGATCGCGCTCGAGGGCGTGCAGATGATGGGCGGCTACGGCTACGCCAGCGAGTACGACATGGAGTTCTACCTGCGTCAGACGATCGCGTCGACGATCTACGGCGGCACGAACGAGATCCAGCGCGACATCATCGGCGCGACCTACGGCCTCTGAGCCCGACCGAGTCGAGACCCGCGGCGCGCCGACCCGCCGCATAGGATCAGGGCGTGTCGACGCGTCCGACCTCGCACCGCGCCCGCGGCCTCGCCCGTCGCGACGCGCTGTTGCGCGCGGCGGTCGAGATCGTCGCGGAGCGGGGCGTCGGCGGCGCGACCCACCGCGCGATCGCCGAGCGCGCGCAGGTGCCGCCGTCGACGACGACCTACTTCTTCGCCTCGATCGACGAGCTGATCCTCGAGGCGCTCAAGCACTTCACGACCCTGCGCGTGCAGCAGCTCGACCAGCTCGGCGAGCTGCTCGCCGGCCAGGGCAGCGAACCGGCGCAGATCGCGCGCACGTTCGCCGACATCCTCTGCGCCGCCCCGCTCCAGCACGAGATCGCGCAGTTCGAGGCCTACCTCGATGCGAGCCGGCGCGACGTCGACGAGCACGCCACCGTCGCGAACGTGCTCAAGGCGTTCGAGGACGTGGCGGTGCACGCGCTCGAGGCCGTCGGCACCCCGAACCCGGAGCTCGTCGCCCCCCTGTTCGTCAGCCTCGCCGACGGCTACGCACTGCGCCGCATCGCCCTCGGCCACTCGCTCGATCCAGCGCCGCTCGCCGATGCGTTCCACCGCCTCTTCCTGAGCTACCGCGACACGCCGCCGGGCGAGCCGCTGCCCGGCAGCTGAGCGGCGCCCGGAGCCGTCGCGGCCTGCGACGAGCGGCGCGCGTCGCGGCCGAGGCGCCGCGCGATCGCCTCGGAGAGATCGACGGTCGCCTGGACCGACTCGTACACGACGTTCTCGGGCGTATCGGTCATCAGGTGGTAGTTCGACGGCGCACGCCATGGCGCCAGCGACACGAGCGACACCGTCGGGATGCCGAGCTGGCGCGGCACCACGCCGTCGGTCGAGAACCGTGAACGCAGGCCGCGCTCCATGTTCACGCCCGCCTCCTCGGCCACCTCGGCGACGAGGTCACGAAAGCTCGCCTCGTAGTCGTGCATCCGCACCGGGCCCTCACCTTCGAGCATCACGAGCTGCGGGGAGCCAACGGTGTCGACCGCGAAGATGCGCGTCGTCGCCGGATCGAGCTGCGCGGCGTGTGCCTCGAGGAAGCCGTAGATGCCGCCCTGGAGCTCCTCCTCGGCGCCGGCGGACACGAGCATGATCCGCACGCCGTCGATCGGCGCGTCGCGCAGGCGCTCGGCGAGGCCGACGAGCACGGCGACCCCGGAGAGGTTGTCGTTCGCACCCGGCACGACGGGGGCTGCGCGAGATGTCCGCCAGCAGCCCGGCGGCGATCGTCGAGAAGACGGTGCCCGTGCGCGAGAGTCCCCGGCGACCCAGCACGAGACCGGCGCCGATCGCCATCGGGGCGGCGACGGCCGGCCACCACGAGGGGATGGAGCTCTTGGCGCCCTCCACCTGCGCGGGGAAGCGGCGGTGCGCGGCCTGCTGGAGCGACTGGTCGAACATCGCCCCCGTGCGGGCAGCGTCGTGGTGGGCGAGCACGACGAGCGTGTACGGCGCATCGGCGGGCCCCGATCTCGGCGATCACGTTCTGGGTGGTGCGACGCCGGCGCAGGCCCCGGCGCAGGTAGCGCTCGCCGTTGGAGATGTCGTCGGAGATCAGGAGGCCGACGCTCGCGCTCGCAGCAGCCGCGAGCAGGCGCAGCCGACGCGGAAGGCGGTGCCCGAACGCGCCCGAGAGGATCGGGACGAGCAGCGCACCGGCGAAGGTGCGCGCCCAGCCGGCGTAGAAGGTCGCCGGCTCGGTGCGCGTCGGCAGGCCGTAGCTGCGCAGGCGTTCGTGGAGCAGGCGGGCCGAGCGCGCCTCACCCTCGGAGCCGGCCAGTCGGTCGAAGGCCGCGTGCTCCTCGATCACCTCGCGCAGGAGCTCGAGCTCCCGGGTGCGCGCATCCGTAGGGGTCGCGGTGCCGTGCATGGCGCGACCCTACCCCATTCCTGGACAAACGTCCAAACTTCTCGTTTCCGGAGTCAGTCGGTCGCGCCGAGCCCGGGCCCGTACCGTCGGAGCACCTTCGCCGGGGCGCCGGCGCAGATCGCGAAGTCGGGCAGGTCGGAGGTGACGACGCTGTTCGCGCCGATCACCGTGCGCCGGCCGATCGTCACGCCGCTCGTGATCACGACGTTCGCGCCGGCCCACACGTTGTCGCCGATCACGACCGGCCCCTTGGAGGTGAAGCCCTGCCACGGGATCGGCAGTTCGAGATCGTCGAAACGGTGGTTGGCGTCGGTGATCAGCGACCCGTTCGCGAACATGCAGTGCTCGCCGATCGTGATCGAGTCCGCCGCCGACACCATCACGCCCTGGTTCAGGAACGTGCCGCCGCCGATCGCGATCGTCGCCTCCGGGCCGCCGGTGATCCACACGTTGGGCTCCAGGTGCACCTGCTCGCCGAGCGTGAGGCGGCCGTCGCGGAGCATCTCGAGCACATCGGCGCCGTGGAGCGGCCAGCGCGGGAAGCTGCGGCGCTTCGCGAACTCGGCATAGATCGCGAGCCGTCGCAGCGGCAGGCCGTTGCGCTCGTACCAGCGCCACTTGCGCCAGAACTCGACGACTTCCGCTCGCGTGGGCACGCCTCCACCCTACGCCCCGGCCCGTCCGGCATCATCGGTGGGGATGGGCGCGACCCTCCACATCCGCGGGCGACTCGCACTGCCCGTCGACGAGCTCACGATCCGGGCGTCGCGCAGCAGCGGCCCGGGCGGCCAGCACGCGAACGTGACCGCCTCGCGGATCGAGGTGGTGTTCGACGTGAACGCCAGCAGCGTGCTGAGCGATGCCGAGCGCGAGCTCCTGCTGCAGCGGCTCGGGCCGGTCGTCACGGCGATCTCGCAGGATGCCCGCAGCCAGCGCCGCAACCGCGAGGTCGCGCTCGACCGCCTCGCCGAGAAGCTGCGCACCGCGCTGCACGTCGACAAGCCCCGCACGAAGACCCGCCCGACGCGGGGCTCCGTCGAGCGGCGCCTCGGTGCCAAGAAGCGCGCGGCCTCCACGAAGGCCACCCGCCGCAAGCCGCGGTTCGACGACTAGCGCTTCGCCGTCGCCATGGGCGCGCGCACGCCGGCGTTCGTCACGCCCGTCGCGATCACCCTCTCCTTTGCCGAGACGCGGGGATCGCCACCGCCCGGATACCGGCCGACTTCGGCGCGTCGGACCGACGCCGTGCTGCGGCCCGCCCGCGCCGACGTCAGGCGGCGACGGCCTTCTTCGCGCGGCTGCGCTTCGCCTTCGGCTTCGCGGGCACCACGAGCTCGGCGAGGAACCGCCCGGTGTGACTGCCCTCGACGCCGGCGACCTGCTCCGGGGTGCCGACCGCGACCACGGTGCCGCCCTCGTCGCCGCCCTCGGGGCCCATGTCGACGAGGTGGTCGGCGGTCTTGATCACATCCAGGTCGTGCTCGATCACGACGACCGTGTTGCCGGACTCCACGAGACGGTCGAGCACGACGAGGAGCCGCTCCACGTCGGCGAAGTGGAGGCCGGTCGTCGGCTCGTCCAGGATGTACAGCGTCTGCCCGGTGCTCACGCGCGCGAGCTCGTTGGCGAGCTTGACGCGCTGCGCCTCACCGCCGGAGAGCGTCGTCGCGGGCTGACCGAGCCGCACGTAGCCGAGGCCGACGTCGCGAAGCGTCTCGAGCCGTCGGCGCAGCGGCGGGATCGCGGAGAAGAACTCGACCGCCTCGTCGATCGGCATCTCGAGCACGTCGGCGATCGACTTGCCCTTGAACTTCACCTCGAGCGTCTCGCGGTTGTAGCGCTTGCCGTGACACTGCTCGCAGGGCACGTACACATCCGGGAGGAAGTGCATCTCGATCTTGATCTGGCCGTCGCCCTTGCAGACCTCGCAGCGCCCGCCCTTCACGTTGAACGAGAACCGGCCGGGCTTGTAGCCGCGGGCCTTCGCCTCGGGCGTCTTCGTGTAGAGATCGCGGATCACGTCCATGATCCCTGTGTAGGTGGCCGGGTTGGAGCGCGGCGTGCGCCCGATCGGCGACTGGTCGACCTGCACGATCTTGTCGAGCTGGTCGATGCCCTCGATGCCGCGGTGCGCGCCCGGTCGCTGCGTCGCCCGGTGCAAGCGCTGCGCCACGGCCTTGCTGAGGATGCCGTTGACGAGGGTCGACTTGCCGGATCCCGACACTCCCGTCACGCACGTGAGCACCCCGAGCGGGAAACTCACGTCGACGCCCTGCAGGTTGTGCTCGGCAGCGCCACGGACCGTGAGCGCGGCCTTCGAGGAGCGTCGTGTCTCCGGGACCGGAATGCTCCGCTTGCCGCTCAGGAACTGGCCCGTGAGCGAGGCCTCGTCGGCCATCACGTCGGCGGGAGTGCCGGCAGCGACCACGCGGCCGCCGTACTCGCCGGCACCCGGCCCCATGTCGATGAGGAAGTCCGAGCGGCGCATGGTCTGCTCGTCGTGCTCGACGACGAGCACCGAGTTGCCGAGGTCGCGGAGACGCTCGAGGGTGAGGATGAGCTTCTCGTTGTCGCGCTGGTGCAGGCCGATCGACGGCTCGTCGAGCACGTAGAGCACGCCCACGAGCGCGGAGCCGATCTGCGTCGCGAGTCGGATGCGTTGCGCCTCTCCGCCCGAGAGCGTCGCGGCCGAACGGCTCATGGAGAGGTAGCCGATGCCGACGTCGTCGAGGAAGCGCAGCCGCTCCTCGATCTCGCGGAAGATCAGCCGCGCGATGTGACGGTGGGTGTCGGAGAGCTCGACGCCGTCGAGCCAGGTCCGCGCCCGGCGGACGCTGAGCGCGCTGAACTCGTGGATGCCGAGCCCGCCGACGGTGACGGCGCGGACCTCGGGCTTGAGGCGCGCGCCCTTGCACTCCGGGCAAGGCCGCAGCGTCATGTACTGCTCGATCTTGTCGCGGACCGCGTCGGAGTCCGATTCGCGGTGCCGCCGCTCGAGGTTGCCGCGCACGCCCTCGAACGTCGTCGAGAAGGTGCGCACCCGGCCGCGCCGGTTCTTGTAGCGCACCTCGATCTTCTCGCCCGTGCCCTCGAGGATCGTCTTGCGATCACCCTCCGGCAGCTTCTCCCACGGCTCGAACAGGTCGATGTCGTAGGCCTCTCCGGCCGCCTGGAGGACGAGGTCGAAGTAGCCCGACCATGCGCCCGCCTGGCGCCAAGGGACGATCGCGCCCTCCGCGAGCGACATCGTCGGATCCGGGATCGCCATCTCCGGCTCGACCTCGAGCTGGCTGCCGAGGCCCGTGCAGCGCGGGCACGCGCCGTGCGGGTTGTTGAACGAGAACGAGCGGGGCTCCAGCTCGGCGATCGACGTCCCGCAGTTCGTGCACGCGAACCGCTCGGAGTAGGTGCGGCGTTCGCCCTCCCCCTCCTTCGGCACGGTCGCCACCACGACGAGGCCGTCGGCCAGCTTCGTCGCAGCCTCGACGGCCTCGAAGATGCGCGAACGGGATTCGCCACGGACGATCACGCGGTCGACGACGAGCGAGATCTCCTGCTTGTAGGTCTTCTCGAGGACGATCTCCTCGTCGAGCATCCTCAGCTCGCCGTTCACCTCGACGCGCGCATACCCGTCGGTGCGCAGCTGCTTGAGCAGATCGGCGAACGTGCCCTTCCGGCCGCGAACGATCGGCGCCATGATCATCAGGCGCTCGCCCTCGGGCATGTCGAGGATCGAGTCGGTGATCTGCTCGACGCTCTGGCCCGTGATCTCCTCCCCGCAGTTCGGGCAGTGCGGGATGCCGATCCGGGCCCACAGCAGGCGGAGGTAGTCGTAGATCTCCGTGACCGTGCCGACCGTCGAGCGCGGGTTCTTGCTCGTCGTCTTCTGGTCGATCGAGATCGCCGGCGAGAGGCCCTCGATCGTGTCGACGTCGGGCTTGTCCATCTGGCCCAGGAACTGACGGGCGTAGGCCGAGAGCGACTCGACGTAGCGGCGCTGCCCCTCCGCATAGATCGTGTCGAACGCCAGGGAGCTCTTCCCCGAGCCGGACAGACCCGTCATCACGACGAGCGAATCACGCGGGAGCTCGAGCGACACGTCCTTGAGGTTGTGCTCGCGCGCGCCGCGGACGACGATCTTCTGGGAGGCCACGCAGAGGAGTCTAGCCAGGCGAACGGGCGTTCGCCCTGGGCATGTGGGCACACCCTCCCTAGCGCCCGATTCCGATCGGGGCGACCACGCCTGCCCGCAAAGCAGCCTTCGTCGATCCGATTTGGCACGTTTCCGCCAAAGTATGTAAAGTCGGCCCGGAATAACCCCTTTGCCCACGCACCGGGCATCCACCCTCCGAAAGACCGATGACCAAGAAGACCACCGGACTCGCCGCCGCGACCGTCGTCGCGCTCGCCGCGGTCCCCGCCACGACCCAGGCCGCCACGATCGTCGGCTCGGGCTCGTCCGCCTCAACCCCTTACGTGGAGGCGCTCTACGCCGCCTACAAGAAGGTCGACAAGAAGAACACCTTCACCTTCAACGCGAACAACGGCAACGCCGGCGCGAAGGACGTGCAGGAGGGCCGCAGCGCCTTTGCGATCCAGACGCGCCCGCCGCAGCCGTCGGACTCCGGCCTGCGCTACTCGAAGCTGTTCCTCGATGCCCTGACCATCTCGGTCAACCCGGCCAACAAGCTCGACAACCTGCCGGTCAAGAGCGTCAAGGACATCTTCACCGCCACGCAGACCGAGTGGTCGGCGTTCCCGGAGTCGGGCCTCACGTCGCCGATCCAGCCGTTCGGTCGCGTCGCCACCGCCGGCCTCTTCACGTACTTCACCTCGGCCGTCCTCGAGGGCGCGCCGACGGCATCGAGCGTGACCCCGGTCGACAAGGACGGAGAGGTGGCCGTCGCCGTGTCCAAGAACCCGAACGCCATCGGCTACGTGGGCCTCGCGAACTCCAAGCCGGCGTCGGGCGTCAAGCGCCTCAAGCTCAACGGCATCGAGGCGACCCCCGCCACGATCAAGAACCTCAAGTACCCGCTCTCGCGGTACGCGTGGATCGTGCTCCCGGCGAACAGCCCGAACAAGGCCGCGACGAAGTTCGCCGACTGGGTGCGCTCGAGTTACGAGGCCGGCGTCGTGCTGAAGAAGGCCGGCGCCGTGCCCGCCTTCAACGCGACCAAGAAGTCGAAGAAGAAGTAGGGCATCCCCCGATGGCCCATCCCAGCGTGGACCCGCTCGCCGCCGACCGCGGCAGCAACGGCGATCGCCGCGCCGAGCGACTGCTCGGCGCGCTCGTCGCGATCACGGTCGCCCTCGTGCTCGCGATGATCGTCTTCGTCCTGCGCGAGGGGTGGCCGTCCTTCGCCCACAACGGGTGGTCGTGGTTCGGCGGCGGCGGCAACGTCGACCGCCAGACCGAGGCCATCTTCACCTCGGCGAACTTCAACCGCTCGTGGGTGTACGAGTTCCACGCGTGGCCCATCATCTGGGGCACGCTGCTCGTCGCCGGCCTGGCGGTCGCCGTGAGCTTCGTCGCCGCGCTGTTCGTCGCGGTGTTCGTCGTGGAGTTCGCGCCCGACTGGATGCGGTTCATCCTCGAGCCGGTCATCCGCCTGCTCGCGAGCATCCCGTCGGTGATCATGGGCCTGCTCGGCGTGCTGCTGGTGGTGCCGTTCATCAACGACGTCCTCATCGACGACGAGGCGCGGCGGTCGGTGAAGTACATCGTGTCGCTCAACGGCTACAGCCTGCTCAGCGGCGTGTTCGTGCTCTCGCTCATGGTCGCGCCGCTCATGGTCGCGGTGTTCGTCGACGGCCTGCGCTCCGTGCCGCGCAACTGGCTCGAGGGCTCGCTCGGGCTGGGGATCAACCGCTGGCGCACGTTCTGGAAGATCGGCGTGCGCACCGCCCGCCCGGCGCTCGTCGCCGGCACCGTGCTCGCGACGGCCCGTGCGCTGGGCGAGGTGGTCATGCTCGCGATGGTCTGCGGCGGCGTCGGCTTCGCCCCGAACCCGAAGGACGGGCTGATCTTCTTCCTCGAGCCGACGAAGCCGATCGCCGCCGCGATCCTGCAGTCCGCCGAGGAGCTCACGTCGCCGCCGATGCGCGACACGATCTTCGCGATGGCCTCCATCCTGCTGCTCAGCTCGCTCGCGCTCAGCCTCGCCGGCTGGGCCGCCAAGCAGCCGATGAAGAAGTACGGGGTGCGCGCGTGAGCGCCGGAACCGAGTTCGACGCGCCAACGCGCCCCGTCGCACCCGCGCGCACCTCCGCCCGCGACTCGAGCGCCTCGTGGCGCCTGACCGACCGCATCGGACTCGCGCTCGCGTGGACCCTCGGCGTCGGCTTCCTGCTCGTGACCGGCGGGATCGTGCTCTACCTGATGATCCAGGGCGTCCGGTTCGTGAAGCCGGAGCTGTTCGTCACCTCGCCGTCGGCCGGGTTCTCCGAGAGCGAGACCGGCGGCTTCCTTGATCCGCTGATCGGCACGTTCGCGATGGTCGTGATCGGGATGTCGATCGCGTTCCCGCTCGGGCTGGGCATCGCGGTGTGGCTCAGCGAGTACGGCAATCCGTCGTGGGCCGCGCGCATCACGGAGTCGGTGATCGAGATGCTCGCCGGGACGCCGTCGATCGTCTTCGCCCTCTTCGGCATGCTGCTCTTCCAGAGCCCGATCCTCGGCTTCTTCAGCCAGTCGATGGACGGCGTGGTCTACGGGCGGTCGTTCCTCGTCGCCGGGATCATGCTGTCGTTCATCGCGCTGCCGCTGATCGTCGCGAACGTCCGCGAGGGCCTGCAGGCGATCCCCGGCCACGTGCGCGAGGCGTCCTACGCGGTCGGCAAGACGAAGATCGCCACGACCCGCCGCGTGCTCCTGCCCGCCGCCCGGCCGTCGGTGATGACCGGCGCGATGCTCGGCGTCGGCCGCATCATCGGCGACACCGCCGTGATCATCCTGCTGCTCGGCGCCACCCTCAAGATGGTGCCGGCGAACCACACGCCGATCCTCGGCGCGCTCCAGGGCACCGGCAGCACGCTCACGAGCTTCGTCTACCAGAACGCCCCCACGGGTGAGGCCAACCAGCCGGAGAAGGCGTTCGCTGCCGCGTTCGTGCTCCTGTCGTTGGTGCTCATCCTCAACGTCGCCGTGAACATCACCGTCCGGCGCGGAAGGAAGATGGCATGGGGATCCTGAACCCGCCGCCCGTGCGCAAGCTGCCGCTCGAGGGCGATGCCACACCGACCGTCGTCGACGGCCCCGCATCTGCGGGCAGCCCGCTCGGGTCGGCCGTCCCCCGGGCCGCCGGTGCGGTCTCGACGACGGCGCCGCACGCCGGCGCTTTCACCGCGAGCGGCCGCAAGGTGCAGCCGTCGGCGCTCGCGATCGACCGCATGCAGGTCGACGAGCTCTCGATCGCGTACGGGCCCAAGCTGGCGGTCAAGGACGTCTCGCTCCCGATCCGCCAGGGCGAGGTGCTCGCGCTGATCGGTCCCTCCGGCTGCGGCAAGACGACGCTGCTGCGGTCGCTGAACCGCCTCACGGAGCTCACGAAGACGGCGTCGCTGCGCGGCCGGATCAGCCTCGACGGCACCGACATCGCGACGCTGGAGCCGACGATGCTGCGGCGCCGCGTGACGATGGTGTTCCAGCAGCCCAATCCGTTCCCGATGAGCGTCGAGGACAACATCGCGTACGTGATCCGCGAGCAGGCGAGCAAGCGGCCGCGCAAGCAGAACCTCAAGGAGCAGGTGAGGATCGCCCTGCAGCGCGCTGGACTGTGGGAGCAGGTGAAGCACGACCTCTCGCACCCGGCGCTGAGGCTCTCCGGCGGCCAGCAGCAGCGGCTCTGCATCGCCCGCGCGCTCGCGGCGAACCCGGAGGTGCTGCTGCTCGACGAGCCGTGCTCCGCGCTCGACCCGCAGTCCACGCAGGTGATCGAGGACCTCATCGTGCAGCTGCGCGAGGAGGTGGCGGTCGTGATCGTCACCCACAACCTGCAGCAGGCGTACCGCATCGCCGACAACGTGGCCTTCATGTACCTCGGCGAGCTCGTCGAGTACGGGCCGGCGGAGCAGATCTTCGGCAATCCGCGCGAGCAGCGCACGCGGGACTACATCAGTGGCGCGTTCGGCTGATCGCCGGCTCCGGGCCCTCGTGGCCGCGGCGCTCGTCCTGCCGGTGCTCACCGGTTGCGATTCGACGTTCCAGCAGAACACGCGCGCCGAGATCGCCGCAGCACGCCGGCTCGCGGCCAAGTCGACCGTGAGCGTGACCCAGCGCGGCGCGGACGTGCGCGTCGAGCGCGTCACGCTGCTCACGGGGGACGCGTCGACGGTGGTCGTCGCCGACTTGCGCAACCGTGGGACGCAGGCGTTGACCGACGTCCCGATCTCGGTCGGCGTGCGGCGCGGCACCCGCAAGCTGCTGCTCAACGACGCCCCGGATCTGGACTGGTGGCAGACGCACCTGGCCTCGATCCCGGCCGGAGGCCACACGACGTGGGTGTTCCAGTCACCGCCGGGCGACCGCGCGCACGTCCGCGACACGCCGTTCGTGCGGGTCGGCGATCCCGACCCGAAGCTCGGCCGACGCCCGACGGGCTCGTTCCCGACGATCGGTGCACGGGTCCGGGTCGACGGCAGTGCGGCGAAGGTCGAGCTGACGTCCGCGAGCGTGCCGCAGCTCGGCCTCCCGGTCTCGGTCGTCCTCCGCCGCGGGGACGAGCCCGTCGCCGCCGGCACCCACCACCGTCGAACTGCTCGAGCGCGATCACCCGATCACGGTCGACGTTCCCCTCACCGGCCGCGCGGGCTCCGCCCCAGCCACCGTGGTCACCACCCCGACGATCTTCGACTGATTCGAGGAGAGCAGCCATGACGACCCCCAGCGACGGATCTCCGTCGCCCAGCCACCCTGCCCTGCGCAGCGACCAGTCGCCCGCGATCGCGACCGCGAGCGGCGGCGGCCTGCTCGCACCCCGGCCCGTCGCCGAGCGATGCGACCACTGCAGCGCCGCCGTCGACACGGGCCAGCGCTACTGCGTGCAGTGCGGCGCCCACCAGCGCCGCGCCGACGATCCGACCGCCCGTTGGTTCGCCGCTGCGCGCCGCGCGAAGGCCGCTCCGGCGGCGCTCCCGCCCGCGCCGGGCACCACCGGTGCGGCCGTGC
>JAQIJQ010000027.1:0-39121 GCA_036946195.1 Patulibacter minatonensis | reverse complement strand
CATCGTGAACATCGCCGCCGTCGCGAGGATGTAGACCGACTCGCCGATGTGCAGGTGGATGCCGGCGGCCTTGGCGGAGACGAGGTAGACGGTGCCCTCGAACAGCCAGGCGATGATCGTGAGTCCGGCGACCTGGGCGAGGTGGCGACTGCCGCGCAGCTGGCGGACGGCGAGCGAGGCGTCGCGCAGGATGCCGCGCACGCCAGCGGGGATGTGGTCGGAGCGGATCGCCCAACGCACGACGAGGAGGCCGATGGCGGCGACGACGAGCAGGGCGACGGCGATCATCGCGCGGTTCCCCTCGGGGAGGCCTCCGGCGAAGATCAGGCTGGTGATCACGAAGGTGAGGCCCAGGACGAACACGTCGAGGAGGCGCTCGGCGATGAGGGTCGAGACCATCAGCGAGGCACCGGCCTCGGTGCGCTGCGCCATGAGGAACACGCGGACGGCATCGCCGGCGCGCGCCGGCAGGAGCGTGTTGGCGGCGTACCCGACGGTGAGGAGGCCGGTGGTCTCGTGGAGGGGAGCCTTGACGCCGACCTCGTTGAGCAGCACGCGCCAGCGCAGTCCGCGGATGAAGAACGAGCAGAGGTAGAGGGCCACGCCGAGCGCCATCCACGCGATCGCCTCCCGGCCGCTCGGCAGCCGCAGCTCGCCCTGGCTCTTGAGCCACCGGTAGAGCAGGAAGATCGTGACGATCGAGATCAGGGCGCTCGCGATCGTGAACCAGTGCCGACGGGCGAGCATCACGAGGATTCTTCCCGATCGGCGCGTCGGATGCGCCCCCGCCCGCGCCGTGTGCCGGCGGTCACGAAAGGGCTAGTAGGCGCCGCGGCGCCGGACGACGGCCGGGATCGTCTTCGCGATGATCGCAAGATCCAGGGAAATCGACCACGCCTCGAGGTACTGGAAGTCGAGGCGGACGAGCTCGTCGAAGGTGAGATCGGAGCGGCCGGAGATCTGCCACAGACCGGTCATGCCCGGAAGCACCTCGTACCGGCGGCGATGGCGATCGGTCATGAGGAGGAAGTCGCGCTCGGGGAGCGGCCGCGGGCCGACGAGGCTCATCTCGCCGCGGACCACGTTCAGCAGCTGAGGCAGCTCGTCGAGCGAGAAGCGGCGCAGGAACGCGCCGACGCGGGTGACGCGCGGATCGCTGCGGATCTTGAAGAGCGGACCGTCGGCCTCGTTGTCCTCCTCGAGCGTCGACTGCATCTGATCGGCGCCGACCACCATCGTGCGCAGCTTGAGGCAGTCGAACGGGGCGCCGCCGAGGCCGGGGCGGCGCGAGCGGTAGAGGAGCGGGCCGCGCGAATCGAGCTTGATGAGGGTGAAGATCACGGCCATCAGCGGTGCGAGGAGGATCACGAGCAGGCTAGAGACGACGAGGTCGAAGGCGCGCTTGGTCCAGAAGTCGAAGCCCTCAAACACCGGGGCGCGCACCTCGAAGAGCGGAGTGGCGGAGCCCGGGACGAAGTCGGCGCGGCGGATGAGCACGTCCGTGGTGGCCGGGGCGATCCGCACGCGCACGCCACGAGCGTGGCAGCTGCTGACCAGGTCGAGGACGTCGTTCTCGAGGTACGACGGCTCGGCGAGGATCACCTCGTCGACGGGCTGCTGGTCGAGGAGGACGTCGATCGCTGCGAGCTCGGCGATCGGCGTGATGCCCTCGCCGCGCGCGCTGATCGACGCCTTGGCGACCACCTGCATGGGCTCATGCCGGCTGTTCTCGAGCGAGCGGCTGAGCGCAGCGAGGTCCTCCTGTTCGCCGACCACGATCGCGCGGCGGTGGTAGCCGGCGGCGCGCAGGGCGCGGCCGGTGGTGTGCTCGTACGCCCAGCGCATGCCGACGACGATCGCCACTGCGAACGCGAGCGTGCCGTAGAAGATGTAGAAGGAGTTGAACTCCTGGCCGCTGATGACGGCGTAGATCACCGCGACGAGCATCACCTGGAAGAGCGCCGCGACCACCTTCGACGACCCCGGGCGCGCGGCGCGCTCCGCGTAGAGCTCCGAGCGCGAGAACAGCAGGACCGTGAGCAGGTAGGTGAAGGAGAAGTACTCCTTCGCCGCGGTCGCGATCGACTCGAGCGACCAGGCATCGCGCACGACCGCCTTGACCGAGAGCGCGATGAAGAGGGCGGCGAAGATCGCGAGCGCGTCGACCGCGAGCAGCGAGGCGATGCGGCCGATCACGCGGAACGTGGAGGCGCGCAGCAGGAACGCCAGCGCCGGCGGGCGCGTGTTGCGCGCATCGCGTGCTTCGGTCACGGGCGCCGGACGGCGCAGGGGCGTGACGGGATCTGGTGAACGAACGGCCATGAGCAGGGTGCTCCGCGAGGGCCGGAACCCACGCGCGCGACTGAAGTTGCGGTCAGGCGCTCCGGGGAGTCTACGGGCACTGTCCCCCGATCCTTGGGTGCGTCATGCCACACCCCGTGCGAAGCCGGGCGTGATCACGGCCGCGGGCCGGCCCGGTCGCGGCCTCCGACGGGTGGCAACGCGCCCGCCGAGGCGGATACGGTGCGCACCGTGGTCGCCCTCATCGTCGTCGTCGCCCTCGTGGTGCTCGTGGGGTTGTACGTGCTGCTGACGTACAACCGCCTCGTCGCGCTGCGCAACAACGTGGAGAACTCCTGGTCGCAGGTCGACGTCGCCCTCAAGATGCGCCACGACCTCGTCCCGAATCTGGCCGAGGCCGTGAAGGGCTACGCCGCCCACGAGCGCGGCACGTTCGACGCCGTCACCCAGGCACGCACGGCCGCGGTCGCCGCGCCGACGGAGCCCGGCGCTGCCCTCGGCGCGGCCGAGTCGACCCTCGGTTCGATGATCGGGCAGCTGCTCGTGATCGCCGAGGACTACCCGGATCTGAAGGCGTCGACGAGCTTCCTCGCGCTGCAGCAGCAGCTCAGCTCGATCGAGAGCCAGATCCAGATCGCGCGCCGCGTGTACAACGACACCGTCGAGACCTACCTCACGAAGCTCCAGCGGATCCCGTCGAACTTCGTGGCCAGCGCGTTCTCGTTCGCGCCGCGGGAGTTCTTCCGGGCGCCGGTGGAGGCGCAGACCGCGCCGTCGGTCGACGTCGGCGGGAGCGCTGCCCGATGAAGACCGTCATCGTCCGGCTGCTGCTGTGGGTCGTCGCCACGGCCGTGCTGGCGTTCGTCGCGCTCGCCGTCACGCTCGCCCAGCAGGAGCCCTCAGGGGATCCGAAGGCGTTCCAGGTCGACCGCGCGAACGTCGACGTGGCCGTGCAGCCCGACGCGAGCCTCGTGGTGACCGAGGACCTCACGTTCACGTACGACGGCGATTTCAGCGGTGCCTACCGCGACATCCCGCTCCAGCCGGGCGTGACCGCCAGCGACTTCTCGCTCTCCGATCGCGAGCAGGGCGACTACCGCACCGGCGGGAGCACCGAGCTCGGCTCGTCGGACCTGCCCGGCACCTTCGGCGTGGAGGAGATCGGCACCACCGAGCGGGTGGTGTGGCACTACCGCCAGACGGGCGGAGAGCGCACGTTCAAGCTGCGCTACCGCGTGCAGGGCGCGGCGCTCGCCTACAGCGACGCGCTCATCGTGCCGTGGGCGCCGTGGGGCGACCAGTGGACGTTCTGGCTCAACGAGCTGACGGCGACGTTCCGCGTGCCCGGCGGCCGGGCGCCGACCGCCTCGTGGATCCGGCCGGACGGTCTCGGCGACCATCCGCAGCACGGGTCGTTCACGATGAAGCGCGCGAAGCCGGGCCAGCAGATCGCGCTGACGATGGCGTACCCGCGTAGCGTGGTCTCGTCGATCGGCGGCGCGCAGCGTCGCTCCGGCAATGGGCTGGAGATCACCCGCGCGGCCGACGAGCGCGCCAACGCGGGCGGCGGGTTCGTCGCGTTCGCGAGCACCGTGACCGAGGTGCTGCCGGCGATCATCGTCCTGATCACGCTGCTCATCGGGGTGGTGTCGTTCGTGCTCTACCGGCGGGGCCGCGAGTACGACCACGGCGTGCCCGAGCACCTCCCGCAGCCGCCGAGCCAGCAGCCGCCGGCCATCGGCTACGCCCTCGCCAACGAAGGCGGCTACGACGAGCGCATCGTGCTCGCCACGCTCCTCGATCTCGTCGACCGCGGCTTCTACACCGCCGAGCCGACCGAGGGCAAGGAGCTCGACCTGCGGCTCGCGGTGCCCGAGCGGCGCCCGACGCAGGCGGTGGCGCCCTACGAGCAGGAGGTGCTCGACTTCTTCGACGGCCTCCTCGCGAAGGGCGGCCCGTGCGCGCTCGAGGATCTCGCCGACCGCATCCCGAAGCACGACAGCACCTGGCGTGACCGCTGGAACCGCATGAACACGGCGCTCCGCTCCGCCGAGGACGGCCAGATCAGCTGGGACCGCGACCTGCGCGGCGCGCGCTGGCTCGTCGCGCTCGCGGTCGTCGCGGTCTATGCCCTGCTGCTCGCGTGCTCCATCGCGCGCACGGGCTACTTCGGGCCGCCGATCGCGGGCCTGCTCTCCGGGCTGCTCCTCCTGTTCCTCTTCCCCGGCAACTGGCTGCGTCGCCGCGACCCCGAATCGATCCAGGAAGGCGCGCAGTGGGCGGCGTTCGCGAAGTGGACGAAGGACTTCCCGAACCTCGACGACGATCCTCCGGCCACCCTTGCGCTCTGGCGCCGTGTGCTCGTCTACGCCGTCGCGTTCGGCACCGCCGAGCGCGTGATCAAGTCCGGCCGGATCCCCGCGCCGCTCGCCGACCAGGACGACGGCTGGAGCCGCGGCATGATGCACGGAGCCAGCTACGGCGCGCTCTCCGGATCGAGCTTCGGCAGCGGATTCTCCAGCCAGGTGGCACCGAAGTCGTCGAGCTCTTCGGGCGGCGGAGGAGGAGGCGGAGGGTTCTCCGGCGGCGGTGGCGGCGGGGCCTGGTAGGGCGGGTCGGCCGCGTGGTGGGGGCGAGCGCGCCTCGCACGTCGGGACACACCGGAAACGAGCTACTCTGTGCGCTCCGTTCCGAAGCGCAAGGCCCCGATGTCGCGTCCTCTCCCCGTGTCTGCGTCGCTGTGGCGGCGGCTCCTTTCCTTGCTCCTCGCGGCGCTCGGCGCCGGCACGCTCGCCGGCCCGGCCCACGCTGGCACCTACGTCGTGCAGCAGTGCACGTCGGTCGAGACCGGCAGCTTCGGATCGATCGACCCGGGGTTCACCGCCCTCTTCGGCACGGGGGTGAGCGGCAGCGACAGGTGCAGCAGCGGCGGGAGCTACTGGATGAGCCCGCCGGGCAACGAGCTCGCGTCCTATTCGAACGTGAGCGCGAACGTGATGGGCTTCCAGTTCACCGTGCCGAGCTCGATGCCGAACACGCGGATCATCGGCATCGACGCGGTCGTCAGCGCGGCGCCCAAGAACGGCGACGATCTCTCCAACGGCGATCTGCGGATCGTGGGTGACGGTGCCACCTGGGGCCAGCCCGCGTACTTCCCGAAGCAGTTCTGGCCGGGGGTCTCGCGCCTGCGCCTCACGCGCGCGGACGCCAACGGGGCCCGCGCCGTGCAGAGCTGGATGTACTGCCAGGCCAACTGCATGTTCCCGAGCGGCGGGGCGTTCGCGCTCGACGGTGCCAGCCTCACGCTCAGCGAGTCGACCGTCCCGAGCGCCGTCACCGCGCAGGCCCAGGGCGCACTCGACGGTTCGGTGCAGCCGCCCACCAAGACCTTCGTCGTGGTCTCGACGGCCGATGCCGACTCCGGCGTGCGGCAGGTGTCCGTCACCGACGAGAACGGCCGCGATCTCGGCCACTCGATCGATCGCTCCGGCTGCTCGGACGCGCGGGTCGCCGCCTGCCCGCGCGACCTCACCGACCTGACGATCTCCGTCGACCTCGCCGGCCTCGCGGGTGGCGGTCACACGCTGAAGGCCACGGCCGTGGACCGGGCCGGCAACGCGCGCACGAGCACGCTCGGCGCGGTTCGCGTGCAGGCCGCCGCGACGCCGACGCCGATGCCGACCGCCGCCCCGACCCAGGGCGCCACGTCGACGGCGACGCCGACGGCGGCCGCCACGCCGACGCCGACCCCCGGCCCCTCGACCGGAGCCCCGACGCCGGATCCGCCGTCGCTCGTGCCGAACGGTTCGGGGGGCGACGTCGCCTCGGGCCGGCTCGTCAGCGACCGCAAATCCGCCGCCGCGACCGTGTCGTTCGGAGCGAAGCTCCGGCTCACGGGCCGTCTCGTCGACGCCGCCGGCACCCCGATCACGGGCGCACGCCTGCAGACGTGGTCCGCCGTTCCCGGCGGCGCCCCCACGCAGGTCGGCGAGCTTCGCACCGACGCCAAGGGGCGCTACGAGTGGGCGCTGGCGCCCGGCGCGAACCGCACCCTCTCGATCTCGTACGAGGCCTACGCCGGCCGGCCGGAGCGGCGCGTGACCCAGGCGTTCGCCGTCTCGGTGCAGGCGGCGATCGCGCTGCAGCTCGCCTCCGCACGCGTGCCGGCCCGTGGGACGGCGACCGCGACCGGCACGGTGCGGTTCGACGGGATCCCCGCCGGCGGCGTGGTGGTCGAGATCCGCGCGCGCAGCGGTTCCCGCTGGCTCTCCGGTGGGGCGGTGCGCACCGATGCGCGCGGCCGGTTCCGCTGGAAGCACCGGTTCGGGATCGCGCGCGGTACCTACGCGCTCCAGGCCCGGATGCTCCGAGACCCGACCCTGCCGGCGCTCCCGGGCGCGAGCCGACTCGTGACGATCAAGGTCGGCCGCGGCTGAGGCTCCGGCCGGCCGCGGCCTTCCGCTCGGCGGCGCCGGCTGGGTGCTCTGCCGCGGCCGGGGCGGCGGCTAGTTGCCGATGAGCTGCTCGACGCCGGCGATCTTGAGGGTCTTCTCGAGGCCCTCGCGGAGCTCGATCTTGGGCTCCCACTCCAGGTGCTGCTTGGCGCGCGTGATGTCGGGGCGGCGGATCTTGGGGTCGTCGGTCGGGAGCGCCTCGAAGACGATCTCGCTCTTGCTGCCGGTCACGTCGACGACCTGCTCGGCGAGCTCCAGGAGCGTGAACTCGTTCGGGTTGCCGATGTTGACGGGCTCGTGCACGCCGCTCTCGGCGAGGCGGATCATGCCCTCGATGAGGTCGTCGACGTAGCAGAACGAACGGGTCTGGCTGCCGTCACCGAACACCGTGATCGGCTTGTCCTGCAGCGCCTGGCGCATGAACGTCGGGATCGCGCGGCCGTCCTGCGCGCGCATGCGCGGGCCGTACGTGTTGAAGATGCGCATGATCGCCGTATCGACGCCCTGCTGGTTGTGGTACGCCATCGTGAGGGCCTCGGCGTAGCGCTTGGCCTCGTCGTACACGCCGCGCGGACCGACGCTGTTGACGTGGCCCCAGTAGGTCTCCGGCTGCGGATGGACCTGCGGATCGCCGTACACCTCGGAGGTCGACGCGATGAGGAAGCGCGCGCGGTGCTTCTTCGCCAGGCCGAGCGTGTGGTGCGTGCCGTACGAACCGACCTTGAGCGTGTGCAGCGGCAGACGCAGGTAGTCGATCGGGCTCGCGGGCGACGCGAGGTGGTAGACGAAGTCGACCGGCTCGTCGACGAAGTACGGCGCGATGATGTCGATCTGACGGAACTCGAACTCCGCCTGGCGCAGGTGATCGATGTTGCGCAGCGACCCCGTCTCCAGGTTGTCGATGCAGATCACCCGATGGCCGCGGCCAAGCAGCGTCTCGCACAGATGAGAACCAAGGAAGCCGGCCCCGCCGGTCACAACACACGTCGCCATAAGGGGTGATCGTAGTCCACGGGGGAACCCCGGGGTCCCCTGACGCTCGACGTTCGCTACGCCGCGTCGTAGGTTTCCGCTCCATGAGCCTCCTCGACGACCTCCACTCCGCACTCCGCGGGGCGCAGCTCGCGCTCGACACGCTCGGTCCACGGCCGATCGGTGATCCTCGCGCGATCAAGGCTGCGGCGGACCGGGTGCGCGAGGCGGGCGATGCCGCTGCGCACGCCGCCACGAGCGCCGCCGCGGTGCCGGACGCGTCGACGCTCTCCGGTCGGAGCGCCGACCAGCTGCGCGCGCACTCGCGCAACGCGGTGGGCGAGGCGAGGTCGGCGGCGGCCGAGCTGCACGACATCGCCGACTTCCTCGGCCGTGAGGTGAAGCGCGTCCAGCGCGAGATCGACGACTGGGAGCTCGGTCGCCGCAAGGCCAACAACACGATCAACGAGATCAAGAGCGCGATCGGACGTGTGCTGTGAGTGGACCGAGTGCGTACTGGGAGAGCCCGGAGGCCATCCGCGCCGCCGGCAAGGCGGCGTCGACCCTCGGCGGGCACTTCCAGGAGCTCGCCGGCACCGTGCGCGGGATCGACATCCCGCCGGGCGTCGAGTCGTTCCCGGCCGGCAAGCTGGCCGTGGCCGCGCGGCGCCTCGACCAAGTCGGCAAGGCCGTCGGCAGTCAGGCGCCGTTCCTCGAGAACTCGGCTCGCTGGGCCGCCGTGTTCAACCAGACCTCGCCGCTCGCGATCTTCGGGGGCGGGATCCCGGGACCAGCGCCAGGCCTCGTGACGCCGTTCGCGAACACCGACGCGAAGGACCACCGCGGTCCCGACTGGCTCGCCGGCGTCGTCAGTCCCCTCGGCGACCTGTGGGACATGCGCAAGCAGTGGAAGGGCGCACTCACCTTCGCCGTCAGCCCCGCGTACTGGATGTACTCGAACAACGAGACGATCCGGTACGGCATCGCGAACACGGGCAAGCTCAGCCGTGAGGTGTGGCGCGACGCCTACGCGAGCGATGCGGCAGACCAGGGCGACCGCGACTACGCGTGGGGGCAGCGGACCACGAGCATCGCGCTCGTCGCGTTCTCGTACGTGAAGCTCGCGAAGGCCGGCGCCACGGCCGTGAAGTCCGGGAAGACGCTCGACCGCGCCCGAGCGGCCGAGGCCGAGAAGCGCGCCGTCCGCGACGGGCTGCGCGCGCCGGATCCCGCCCGCTGGGGGCCCGCGCGCAGCCACGCCGCCCAGCAGCAGCTCGAGGACGTGCAGCGGCAGCACGCCGAGCGGCTCGAGGCGGCGAACAAGGCGCTGCGCGAGGCGCAGCGGCACAAGATCGCCGCCGGCCTGCAGTTCGGATGGGATGCGCACAAGGTGCCCGCGAAGGCGGCCGGCGCCGGCGCGGCCACGGCAGGGCTGATCGACAACCCGCTCACGTTCGACAACGCGAAGGCCGCGCAGGAACGCCAGCAGGGCCAGCAGACCGACGACCTGCGCAAGGAGGAGCAGCAGCATGCCCGCCGCTGAGCCGATCGACGCCGCAGCCTTCTCGCTCTCGGGCGCGGAGCTGGGGCTGCTCGCGCGCTTCACCACGCCGGGCCCGCTCCTCCACTACGCCGTGCCGGAGCTCGACGCCGCCGGGGAGCAGGAGGTGCTGAGCGGCCTCGTCGCCCGCGGCATCCTGCGGATCGACGGCGAGGCGCTCCTGCCGGCCGGCGACGAGGCCGCGGTGCTCGCCGTGGTGCTCACCGCCGACGAGGCGATCTCGCTGACCCGCTACGCCGACGAGGTGACGCGCCTCGCGTTCCTCTCCTATGGCGACGCGCTCGTGGCGCACACCACCTCCGAGGGGCTCGAGTGGTTCGCGCCCGTCCGGCCCGACGACGCGAAGGCGCTCATCGCCGCGTTCACGGGGCTCGCGCCCGACGGCAGCGACGACCCCGGCGGTGGTGCGCTCGCGACGGTCGACGCCACCGCTTGGCAGGCCGCGCAGACCGCCCCGGACGCAGCGGCTGCCGCCGAGCACCTGCCCGGCCTCGAGCCGCTCGCGCACCTCCTCTTCGACGCTGCGAGCGTGCTCGGCATCGACCGCATCTCCCGCACGCCGGACGACGAGGTGCTGACGCTGTTCGTGACCGTCTACGAGTCGGCCGGCGGTGCCGATGCCTGGATCGTCGAGGGCCCGGCCGGCGCCGAGCAGCTCAGCGTCCGCCGTACGACGCCGGCGGGCGCCGGCATCCGACTCGCGGAGCTCCTGCGATGACGACGGCCGACGGCACGACCCCGACGCTCCTCCTCAGCCCGGCGGCGCTGGGGCTGCTCGGCGAGTTCCTCCCGGACCGCGCCGACAGCCCGTTCGCAGCGCCGGTTCCCGATCCCGTCTCGCACCTGCGCCGCGCGACGATCGACGGGCTGCACTCGCGCGGCCTCCTGAAGCTCGTCGACGATCGCTGGAGTCCGAGCGAGGAGCTCGCCGGACTCATCGCCATCGCGGACGCCGCCAGCGACGCGCTCGCCGTCACGATCGCCGGTGCCGAGCAGGCCTCGGTCACGTGGCTGCGCTCGGACGCCGCCACGCTCGAGCAGCGCTGGGCGCCGGACTTCGCCGCCTACGCGGTCCAGGCCATCCCGACCGAGCTCGCAGCGCGCCGGGCGATCGACCTCGCGACGAGTCCCGCGCCGCTGGTCGACGCCGCAGCCGGTCCCGCGGCCGACGCCGCCGCGTCGGAGCCCTCCGGCGAGCCCGGCCCGGACCTCGGCCCGGAGACGCGGCTCATCTGCGTCGAACGGCGACGGTGGCAGCCCGAGGGCACGGACGACCGCGTTCAAGGGCTGCGCCTGGAGTGGGTGGACGCCGGCACCGCCGGCCGCTGGCTGGTCGACCGCGAGGGCGACGCGCCCGTGCTCCGCGAGCTCCCGGAGGCCGACCTGCTGCGGCACGTCGCCGACCTCACGGCGCCCGCCACGCCGAGCGCCCGGTGAGGCGTCTGCCGATCTCCCCGGGCGACCTGCTCGGCAGCCTCGCCGACCCGTACGGCTCGCTGAGCCAGCAGTACGACTCGCCGCGCGCGGCAGCCGTGCGGTGGCTGCAGGACGGGCTCCTGCCCGCCGCGGCGCCCGAGGCTGCGATCGCCGAAGCCGTCGCCGCGGGCCCGGTGGCCGTCGAGGTGTCGAGCGCGGAGCTCTGGACGATCGAGCAGGTGCTCGGCGTGCGGGGCAGCGCGGCTCGCCCGACCGAGCCGGCGCCCGAGGAGCGCGCGGCGGCGGAGGGCACCCTCCGCGCGCGCGGCATCATCGAGCCGGGCCGCCGCGGACCGGTGCTCGCCCCGGCGTTCCTGCCGACCCTCGGGATCGCAGTCTGCGCCGGCCGGAGCATCGGGATCGAGGCGCAGGAGGCGGCCACCGGCGAGTGGTGGCCGAGCACCGGCTACGCACGCGCCGGACGTCGCGCGGTCGCGATCGCTCGTCGCGCCGACCAGGCCGTCGCGGTCCGCGTGGTCGATCCGGCGGCCGACGACGCCGAACGTGCCGTGCGCGGCGCCGTGGACGAGCTCCTGAACGGCCGGCTCGCGACGCTCCAGCTCGCCACCACGGCCCGCGAGATCGTGAACACGAACATCTCCGTCGGGCTGTCTCAGGAGGTCCAGATCACCGCGGCCGCCGGCACCGTCCTCTGGCAGCAGCGCTTCACGAGCGGCACGACCGCGCTCACGGCCGACGAGCTGCGGGCGCGGGTCGACGAGCGGCTGCGCGCGGGGGCCGAGGTGGAGGAGGTCGCGGCGGGCTGGGCACAGGACGCGGCCGAGCGGATCGCTCGCGACGGCGGCCGATCGTCCGCTCGATCGAACGTGCGCGATGCGCTCGTGGGGCACGTCGAGGGCTGGGCCGTCGGCGGCGACTTCAAGCGCGACGAGCGCATCCGCGCGCGCTCCGAACGCGACCGGCGAACGCTCGCGGCCGAGTACTGGGCCTGAGCGGCGGCGCCGCCGGCTGTGGTCCGCCGGTGCACCCGAGCGCGTACGCTGGCCGAATGGTCTCGCCTTCGGCCACGCCCCTGCTGATCCGCGCCCTGCGGCGCGAGCCCGTCGAGCGCACGCCCGTCTGGTTCATGCGGCAGGCCGGCCGCAGCCTCCCCGAGTACAAGGAGGTGCGCAACCAGGGCAGCCTGCTCGAGATCTGCCACCGTCCCGAGCTCGCGGCCGAGGTCACCCTCCAGCCGGTCCGCCGCCACGGCGTCGACGCGGCGATCCTCTTCTCCGACATCGTCACGCCGCTCGAGGCGATCGGCGTCGGCGTGGAGATCAAGAGCGGGATCGGTCCGGTCGTCGACCAGCCGTTCCGCACCCGTGCCGACCTCGCGCGCCTGCGCGACTTCTCGCCCGCCGACGACATGCCGGCACTGGCCGAGACGATCAAGCTCATCTGCGCCGAGCTCACGCCGCAGAACATCCCGCTGATCGGCTTCTGCGGGGCACCGTTCACCCTCGCGAGCTACCTCGTCGAGGGCGGCCCGAGCAAGCAGCAGAGCCTCACGAAGGCGATGATGCTCGGCGATCCGGAGCTGTTCCGCGATCTCCTCACCCGCCTCGCCGCGATCGCTGCGCAGTCGCTGCGCGAGCAGGTCGCCGCCGGCGCGCAGGCGGTGCAGGTGTTCGACTCGTGGATCGGCACGCTCTCCCGCGCGCAGTACCGCGAGCACATCCTGCCGGTGATGCAGGACCTCCTCGCCGAGCTCGGCGACCTCGGTGTGCCCCGCACGATCTTCGGGGTCGGCACCGGCCACCTCCTCGACCTCCTCGCCGAGACGGGCGCCGACTGCGTCGGGATCGACTGGCGGATCGACCTTGCCGACGCCCGCCAGCTCGTGCCCGAGCGCTGCGCGATCCAGGGCAACCTCGATCCCGCCGTGATGCTCGCTCCGGAGCACGTGATCGAGGCCGAGGTGCGCCGCATCGTCGCGAGCGCGCCGAAGGTCGGCCACGTGTTCAACCTCGGCCACGGCGTCCTCCCCGAGACGCAGCCCGAGGTGCCCGGCCGCATCGTGGAGCTCGTCCGCGCACTCACCTCCTCCGGGGCACGCTCCGCGTAGCGCGCACCGGCTGCGCGCGGCGGCCCTGGGGCACGGCCTCCGCCTGTCGCGTGGTCGGCCGCAGCAGGTCGGGCGCGATCTACCGACCACCGGAGCGTCCGGACCCGTCACCATGGAGCGCGTGACGCACGCTCCCACCCACGTGGTCGTCGTCGGCGGCGGGATCAGCGGCCTCGCCGCCGCCCACCGCCTCGCCACGCAGTCCGCACCCGGCGCGGTGCAGGTCACGTTGCTCGAGGCCAGCGAGCGCGTCGGCGGCTGGGTGCGCACGGAGACCTTCGCCGGGCGTCCCGTCGACTTCGGCCCCGACTCTCTGCTCGTCCGGATGCCCTGGGCCGCCGACCTGGCCGCAGAGCTGGGCCTCACCGACGAGCTCGTGGCGCCTGGCGAGGGTGGAGCGTTTCTCCTCTCGCGGGGCGAGCTGCGGCGGCTGCCGCAGGGCATCCTCGCCGGTCTGCCGGGTGGTCCGATGCCATTCATCCGGTCCGGACTGCTCGGCCCCGTCGGCCTGCTGCGCGCCGCGCTCGACCTCGTGCTGCCGGCGAACGCGCCCGCGGCCGACGAGTCGATCGGCCAGCTCGTCCGACGCCGCCTGGGCAAGCAGACGCTCGAGCGGGTGATCGACCCGCTGCTCGGTGGCGTGCACGCCGGCCGCTGCGACGACCTCAGCCTCCAGGCGACCGCTCCGCAGATCGCCGCGGCGGCCCGCGCCGACCGGTCGCTGCTGCGCGGTCTCCGCAAGACCGCGCCGCCGGCACCGCCGGCGGGCGCCGCACCGCGCCCCGTGTTCATGGCGCCCCGTGGAGGCATGCAGGTGCTGAGCACGCGGCTCGCCGCCGCGCTCGTCGAGCTCGGCGTGGTCGTCCGGACGGGCGCGCGCGTGGAGCGGATCGAACCGCTCGACCGGGGCCCGCACCCCGACGACGCCCCGCTGCGCCTGCACCTCGCGGGCGGCGAATCGCTCGAGGCCGACGGCGTGATCCTCACCACCCCCGCGCCCGTCACCTCCGACCTGCTCGCGAGCCAGGCCCCCGGCGCCGCCGCGACGCTCCGTGGGCTCCGGTACGCATCGGTCGCCCACACCGCCCTGGCCTACGATCCCGCGGCGCTCCCCGCCGCACTGCCGGCCGGGACCGGCTTCCTCGTCCCCCGGCCGGAGGGCCGGTTGATGACGGCGTGCACGTTCCTCGATCGCAAGTGGCCCGAGCGCCGCGCCGTCGGTGCCGCCGAGCAGCAGCGGGAGGGGATCGTCGACCCGCTCTCCGGCGCGGTGGTCATCAAGTGCTCCGCCGGCCGGATCGACGATGCCACCTTCCAGGGGCTCAGCGACGAGCAGCTCACCGCCGCGCTGCACGGCGAGCTCGCCGAGCTGCTCGGGATCACGGCCGCGCCGCTCGCGAGCCGCGTCGTGCGGGTCGACCGGGGCCTGCCGCAGTACGCGCCCGGCCACCCGGCTCGTATCGAGTCGGCCATGCTCGAGGTGCGCGACGCGTTGCCCGGCCTCGCCCTCGCGGGCGCCGCCTACCGTGGGGCGAGCGTGCCGCTGTGCGTCCGCGATGGACGCACCGCCGCCGACGAGCAGCTCGGCCGGCTCGGCCTGCGGCCCCGCGCCGAGGTCGTCAGCCCATGAGCCGCACCACCGCACGCCGCCCGGGAGCCGCCGGGTGGGACAATCCAGGCAGCCGCGCGCAAAGGAGCCGCTGACGTGTCAGCACCGACCGAAACCCCGACGAAGACCTACACCGTGCCCGAGAAGTCGGGCAAGGAGCCGGTCGGGCTCACCTTCGCCGCCTACGCGGCCTACGCCGGTGACCGTGGCGCCCGTCGCCTCGAGCCGAGCGAGCGCGCCGCCGCAGCGGCCGAGGCCGAGGAGGCGATCGCGGGTGTCGCCGGTGCGCACCTGCGCGGCACCTACTCGCTCGTCGGGTTCCGCGCCGAGGCCGACATCCTGTTCTGGATCCTCGGCGACTCGGCCGATGCGCTGCAGGCCGCGATCGTCGCCCTCCAGCACACGCGCCTCGGCCACTCGCTCACGCCGTGGTGGACCAACATCGGCGTGCACCGCGAGGCCGAGTTCAACAAGGGCCACGTGCCGGCGTTCTACGACGGCGAGGATCCGCAGAAGTACATCTGCGTCTACCCGTTCGTCCGCTCCCTCGAGTGGTACCTGCTCGATCCGGCCGATCGCTCGGCTCAGCTGCGCGAGCACGGCATGATGGGGCGCGACTACCCCGACGTGCGCGCCAACACGATCTCCGGCTTCGCCCTCGGCGACTACGAGTGGCTGCTCTCGTTCGAGGCCGAGGAGATCGAGCGGATCGTCGACCTGATGCGCCACCTCCGCGGGGCAGAGGCGCGCCGGCACACCCGCGAGGAGCTGCCGTTCCTCACCGGTCTGCGAAAGTCCCTGGCCGACGCGGTCGCCGACCTGCCGTAAGGGCGCCCGCCGAAACGACTCATGCGGGGCACGCCGGTGATGGCGCGCCCCGCATGAGGAACCCCACGCTCGGGGCTCCGGCTCTCGTGCCGTGAGTCGTCCGGAGCCCTAGCGTGAGCGGGCGGCCTTCAACGCCCGCTTCGGGATCTTGCCGTCGGTGGGCTTCCACTCTCGCTTGCCCTTGCGGTCCGCGAGGCCTTCGTTCTCGAGGCGCTTCCACACGACCGGGCACTTCTTGCACCTCGGCCCGGACTTGCAGCAGCGCTTCTTCGTGGTCACCGTCGACGGCACGAACGGGAAGGTACCGGATATCCGATCGCAGCGGTAGGAGATTCGGCGCACATTTCGCATGGTCGCGAAAAACCCCAGCAAACTCGGGGTGTCGAGGGGTGGTCATCTCGCCGGTCGATCCTGCGGCGCCCCGCGGAGCGGTAGCCTGCCCGCCATGCCCGCCGCAGAATTCGTCGAGAAGCTCAACGCCCAGGTCGCCAATGAATTCGCGGCCGAGCAGCAGTACATCGCCATCGCGCTGTACTTCGACGACGAGACGCTCCCGCAGCTCGCGGCCGTCTTCTACCAGCAGGCCCTCGAGGAGCGCAACCACGCGATGATGATGCTCCAGTTCCTGCTCGACCGCGGTCAGAAGGCCGTGGTTCCCGGCGTCGAAGCGCCGAAGACCGAGTTCGCCGACATCGTCGAGCCGGTCGCGCTCGCGCTCGCCCAGGAGGAGCGCGTCGCGGAGCAGATCGCCGAGCTCACGCGCGTCGCCCGCGCGAACAACGACTTCATCTCCGAGGAGTTCACGCAGTGGTTCCTCAAGGAGCAGGTCGAGGAGATCTCGAAGATGAACGACCTGCTGAAGGTCGCGCAGCGCTCGAAGGACAACCCGCTCCTCGCCGAGGAGTTCATCGCCCGCGAGAAGTTCGGCCAGGGCGACGGCACCGAGGCCGACGCGCCGGTCGCTGCGGGCGGCGCGCTCTAGGCAGCGCCTCCGGGCCGGCTCCGCCGGATCAGCCGGCGGACCGTCGCCCAGGGGTGCGAGCGCGGCGTCCCCCGACGATCGCTCGCACCCCCTGGCAACCGACCAGGGAATTGGTCGCAGGCCGCACTCTGCCCGGGCGCGGGGCGGCGCACCATCCGGTCTCGTCCGGAGCAGCTCAGGGATTTCCCGGATCCGGCGGAGCTGCACCACGGCGACTCCGGGCAAACCCGCAGGGGCTGCGAGCAAGTCCCGATGGTGCGGGCGGGCGCGAGCGGGCACGCTGCGGTCATGCTCCACCGCCCCGCCCGAACGCTGCCCGCGCTGCTGGCCGCAGCCATCGCATGCACCGCCGTGCCCGTCAGCGCCGGGGCGGCCACGGCCGATGCGATCATCCTCCAGTGCGCCCAGGACGGCGTGGTGAAGCCCGGGTACTCGCAGGCCGATCTCGCCGCCGCGATGGCCGCGCTCCCGGCCGACGTGCGCGAGTACAGCCCGTGCGTCGATGCGATCACCGCCGCGCAGCAGGCCATTGCGCTCGCAGCGGCCCAGCGCGCGCGGGGCACGAAGGCGCCGAGCGGGCTCTCGGGGGCCGCTCAGCGCACCGATGGTGTGCGCGGTGGCGTGCGTGGGCCCGAGGAGTTCGCGGGCGGCGAGGTGACGCCCGCCGTCACCACGCCGCCGAACCCGGAGACGGCTCGCGCGCTGCACGCCCTCGAGCTCGGCGCCGCCCCGGAGAGCGTGCCGCTCCACACCGCCTCGATGCCGGGCGTGGAAGCGCGCGACCGCCCGATCGCGCCCCTGGCCTCGGCGGCCGCGGCCGCGCTGCTGCTCGCCGGTTCGGGCCTCGCACTCGCTCGACCTGGCATCCTGCGGCGCCGCAGGCCTGCTGAGTGACCGCGCCCCACGATCATCCGTTCTCGCGGCCGCCGCGAGGTGCCGGCCGCTGGGCCGCCGGCGTGTGCGCCGGACTGGCGGAGCGCTGGGACGTGCCCGTGGGCGGCGTGCGCCTGGCGTTCGTCGCCGCCGTCGTTCCGTTCGCTGCCGGCGTGCTCGTGTACGGGGCCCTCGCCCTCGCGATGCCCGCACGCGGCGCGACGCCCGGGCAGGTGCGCCGCTCCGCGCAGGTCGGCCGCACCCTGCTGCTCGCGCTGCGCGTGCTCGGGGCGCTGCTCGTGCTCGGCGCGCTCATCGCCGTCAGCACGGCCGTCGCGGTGTTCGGGCTCGGCGCCGTCGCCCTGATCCTCGCCGCACTCTGCGCGAGCGTGCTGCTCGTCGCGCCGGGCGTAGGGGCCGCGCGGTTCGGGGTCGCGGCGCTCGCGCTCACCCTGCCGGCCACGGCCGTCGCCCTCTCCGACGTGCAGGTGGCGCGGCAGGCCGGCAACCGCACCGTCACCCTGCGCTCGCCCGCCGATGCGACGCCGCTCGGGTTCCGCACGGGCCTCGGCGATCTGCTCGTCGACCTGCGCGAGTTCGACGCCCGATCGGGCTCGATCACCACGGTGCGAGCCCGGGCCGACCTCCGGACGCTGGTGGTGGCGCTGCCGACGGACCGCTGCTTCGACCTCGTCGTCGACCAGACGCTCGACCGCCGGTGGCCGGCGGCCGCGCTCGACCTGTGGCGCACCACGCAGTACTTCCCCGGGGCGCCCGCGCTCACGGGTGGCGTGTCGCTGGGCGACACCGTGGTCGACGATCCGGATCTGGCACGTCTCGAGGCCGGAGAGGTGCCGAGCCTCGTCGCGTTCGGTCGCGCGCAGTTCGGCGAGTCGACGCGCTACGAGCGGATCGCCCGGCGCCGCGGGGTGCGGCCGGTGCTGCACCTCGTGCTCACCACCGGCCGCAGCCAGGCGATCGTGCGCGACTACCCGGACGACGTACGGCCGCTCGACGACCCGTGGTGGCCGACGCCGCACGTGCCGGGCTCGGAGACGTTCGGGATGCCCCGAGGCGTCGCCGCAGAACGCACGGTGCCGGACGACCCGCTCGTGCCGACGGTGCTGCGTCGCCTGACCGACCTCGAGATCCGTGCCCGTGCGGCCGCCGGCCCGGGCGGCGACCCGGTGGCGCCGACGACATCCGCCATGCCCGTCCTGCTCGCAGGCGTCTCGGAGGGTCCGCGCCGCGCCGCGCTCGAGCGCTTCGTCCGTCAGGAGCTGCAGCTGCGCGCGGCGATGCGCTACCCGGACGAGTACCGCCGCGAGGTCGCCGGGCCGTGCGCCCCGAAGGCCGAACGGAGCGCGAGGATCCCGCCGCTGCAAGCCGCGGCGCGCGCCGAGCGCAAGGCGACGGCACGCTGGCTCGAGATCCGCCGCCGGTGGCCCCAACGGATCGACGGCCTCGCTGATCCGAAGGCGATCCCGCTCCCGATCGTGGTCGGCTGATGGCGCCGTCGCCGCCCACTACCGCGCCGCGCGCTCCGCGCGTGCCCGACCGCGTGCTCTGGATCATCGCCGCCGACAGCGCAGTCGCCGCGCTCGCGTTCGCGCAGCTGCTCAGCGGCGACGAGCGCCTGGCGGTCGCGCTCGCGTTCGTGATCGTCGCCGCCGCCATCACGGCGCTCCTCGCGCTGCGTGGCCTCTGGCGCGCCGCGCGGTCGGGGGACCTTGCGCGCCTTGCCGGCGGGCTGCTCGTGGCCGGGCTGGTCACGGTCGTGGTCCTCGCTGGACGCCACACGGTGGGCACCGAACCGGTGCTGCTCGCGCTCGTCGCATTCGCCGGCCTCGCGCTCGTGCTGCGATGGATCGTCGCGGCGATCGAGACGGCCGATGCCGAGGCCTCGCCCTGGCAGGGCCTGGCCGGGGTCGCCCCGCCGAGACGCCGGCCGGTGGACGGCCGCGCCGGGGCCGCGTTCGGTGCGCTCCTGCTCGTGCTCGCCGGGGTCGGAGCGGCCCGGTTCGCGCTCGCGGGCACCGACTCGGCGCTGCGGGCATTCGGCGTCGGCGTCGCGTTGGTCGCGGTGCTCACCGCCGTCGTCGCCGCGCCGCTCGCGCTCGTCGCGCAGGCGCGGGCCCGCCGCACGCGCCGCGCCCGCGAGGTGGGCCGGCACCGCCAGGACGTCGCCGCGCACCTCCACGACTCGGTGCTCCAGACGCTCGCCCTGATCCAGCGCAGCGCCGACGATCCGCAGCAGGTGCTCCACCTTGCGCGCAAGCAGGAGCGGGGGCTACGAGCATGGCTCGCCGGTCAGGACGATTCGGCGCCGCCGACGGTGGGCGTGGCGCTGCGCGCGGTCGCGGCGGAGGTGGAGGACGAGGTGGCGGGCGCCGCGACGATCGAGGTGGTGCTGGTGCAGGACGCCCGCCTCGACGACGCGTGGCGCACGCTCGTCGACGCGGCTCGCGAGGCGATGCGCAACGCGGCCCGACACGCCGGGGGCACGGTGCGCGTGGTGCTCGACCGCGAGGGCGATGCCCTCGTCGCGTTCATCCGTGACGACGGTGCCGGCTTCGACCTCTCCGCGGTGGCCGCCGAGCGCCGCGGCGTGCGGGACGCCATCATCGGTCGCATGCGGCACGCCGGCGGCGACGCGACGATCGAGAGCTCGGCCGAGGGCACCGAGGTGGTGCTGATGATGCCGATGGAGGACGACCGGTGACCGACGCATCCCTGCCGACCGTCGTGCTCGTCGACGACCACGCGCTGTTCCGCTCCGGCGTACGGGCCGAGCTGGGCGGCCGCTGCCACGTGGTCGGCGAGGCGGCCGACGTGGAGTCGGCGGTGCGGGTGGTGCTCGCGGCGCGTCCCGAGGTGGTGCTCCTCGACGTGCACCTGCCCGGCGGCGGCGGAGCGAAGGTGGTCGAGCACGTGCTCGCGACGATCCCCGACCAGGCCTTCCTCGCGTTGACCGTCAGCGATGCGCCGGAGGACGTCGTGAGTCTGGTGCGCGCCGGTGCCCGCGGCTACGTCGAGAAGACGATCGCGGCCGACGACCTCGTCGCCGCCATCGGTCAGGTGCGCGCCGGCGAGCCCGTCTTCGGACCGCGCCTCGCCGGGTTCGTGCTCGCCGCGTTCTCCGGCCGCGAGGAGCCCGTGAGCGACCCCGAGGTCGATCAGCTCACGCCCCGCGAGCGCGAGGTGCTCCAGCTCATCGCGCGCGGCTACCGCTACAAGCAGATCGCCCTGCGCCTCGGGATCAGCCCACGCACGGTCGAGTCCCACACCTCCGCGGTGCTCCGCAAGCTCCAGCTCACGAGCCGGCACGAGCTCAGCCGGTGGGCGAGCCGCCGCGGGCTCGACTGAGGCCCGAGCCCGAGCGGCGCCCGCGGGGTGCCGGTGCGGCGCGCCGGGCTAGTGGGCCACGGCCGGCTCGGCGGCCGGTGCGTGCTCCAGACGGCCGCCGGGCAACAGGCTGCCCGCCACGATCGCGCCGACGAGGAAGATGCCGGCCGCCCACGTGAACGCGGTCGTGTACCCGTGGACGGCCGCAGCGGCGAGCACCTGTGGATCGGCGCCGGCAGCGTTCGCGGAGCCGAGCGCCTTCGTCATCGCCGATGCGGCGATCGTGCTCATCGCGGCGGTACCGATCGACCCGCCGACCTGCTGGCTGGTGTTGACCATCGCCGATGCGACCCCGGCGTGCATCGGCTGCACGCCGAACGTGCCCGTCTGGAACGCGGGGGCGAAGATCGACCCCATGCCCAGGCCGCACACGAAGAGGCACGGCATGATCGTGCCGGCGTAGGTGGAATCGAGGCTCAGGGTGGTGAACCCGAACATCGCCGCGGCCGCGAAGAGCATGCCTGCGATCACGATCGGCCTCGGCCCGAAGGCCGGCAGCAGCTTGCGCGTGACGATCTGCGCGCTCGAGACGATCCCGACGGTCATCGCGAGGAACCCGGTGCCCGTCTGGATCGGCGTGAACCGGAGGTTCTGCTGCATGAAGTACGTGAGGAACAGGAAGGCCGCGAAGATGCCGGTGCCCGCGAGCAGCATGCTCAGGTAGGCGCCGGCACGGGCGCGGTCGAGGACCACCGGCAGGGGCAGCAGCGGGTGCGCGGCCGTGCGCTGGCGGACGATGAACGACGGCAGCAGGATGGCGGCCGCGACGAACGAGCCGACGGCACCGGCGCTGCCCCAGCCGTCGACCTCGGCCCGCGAGAAGCCGAAGACGACGAGGAACAGGGCGCTCGTCGCGAGCAGGGTGCCCGGGATGTCGACGCCGGGGCGCTGAGCCGGGCGGCCGGAGGCCAGCAGGCGCGTCGCGGCGAACGCCGTCGGGATCGCGAACACGACGTTCACGTACAGGCACCAGCGCCAGCTCGCCCACTCGGCGAGCATGCCGCCGAGCAGGAGGCCGACCGCGGCGCCGCCGCCGGCGATGGCGCTGAAGATGCCGAACGCCCGCGCGCGCTCCTGCGGCGCCGTGAACGTGGTCGTCAGGATCGACAGCGACGCCGGGGCCAGCAGCGCGCCGAACACGCCCTGCAGCGCCCGCGCGCCGATGAGCATCTCCGCGCTCTGTGCGGCGCCGCCGATCGCCGACGCCGTCGCGAAGCCCAGGAGGCCGGTGATGAAGACGCGCTTGCGGCCGAACAGGTCGCCCATGCGGCCGCCGAGCAGCAGGAGCGAGCCGAAGGCCAGGGCGTAGGCGGTGATCACCCACTGGCGGCTGGCACCGGTGAATCCGAGGGCCTCCTGGGCCGACGGCAGGGCGACGTTCACGATCGTGATGTCGAGCACCACCATCAGCTGGGCGACGCCGATCATCGTCAGCACGCGGTTGTGCCGCCGGTGCTCGTCGGCGCTCTTGGTGGGCGGCTCGGCGGCCGCGTTCGCGTGTGTGCTCATGGCGAGCTCCTTCATGGCGAGGCTTGGGGCGCAGCCGAGGCGGTCGAGCGGCCGGTGTGCCGGCGCTCACAAAGCGGAGGACCGACCTCAACTTGCGCGTCCGAGCCAAGGTAGCACCAAGCGGAGGACCTGTCTCCACTCTGATCGCGCCAACTGGAGGATCCGGCTCCGGTTTCGGCTGCGCTCGCTACAGTCGAGGGGTGGGCGCCACCACCGATTCCTCCGCGAACGCTCCCCGCCCGCTGCGTGCCGACGCCGAGCGCAACCGCCGCAAGATCCTCGATGCCGCCCGCGAGGTGTTCGCCGAGCGCGGGCTCGTCAGCCTCGACGAGGTGGCCGAGCACGCGGGCGTCGGGGTCGGCACGGTCTACCGCCGCTTCGCGAGTCGCGACGAGCTGATCGACGAGCTGTACCGCGAGTCGGTCGGACGCATCGTGAGCGCGGCAACCGCCGCCGCGGAGCTGTCGGAGACCGAACCCTGGCAGGCGCTCGTCGCGTTCCTCACCGACTACCTCGAGATCCACGCCGAGGACCGCTCGCTCTCGAGCGTCGTCCTCACGGATGCGCACGGTCGCGGCGGCCTGGAGATGGGCAAGTCGCAGATGGCGCCGCTCGGGCAGCGGATCGTCGGGAACGCGAAGGCCGCCGGCGTGCTGCGCGACGACTTCTCGCCGACCGACATCCCCGCGACGGTCGTGATGCTCGTGTCGCTCATGAACGCGACGCGCGAGGTCGACCCGGAGCTCTGGCGCCGGTACCTCGCGCTCGCGCTGAGCAGCTGGCGGCCGGGTGGGCACGCGCTCGAGCTGCCCGGCCCGGCGCTGGGGTTCGAGCAGGTGCCGTCGATGATGCGCGCCGCGTTCTCCGGCGGCCGCTAGGGCCCGCGGGCCCTGGACCGCTGGCGCGTCGGCGCTTACGATCCTCGGCATCGCCACGCCCGACACGTCATCCACTTCGGGCCTGCGCCCGCCGGCCGAGGCCTCCGCGTCGCCGCGCGACTGGACCGGCCACGTGATCGTCTGCGGCCTGCACGATGTCGCGCTGCGCACGGTGGAGCAGCTCTACCTCGCGGGCCAGCCGGTCGTCGTCGTCGACGATGAGCCGGAACCGCGGCTCGTGGCGACGGTCGAGGCGTGGGGCATCCCGTACATCCCCCGCAGCGCGCTCCTCGGCGACCCGCTCGCGGAGGCCGGTCTGGCCGGCGCGGCGGCCGTGATCTGCGTCGAGAGCACCGACCTCGGCACGCTCGAGACGGCCCTCGCGGTACGGGCGCTGCGTCCCGACGTGCGGATCGTCGTGCACCTCGACAACCCGGCGGTCGGCGGGGCGGTGGAGGGCATCGTCGGCGAGGGGAGCGTGCTCGACGTCGCCGGGCTGTTCGCCCCGTCCGTCGTCGACGCGTGCCTCGGACGCACCCGCCACGACCTCCGCCTGGAAGACGGGCACTTCGTCGTCGCCGACGTGGTCGTGCAGCGCGCCGGCACGCTCCGCGAGCTCTACGCCGATCTGGCACCGATCGGCATCCTCACCGAGCACGAGGTGCTGCGCGCCGCCTGTCCCGGTCGCGACGAGCGCGTCGAGCCCGGCGAGCGCGTCGCCCTCCTCGGCACGCCGCGCGACTTCACGGCCGCCGGCCTCGACCACGGGGACGACGTGTCCGACCACGCGCCCCACGCCCGCTCGCGACGGCGCCGCATGCGCCTCGCTCTCGCCGACGCGTCCGAGTACTTCGACGGGCCGGTGCGCACGACGCTGTGGGTGGGGCTGCTCGTCGCGCTGCTCTCGACGGTGGTGCTGCGCGCGTTCTACGTCGACGGCGGCGCGCCCGGACGCCACATGAGCTGGATCGAGGCGTTCTACTTCACGATCGAGACGTCGGCGACCGTGGGGTTCGGCGACTTCTCGTTCGCGCAGCAGACGCCGCTGCTCCAAGGGTTCGCGGTGCTGCTCATCATCTCCGGCACGGCGGTCGTGAGCCTGCTGTTCGCGTTTGTCACGAACACCCTCGTCTCGCGGCGGATCGAGGCGTCGCTCGGACGGGCGAAGGTGCGCGGGCTCGACGGACACGTGATCCTCGTCGGCCTCGGCGCCGTCGGCATGCGCGTGCTCGAGGGCCTGCGCGAGCACGGCCGCGACGTGGTCGTGATCGAGTACGACGAGGACAACCGCTACGCGAGCCAGGCGCGCCTGCTCGGGGTGCCCGTGATCATCGGCGACGCGACGCTCGCCCGCACGCTCGAGGCGGCGAACATCGACACCGCGTCGGCGATCGCCGTCATGACCTCCGACGACATGACGAACATCGAGACCGGCCTCGCGGTGCGCGAGGGGCTCGGCGAGCGGTGGGAGGAGGTGCCCGTGATCCTGCGCGTGTTCGACACCTCGCTCGGACAGCGGCTGGAGGACGTGTTCGACTTCCGGCACGTATGGTCGACGGCGGCGATCGCGGCCCCGTGGTTCGTAGGTGCGGCGATCGGCATGGGCGTGCTCGCCACGTTCTACGTCGGCCGGCAGCCGTTCCTCGTCGCCCGGCTCGAGGTACAGGGCGGCGGCGGCCTCGCCGGGGTGGAGATGCGCGGCCTTGCGGCGAACGTCCGCGTGCTCGCGCTCCGCCGCGACGGACAGCCCGAGCTCGACTACCCGCCGCGCCGCGAGACGCGCTTTGCCGCCGGCGACCTCGCGTACCTCGCCGGCCCGTACGACGAGCTGATGCACGTGCTGCGCGCCGAGCAGGGCGCCGCGCGCGAGGCGCAGCCCTGATCGCCGCCCGGACCGCTCGCCCTGCGCGTGGGTGGCTAGTCGAGCAGCGCGAGCAGCTCGCCCACCTGCGCCGCGCTCGGCGCTGGACGGCCCTCGCGCAGGACGGCCAGCACGAGCCCCTCGGTGAGCATGAACGCCGCTCCGATCCGGCGGGCGCCGGCGCCGTCGGCGCGGGCGACGAACGGAAGCGCGGCGGTGCGCATGCCCGCGAGCTGCTCGGTCATGAGCGGGTGCAGCTCGGGCTCGTGCGACGCGGCCATGAAGAGCTCGATGCGCGCGATCGAGCGGGTCCGGGCATCGCCCTCGAGCCAGCCGTGCACGAGCTCGGCGACGGCCGCGCGCGCGGCGGCTGGATCGAACGCCGCCGGATCGAGCGTGGCGGCCGCTGCCTGCAGATCGGAGAGGTCGAGCTCGTAGAGCCGCACGAGCGCCTCGCGCAGGATGTCGACGCGGCGCCGGCAGTAGTACGACGTCGACCCGCGCGGAAGGCCGGCGTCGTCGTCGATCCGGTGGTGGGTGAGCGCACGGATCCCGTCGGTGCCGATGATCGCGAGGGAGGTGTCGGCGATCAGCTGGCGGCGGTCACTCACGGGCGCAGCGTATCCGGGGTGAACGCGGTTGACGACTCTGCACCTGTAGTGGTATTCCTCTGCAGGTGCAGAGGATCGATGACGAGAACGCGACGAGCCCGATGAATCCGACGCTTCCGCGACGCCGTTTGCTGGCGGCAGGCGCGGGCGCCGCTGCGGCGCTGGCCATGGGACCGAAGGCGGCCAGCGCTGCAGCGACGTGCGAACCGCGGTACCTGCACTACCGCCCCGCCGACGAGGCCAAGCCGTACGCCAAGTACATGAAGGCGCACGTCGACGCGCCCCAGCAGCAGGTCCTCGACGCGCTCGCCAACGGTCCGGTGCCGACGGCGCAGGTCCCGACGCGCCGCACGCTCGCCGCCGAGCTCCAGAGCCCGGGGTACGCGCCGATCGAGACGGGTTACGGCAAGACCGCCTCCGGAGAGATCTGGGTCGCCTGCCTCACCCGCATGCCGCGCGTGCGGCCCGAGATGTGGGACTGGTGGTTCGGCTGGCACAGCCGCGAGAGCGCCCGCTACAAGCTCTGGCACCCCGACGCCCATGCGTACGCCGGGCTGAAGGAGGACCGCTCCGCGCAGGCGAGCCTCACCGATCGCCAGAGGTTCATCGGGAACGTGTCGTACGTCGACGAGGTGATCGGCGACCACCTCGACCAGCTCGCGATCGGCTTCCGCGACCCGGGGGCGTTCGGGGTCGACGCCTCGAAGGTCGACGGCACCATCATCGCCGGCACCGTCGGCACCGTGCTCGCACCGGTCAACATCGGCCTGCTCTTCCACGAGGTGCGGCGCGTGCCGGGCGGCAGCGAGATGCGCAGCCGCTTCTACCTCAACGTCGCCGGGCTCCGCGCCTTCGACACGGCGGCGTTCGCCTGCGCGCTGCAGCGCGGGTTCTCGCCGCCGCAGGGCATCACCTTCGACACCGCGTTCGGCGCCGCTCTCATGCGGCACTGCGGCGAGGAGATGAACCACCTCGCCCAGTTCCTGCCCGAGCTCTACGCCGAGTTCCGCGGCACGCCGTAGGCGGCGCGCCGCTAGCTGATCTTCTGCGTCGCGACACGCACCATGCCGGTGGTCGCGTCGACGAACGTGAGGGCGACGATCGAGCCGTTCGACACGAGCTGGCTCGTGTTGAGGCCGCCCTCGACGCGCCCGACCGGCGTACCGGCGGGCGCCTTGATCAGCCGGACGCCGTCGTCGGTGAGCTTGGCGGCGTGCCAGCGGGCCTTGTCGCCCGTGCCCTGGATCCAGGTGGCCACTGCCGACCCGCCGGTGCGCACGACGCGCAGGTCGCGGGCGTCCTTCGCCGTGGAGAAGCTGCCGCGGGTCTCGACGTCGCCCGCGTCGTCGACGATCGCCCACTTCGCCTGACCGGCGAGGTTCTCGGCGCGCGGCGTGGTCTGCTGCAGCCATGTGACGACGGCGCCGCCGCTCACCCGACCGGCGACGTCGACCTCCAGCGCGCGACGGTCCGGCACGCCGCCGATCTCGACGGCCTCCTCGAGCGTCGCGTTCTCGCCGAGCGCCACGACGGGCACCCCGCGCTGCGCGATCGGGCTCGTCTGCTGCACGTCGAGGCCCGCGATGGCGACGGCCGTCCCGGTGGTCGCCACGGCACCCGCGCCGAACCGCTCCGCGCCGAGGATGGAGTTGCGCGTCGGGCTCTTGCCGACGCGCACGAGCGCCGGAACCGACGCCGCGGCCTTGCCGTTCTTCGCCTTCGAGGTCTCGCGACGGCCCGTCGAGATCGCGTGGCCGTCGGCACCGACCGCCCAGTTGGAGCCGTCGGCGCCGTGGGCGAAGTCCCCCGTCTCGACGCCCTCGAGCACCTTGCCGATCGAGATCGGCGCGCCCGCGGCGATGGTGAACCCGAACGCCGCCGCGCTCGGCAGGCCGGCGTCGGCGGTGGTCGGAGTGAACGAGCTCGTGGAGGTGACGAGGAAGCCGGACTTGAGGCCGAACGACGCCGGTGCGTTCACGTACGTGCCCGACGCGAGCATCCGGAACGTCCAGTTCGCGCCGTCCTTCGCGCGGGTCGCGACCCAGCTCGACGCCGGTGCGCCGGCGGTCTGCCCCGTGACGACGATGTTCCCGGCCTGGTCACGCGCGACGGAGCCGACGAGGCTGCCGCGGGTGACGCTCGTGGTGGTGCCGAGCGTGCCGCCGACGGTGAAGTCGCGCGACTGGATCGTGCCGTCGCCGGCGACGTTCCAGGCGACCGTGCCGCGGCCCGTCGAGGTGATGCCGACGCGCGGCACCAGGCCCTTCTGCACGCCCGCAGGCGCCGGACCGAGATCGAGCGGGGTGAGCCAGCTCTTGGGTGTCGCGGTGGCCGTGGCCCGGGTCCCTGCCGCCGCGCCGGCAGGGGCCGGGAGGGCGACGGCGAGCGCGGCAACGGTGGTGGCGCCGACGAGCGCGGCGCGCGAGAGCGCGCAGGAGGGGGTGGCGGGCGACAGCCTCATACCCCAAGTGAACACCGCCACCGCGCAAAGTTGCGCACGTTCGCGTTCGTGGCGCCCGGGGCGTACCTGCGGGCGGCGCCGCGGTCCCCGCCATCATCCGCCCCATGGAAGAGCCGCTCGTCGACCCCGAACTCGAGACCGAGGAGCGCACCGCGTTCCGGGGGGTGGTCGACGGCGAGGCGGTCGGCGACGGCGAGCTGATCCTCCGCTCCGAGGATGCCCGCACGTTCGTGCAGATCGCGCGCGGCCAGGCCTACGGCAGGCTCGAGGGCGAGGTCACCGCACGGTTCCGACGCCGCGGCGGTCAGCTGCTCGCCGAGTCGCAGACGATCGAGCTGCGGCACAAGGGCAAGGCGGTATTCACCGAGGACGCCACCTTCCGCGACGTGCAGGTGCCGCAGCTCGGCGGCGAGCTGGCTGCATACCCGCGCACGATGGTGCCCGCCGGCGGCATCGCCGTCGCCCTGCGCCTGCTGCCGTGGGCGCCGAAGGCCCGCTTCGCGCCGCCGATCTGGCTGACGGCGATCGCCCACTGGCCCCTCGACGTGCGCGTCGAGGCCAAGGAGAAGGCGACCGTTCCCGCCGGCACGTTCGAGGCGTACCGGCTCCGGCTGCGCCCGAGTCTCGTCGACGTCGCCCAGTCGTTCGACGAGCTCTCCGCGAACCTCATCCCGCCGGTCACCGCGCACGTGGCGGTCGACTCGGGCCGCCTGCTCCGCGTCGACTTCCCGACGGGTCCGGGCAAGGCCGACCCGCGCGGCTTCATCGAGGCCACCGAGCTCAGCTAGCGCCCCGGCCGTCGCGGCCCACCCTCCGTGCCCGCGGTCCCGGGCCGGTTCGCCGTCGCCATCCGGCGGCGAACCAGCCCGGGGACCCGGCCCGGCCGGCCGCTCGACTGACGCCCCGTCAGCCGGGATCTCGCCCAGCGCCCGCCGCCCGGTACGATTCGCGGTCCCATGGCCCGCCAGACTCCGCCCAGCACGCTCGAAGAGAAGCTCCAGCAGCTCGAGGAGCTGCGCGAAGAGGCTCGCACCGTCGATCCGGCGAAGCTCGAGAAGCGCCACGCCCAGGGCCGCTACACCGCCCGGGAGCGCATCGAGAAGCTCCTCGACGAAGGCAGCTTCCAAGAGCTCGACATGTTCGTGCGCCACCGCACGACCGACTTCGACATGGCGAAGAACCGTCCGCTCTCGGATGGCGTCGTCACCGGCCACGGCACCATCGACGGCCGCCGCGTCTGCGTGTTCTCGCAGGACTTCACCAACTTCGGCGGCTCGCTCGGCGAGGTCATGGCCGAGAAGATGTGCAAGGTGATGGACCTCGCCGGCAAGATCGGCGCCCCCGTCATCGGCATCAACGACTCGGGCGGCGCGCGCATCCAGGAAGGCGTCGCCTCCCTCGCCGGCTACGGCGACGTGTTCCTCCGCAACGTCCGCTCCTCCGGCGTCATCCCGCAGATCTCGCTGATCATGGGCCCCTGCGCAGGCGGCGCCGTGTACTCCCCGGCCATCACCGACTTCATCGGCATGGTCAAGAACACGAGCCACATGTTCATCACCGGTCCCGAGGTCATCAAGACCGTCACCGGCGAGGTCGTGGAGTTCGAGGAGCTCGGCGGCGCGATGGCTCACAACCAGAAGTCGGGCGTCGCCCACTTCGCCTGGGAGGACGAGGACCACGCCCTCGAGGAGACGCGCTACCTCTTCTCCTTCCTCCCGAGCAACAACCTCGAGCGTCCGCCGTTCCAGCCCACGGGCGACGACCCGGCCCGCCCGACCCCCGAGCTCATCGACCTCGTCCCGGACAACCCGAACAAGCCGTACGACATGCGCGAGGTCATCCGCGTCGCCGTCGACGACGAGGAGTTCCTGGAGGTCCACGAGCACTTCGCGACCAACATCGTGATCGGCTTCGCGCGCCTCGGCGGCCACTCCGTCGGCGTCGTCGGCAACCAGCCCATGAGCATGGCCGGCGTCCTCGACATCGACGCCTCCGAGAAGGCTGCGCGCTTCGTCCGCACCTGCGACGCGTTCAACATCCCGCTGGTCACGTTCTGCGACGTCCCCGGCTTCCTCCCGGGCACCACCCAGGAGTGGGACGGCATCATCCGCCGTGGCGCCAAGCTCCTCTACGCCTACGCCGAGGCCACCGTCCCGAAGATCACCCTGATCACCCGCAAGGCCTACGGCGGCGCCTACGACGTCATGGCCTCCAAGCACCTCGGCGCCGACATGAACTTCGCGTGGCCCACCGCCGAGATCGCCGTCATGGGTCCCGAGGGCGCGGTGAACATCATCTACCGCAACGACCTGAAGAACTCGCCGACGCCCGAAGAGCGCCGCCAGAAGCTCATGGACGACTACAAGGCGCGGTTCGCGAACCCGTACAGCGCAGCCGAGCGCGGCTACCTCGACGACGTCATCGAGCCGTCCGAGACCCGCCAGCGCCTCACCACCGCCCTCGACGCCCTCCTCACCAAGCACGAGCCGGGCCCAAGCGCAAGCACGGGAACATCCCGCTCTAGGGCTCCGCCGCGCTCTCTCCGCTCAGACCGTCCGATCCGACGCCGCCTCTCGGGGCGGCGTCGCTCGTCGTGGGGTGCGTCCGGTCGACCCCGGGCGGGTGCGGACGCGCCCGGTCGGCCGCCTGACCGCACCTGACCCGATACGCGCTGAACCGGATTCAAGAACGCTGATCGCCCGAGGGTGCGGGCTGCGGCCGGGTGTGAACGGGATTCACGGCGCCCCATAGCTCGCTCCGAGTCCTGGTGCGCCACGCAACGCTTCGTTAGGTTCGCCGCGACCTTTGTCGTCTCCCTGGGGGAACCTGCATGTTCCGTGCAAAAGTGCGCCACGAGCGCACCGATTCTGCGTGCCCGAACGCACGCCAGCGCTCCGGCGCACACCACCGCGCGCCCGACGCGCCATCGGCACGCTCTTCGGCGCGCTCCTGCTCCTGCTCCTGCCGCAGGCGATGAGCACCGCGTCCGCGATCGGGCCGGCGCCGTTCGCGGGCCTCACGCCGCTCACGGACGCCCAGACCCCCAACCCGCGCAGCGAGGACGTCCTCGTCGCGCTCGTCGAGTTCGCCGACGCCCCGGTCACGCGACCCACCAGCCTCGCCCTGACCCGCGCCGCGATCGGTGACGGCACCTCCGGCGAGAACTCCGACTCGTTCCGCAAGTACTTCCTCGCGAGCTCGAACCCGGACTACACGTTCACGCCGACGTTCGTCGACTGGACGCGCGTGCCCGTCGAAGCACCCACGCGCTGCGACGAGTTCAAGGTGATGCCGCAGGTGCACGCGGCCGTCGCCGCCGCCCACCCGGAGATCAACCTCAGCTCCTTCAAGCACGTCATCTACGTGACCACGAACGGGTGGAGCCGCACCGAGAACGGCAAGACCCTCGAGGGCTGCGACGCCGGCGGCATGTCGCCCGTGCCGAGCAACTACATGTGGGTCTGGCTCCAGAACGACGGCTGGTCGACCTACGCGCGCCGCGCCCTCATGCACGAGTTCATCCACAGCCTCGGCCTCGGCCACGGCTCGACGATGCAGTGCACGCGCAACGGTGCTCCGGCGCCCGTCGGCGGCGACTGCGGCTACGGCGACTACACCGACCACGCCGACGAGATGACGGGCGGCCACGTGCCGCTGTCCGGTCCGCGGCGCGTCGCCCTCGGACTCATGCCGACGGACAACGTCAAGGAGGTGAGCCGGACCGCGTTCACCACCACCGCGCTCACCAGCGTCGACGTCGACTCGCCGGCCGGCACCACGCAGGTGCTCAAGATCCCGCGTCAGAACCTGACGTCCACGACCCAGCGCAAGCGCCCGTACTACTACATCGACTTCCGCACGCCCGCTGCCAGTCCGCTCGGCCTCACCGGCTCCAGCTCGCTCTACAGCGGCGTGACGGTCCGCGTCGGTCCGGACCTCGTCCCCGGCAGCGGCGCCTACCAGGACACCGTGTTCCAGACCGCCACGCCGAGCGTCGGCAGCGGCATGGACGAGAAGCTCGACAACTCGACCGAGAACGTCGCCAACCGTCGCGTCCTGAACCTCCGCTCGGCGTTCACCCGGCCGGACCAGGCCACCCGCGTGCCCGACGAGGACAACGACACCGACCAGACGCTCAAGGTCGGCCAGTCCCTCTGGGACAAGGACGACAACATCACGATCCGCCTCAACTCGATCACGGGCAACGTCGCGAGCGTGACCGTCAGCCCCGGCGCCCCGTCCGGCAGCCAGACCAGCGTCGGCATCACCGATGCGAAGCTGGCCGTCAACGCGGCGACCGACGCGATCAACGACATCATCATCTCCAAGACCGGTGACGAGATCCTGGTCACCGACCACGGCAACCCGGTCGGCATGTACCCCGGCACGCCCTGCCGCCCGGTCGACGCCGAGACGGTGGCCTGCCCCGCGCAGGCGATCGTGAGCGGTTCGATCAACGCCGGCAACAAGGACGACACCGTCGCGGTCCACTCGTCGGTGCCGGCCGCGATCGGCTTCACCATCAACGGCGGCGACGGCAACGACGCCCTCGAAGGCGGCAAGGGCGACGACACCCTCATCGGCGGCCTCGGTGCCGACGTGATGGACGGCGGCCGCGGCAGCGACACGGTGTCGTACGCCGGTCGCACGACGCCCGTCACGATCAAGCCGTCCGCCGTTCCGCGCTACGCCAACACGCCGGCGAAGCCGACCGTCTGGTCGGTCGACGACACGCAGCGCGGCCGCGTGAGCGGTGCCGCCGGTGAACGCGACGGCATCACCCTCGAGACCGAGAACTTCATCGGCGGCGACGCCGCTGACACGATCGTGATCGGGGAGACCGACCTCCGCGGCGGCCTGCCGACCGACGATGCCCCGCGCACCGTCGACGGTGGCCCCGGCAAGGACACGATCACCCTCGGCGCCGGCAACGACACGGTGTTCAGCCGTGACGGCTCGATCGACACGATCGACTGCGCGGGTGGGGACCAACTCCATCCGTCGCGACAGCACCGACGTCGTGACCAACTGCGGCACGTCGACGACGGATCCGCAGGTCGTGATCGACGCGGCGACGATCCCGGCGAAGGGCTCGACGACTGCGGTCGCGCAGCCGTTCTTCTACTTCGCCGTGCCGCACACCTCGATCTACACGTTCAAGTGCAAGCTGCAGCTGAACGGTGGCTCGCCGCAGACGTTCCAGACCTGCACGTCCGGGAACAGCTACGCCGGCCTGGCCGACGGGAACTACACGTTCTCGGTCCAGGCTTACTCCGGCACCACCGCGGGTCGGTGGCATCGCCACCTGGCCGTTCGCGCTCGACACCTCGGTGCCGGCGACGCCCGTTGCCGTCGCACCGTCGACCACCGCCGATCGCACCCCGGACGTGACGTTCACGACCACCACCTCGGGTGCCGGATTCCAGTGCCAGATCGGCAGCGGATCCTGGGACGCGTGCACCTCGCCGTGGACGCTCCCGCAGCAGACCGGCTCGAGCGTCACCGTGTCGGTGCGCTCGATCAGCCGCACCGGCGTGAACAGCGCCGGCGTGGACACGAAGACCATCGCGATCACCGGCTCCGCGCCCGACACCACGATCAGCGGTGTCAGCAACGGGGACACCCTCCGCACCCAGTACCCGAACACGACGTTCGGTGGTGCGGGGAGCGGCAGCTACGAGTGCTCGGTCGACACGGGCGCGTTCAAGACCTGCACCAGCGGTGTGTGGTCGAACGACGACCGGCTGTCGAACGGCGCGCACACCCTGCGGGTGCGCGCGATCGACCAGTACGGCGCCAAGGACGCGACCCCCGAGGTGCGGTCGTTCACGGTGGCCGCACCGGTGCTGAAGGTCACCTCGCCGGATCCGTCCACGAACGACGCGATCCTGCTGGACACGATCTGGCAGTCGGACCGGAACGGGAAGTTCACCTTCTCGTCCACGCTGCCCAGCGGCACCTCGGCTCCCGACAGCTACAAGTGCCTGATCCAGTACCCGAACTGGACCAGCACGAACTGCGCACCGGGGCAGGAGTTCACCCAGACGGGCTCGTCGACGTCGACCGTGCTCGACTGGGGCGTGCAGGCGTACAAGAACGGCGAGCTCGTCGCGATGTACTACCGCCAGGCCAGCATCCGCGTCGACGACGTCGATCCGGACATCTCCGCGGTCAGCGTGCCGGCGAACGGCACGGTCTCGAACTCCGGCACGACCATCAAGGTCACCAGCTCGGAGCGTCCGCTGCCGGCGGGCGTGGACGACTGCTGGGGGCAAACTACGTCGGCAAGTCGTGCGTCACGTTCGAGGGCAGCCTCGACAACGGCGTCACGTACAAGCCGGTGCCGGCCACCTGGAACACGGGTCGCCTCGTGCCGGGCACGGTGAACATGAAGATCCGCTCGGTGGATCTGTCCGGCCGACGCAGCACGCCGATCAGCCGCACGTACACCGTGCCCGCTCCGGCCAGCCCGACGACCATCTCGTTCGGCGCGACGCCGGCCGACTGGTCGACGGTCAGCACCCGCAACCCCGACGTTCACCTTCGCGGCGAACAACCCGACGGGCGTCACGTACGAGTGCAAGGTGCAGGGCCTCAACTGGGTCGGTGGCGGCGGCCAGAACGCCGGGCCGGAGTTCAAGGCGACGCCGTGCGAGTCGCCGTGGACCCTCCCGCCGGGCGTCGGTGGCGTCACCGCGTTCGTGAGCGTGCGCGGCGTGAACTCGGTCGGCCAGGAGGTGGCGCCGTGGAAGACCACGGCCGTCAACTTCCCGAGCTGACGGCGTAACGGGCTGGGGTGGGACCGCCGCCCCAGCGCCGTCACGCGATCGCCCCGAGGCCCCGCTGCGCATGACGCGCAGCGGGGCCTCGCTGCGTTGTCGGGGCACCACTCGGGCCGCAATCCCGTAAAGCTGATTGGATTTATCTAGAATAGGTCGGGACGGCTCCGCACGCGACCCCCAAGGACGTCTCCATGCCTCGCCAGCTCCACCTCGGTGGCTTCCAGATCGCCTCGCAGGTCACGCACTCCAACGCGGCGTGGCGGCACCCCGGCTCCACCGGCGACTACTTCGATCCCGCCTACTACCACCGTCTCGGCCGCACGCTCGAGCGCGGCAAGTTCGACTTCGTCTTCTTCGCCGACCTCCTCGCCGCGCCGAACCGCTACGGCGCCGGCATCGAGGAGGCGCTGCGTCGGGGCACCCAGGCCACCGCCACGCTCGATCCGACCCTCGTCGCGACCTCGATCGCGGCCGTCACCGAGAAGCTCGGCGTCGCCGTGACCAAGTCGACGACCTACTTCCACCCGTACGAGGTCGCGCGCGCCTACGCCACGCTCGACCACATCAGCCGCGGCCGCTCGGGGTGGAACGTGGTCACCTCGCTTAACGCCGCCGAGGCCCAGAACTTCGGTGCGGACGACCACCTCGAGCACGACCTGCGCTACGACCGCGCCGACGAGTTCCTCCGGGTCACCGAGAAGCTCTGGAGCGGGTGGGATGCCGACGCGATCGTCGCCGACAAGGCGAGCGGCCGGTACATCGATCCCGCGAAGGTGCGCGCGACCCGACCACGAGGGCGAGTTCTTCCGCGTCCGCGGCCCGCTCAACGTGCCACGCTCCCCGCAGGGCCGCCCCGTGCTGATCCAGGCCGGCTCGTCGAACAAGGGCAAGGACTTCGCCGCGCGCTGGGCCGAGGCGATCTTCGAGATTGACCCCACGCCCGAGGGTCGCCGTGCCTACTACGACGACGTGAAGGGTCGCGTCTCCGACGTCGGCCGCGACCCCGAGCAGGTGAAGATCCTCCCGGCCGTGCTCCCGTTCGTCGGCGAGACCGAGTCGATCGCGCGCGAGAAGCAGGCCTTCCACAACGAGCTCGCCGACCCGATCTCGGGCCTCATCACCCTCTCGACCCACACCGACCACGACTTCTCGCAGCACGACCTCGACGCCCCCGTCGAAGAGCTGCAGGTGCCCGGCACGCAGGGTCTCTTCGACGTCGCTCGCCGGCTCAGCGCCCGCGACTCGCTCACCCTCCGCGACATCGGCAAGCTCTACGCCCAGGGCGTGCTGCTGCCGCAGTTCGTCGGCACGGCATCCGACATCGCCGACCAGCTCGAGGCGGCGTTCCTCGGCGGCGAGGCCGACGGGTTCATGATCTCGTCCGCCGTCGGGAGCGGCGCCTTCGACGAATTCGTCGACCAGGTCGTCCCCGAGCTCCAGCGCCGCGGCCTCTTCCGCCGCGAGTACGAGGGCAACACGCTCCGCGACCACCTCGGGCTCGACCCGGTGCAGGCGCGCGCAGCCGTCGCGGCCGCCTAGGCCGCGGCGAGTGCGGGGGTGCGCCGCCGGTGCTGGCGCGCCCCCGCGCCTCGTGCTCGGGCCCGCAAGTGGGCGCACCCTGGAACTTGCCGTTACCGCTGCTCGGCCGGTACGGTGGATGGTCTGTGAGGCCCGCCACCGAGTGGTGAAGCCGCCAGCCCGTCCCTTCGCTGCACCACAATCCGTTGTCCCTGAGAAGCCCGCGCCTGGTGCGCCTCGTGCTCGGCGCCGCCGCGATGGCCGCCACCTTCGGCGCGCCCGCGGCGCAGGCAGCGCCGGTGGAGCTCAAGACGGCGATCACCACGGGGCTGGCGAAGGCCGACCGCGTCGCCGACTTCGGCGGCAGCTCCGCGCCGGCCGGGCGCAACTCGTTCTGCACGGCCGAGCCGAAGTCGATCTTCTACGGCACCGACGTGTTCAACCCGGCGAACGCGCTCAAGCCCGTCGCCAACCGCCTACCGGGCGATGCGCAGTACGTGCCGGCGAACGAGCCGAGCGCCTCCGACCTCGTGCCCGCCACGCAGGCCGGCAGCCGCAGCGATCTGTGCGTCGGCTTCACGCTCACGCCGAACGCCGACCCCGCGATCATCCGCACGAGCGCGAAGCCGAGCCTGCCGCGCATCGCCTCGTCGCCCGCGTTCCCGGACGTGCCGCAGACGCGCGTCGCCGACAGCAGCAACCGCGCCGTCGACGGCGACGACATGCGGCGCATCGTCGTCGACCTCCCGGCCGGCTACCTCGCCACGCTCAAGAACATCCCGGAGTGCGAGGCCGACGAGCAGTTCGGCCGCTTCAACTGGGCGCCCGTCGCCTGCCCTGCCGCCTCGCGGATGGGCGACGCCTACGTGCGGGTCAACACCTTCATCCAGCGCGCCCTGCGGTTCCACGTGCTCGTCCCGGGCAACCCGATCTACAACCTGAGCCACAATCCCGACGAGATCGGGATGCTCGGCGTGATGGTGCAGCCGGTGGACGGCGTGGCGCCCGTCAAGTTCACGATCCGCCTCACCTTCCGCCCCGACGGCTCCGGCCGCATCCGCGCGATCGTCGAGAACGCGCCGAAGTACACGCTGGACGTCGACAACGTCGACGGCTTCGGGCAGCCGATCGACGACTCCGAGGCGCAGCACTACCCGCTCTACGTCGAGTCGGTCGGCCCTGCGCATCTGGGGATCGAAGGCCGAACACCCGTCGATGCCCGCCGACTTCGGCGAGCTCGGCACCCGCTGCGACACCGACGCCTCGGCCTCCATCGGCGTCACCACCTACGCCGGCGACGCGAGCTCCCTCACCACGCCCGCCACGCGCTTCACCGACTGCGGCACGCTCGACTTCCGCCCCTCGGTGGACGTGTCGACCACCGAGCGGATCCCGGGCGCGCCGACCGGCGTGAAGGTGGCCGTCAACCTCGGCCAGAACGCATCCGGCCGTGGCACCGCGCTCCTCAAGGACGCCGTGGTCCGGCTGCCCGCCGGCCTCGAGCTCGGCGCCCAGGTCGCGAGCGTCGACGGCGGTCTGCGCCTCTGCCGCGCGAGCGAGTTCGCCTACACCGATCAGGCCACCCCGAGCAGCTGCAAGGACGGCTCGGCCGTCGGCGACGTCACCATCACCTCCCCGCTCATCTCGTTCCCGTTCGTCGGCAAGGTGTACCTCGGCGAGCAGCGCGTGATCGGTGAGCTGCCCGACCTCTACATCGAGGCCGCGCCCGAGAACGCGGTGGCCGAGGACGCGCCGCGGATCAAGCTGATCGGACACGTCTCGGCCGATCCGAACACCGGGCAGATCACGACCGTGTTCGAGAACAACCCGCAGCTGCGCTTCGACCGGATCCTGCTCGACTTCCCGAGCGGCTCCACGTCGTTCTTCACCACGCCGCAGCGCTGCGGCACCTACTCGGGCACGTCGTCCCTGTCGCCCTGGTCCGGCGGCGCCGTGATCGACTCGACGTCGTCGATCACGATCGACCAGGGCTGCGACCTGCCGCTCGCGCCGACCGTCGACGTGTCGAGCGCGAACACCACCGCAGGTGCGCGCTCGCAGACCCGCATCACGCTCGACCGCCCCGACCGCGGCCCATGGCTCAACCACCTGAACATCGCGCTTCCGACCGGCCTGCTCGCCGATCTGAACGTGCCGACCGAGTGCCCGCCGGCGCAGGCGCCGACCGGCGCGTGCCCCCAGTCCTCGCGCCTCGGCACGGTCACCGCGCTCGCCGGCGCCGGGTGACCGCCCGTGGACCCTCGCCGGTGCGATGTACCTCACCGCCCGCCAGGAGGGCGACGTCGCCGGCGTCGTGATCGTGGTGCGCGCGGCCGTCGGCGACCTCGACCTCGGCGACGTCGTCGTGCCGGGCCGCATCAGGCTCCGGCCGACCGATGCCGGCCCTCACCTTCGACTCCGACATCCCCGTGCGCTTCCGCGGGGTCGCGCTGCAGCTGCGCCGCGTGCTCGTCGACCTCGACCGCGCGAACCTGGTGGTCAACCCGACGGCCTGCGGGCCGACGCCGTACACGTCGCAGGTGAGCAGCGACGGCGGCGCCGTCAGCACGCTGAGCGGCGCGATGACCTTCACCGAGTGCGACCGGCTGCCGTTCAACCCCACGCTCAACGCCGTCATCACGGGTGACAACACGCCAGGCGGCCACCCCGGCATGTACGTGCGCCTCGATTCGCCCGAGGGCGACTCGGCCCTCAAGGCCGCCGCGGTCACCCTGCCCGAGGGCGTCGCCGGTCGATCTGGCGAACGCGAAGATCTCCTGCGCGCGGGCCGACTTCGACGCCGTCCGCTGCCCGGCCAACACCCGCGTGGGCTCCGTGCAGGCCCGCGTGTCGATCACGAACGAGCTCGTGACGGGCGACATCTTCCTGATCAAGGTGGCCGGCAAGCAGCTCCCGGGCCTCGGCCTGAACTTCACGGGCCGGTTCACGCAGCGGGTGACCTCGTTCGTGGA
>JAQIJQ010000026.1:0-36747 GCA_036946195.1 Patulibacter minatonensis | reverse complement strand
GCCAAGACGAAGTACACCTACACGGCGCTGACGGCCGGTCTCCCGGTCGTCACGCGGATCACGCCGAACATCGCGTTCGCGAACCTCGGCGGGATCTCGTACATCAACGGCACCAACCTGTCGACGATCAAGCAGATCACCGTCGGTGGTCGCAAGGCCGCGTGGTTCCAGTTCGGTCGCACCCTCGTCGTCGTGGCTCCGCCGCTGCCGCGTGGTCGCTACTACCTGAACGTGACGACGCTGTTCGGCACGTCGCCCGACACGGCTGAGTCGCGGATCACCTTCTACTAGGTCAACCGCGAGGCCTCCTCACGGAGGCCCGCAGCTCGCATGGCGGGGCCCGGAGCGCAGCAGCGCTTCGGGCCCCGCCGTCGTTGGTGGAGGTGGGTGCCGTCGACGGGTCCCCCGGATGCGCCACATGCCCGGCGAACGGCTCGGGCTCGGTTGGGTTGCCCGTGTCTGTCCGCTAGGTTGTGGAGCGTGTGTGATGGCTCGCACTGATTCGAGCCGTCGGTCCCGTCCCTGAACCCTGTCCACCGGAGTCCTCCGTTGTCCTCACCCCTCCTGCGGCGTGCGCGGCGCGCACGCCTTCCGCGACGCCTGGCGGCCGGAGCCGGCCTGCTGGCGCTCGGCCTCGCAAGCGCCGGCAGCGCCTCGGCCGCCGACGCGAACACGGTCCACCTCACCTCCGTGTTCGCCAAGCCGATCGTGGCCAACCGCAACCCGGACTTCGCGACGAACAACCGGTACCTCTGCACGCCGGAGCCCGACGGCCAACGTGCGTACGGCACGGACGGTCTGTACGACCCGACCGCCGCGTGGTCGGTGCCTGGCGCGACGCAGACGCAGGGCTCCTCGTACGTGCCCTCCAACCTGCCGTCGGTGGCCGACCAGCTCGTCGACCTGCAGGCCGGCGTGAGCAACGACCTCTGCTTCGGCTTCACCCTCACCCCGAACATGGAGCCCACGCTCCTTGCGGGCAGCGACCCCTTCCGCTTCAACAACGCGGGCTCCGACGCCTACCCGGACGTTGCCGACACGCACGTGATCGGCGCCGACGGCAACCCCGTCGACGGTGACGACATGGACCAGGTGTCGGTCGAGATGCCGGCCGGCTTCCTCGGCGATCCCGACGGCCGCGCCACCTGCAGCGACGCCGATTTCGGCACGGGCAAGTACAACCTGATCAACGCGAGCGCCTGCCGTGCTGCCCAGGTCGGCAACGCCTTCGTGCGCCTCACGATCGCGCTCGGTCCGAACGAGCCGACGATGCTCGTCGCCGGCGGCGCGCCGAACGTCACGTCGTCGACGTCGTTCAGCTCCGGCGGCATCGTCTACAACCTCCCGCACGGCCCGAACGAGCTGGGGCGCCTCGGCGTGACGGTCAACCCCGCTCAGCTGATCGCCCCGTCGAAGTTCGTGATCTCACTGAAGGCCACGCCGGACGGCCGCGTCACCACGACCACCTCGGCTCCTCGCTCGGTGTACCTCAAGTCCGACACCGACACGGTCCCCAGCAGTCCGACCTACGGTCAGCCCAAGCCCGGTGCGACGCCGCTCCCGATGTACGTCGAGTCGTTCGGCGTCCGTGCCTGGGGCAAGGTCGCCGACCACAGCAACACGCCGCCGAACGTGGTCCTCGAGAAGGACTTCGCGCAGTGGGGCACCGACTGCACCACGCCGCTCTCCGCCAAGGCCTCCATCACCACGGTGAAGGGCGTCAAGAGCGAGATGTCGTCGGAGCCCTTCAAGCTCACCGGTTGCGACCAGCTGCCGTTCAACCCGTCCGTGTCCGTCACCACGACGGAGAAGCGGCCGGCGGTGCCCACGGGCGTCTCGGTGAAGGTCTCGCTCGACCAGACCAAGAGCGGTGACAAGTACTCGGCGCTCCTGAAGGACGCCGAGGTCACGATGCCCGCCGGACTCGAGATCGGCGCGCAGGCCGGCTCGCGCGACGGTGGCCTCAAGCTCTGCTCCGCCGCCCAGTTCGCCAAGGACTCGGCCGCCGACAACACCTGCCCGGCCGGCTCGGCCGCCGGCACGGTGAAGGTGATCTCGCCGCTCCAGACGCGGCCGATCGTCGGCACGGCCTACCTCGGCGAGCAGAAGGCCGTCGGAGACCTGCCGGCGATCTACCTGCAGATGTCGCCCGAGGGCGCCACGGGTGCCGACGCTCCGCGCTTCAAGCTCGTGGGCTCGGTCACCGTCGACGACCAGGGTCACCTGACCACGACGTTCAAGGACGCGCCGCAGCTGCGCTTCTCCTCGCTCGAGATCACCTTCCCGGGTGGCCCCGATGCGCTGTTCTCGACGCCGCGCACCTGCGGCACGGCCACCGGCACCTCCAAGCTCACCTCGAGCGCGAGCCCCACGCCGAAGTCGGTCACCTCGAGCATCGAGATCAACGAGGACTGCGCCACCCCGGCGTTCGCCCCGTCGATGTCGTTCGTGCCCGCGGACACCGCGGTCGGAGCACGGTCGGCGACGACCGTGACGATCGACCGCGCGGACCGCTCGCCGTGGCTCAGCAACGCGAAGGTGTCGCTGCCGCCGGGCTTCCTGTCCGACCTCACGATCCCGACCGAGTGCGCCGCGGCCGCTGCCGCCACGGGCGACTGCCCGGAGAGCTCGCGCATCGCGACGGTGACCACCACCGCGGGCGTGGGCGAGAAGCCGATCTCGCTCCAGGGCAAGATGTACCTGTCCGAGCGCCAGGCCGGCGCCGTGGCCGGTGCCGTGATCGTGGTCCCCGCGAAGATCGGTGACCTCGACCTCGGCAACGTCGTCGTGCCCGCACGGATCGACCTCAACCCGAACAACGCGCAGCTGTCGCTGAACACGTCGATCCCGACGCGCTTCCGCAACATCGCGCTGAACATGCGCCGGGTCGTCGTGTCGCTCGACCGGGAGAACTTCCCGCTCAACCCGACCGCCTGCGGTCCGCTGACCGCGACCGGTGACATGACGGGCGACGGCGGCCAGACGGCCAGCGCCAGCTCCGCGGTCACCTTCACGGGCTGCGCCGCGCGCGGCCTTCAGCCGACGGCCGTCCCGACGCTCTCGGGCGACCTCAAGCCGAAGGGCCACCCGACGCTGAGCGTGAGCATCACGCCCCGCCCGGGCGACACGAACCTGAGCGCGACCTCGGTCACGATGCCGGACGGCATCAGCTCGGATCCGAACAACCTGCAGGCCGGCCGCATCTGCGCCGCCGATCTGTGGGCGACAGGCAACTGCCCGGAGGCCACCAAGACCGGCACCGTGTCGGCGAAGGTCGCCATCACCAACGACACGATCACGGGCGACGTGTACCTCGTGAAGGTGGCGGGCAAGATCCTCCCGGGCCTCGGGATGAACTTCACCGGCCGCTACGCCGTGCGTCTGCTCGGCACCGTCGCAGTGAACCGTGAGCTCCGCCTCGCCGCGGACTTCGCCAACATCCCGGATCTCCCGCTCACGAAGCTGGACATGACCGTCAACGGTGGCCCGACCGGTCCGCTGCAGCTGTCGCCCGACGCCTGCACGAAGGACAGCTCCTGGGACTTCGCCTTCGGCGGCCAGGGTGGTCAGAAGTACTCGAGCGCGATCGCGTACCCGTGCGCGAACCCGCCGGCCCCCACCTACAAGTGGACGGCCAAGTCGGGTCTGAAGATCACGCTGAGCGCCCCGACGAACCAGACGCTGAAGTCGGCGAAGCTCACGCTGCCGAAGGGCTTCAAGCTGACGAAGTCCTCGTCGAAGCGGAAGAAGAACGTGAAGGTGACCGTCAGCAAGGGCGGCGCCGTGACCACGAAGTACTCGAGCACGAGCCTCACGTTCACCGGCAAGTCCAAGAAGACGCCGAAGACCATCACCGTGACGATCAAGCCCGGGGCCTACACCGCGCCGAAGTCCGCGCTGAAGAAGGGCAAGCTCAAGAAGGGGAAGAAGTTCTCCATCAAGAGCAAGGTCGTCTCGAGCGGCGGGAACTCCTCGTCCAAGACGACGAGCGTGAAGGTCGGCTGACCGACCCAGCTGCCGGCGGCGGGTGTCGCCGGCAGCGCGCGCCGATCACGGGCGCCGCTGGCCTGCCGGGCCGGCGGCGCCCGTCGTCGTTCTCGAGCCTCGCGGGCTAGCGGACGTAGGCGAGCAGGGCGGCGCGGAACGCCGCGAGCATGGCCTCGGCCTGCGCGGCGTCGCCCGTGATCTCCAGCGGTCCGAAGCTCCCCTCGACGAGAGCGGCCGTCCAGGCCGCGAGCGGCGCACGCACCGTGGCCGTCGGCGTCGCCGCGTCGCTGGCGCGCGTGACCACGGCACCGTCGGCGGTGGCGGTGTCGAAGCTCGCGAAGCGAGCGCCGGGCTCCGCGACGACCCACCGCACGACCGCGTCGCCGCCACGTCGCGGTCGCACGCGAGGCGAGACGATCGTCATCGCCCCGGCCAGATCCAGGTCGGCCGGCGGGCTCGCAGCGCCGGGGTGTCGGCTCTCCCACCACGCGATGAGGACGAGCACCGCGACGACGGGCCGCCAGCGGTCGACGAGCGCGTAGCGGGTGCTGCGCGGCACCTGACGGGTGGTCTCGCGCAGGATCGCGCCGGCGTCGACCAGTGGCCCGAGGCGACGGTAGAGGGTGCGCCGCGGGATGCCGGTGCAGGCGGCCTCGAGCTCGAGCGGCTCGAGGAAGCTCGCCGCCCCGAGCTGCCGCGCGACCGTGCGCACGATCGGGTCGTCCAGGGCGGAGAGCGTGCAGCCCACCACCGCGTCGGTGGCCTTGGCCTGCCCGGAGGCCTCGGGCAGCCGCGCGGCGTGCGCCGTGATGCGGGTGATGAGCGAGAGCAGGCGGTGGAGGTCCCTGCCGGCATCGGTGAGCGCCCACCGGGTCGGGGCACTGCCGTCGCTGGCGGCTCGGCTCGTGGCGACGACGACGCCGCGGCGCTCGAGGATGCGCAGGCGGTCGCGCACGAGTCGGCCGGTGAGCGAGAGCTGAACGGCCCCGGCGATCTGCGTGGCGTCGAGCGAGCCGGCACCGGCGGCACCGAGGTGGGCGACGATCGCACGGGTCGCCGGATCGGCGAGGAGCGTCGCGCCGGGCGATCCGGTCGAGGCCGCGCGCGGACGCGGCGGCGGCGACGATGGTGACGTCATTCGAGGGCGCTTCTCCGAGTTGGGACAGGGCTCCCGAACAGGGCCGGGATGGCGCGCTGGGCCGGTACTCCGGCGTCCGCAAAGCCAAGGCGACTCGACGGATGATCGGTCCTACGTGCGTCGTGCCACTCTAGCGTCGGGGGCTGAAATCGGGGCAAAACTCGTAGGTCACGCGAAAACCCCCCGAAATCAGGGGGCTTGATCGGGCCCTCGGCAACTTGGACGCCCCTCTGAAGGTGCTCTCGCTCACAGATGGGTGAAACTTCAAATCCGTCGTCAAGTCCCACGGCGGCCCAGCAGATATCGGCAGCGCTGGGAAATCCGCTGCCACTCCCCAGGAGGAACTGGAAGTGTCCCTTAAGTCCCGCAAGGCGATCGCAGTCGCCGGCCTCGCCGCCGCCGCCCTCGCTTCGTCGTCGTCCTCGGCTCTCGCCGACACCGACAGCACCATCAAGTTCTCGTGCGACTTCCCGCTCGTCGGTGAGACGCTGCTCTCGGTCAACATCAAGACGAACATCCCGTCTTCGTGGCCGGCCGGCAAGAAGACCGACGTGTGGAACATCAACACCGTCACCACCTCGGTCACCGCCCCCGACCAGGACGGCGTTCTCGTCGACAACGCCGTCACGGGCCTCAAGCTCGTGAAGGCTGCCAAGGTCTCCGGCACCGCTGAGGCCGACTCGGTCGTGGCGCTGCCCGACGGTGAGGTTCCGGCTGCTGTCGGCCTCGACCTCCCGGTCACGAACGTTCCGGCCACCCCGCCGCTCGTCATCACCGCCGGCTCGAAGACCCCGGCTCTGACCTTCCCGCGTCCGGGCAAGGGCACCGTCAACGTGAACGGCCTCGCGCTGAACCTCCGCGCTGTGAAGGCTGATGGCTCGGCCATCACCTCGCTCTCGGCTCAGCAGACCGTCCCGGCTTCGGACACCGATCCGGGCACGTTCGACGCTCCGTGTGTTCCGGCTCCGGGTGAGAGCCCCGTGATCGCGAACATCGAGATCACCGGTGGCAGCACCGCCACCCCGACGGCGACGGTTGCTCCGGCGACCCCGACGGCGACGGTTGCTCCGGCGACCCCGACGGCGACGGTTGCTCCGGCGACCCCGACGGCGACGGTTGCTCCGAAGACCCCGACCCCGACGGCGACGGCTGCTCCGAAGACCCCGACCCCGACCGCGACCGCGACCGTTCCGCCGACCACCGGTGGCAACAACGGCGATCCGCTCCCGGCCGGCGTCAAGTACGGCTACAACATCGCTGGTTCGGCCACGCTGAAGACCCTCACCAAGGGCTCCCTGGCGCTGTCCGGCACCGCTGATGCCAGCCTCGCGCTCGCAACCGGCAACTTCGTTGCCAACCTGTCCCTCAACGAGACGACCGGCAACCTCGTCGCCCTGGGCTTCCTCCCGGTTTCGGCGAAGACGCAGATCGTGCCGCTGACGCAGACCACGGGCAACCTGGATCCGGCCAAGGGCCTCACCGCCTCGGTCAAGGTGCGCATCAAGCTCCCCGAGATCAAGGCTCTGGGCATCCCGCTCGGCGGTGGCAAGGACTGCCAGGCCAAGAACCCGTCGCAGATCAACCTCACCTCGCCGGGCTTCGACGCCCTCGACGGTGGCACGCTCACCGGCGTGTTCTCGATCAGCGACCTCACCGGCTGCGGCTTCCTCAACGGCATCATCTCGCCGCTGACCGCTGGCTCGGGCAACGCGATCTCGCTCAAGCTCACCAGCAAGTAAGACCCCTCTAGTGGCGGCTCCACGGAGTCGCACCTAGTCCTCGACGCCCCCGTCACCACCTCGGTGACGGGGGCGTCTTGCGTTGAGGCCGTCTCCTGCTCGTTGAGCGTGCGTCAGTTGAGTTGGCGCGGATCGCGCGAGCACGGAACTTCCCTGCACGGCGGCGCTTTCGCGTCGCCGCTTCTGACGGTGAGTCGAACTCCAAAAATTGGTCGGCCGCGGCGGTGGCGAGGCCGGCGCAGGTCTCGTAATGTGTCGTCCGTCCACTGTCCACCTCCCTGAGGGGTTCCTGTCCCAATGTCCCTACGCCTGACCGCACGGTCGAGCGTCGCGCTGGCCACGGTCTCGGCCAGCCTGCTGGGCGCGCTGGTGAGCGCGCCTGCCGCTGGCGCCGCCACCTGGCAGTCCACGCTCGACTACACCTGCCGCTTCCCGCTGATGCGGCCGCAGCCGCTCAAGCTGAAGATCTCCGCCGAGATCCCGGCCACCGTCGTGGCCAACGCTCCGACGGGCTCGTTCAAGATCACCGCCTCGGCCGCCGTGAACGACGCGGCCGCGACCGCGCTGCGCGCGCTCTTCTCCACGACCATCGAGGGCTCGGCCGACGCGGCCGCCCAGGTCGTGTTCCCCGACAACACCTCGATCGACGTCGGCGTGCCGACGACGGTCCCCAAGCAGGCGATCCCGACCTCGGGCGGCTTCGAGACGAACGCGACCGGCTCCACGCTGTCGCTGCGCCTCTCGAAGGTCGGCCGGGCCAAGATCACCGTCGGAGACCTCGTGCTGCGCCTCACGCCGCGCTCGGCGGACGGTGAGCTCACGGGTCTGAGCGAGTTCGAGACCGAGTGCTTCCAGGTGCCCGGCCAGAACAACCAGCTCGCGACGATCGACGTGACCTCCGCGACGGGCGTCACCCCGACGCCGACCGCCACGGCCAAGCCGCCCGTCACCCCGACCCCGGCCATCACGGCCACGGCGACGGCGCAGCCGCCCGTCACGCCGACGCCCACCACGCCGTCGGGCATCCCCTACAGCTACGGGCTCTCGGGCTCGGCCACGCTGAAGACCCTCACGAAGGGCACGTTGCCGCTGAGCGGCGCCGTCGACGCGAACCTCAAGCTGTCGACCGGCGACTTCACCGCGAAGATCGGCATCAACGAGACGCAGGGCAACCTGGTCGCGCTCGGGTTCCTGCCCGTCTCGGCGAAGGTGCAGATCCTGCCGCTCGTCGATGCGACCGGCAACCTCAGCCCGAGCACCGGCCTGACCGCCAAGACCCAGGTGCGCATCAAGCTGCCCGAGGTGAAGGCGTTCGGCATCCCGCTCGGTGGTGGCAAGGACTGCCAGGCCAAGAACCCGTCGCAGATCAACCTGACGTCGCCGAACTTCGACGCGCTCGAGGGCGGCACGCTCTCCGGTGTGTTCGCGATCAGCGACCTCACGGGCTGCGGCTTCCTCAACGGCATCATCTCGCCGCTGACCGCGGCTCCGGCAACGCGATCAGCCTGAAGCTGACCCCCAAGTCGGCAGCGTAGGAGGACTTGGACATGTTCAACGCGTTCAAGAACCTCGCCCGGGCCACCGTGATCGGTGCGCTCCTGGCGGGCTCCATCGCCGGCACGGCCTCCGCGGCCCCGGCGATCGACTGGAGCTTCGGTGCTCCGACCCCGAACGAGGCCGCTGACCCGTTCTACACGCCGCCCACGTCGATCCCGGACGGCCAGCCCGGCGACGTGATCCGCGCACGCGTGGCCCCGGCGGGTCCGCCGACGGCGCGCGAGCTCGCGGCGGCCTGGCAGGTCATGTACCTGTCGACCGATCCGCTCGGCAACCGCAACGTCGTCACCGGCACGGTGCTCGTCCCGCGTGGCACCGACCTGACCAAGGTCCCCGTCATCGGGTTCGCCCCCGGCACCACCGGCCCGGCGTTCCGGTGCACGGTCTCGCGCTGGATCGCCAACGGCGCGTTCTACGAGCAGGCGGCGATCAACGACATGCTCCGCGCCGGGTACGCCGTCGCGATCACCGACTACGAGGGCTACCACGAGAACCCGACCGCCAGCTACATCAACGCGAAGGCGATGAGCTCCGCGGTGCTCGACAGCGTGCGTGCTGCCACGCGGCTGCCCGAGGCGAAGCTCGCGGCCAACCCGAAGGTCCTGCTCCGCGGGTACTCGCAGGGTGGCGGCGCCACGATGGCGGCGGCCCAGAACGCGTCGACGTACGCGCCTGAGCTCAACATCCTCGGTGTCGCTGCCGGTGGCGTGCCGGCCGACCTCGTGAAGGTCGCGATCGCGAACGAGGGGCGCGCCGGGTTCGGCTTCGTCCTGAACGCCTGGATCGGCCTCGACAACGCCTACCCGGAGCTCAAGCTCGACAACTACACCAACGCGCTCGGCAAGAGCACGCTGGCGAACATGGAGGCCAACGACTGCACCCTCGAGCTGCTGCTCAACTACGCGGGCAAGACGTCGGACGTCTACACCGGCGACATCTCGCCGTTCTCCGAGGACTCGTGGATCGAGCGCGTCGTCGAGAACCAGCTCGGCAAGGTCAAGATCAACGTGCCGGTGTTCCAGTACCACGGCACGAAGGACCAGATCGTCGCATTCAGCCAGGCATCGGCCGCTCGCACCGCGTGGTGCAAGCTCGGCGTCAACGAGACCTGGAAGACCTACCCGGTCGATCACATCACTGGTGTCGCACGCGGCAACGCAGATGTGATGGCATTCCTGGCCGATCGCGTTGCGGGTGTGCCTGCAACGTCGAACTGCGGCACCTAGCCGCATCGAAGGAGGAATGCGCGTGAAGCACCCGATGAGAAGCTCGTTCGTGGTCGTTGCCCTGGTGGGCGCGGCCACGGGCCTGGCAGCCTGTGGCGACGACGACAAGGGCGGCGGCGCCACGGCGACGGCGACGGCGGTGGCCGAGGTCCAGCAGACCTCGATCCCGACGACGCCGCCGGCGAAGGTCGATCCGAAGAAGGCGTCCTGGGCGTCGAAGTTCTGCGTGGCGCTCGCGCCGGGCAACAAGGACATCACCCCGCCGAACATGCAGGGCACGTCGCCGGCCGATACGCAGGCGTCGATCGTGACCTTCTTCACGACGGTCTCCGATCAGCAGCAGCTGCAGCTCAAGGCGATCGACCAGGTCGGTGCTCCTCCCGGTTCGAGGGCCAAGCGCGACTGGCGCAAGGCCGACGGCCGCCTGGAGGACATCAACAAGACGATCGAGGGGCTCGTCACCGATGTGAAGGCGCAGGACGCCAAGACGCCGGAGGACGTGCAGAAGCTCGTCACCCAGCTCGGCAAGACGCTCAAGGAGTTCGGGACCTACGGCGGCGTGGTCGCCGATCTCGCGTCCTCCAAGTCGCTGGGCGACGCGATCAAGGCCGACCCCGGCTGCAAGTCGCTGCTCTAGCGGTCCCTGGCCGGTCAGGACGCCGGCCACCACGCCTCCGACGCCCCCGTCGCCGCGCCAGCGGCGACGGGGGCGTCGCGCGTTCACGGCGCGTTCGTCGCGGGTCATGGCGACGGACGAGGGGAGGGGGCGTGGCCTGACGGGCGCGGCGTCCCGAAGCCATCGTTCCCGCCGTGCACCGCAGGCTGAGGCAATGAGGTCAGTCTCAAGCTCAGGTCGAGGTAGCGTTGCTGGCGCGCGCTAACGGCATTCCCCGGCACCCCGACCTTGCCTTGTGGAGGCGGCCGGGCTATGGTGGGGGCGTCGCGCTACGGCGCGGCGCCCAGCCACCCCCCGTGTCGCTGGCAACGTCCCATTGCCAGGAGGAAGACCACCGTGTCTTTGCCCAACACATCGCGCGTGCGGGGTCTCGCGCTGACCGGCGCCGCGTTCGCGGCCCTCGCGTCAGCACCCGCCGCGCATGCGCTCACGCCAGCGCCCTCGACCGCCACGCCGACGCCCCCGCCCGGGCAGACCGCGCGCACGTACGTCCCGCTGTCCTGCGACTTCCCGCTCGTCGGCATGGCCGCGCTCGTGGCCCGCGTCGACGTCGTGCCGTACCAGAGCAGCCCGAGCAGCGGTCGCGTCGACGTGCTGTTCACCACCCAGCAGGCGCCCGACTCCGACGGCGCCGATCTCGACGGCGCCCTCACGATGCTCAAGCTCGTGAAGGGGGTGAAGCTCCGCGGCGAGGCGACCGGCGAAGGTACGATCACCGATGCGGGCGGCGGCACCGCGACGACCAGTCTGACGATTCCGACCGCCTCCGTGCCGTCGGGCAGTGGGCCCTTCTCGTTCCCGGCCTCCGGACCGATCTCGAGCAACGCGATCTCCAACGGCCAGGCGCGCCCCGTCGAATGGAACCGGTTCGATCTGAACCTCGAGACCAGCAAGGCCGACGGCACCATCATCCGAGCGCTGTCGGACCAACAGACGGTCCCCGATTCGGACGGCAACCCGCTCACCTTCGACGTTCCGTGCACCCGCACGGGCTTCACCTCGACACCGGGCCCGGTCACCCAGACGCCGACCCCGACCGCGCTCCCCGGAGACTCGCCCACGCCGGCGCCGACCGAGACGCCCACGCCCACGCCGACGCCGGTGCCGACGGCCTACCCGGACCCCGGCCCGAACGCGCGGCACGTGACGCTCTCCTGCGACTTCCCGCTCGTCGGCCCCACCTACTTCGATGCGCGCATCGATGCGAAGGCCCCGGCCGCCGGTGCGAGCACCGGCAACGTCGAGCTCCTGCTCACCTCGCTCGAGGCCCCCGGCCTGGACGGTGACTTCTACGACGCGGCCGTCATCGGCTTCAGGCTGGTGAAGGGCGCCACCGTCCGCGGCGACATCACGGGCACGGGGACGACGCCCGGCGGCGCCTCGGTGAGCTCCGAGTTCACGACCGACGTGGCCACGGTGCCGCGCGACCCGGCGATGAGGATCTGGGCGACCGGCTCGATCCCCGCGAGTGCCTACTCCGGCGGCGTCGCGAACGTCGACTGGCAGGACTTCGCGCTGAACCTCGCCGCGCGCAAGGCCGACGGCTCCGCCATCACCTCGCTCTCGGAGCAGCAGATCTACCCGCCCTCCGACACCGATCCCGGCACGTTCGATGCGCCGTGCACGGTGACGGACACGCCGCCGCCGACCCCGGCGCCGAAGACTCCGACCCCGACCCCGGCACCGAAGACTCCGACGCCGCTGCCGACCCAGACCCCGGAGCCCACGCCGACGCCACTGCCGACGCCGCGCCCCGGGGCTCCGGTGCGCACCTTCCAGTGCGACTTCCCGCTCGTGGGCGAGTCGTCCATCTCGGTCGCGATCGACGCCGACTTCCCGACGACGTGGTCGAAGAACACCTCGACGCCCGCGTTCAAGGTCAACACGCAGATCACCTCGGTCTCGGTCCCCGACTCGGCCGGTGACCTCGTCGACAACACGGTCCTCGGGTTCAAGCTCAACAAGGCAGTGCGGTTCGACGGCTCCGCCGCGCTGAGCGGTCGCTTCGTGCTGCCGGCAGGGGAGATCTCCGCCGGTGTCGACGGGCAGATTCCGTCGACCGTCGTGCCGGTGGCGCCGCCCGTGCGGTTCACGGCCAACGGCCGGACTCCCACGTTCCGGTTCCCGGGCGTGGGCGTGGCGGAGTACCGCGTCGACAAGATCACGCTGCAGCTCAAGGCGTACAAGGCCGACGGCACCGTGGCCCGTCCGATCAACGTCGCCGAGGACCCGCGCTTGCAGCCCGACGGCTCGTTCCTCGTGCCCTGCGTGATCGCACCGGGGCAGTCGTCGGCCGTCGGCGCGATCGAGGTCAACGACTCGATCCCGACCGTGACGCCGACTCCGACGCCGTCTCCGACGCCTGTCGCCACCGGCACGGTGGCTCCGCCGCGAACGCCCACGGCGACGCCGACGACCCTGCCGACGGTGACGCCGGCCCCGAAGACGCCGACGCCGACGGCGACCAAGACGCCGACGGCGGTGCCGGTGGGGACGTCGACCCCGGGCCCGATCACGACGCCCGGCCCGAACGGCGGCCCGCTCGGCAACGGCGTGCCCTACGACTACGCGATCGCCGGATCGGCGACGCTGAAGACGCTCACGAAGGGCTCCCTGCCGCTCTCGGGCACCGCCCGCGCGGCGCTCCAGCTGGCCACGGGCAACTTCCTCGCCAACCTGACCCTCGCGGACACCTCCGCGAACCTGGTCGCGCTGGGCTTCCTCCCGGTGTCGGCGAAGGTGCAGCTCGTGCCGCTGGTCCAGACGTCGGGCACGCTCACCGAGCAGAAGGGCCTCCTCGCGAAGACGCAGGTGCGGATCAAGCTGCCCGAGGTGAAGGTGCTCGGGATCCCGGTCGGTGGTGGCAAGGACTGCCAGGCCAAGAACCCGTCGCAGATCAGCCTCGCCTCGCCGGGCTTCGACGCCCTGGAGGGCGGCACGCTCACGGGTGTGTTCTCGATCAGCGATCTCTCGGGCTGCGGGTTCCTGAACGGCCTGATCTCGCCGCTGACGGCGGGCTCCGGCAACGCGATCTCGCTCAAGCTGAGCAAGCGGTAGCCCTCGGTGGATCGCGGCGCCACGGCGCCGCCTCGACCATCGGCGCCCCCGTCACCTCCGTGGTGGCGGGGGCGCCGCGCGTTCGGGCCGTCGCGCGCCGCCTTACACACGGGGTTCCGGAGTATCCAGGGGCGCCCGTGTCGGTCGAGACACGCGGTCCGACCCGGGCAAACGCCCGCGCTACAACGTCGTGCCACATCCCCGTTGGGCAGCATGAGCTCTTGCCCGATCGGGACGCTGGCGGAATCGCCCGAGAATTCGGCCCGTAGCGCGATCGTGCGCGCCACGACCCCGGATGCAAGCCGTGCCAGCAATCACAGATCGACGAAACTTGAAGCTCGTCCGGCGAGGTCCGACGCTGGACGGTCACTGAGAACGCGCATCCGAACCCGGATTTGAGGGTGCGCAGTCTGTCCAACAGGAGAAACCCGTGTCCTTTAAGTCCCGTGACGCACGGAAGGTTCTGGCTGCTGCCGGCCTTACCGCTGCGCTCCTCGGCTCGTCCGCTTCGTCGGCGCTCGCCGACACCGACAGCACGATCCAGTTCGCTTGCGACTTCCCGCTCGTCGGCGAGACCCTGCTCTCGGTCAACATCAAGACCAACATCCCGGCGACGTGGCCGGCCAAGAAGAAGACGGATGTTTGGAACATCAACACCGTCACCACTTCGGTCACCGCTCCCGACCAGGACGGCATCCCGACCGACAACGCCGTCACCGGCCTCAAGCTCGTGAAGGCCTCCAAGGTCTCCGGCACCGCCGAGGCCGACTCGGTCGTGGCGCTGCCCGACGGTGAGGTTCCGGCCGCCGTCGGCATCACCCTCCCGGTCACGAGCGTTCCGGCCACCCCGCCGCTCGTCATCCCCGCCGCCGCGAAGACCCCGGCGCTGACCTTCCCGCGTCCGGGCAAGGGCACCGTCAACGTGAACGGCCTCGCGCTGAACCTCCGCGCTGTGAAGGCTGATGGCTCGGCCATCACCTCGCTCTCGGCTCAGCAGACCGTCCCGCCGACCGACGACGACCCGGGCACGTTCGACGCCCCGTGCGTTCCGGCTCCGGGCCAGAGCCCCGTGATCGCGAACATCGAGATCACCGACGCTCCGACCGCGACCCCGACGGCCACCGTGACGCCGACGGCCACCGCGACCGCGACGCCGACGGCCACCGCGACCGCGACGCCGACCGTCACCCCGACCGCGACGCCGACCGTCACCCCGACGGCGACGCCGACGATCACCCCGACGGCGACGCCGACGGTCACCGCCACGGCGACCCCGACCGCGACGAAGACCCCGACGGCCACCCCGACGGCGACGCCGACGGTCACCGCCACGGCGACCCCGACCGCGACGAAGACCCCGACGGCCACCCCGACGGCGACGCCGACGGTCACCGCCACGGCGACCCCGACCGCGACGAAGACCCCGACGGCCACCCCGACGGCGACGCCGACGGTCACCGCCACGGCGACCCCGACGGCGACCCCGACGGTCACCGCCACGGCGACCCCGACGGTCACTCCGACGGCGACCCCGACGAAGACCCCGACGGCGACGCCGACGGTCACCCCGACGGCAACGGTTCCGCCGACGTCGACTCCGGTCGCGTCGAAGGCTCCGGTCATCCGTGGCCTCATCGGCCGCGTGGCCTACACGAACCTCGGCGGCCTCTCGGTGGTCACCGGTGCGAACTTCACCGCGCCGGGCCTCCAGGTGACCGTTGGCGGCAAGAAGGGCAAGATCCTCGCGAACATCGCGAACAACACCCTGCTCGTCTCGCTGCCGGCGAACCTGCAGCCGGGTACCTACCCGCTGGTCGTCAAGAACAACGTGGGCGCGAGCAACTCGCCGTCCGCGACGATCAAGTACGTCAACCTCTTCAGCTGGGGCTGGTAGTACCGACCTTCCGGTGTCACGGCTTCGGCCGTGACACCTAGGTCCCGCCGCTGAGGCGGGAACCGAAAAGCGCCCGCTCCCACTTCGGTGGGGGCGGGCGCTGGTCGTTGGAGGGCGGGCCGGAGGTTCGCGCCACCGGCCCGCGGCTAGCGGCTAGCGGCTAGCCGCGGAGCTTGCTGTTGATGTCGTTGACGATCTTCTGCTCGTCGGTCGCCAGATCGCTCGTGAGCTTCGTCGTGTCGCTCAGCACGCTCGGCAGCTCGCTCGTCTTCGCCGACTCGAACTCCGAGCCGAGCTTGTCGAGCTCGGAGCTGAAGCGGTTCATCAGATCGACGTACTGCTGGTGCTGCTGCTCGACCTCGGACGGCGCCTCGATCGCGTCGAGCGACTTGGCGTTCGTGCCGACCTTGGTGCCGAGCTCCTTGAGCTTTGCGCCGATGTCCTTCGGCGACTTCGCCTGCGCCATCTCCTCCGAGAGCTTGTTCGCTTCCTTCTGGGTCTTCTGCTGGACCTTCGTCACGCTCTCGACGTAGGCGTTCTTGTCGACGCCGCCGCACGCTGCGAGCGTGAGCGAGACAGCCAGCATGGCTCCCGCTGCGGGGATGGACACGATGCGCATGGTGGATCCTTGGATTGGTTCAGGGCGCCGGTGGAGAGCGCATGGGCGCGCCCTCCATGGGGGATCCGACAGGTGGTTACCGGTAGGTGACCTTCAACCCGGGCACGCCTTCGAGGTGCCCGTGCTCGTTGAAGGAGACCAACGTTATCCCGCGCTGTCCGCGAACGACCTTCGTGACCGAGGTGTTCACCATCACCCGCTGCAATCCGGGCCATCCGCGCGGCTCGATGCCCAGCAGCGGCGCCGCCGCGGCCGCGATGGTGCCGGCCGACGAGACGACGATCGACGTCCCGGGCTGCAGCGACACCTCTTCGAGCGCACGGCGAGCCCGTTCGCGGTACGCGACGAACGACTCGATGCCGTCGTCGGCTGGATCGTCGGGCAGATCGAGTTCGTGGCGACCGTCGTCCGGGCGCTGGAGCAGCTCGCCGCTGCGCGGATCGACGATCGCCGGCGCATCCGCGAGCGCAGGATCGCCCTCCTCCGGATGCTCACCGAGGGTGTCGTCGACCCATTGCGCGAGCGCTCGGTCGATGATCTCCTGGAGACGGCGGCTCGGGTTCCCCGTGCGGGCGAGGTCGGCGACCATCAGCCAGTGCCGGCGGTACATCGGCTTCACGCGAGCGATGAGCGGCATGTGCTCGTACTCGTTCCACCGCGGATCGATGCTCACCGGCCGATCGCCCAGCGCCGTCGCGAGGATCTCCGCCGTCCGGCGTTGGCGCTCCAGGCTGCCGCACACGATGCGCTCCACCGGCAGGCTCCGCTCGGCCAGCACGGTCGCCAGGCGGCGCGCCTGGTCGACGCCCTGCTCGGAGAGCTGGTCGTAGCTGCCGAGGCCGAACGTGGCGTTCGCGTGGCGGACGAGCAGGACGACGCTCATCCGCGCATCAGCCGCCGGCAGCGCCAGTGCAGGTACTGCACGGCGATCCAGTACTGCCTGAAGGCCGGGTTGGTGGTCTGCTTGTGGTGATAGCGGCGGTAGATCTGCTGGATGATCACCGCGAGCCGGAACAGCCCGAACACTTCGTAGAAGCGCCAGTTCGCGACCGATCGGCCGCTGCGCTGCGCGTAGTAGGCGACGACCTCCTCGCGCGTGAGCATGCCCGGGGCATCCGACGGCTGTCGGCGCAGCCACTTCATCATCGGGCCGTCTCCGGCTTCCACCCAGTACGCGAGTGCGCCACCGAGGTCCATGAGCGGATCGCCGAGCGTCGCCATCTCCCAGTCGAGCACGCCGACGATGCGGGTCGGATCCTCGGGCGCGAGCACGACGTTGTCGAGGCGGTAGTCGTTGTGGATCACGCAGACGTCGGTGTCGGCCGGCTGCTCGGCGTCGAGCCACGCCATCACGCGTTCGAAGTTCGGCACGTTCCAGGTCTGAGCCGCCCGGTAGCGCTTCGACCACCCCGCGACCTGGCGGCCGACGTACCCCTCGCCCTTGCCGAGCTCCGCGACGCCGGGCTGGGTGGTGTCGACGCGGTGCAGGTCGACCAGGTTGTCGAGGAACGACTCGCAGAGCGCCCGGACGGCTGCCGCGTCGAGCGCGAGCTCGGCCGGGATCCGCGACCGCAGGATCGTGCCCTGCACGCGCTCCATCACGTAGAACTCGTTGCCGATCACCGACTCATCGGTGCAGAGCCCGATCATCCGCGGCACCGTCGGGAACGAGCTCTGTAGCACGTTCTGGACGCGGAACTCGCGCGCCATGTCGTGCGCCGACTTGATCTTCGCGCCCGCTGGCGGTCGGCGGAGGATCAACTCCTGCGACGGGTAGCGCAGGAGGTACGTGAGGTTCGAGGCGCCCTTCGAGAACTGCTGCACGTCCGGCAGGCCCTCGAGCTCGAGCTCCGGCGCCACGGAGCGTAGCCAGGCGTCGACGGCGGCGACGTCGAACCGGTCCTCGCCGCGGACCGCACCGATGTCGGGCCCGCTCGGCGCGCTCATCGCGGAGCCCCTGGCGCGCGGTCGTGCTTCTCGGCGCTCGCGCGCAGCCGGCGCGACGCCTGGGCCACCCGGTTGCGGTACAGCGGCGGCACGAAGCGCTTCACGAAGTACGCGATCCGGCCCTGGCGGTCGGTGAGCACGAGGAACTTGCCCTCGTCGACGCCGTAGACCACCTGCTCGGCGATCGTCGAGGCCTCCGTCGTCGACGTCGCGACGAGCTTGTTCATCGCGTGGACCACGTTCTGATCGGTGGTCCGCAGGTTCTGCGCGAGGTTCGTCTTGAAGAAGTTCGGGCAAACGACCGTCGTGTTGATGCCGTACGGCATCAGCTCCCACTTGAGGGTCTCCGAGAGCGCCACCACGCCCGCCTTCACCACGTTGTACGACGCCATCGTCGGCGGCGCGAGCAGGCCCGCGAGCGACGCCGTGTTCACGATGTGGCCGGAGCCCTGGGCCTTGAACGACGGGATGAACGTGCGGCAGCCCTGCACCACGCCGAGGAGGTTGATGTCGACCACCCAGCGCCAGTCGTCCATCGACGCGAGTTCCATGCGGCCCCCGGTGGCGACGCCCGCGTTGTTGACGAGCACGTCGAGGCCGCCCCAGGTCTGCTGCGTCCATTCGAGTGCAGCGGCCCAGTCGTCCTCGTCGGTCACGTCGAGGACCAGCGACGCGATGCGCGGCTCCGGGAGCCCGCCGGCGCTCGCGCGCGTGGAGAGCCGCTCGGCCACCTCCTCGCCGCGCGTGGCGCGCACCGGCGCCTCGGCGAGGCGCGTCGTCTCGCGCTCGAGCGCATCGGCGTCACGGTCGGTGAGGAGCACGTTCCAGCCGCGCTGTGCCCACGCCTCGGCGAGCGCCAGTCCGAGACCCGAGGCGGCCCCGGTGATGAGCACGCGGCGCGGTGCGCCCGGCACCGTGCGGGGCCGGCCCAGCAGGGCGCGCGCGGGGGCGATGGGATTCAGCATGCGAGGCTCCGGAGGCAGGGAGGACAGGGAGGGGCCAGGGCTACTTCGCGGCCCACTTGCCCGCACCGTACTTCGCGAGCTCGAGCCGTGCCAAGACGCCCTGGTGCACCTCGTCCGGTCCGTCCGCGAGGCGCAGCGAGCGCGCGCCGGCGTAGGCCGCCGCGAGCGGGAAGTCGTTGCTCATGCCACCGCCGCCGTGCAGCTGGATCGCCATGTCGATGACCTCGCACGCCATGCGCGGCGCCGCGACCTTGATGGCCGACACCGCCGCCAGCGCCTCTGGGCGACGCTCGTCGAGGAGCCACGCCGCCTGCAACACCAGCAGGCGCGTCTGGTCGATCGCGATGCGCGCATCGGCGATGCGCTCACGGTTGCCGCCGAGGTTCACGATCGGCTTGCCGAACGCGATGCGCTCCAGCCCGCGCTTGATCGCCAGGTCGAGCGCCATCTCGGCCAGGCCGATCAGGCGCATGCAGTGGTGCACGCGACCCGGTCCGAGCCGCGCCTGCGCGATGGCGAACGCCTGGCCCGGCTCGCCGATCACCGCTGAGAGCGGCAGGCGCACGTCGGTGAAGCTCACCTCGCCGTGGCCGCCCGGCTCGTCGTAGTACCCCATCGTGGGGAGCATCCGCTCGACCTCCACGCCGGGGGCGTCCTTCGGGATGGCGACGATCGAGTGCCGGTGGTGACGGTCACCGTCCGGGAACGTCACGCCCATGAACACGAGCACCTCGCAGTTCGGGTGCCCGATGCCGGTGCTCCACCACTTGCGGCCGTTGACGACGATCTCGTCGCCCTCGATCAGCGCGGTGGCCTCCATGTTCGTCGCGTCCGAGGAGGCGACATCAGGCTCGGTCATGCAGAACGCCGAACGGATCTCGCCCTCGAGGAGCGGCAGCAGGTAGCGCTCCTTCTGCTCGGGCGTCCCGAACATGTGGAACACCTCCATGTTGCCCGTGTCCGGTGCGTTGCAGTTGCACACTTCCGGAGCGATGATCGAGCGGCCCATGCGCTCGGCCAGCGGCGCATAGTCCACGTTGCTCAGCCCGGCACCGTGCGACGGGTCCGGCAGGAACAGGTTCCAGAGGCCCGCGGCCTTTGCCTTCGCCTTGAGCTCCTCCATCACGGGCGGTTGCTCCCAACGATCGGCGAAGTCCTTCGCCAGCATCTCCCGCAGCATCGGCTCCTCGACCGGCTCGATCTCCTCCGCGAAGAAGCGGTCGAAGCGCTCGATGAGCTCCTGCGTCTGGGGCGAGTGATCGAAGTTCATGGGGTCAGCCTCCTCGTCGCGCTGCAGCTGGGACCCGGACGGACCGATAGAGGGGAGGCCGGCCGGCAAGACGTACGCTTGTTGAGCAACGCTCAACGAATGATACGCTCTCCGGGCCGCTCGCGGTACGGACGAGTCCCAGCTGCAAATCGCGACACCGGTATTCTGGTCGTGTGACCGGCGGCACACCGCACGGAACCCCTCCAACGCAACGACACCCCACGTGCAGGTCAATCCAACTTCCTCCCAGCCCGGCGCCTACACGCCGCCCGGCGGCAAGCGCCTCCCGGCGGCCGAACGCCGGCGCCAGCTGATCGGCATCGGCCTCCAGCTCCTCACGGAGCGCCCGCTCGGCGACATCACCGTCGAGGAGGTCTCACGCCGCGCCGGCATCTCCCGCGGCCTGCTCTTCAACTACTTCCCGACGCGCCGCGACTACCACCTGGCGATCATCCGCGCTGCGATGCGCCGCATGAGCCGCATCGCCGAGCCGCCGGACGACGTGCCCGAGGAGCAGCGCATCAAGGTGGTCATCGAGCGCTTCGTCGCCTTCCTCGAACGCCGTCGCGATCCCTACGTCGCGATCGTCCGCGGCGTGGCCGGCGGCGACGCCGAGGTCGCCGCGATCTACGCCGAGGCGCGCAACGACCTCGTCGACATCGTGCTCCGCGCGCTCGGCCGTCGCCCGACTCCTGCCCTCGAGCTCCTCGTCGCCGGCTGGCTCGGCTTCGTCGAGGAGACCATCCTCACGTGGGTCAACAAACCGGTGATGCCCCGTCACGAGCTCGTCCGCCTGCTCGAACGCGCGCTCCTCGCCATCGTCGAGCGCCGCACCGCACCCCGAGATCTGCCCGGCTCCCCGGCATAGTCGCCGAACGGGATCGGGGGCGGTCGCGGCGACCGAAGATCCCGTTCACCACCAGCCACTAGCGTCGGTGGCATGACGCAGCAGCACGGCGGGAACGGTCACGGCGAAGGCACTCCGGATCCGCACGTCGTCGTGCTGTTCGGTGCCCGTGGAGACCTCGCCAAGCGCAAGCTCCTCCCGGGCCTCTGGCGACTCCGGCGCGCCGGCCTGCTCCCGGACGGGCTCCGCATCATCGGCAGCGGCCGCCATGCTCCGAGTGGCGACTTCGCCGACGAGGTGCGCACGGCCATCGAGCAGAGCACCGGCGACGATCCGTCCGGCGACGACGCCTGGGAGGAGTTCTCCGGGCTCCTCAGCTTCGTGCCGACGGGCGAGGACGGCGAGCAGCTCGCCGCTGCGGTGGCCGACGCCCGCAGCGAGCTGGGCCCCGACTCCCGCACGCTCGTGTACCTGTCGGTCCCGCCCTCCGCGATGCAGGGGCTCATCCGCACGCTCGCAAAGACCGGCATCTCGTCGGATCGTGCGCGGATCGTCACCGAGAAGCCCTTCGGTCACGACCTCGAGAGCGCGAAGGACCTGAACGCCACGCTCCACGAGCACCTCGACGAATCCGCGATCTTCCGCATCGACCACTTCCTCGGCAAGGAGGGTGTGCAGCAGATCCTCGCGCTGCGCTTCGCGAACGGCCTGTTCGAACCGCTCTGGAACAACCGCCACATCCAGTCCGTCCAGATCGACGTGCCCGAGACGCTCGGGCTCGAGGGCCGCGCCGCGTTCTACGAGGAGACCGGCGCGTTCCGCGACATGGTCGTCACCCACCTCTCCCAGGTGCTCGGGTTCCTCGCGATGGAGCGCCCCCACGGCTTGGAGTCCGACGCCCTGCACGACGCGAAGGAGGCGGTGTTCGAGGATCTGCGGCCGTTCGAGGCCGGCGACGTCGTCTACGGCCAGTACGAGGGCTACACCGATGAGGAGGGCGTCGAGCCGGATTCGACGACGCCGACCTTCGTCGCGCTGCGCGCTTTCGTCGATAACGACCGCTGGCGCGGGGTCCCGTTCCTCCTGCGCACCGGCAAGGCGCTCGCAGAGGGTCGACGGATCGTGACGATCGCGCTGAACGAGTCGGGCTGCGACGTGTTCGGCTGCGCCGCCGACGACGAACGCCCCTCCAACGAGCTGATCTTCGACCTCGGTGACGATCCGCGCCTCGCGATCGAGGTGAAGATCAAGCAGCCGGGGCCGACCTCGGCCATCACCCGCGCCCCGCTCACCCTCGACGTGACCGAGTCGCTCAACACGACCGGCCTCGAGGCCTACGAACGCCTCCTGCGCGACGTGATGCTCGGCGACGGGCTCCTCTTCACCCGCGCGAACGAGATCGAACGGCTCTGGGCCTGCGCCCAGCCGCTGCTCGACGACCCGCCGGCCATCCACACCTACGAGCGCGGCAGCTGGGGGCCGCAGGCCGCGCTCGATCTCGCTGGCCCGGCCGGCTGGGCGCTGCCGCACGCCGAGCAGCTCCTGCCCGCCTGAGCTGGCGCGCTGCCGTCCGGAGGCGACCACCCGACCGGTCGTCGCAGCACGCTACGTTCGCAGGCGCCGGTGAACGGACCGGCAATGGCGACGAGGAGCACCCGTGGGACGTATCCAGACCGGTTGGGAACTGACGAAGGAGAGCTGGTCCGTCGTGAAGGCCGACCGTTCGCTCGTGCTCTTCCCGGTGGTTGCCGGCGTCGCGACCGTCGTAACGTTCGCGTTCTGGTTCGCGATCGGCGCCGCCGGCTGGTCGGCCGCCGACTCCGAGTGGGGGGCGCTCCCCGCACTGATCCTCGGCATCTACGCCGTCACCGTGATCGGCCAGTTCGCCGCCGTCGCGCTCGCGGCCTGCGCACAGCGCTCACTGCACGGCGCCGACACCACCTTCGGTGAGGGTGTCGCGGCCGCTCGCAAGGTCCTGCCGCAGATCCTGGTCTGGGCCTTCATCTCCGCCGCGGTCGGCGCGCTGATCAGCGCCCTCCAGTCGGTGCTGCGAGAGGGCGTCGGCGCGCTGCTCAGCTCCCTCATCGGCGGCCTCGCGAACGCGACCTGGAGCATCGCGACGTTCTTCGTGGTGCCGCTCATCGCGCTCGAGGGCACCAAGCCCACGGACGCGATCAAGCAGTCCTCTCGTCTGATCCGCCAGCAGTGGGGCGAGGGCCTCGTCGGCTCGGCGTCGATCGGCCTCATCACCTTCCTGCTCGGGTTCCTGCCCGCGATGCTGATCATCTTCGCGGGCGTCGCCACGGACGTCGAGGCCATCATGGTGCTCGCGGTCGTGGTGGGCGTCGGCCTGATGATCGCCGCATCCGTCATCCAGGTGACCCTCAACACCGTGTTCCGCGTCGCGCTCTACCGCTTCGCGACCACCGGCGAAGCGCCGGGCGCCTTCCAGTCCGCGCAGCTCGAGCACGCGTTCGTGGAGAAGCGCCGCGGCGGCCTCTTCGGCGGCCGCTAGGGCCGACGGGCGAGCGGCGCCTAGGCGTCGAGGAAGAGGTCCGGCGCGAACTGCGTCGTGCCGGGGGTGACGGAGTACGGCTCGAGGTCGGTGATGCCCTCCTCGGCCAGCACCTCGTCGTCGATCGCCGTATGGCCGCTGTAGGCCTTCGCGTCGCGCGTGAGGATCGCGTAGGCGGCGTCGGCCATGATCTCCGGCGTGCGGGAGGCCGCCATCATCTCGGCGCCGCCGAGCAGGTTGTTGACGGCCGCCGTCGCGATCGTCGTCCGGGGCCAGAGCGCGTTCGAGGCCACGCCGTGCTCGCGCTGCTCCTCGGCGATGCCGATCGCGCAGAGGGTCATCGCGTACTTGGCCATCATGTAGCCGACGTTGTTCGCCAGCCAGTGCGGCGCGAAGTTGAGCGGCGGCGAGAGGGTGAGGACGTGGCCGTTCTCGGACTGCTGCAGGTGCGGCAGCGCGAGCTTGGTGACCAGGAACGTGCCGCGCACGTTGATCTGATTCATCAGGTCGAAGCGCTTCATCGGCAGGTCGACCGTCTTGCTCAGGTTGATCGCCGACGCGTTGTTGACGACGATGTCGATCCCGCCGAACTCGGCCACCGTGGCATCGATCGCGGCCTGCACGCTCTCCTCCTCGCGCACGTCGCCGACGATCGCGAGCCCGGTGCCGCCGGCCGCGTCGATCTCCGCCGCTGCCGTGTGGACCGTGCCCTCGAGCTTGGGGTGCGGCTGATCGGTCTTCGCGAGGAGCGCGACGTTGGCGCCGTCACGCGCGGCGCGCAGCGCGATCGCGAGGCCGATGCCCCGGCTGCCGCCGGAGATGAAGAGCGTCTTGCCCGCGAGCGATCGAGCCATGATGGGGTCCTCCTGGAGGGGATCTGCGATCGCCCAGGACGACCGCCGCTCCGGCAGGCTATCGCCGATACGCTCCGCCGGCCATGCGCCCCCGCCCCACGCATCGGCGAGCCCTGCCCCGCGCGCTCGCCCTCGTCCTCGCCCTGCTGACCGCCCTCGCCGCCGCCGCTCCGGCCGGCGCGATCGTTCCGCTTCCGCCGCACCCGTGGATCGCGCCGATCCCGCCGCGGACCGAGGTCCCCGCGCACGAGGGGGCCGAGCTCTGCCAGCAGCCCGGTGTCCTCTGCCCGGACATCGCCATGCGTGCGCCGTACCAGCTCGTCCCCGACCGCTGGCACGGGTGGAAGATGCTCCGCGCGGCGAACGCGGTGCTCTCGGTCGGTGCGGGCCCGGTCGAGGTGCGCGGCGTACGCTCCGGCCCGGGCAGGATGGACGCGACGCAGTACGTGTACCGCACCGGCGGTCGCCCCATCCGCGTGCCGGGCGGCGCCGGCAACGTCGTGTTCAAGCCGATCCCCGGCCAGGGCGGCTACTGGAAGTTCGCCAACGCCGCGAAGTTCGAGCTCTGGAGCACCGGCGGCACCCCGAAGCTCGTGCGCACGGGGGAGAAGCTCATCTACTGCCTGCGCGATCTGCGGCGGCTCTGGGACTGGCCGCGGAGCCCGGGCCGGCCGGTGTACCCGGCCTGCAGCCGCAATCCGAATCGCCGCGCCGTGACCCTCGGCACGTCGCCCGGCTGGGCGGACATCTACCCGGCCCTCTACTACGAGCAGTGGATCGACGTGACGGGCCTGCGGGGCTGCTTCGACCTCCTGCACATCGCCGACCCCGAGAACCACATCATCGAGTCGGACGAGACCAACAACACCAGCAAGACGCGCGTGCGCCTGCCGATGGGCAAGCGCCGGGTGAGCCGCTGCTGAGGCGGCGGACGCGATCCGGTCGCTGCGCGCGCAGTCCCCGGATCGCGCGCGGCACCTAGAGCTGCTCGACGATCCAGTCGATCGAGGCGAGCAGCGCGCTCACGTCGTCCGGGTCGATCGCCGGGAACGTGGCGATGCGCAGCTGGTTGCGACCGAGCTTGCGGTACGGATCGGTGTCGACCACGCCGTTCGCCCGGAGCGTCTTCGCGATGACGGCTGCATCGACCGACTCGTCGAAGTCGACGGTGCAGATCACCTGCGAGCGGTGCGCAGGATCGGTCACGAACGGCGTCGCGAAGCTCGACTGCTCGGCCCACTGGTAGATGCGGTCGGACGAGTCCTTCGTGCGGCCGGTGGTGAACGCCAGGCCGCCGTTCTCGTTCATCCACTGCAGCTGGTTCTCGAGGAGCAGCAGCGTCGCGAGGGCGGGCGTGTTGTAGGTCTGGTTCTTGAGGGAGTTGTCGCGCGCCGTGGTGAGTGAGAGGAACTCCGGGATCCAGCGGTCGGTGCGCGCGGCCACCTCGTCGATGCGCGCCACGGCCGCCGGGCTCACGATCGCCAGCCACAGGCCGCCGTCGGAGGCGAAGCACTTCTGCGGCGCGAAGTAGTAGACGTCCGACTGCGTGATGTCGACGGGCAGGCCGCCGGCGCCGCTCGTCGCGTCGATCGCGATGAGCGCGTCGCCCGAGCCCTCGGGGCGGACGACGGGCACGGCGACGCCGGTCGAGGTCTCGTTGTGGGCCCAGCCGATGAGGTCGACCGACGGGTCGCTCGTGGGAGCCGGGGCCGAGCCGGGGTCGGCGCTGACGACGATCGGATCCTGCAGGAACGGGGCGCCCGCCGCGACCTTCGCGAACTTGCTGGAGAACTCGCCGTAGGTGAGGTGGAGCGACTTCTCGCGGATCAGGCCCGCGGCGGCCGCGTCCCAGAACGCGGTCGTGCCGCCGTTGCCGAGGAGCACCTCGTAGCCCTCGGGCAGGGAGAAGAGCTGGCCGAGCCCGTCGCGCACGCGGCCGACGACGTCCTTCACGGTGGCCTGGCGGTGGGACGTCCCCATGATCGAGGCGCCGCCGTCGACGATGGCCTGGATCTGCTCGGGGCGCACCTTCGAGGGGCCCGCGCCGAACCGGCCGTCGGCCGGGAGGAGGTCGGTCGGGATCTCGAGAACGGTCGTGGTGTCGGGCATCTGGCGCTCCTGATGGCGTCGGCGGAGGCGCCTTCCGGCGCCGCGCTCCAGTCTCCCAGAGACGCGCTCGCCGGGGCGTCCGGCGGCGCGGAGGAGCCGCGCCACCCAGCAGGCTAGCCGCGCGTCCTAGGCGGGCACGATCACGTCGACCGGGCCGAGCGTGCGCAGGTGCACGACGGACGACCCGGGACGCCAGAGCTCGCCGTCCACGTTCCAGCTCGCCGGGTGGCCGTGCACGACGGCCGTGGCCGCGAACGTCGGCGCGCGCCACCACTCGACGCCCGACTGCTGCTCGAGCGTGCGGTTGCGCAGGCCCACCGCCCGAACCGGGAGCTCGAGGCGCGACTTCGCCGGCACCCACGCCGCGACGAGCTGCGGGTCCGTCGGATCGGCCTGGCCGAGGCCCGAACCACCGCCGAAGCGGCCGCTGGCGCCGACGAGCACCTGGAAGACGGCGCCGCGAGCAACCTCCTCGTGGCCGCGCTCCAGGCGGGCGTCGACCGACCGGCCGACGATCCCGGCGTGCACGGCGCCAGCGGCGTATGCGAGCGGGCCGAGCTTGGACTTGAGCGTGTCGGCGCGCTCGGCGGCATCGACGGCGAGGCCGACGCTGGCGACGTTCACGAACGGCCGGCCGGCGACGGTGCCGCCCCAGGTGGGCTGGCGTCGGGCGGCCGGGTCGGTGGCGAGGGCCACGGCCGCATCCCGCTCGATGGGCAGGTGGAGCGCGTGCGCGAAGTCGTTGGCCGTGCCGGCGGCGATCACCGCGAGGGGCACCCCGGCCGCCGCCGCGGCCGCGAACGCATCGCCGAGTGAGCCGTCGCCCCCGGCCGCGATCAGCCGCTCGGGCGTGGTGGCGACGGCCGCGCGCGCCTGGCCGGGTTCGTGCACCGTCACCTCGCCGACGCGCGCGCGGATCGCGGCGACGAGCTCGGACGGGTCACCCACGGATCCCGATCGCCGGTTCAGGATCAGGGCGACGCGCACCGCCTCAGTGTTGCGGATGACCGCGGTCGCGCACGTCGTGTCCGGCGGCGCCCGGTACGGTGCTGCGCGTGGCGACCGGCCCCACCATCGACGACCTCCCGCCCGACGCCGACGACCTCGATCCGCGGATCGCGGCGGCGGAGGCCCAGGAACGCGCGGATGCGCGGCGCAGCCTGCGGGCACGGCTCACGGGCGGTCCGCTCCTGCGAACGGTCGGCCGCATCGACCGCGCGGGGATGCGCTGGCTGCGCGGGCAGGCGAGGTCGCGGCGTGTGACCCGAGCGGTGCGCTCCTACTCGCACCTCGGCGAGCACGGCGCGATCTGGATCGCGATCGGCGTCGGCGGCGCGCTCGTCGACCGCCGTCGCCGCGACGACTGGGTCAGCGGCCTTGCCAGCGTCGGCGCCGCCTACCTGGTCAACACGAGCCTCAAACAGGTGGCCCGCCGTCCGCGCCCCTCGTTCGAAGACCTCCCGCCGCTCATCCCCACGCCGGGGCCGCTCAGCTTCCCGAGCTCGCACTCGGCGTCGTCCGCCGCAGCCGTGGTGGCCTACGGAGGCCTGCTCCCGCGGACGCCCCTCGCGGTGGCCGCCTCGACCATGGCGATCTCACGGGTGCACCTGGGCGTGCATTACCCGAGTGACATCGCCATCGGAGCCCTGCTCGGCACCGGGATCGCACGTGGCGCGAAAACGCTCCGCGCGAAGGTAGGCTAGCCGAGGGCGGACTCGCCGGTACCACCCGCCGGCCGGTCGCAACGGGGGTCCAGTGTCACCCGGGTCGGGTTCAAGCCGGCTCGGTCACCTGCCGATCTCCGGAGAGCGCCAATGCGCCCGACGGCATGACCGCAGTTCCCCAAACCTCCGACGTCGCCCGGCAGTCGCCGATGCAGCGCCTGCTGCGCTCGGACGTGCGGATCCACCCGACCTCCGACGACCTCGCGCTGATGCGCATCGTCGCCATCCTCCAGTACCTCGTGGGTGGGCTGACGCTCGTGCTCGCGGCGGTCGTGCTCCCGGGGCAGGACGAGACGGGCCGCGACGCCTACCTCGCGCTCGGCGGCGTCGCCGTGCTGCTCGCGGGCGTGCGGTGGTTGCGCCCGGTCGGCACGCTCCTGCAGGCCCGGCTCTCGAACGTCGCCGGACTGGCGTTCATCGGGGTGATCGTCGCGGTCAGCCACCCGGTCGGAGCGACGCCGGCGTTCTACCTCTGGCCCGTGCTCACGGCCGCGTACTTCCTGCGCCGACGCGACCTGCTCATCGTGCTCGGGCTGTTCGTCGTCACGTTCGCCGTGGCGCTCTGGGGGTGGGGCGACCAGGGTGGGCGCGCGCAGGTCTACGTTCCGATGATCCTCGTCGTGGTCGGGGTGACGGCGCTCGTGCGGCTGCTGCGCGAGTCGCTCGCGGAGGTGATCGGAGGTCTCCACCACACGGCGTCGACGGACCACCTCACGGGCCTCGCGAACCGTGCGACGTTCGAGGCGATGCTCGCGCGCGAGATGGCCCGCGCGCGGCGGAACGGCTCGGCGCTGTGCATCGTCGCGCTCGATGTCGACCACTTCAAGGCCGTCAACGACCGTCACGGCCATGCCACCGGCGACGTCGCACTGCGGCGGTGCGCCGCGGTGCTCGCCAGCGAGTGCCGGGGCGTCGACCTGCCCGCCCGGATCGGTGGAGAGGAGTTCGTGATCGCGTTGCCGGACACCGAGCTCGCGGCGGCGGAGCGCTTCGCCGAGCGGGTGCGCGCTCGCGTCGCCACCGCGACCGCCGGCGACGACGCCCCGCTCACCGTGAGCTGCGGCGTCGCCGGGCTCCGCGACGATCACGACGGCCCGGCCCAGCTCGTCGCGCTCGCCGACGGCGCGCTCTACGAGGCCAAGCGTTCGGGTCGCAACCAGACCGTCGTCGCCCGCCCCGGCGCGTGAGGCCAGGGCCCGTCCGAACGGGCGGCTCGGCTGCCCCGCCCGGTCCGTCATGATCGGGGTCGTCCCCGGACGCGCGACGTGACCACCATCCCGAACCTGCACCGCGCCCACCACGTGGCCTACGACGCCAGGGCCGTCGCCGACCGCCGCGAGCGGTCGGTCGTCGTGATCGTCCCCACGCTCGACGAGGCGCAGACGATCGAGGCGACCGTCGCGGCCCTCGTCGCCCTCCGGCGTGCCGGCGTGCTCGACCGCGTGCTCGTCGCTGACGCCTCGGCCGACGACACGCCACGTCTCGCCGAGCGGGCTGGGGCGGAGGTGGTGCGTCAGTGGGAGCTGCACGGCGAGCTCGGCGCCGTGCTCGGGAAGGGCGACGCCATGTGGCGCGCCGCGAGCATCTGCGGGGAGGACGTGCTCTGCTTCGTCGACGGTGACTCCGCCGACTTCGCCGAGCGGATGCCGCTCGCACTGATCGGCGCGACGGCCGTCGACGGCCACGGGTTCGCGAAGGCCACCTACGCGCGGCCGTTCCTCGACACGAACGGTCACCGCCCGACGGGAGGTGGTCGGGTGACCGAGCTGGCGGCCAAGCCGCTGCTCGCGATGCTGTTGCCCGAGCTTGCCGCCTTCGGCCAACCCCTCGCCGGCGAGATCGCCGTCGACGCCACGCTGCTCCGCGCGCTGCCGCTCGCCACGGAGTACGCGGTCGACGTCGCCCTGCTGATCGACGTGTGGCGGACGGTCGGGCTGGGCGGGATGGTCGAGGTCGATCTGGGTACCCGCCAGAACCGTCACAAGCCGCTCGGGCAGCTGGCGCCTATGGCCGGCCAGGTCGCCGCGGCGATCCTGCATCGCGCCGGCCGGTGGGATCCGGGCGCGACGCTGCCGTTCGTCGAGCGGCCACCGCTCGACGCGCTCGCGCGCTGATCGGGCGCGGCGCGGCCCGCCGGCCGATAGGGGAGAATGCCCGCGTGCACGTCTCCGCCAAGGTCGATTACGCCGTCCGCGCCGGCATCGAGTTGGCCGTCCAGCAGGCGGGGGGTGGATCGCTCGTGACGGCCGAGCGCATCGCCGAGGCGCAGGGCATCCCGCGCCCGTTCCTGGCCACGATCCTCCAGGAGCTGCGCCGCGCTGGTCTCGTCGAGAGCAAGCGCGGGGTGGACGGAGGTCACCGGCTCGCGCGTCCGGCCTCGACCATCGCGATCGCCGACGTGATCCGCGCCGTCGACGGGCCGCTCGCGGCCATCGCCGGCGTGGCGCCCGAGCAGGTCGACTATCACGGGGCCTCGGCCCAGCTGCGCGAGGTGTGGATCGCCGTGCGCGCGAGCCTGCGCTCCGTGCTCGAGGTGACGAGCCTCGCGGATCTCGCCAGCGGCGAGCTGCCCAAGGTCGTCGGCGAGCTCATCGCCGCGCCGGGCGCCTGGAACCGTCGCTAGCCGGCGGCCGTCCGCGCCGCCCACGGTCGCGTCCTGCCTGGTGTGGCACGCACCGCCCGGCTGCCCCGAGGCGGGCCGATGTGCGCTGTTGGGCGGTGCGCTCCGAGCGAAAACTGGACGAAGATGGGAAATCGAGGTGGCTTGGGCCGGAATTCGAGTACCTCTGCTATAAACCTCAAACATGCCCGCCTTTGACTGGTTTACGAACCGACGCCGCATCGCCGCCGGCGCGGCCACCGCGCTCGCCCTCGGGACCGTGCTCGCCGCGTGCGGTGGCGCGAGCGACGACACGTCGGGCTCGGCCGACAGCGAGTCGTCGGCCGGAGCGGTGAAGCTCTCGCTCGTCGGCTACGCCGTGCCGAAGCCCGGCTTCGACAAGATCATCCCGGCCTTTCAGAAGACCGCCGCCGGCAAGGGCATCACCTTCACGCAGTCCTACGGCGCCTCCGGCGACCAGTCGCGCAAGGTCGAGGCCGGCCTGGACACCGACATCGTGAACTTCTCGGTCGAGCCCGACATCACCCGCCTGGTGAAGGCCGGGATCGTCGCCGACGACTGGAACGCCGACGAGCACAAGGGGCTGCCGTTCGGTTCGGTGGTCACGATCGTGACCCGCGCCGGCAATCCGAAGGGCATCAAGGACTGGGACGACCTGCTCAAGCCAGGCGTCGAGGTCGTCACCCCGAACCCGTTCAGCTCCGGCTCGGCGAAGTGGAACCTCCTCGCGCCGTACGCCGTCAAGAGCGACGGCGGCAAGGATCCGGCCGCCGGCATCGCCTACATCAAGAAGCTCGTCGGCGAGCACGTCAAGAGCCAGCCGAAGTCGGGCCGGGAGGCCACCGAGACCTTCCTGCAGGGCACGGGCGACGCGCTCCTCACCTACGAGAACGAGGCGCTGTTCATCGAGCGCGACGGTGAGAAGGTCGAGCACGTCACGCCGCCCGGCACCTTCAAGATCGAGAACCCGGTCGCCGTGACGAAGACCACCAAGCACGCGGGCGCGGCCAACGCGTTCAAGGACTTCCTCTACAGCGACGAGGGGCAGACGCTCTGGGCGCAGGCCGGTTTCCGTCCGGTGAACGAGGCGATCCTCGCCAAGTTCGCGAAGGACTTCCCCGCGCCGCAGAAGCTCTGGACGATCGCCGACCTGGGTGGCTGGGCCGACGTGGACGCCAAGCTCTTCGACGCCGACAACGGCTCGATCGCCAAGGTGTACGACGAGGCCACGAGCTAACCCTCGATGGCCGCTCCGACGACCACCGCGGCGCCGCACCAGCCGGCGCCGGCACGGCCCGCCGGCGCCCGCAAGATCGGACGCCGTGCCGCCGGCGGCATCGGCCCGCTCGGGCTCGGTGTGGCGACGCTCTGGCTCAGCCTGATCGTGCTGCTGCCGCTCGCGGCGGTGATCGTCAAGTCGTTCGACAACGGCATCGGCGGGTTCATCGATGCGATCGATGCCCCGGCCGCGCGCGCCGCGCTGCTCGTCACCCTCTCGGTGTCGGCCGTCGTCGCACTCGTCAACGTCGTCATGGGCACCCTGATCGCCTGGGTGCTCGTGCGCGACGACTTCCCGGGCAAGTCGATCGTGAACGCATTGATCGACCTGCCGTTCGCGCTCCCGACGATCGTCGCGTCGATCGTCCTGCTCTCGCTCTACGGCCCCGAGAGCCCGATCGGCGTGCACCTCAACGCCACGCGCCCCGCGCTCGTGATCGCCCTGCTGTTCGTGACGCTGCCGTTCGTCGTGCGCTCCGTGCAGCCGGTGCTCATCGAGCTCGACAAGGAGGTGGAGGAGGCGGCGGCCTCGCTCGGTGCGAGCAACGGGCTGATCCTGCGCAAGATCATCCTGCCGACCCTCGCCCCGGCGATCCTCAGCGGCGCGGGCCTCGCGTTCACGCGGGCGATCGGCGAGTACGGCTCGGTCGTGCTGATCGGCGGCGGCATCCCGCGCGAGACCGAGGTCGCATCGCAGTACATCCAGAAGCAGATCGAGATCGACCGGTTCGTCAACGGGGCCGCGGTGTCGGTGGCACTGCTCGCGATCGCCTTCAGCGTGCTCTTCGTCCTCCGCATCATCGGCTCGCGCACCGCGCGCCGTGAGGAGGCCGCTCGGTGATCGTCTCCCGCCTTTCGCGCATCTCGCTGCGCACGGTCGCGCTCGCCTACCTCGGCATCCTCGTCGCGGTCCCGATCGGGTTGATCCTCGCGCGCACGTTCGGCGACGGCTTCGCCGCCTTCTGGGACCAGATCACCACGCCGGCCGCGATCTCCGCGCTCTCGCTGAGCCTGCTGATCGTCGCGATCGTCGTGCCGGTCAACGTCGTCTTCGGCGTCGTCACCGCGCTCGCGCTCGTCCGCGGGCGGTTCCGCGGTCGCGGCATCGTGCAGGCGATCGTCGATCTGCCGTTCGCGGTCAGTCCGATCGTCGTCGGCGTGTCGCTCATCCTGCTGTGGGGCAGCTCCGGGTGGTTCGGCTTCCTCGAAGATTCGGGGATCAAGGTGATCTTCGCGTTGCCCGGCATGGTGCTCGCGACGATCTTCGTGACGCTCCCGTTCGTCGTCCGCGAGGTCGAACCCGTCCTGCACGAGATCGGCGAGGAGCAGGAACAGGCGGCCGCGACGCTCGGTGCAAGCCGCTGGCAGACGTTCTGGCGGATCACCTTGCCGGCGATCCGGTGGGGCCTGACCTACGGCGTCGTGCTGACGATCGCCCGCTCGCTCGGCGAGTTCGGCGCGGTGATCATGGTGTCGTCCGGGATCGCCGGAGAGAGCCAGACGCTCACGCTGCTCGTGCATTCGCGGTACATCGACGACCACAACACCTTCGGTGCGTACGCCGCCTCGACCCTGCTCATGGTGCTCGCGATCGTCGCCCTGCTCCTCATGACCGTTCTGGACCGTCGGAGGGAGACGGAATGACCGACCTGCCGCACACCGCGGGCCAGCTCCACGACCTCGTCGAGGGTGCCGACGCGCTCACGGCGGGATCGCACGCGATCGTCGTCAAGGGCCTCGAGAAGCACTACGGCGACTACCACGCGCTGCGCAACGTCGACCTGACGATCCCGAGCGGCTCGCTCACGGCGCTGCTCGGACCGTCGGGCGGTGGCAAGTCGACGCTGCTGCGGACGATCGCCGGCCTCGAGGTGCCCGACGGCGGCACGGTGCTCATCGGCGGCGAGGACGTGACCTACGTGGCGCCGCAGGCGCGCGGCATCGGGTTCGTGTTCCAGCACTACGCCGCGTTCAAGCACATGACGGTGCGTGACAACGTCGGGTTCGGGCCGTCGATCCGCAAGCAGCCGAAGGCGGAGATCGCCAAGCGCGTCGACGAGCTGCTGGAGATCGTCGGCCTCGCGGGCTACCAGGACCGCTACCCCGCGCAGCTCTCCGGCGGGCAGCGTCAGCGCATGGCGCTCGCGCGGGCGCTCGCCGTGCAGCCCAAGGTGCTTCTGCTCGACGAGCCGTTCGGCGCGCTGGATGCGAAGGTCCGCGGCGATCTGCGGCAGTGGCTCCGCCAGCTCCAGGCCGAGACCGGCGTCACCACCGTGCTGGTCACCCACGACCAGGAGGAGGCGCTCGATGTCGCCGACCACATCGCCGTGCTGAACGAGGGCCGGATCGAACAGTGGGGGAGCCCGCGCGAGGTGTACGAGCAGCCGGCGAACGACTTCGTGATGAGCTTCCTCGGGCCGACGGCCACGCTGAACGGCGAGCTCGTACGTCCCCACGACCTGGTGCTGTCGGTGCACGCGATCGACGGCGCCGTGCCCGTGTCGGTGGAGCGGATCGTGCACCTCGGGTTCGAGGTGCGCGTGGAGCTGAGCAGCGAGTCGGGGCACGCCCTGCAGGCACAGGTCACCCGTGGCGAGTCGGCGCGGCTCGGGCTCACGGTCGGGCAGCGCGTGTTCGTGCGACCGGGGCGGCCGGCCGAGCTGCCGACGCAGCCTTCGACGGCCTGAGCGGGAGGCTCGGCGGTCAAGTGCCGGGCCGCTGTGGCCGACACTTGAGGGGAGGGGGCGTACGATCGACGTCCCCGCGTCCTGTTTCCGTGCTCCTCCGGTCCGCCACCGTCGCCCCGCCGCGCCCGTCCGAATCCTCGGCGCCTCGCACCCCCGAGGCCATCCGCTTGCGCGATGGCGCACGATGGCGCCGCATCTCGATGTGGGCCGCGCTCGCCTGCGCGGCCGGACTGCTGTCCCTGGCCGTGGTGCCCGGGCTCAGCACGAACGACCACCGTGCCGCGCTGAACGGCGCCGTCGCCTGCGTGCTGCTGTGCGTCGCCGCCTGGCGCGCCCACACGCACCCGACGAGCATCGAGGTGGTGGCCGTCGCGCTCGGGGCGATCGCGATCATCTGCGGACTCATCGCCACCTTCGACCGCACCGGCGGCCTGCCGTTCTTCCTCCTGCTGCCATTGCTCGGCGGCGCCTACCTGCTGTCGACCCGCGAGTCGGTGGCGCTCAGCCTCACCGCGCTGCTCGGCCTCTCGGGCGCCCTGCTCGTGCGCCCCGCCGGATGGGATGCGCTGCTGTGGTGCGAGACCGCGATGGTGATCGCGGCACTCATGACCCTCACGCGCGCGCTGCGCCACGGGCGCGACGTGCTCATCGGCGACCTCGAACGCGTCGCCGCGACCGATGGCCTCACCGGCCTTGCGAACCGCGGCACCTTCGAGGAGGTCGCGGGACGACTGATCGAGCGCATGCGCATCGACGGTGGCTCGCTCGCGCTCGTCATGTTCGACATCGACCACTTCAAGGCCCTCAACGACCGCGAGGGCCACGCCGCCGGCGATGCTGCGCTCACCGGTTTCGCGCAGCTGCTCGCACGAGCCTCGCGACCCACGGACCTCGTCGCCCGCATCGGCGGGGAGGAGTTCGTCGCCGTGATGCCCGGACTCGCGGCGCCGGGCGCCCGGGCGTTCGCCGAGCGCGTCGGCGAGCTCCTGCGCGACCAGGCCGGCAGCGGCGCCCGCCTCACCGTCAGCGCCGGCGTAGCCGTGTACACCGGCGGCCCGGAGGACGTGCACGCGCTCCTGAGCGACGCCGACCGTGCGCTCTATGCCGCCAAGGCCGCCGGCCGCGACCGGGTGGCGCTCGCCGACCCGATCACCCCGGCCGGCGTCACCGGCTCCTGACCCGGTTCGCGGCTCTGCGGGGGCGTTACGCTCGGCGCCAGCGATGACCGTCCGACGCATCCTTTCTCCGTCCGGTGCCGAGCACGCCGACGCGTTGCGAGCTGGGTTCGCGGCGCTCACCGCCGAGCTCGAGCTCCCCGCCGAGTTCGAACCCGAGGTGCTCGGGGAGATCGCGGCCGCGAGCGCCGAGGGCGCCCCCGCCGCGCTCGCGGCCGGTCTCATCGGGGCCGCCGAGCGCGAGGACGCTCGGGCGCTCCCGCTCGTGACGCTCGATCCGGCCGGGAGCCGGGATCTCGACCAGGCGTTCGCGATCGAACCGGGGTCCGCGCCGGGCACGACCGTGCTGCACTACGCGATCGCCGATGTGGCCGCCCACGTGGTGCCGGGCGGGGCGGTCGAGGCCGAGTCGCTGCGCCGCGGCGAGACGGTCTACCTTCCGGGGCGGCGCGTCCCGCTGCACCCACCGCAGCTCTCGGAGGACGTCGCGAGCCTCCTGCCCGGCGAGGAGCGTCTCGCGGTGCTGTGGACGCTCACCGTCGACTCGCAGGGCGAGCTCACGGGCGTCCCACAGGTGCGGCGTGCGCTCGTGCGCTCGACCGCACAGCTCGACTACGCGTCGGCCCAGGCCGCGCTCGTCGCGGGCCGACCGCACCCGCAGATCGCGGCGCTGGCCGAACTCGGGCCGGCGCTCCAGGCGGCGGCGGTGCGCCGCGGGGCGATCGAACTCCCCGAGCCGGAGCAGGAGCTCGTCGAGACCGCGGGCGGCGGGTGGGCCCTGGCGTGGGCGCCGCGCGCGCCGCTCGAGGGCTGGAACGCCCAGCTCTCGCTGTCAACCGGGCGGGCTGCGGCCGGGTTGATGC
>JAQIJQ010000025.1:0-39995 GCA_036946195.1 Patulibacter minatonensis | reverse complement strand
GCCTGCCGCCGATGTGGGTCCAGCAGGACGGCGCCGCACCCCCATGCTGAGCGCCGCCCTGCTGTTCCACACCTCCCCCGTGGGAGGCCTTGAACGCCCTGGAGATCAGCGGGCGGCAGCGCCGCGCGCGTAGCCCTCCTGGGCGCCGGCACTGCGATCCGCAGCATCCTGCGGATCGAACGGGCCGAAATCGGTGCCGCACGCTGCGCCCGGAGCCGGGACGGCGAGCGTGAGGAAGTAGCCGTCGACCGCATCGTCGACACAGCTGCTGGCAAGGTTGTAGGACGTGTGACCGTACATGTCGACGCTGAGCAGGCGGCTCTTGCCCAGCGTGCCCTGCGCGGCGACGGCGTTCGCGTACCGCACCGACGGGTCGCCGCCGCGGTTGCCGAGGAGCAGCACCGGGTTCGGGGTGACCGCGTTCCACGGGCCGGCATACGCGTCGACGTCCGCCACCGGGAAGCTCGCGCAGGCGGCCGTCGTCCAGATCCAGAAGGGGCCGAACCCGGGGGTGCGGGCGTCGGCCAGCTTGGCCGTCGACGCGTACGCAAGGCCGCTGGCCGGGCCGACGGTGTCGTTGCAGACGAACGTCGAGAACGCGTCCTGGAAGTTGTCGTACGGCTGCTGCACGGGGCCACCGCCACCCGTGCGCCAGCGGCGCAGCGCCTCGAGGAGCGCGGCGATGTCGTTCGACGGGATGCGGGCGACCTGCGACCTGCTGGCGATGTCGATCGCGTCGAGCGCGCCGGCGAGGTCCTGCGACGTGAAGATGCCGGTGTTCAGCTCGCCGTAGATCATCGCGACGAGGTCCTGGTAGCTGAGGACCTGCGAGCCGTTGCCGAGATCGACCGTCACGCCGTTCTTGGCACGCACGCGCGCGAGGAGCGCATCGAACTTGGTGCGCAGGGCAGCGGGCGTGGTCGCGCCGGCGCCGACGAACGCGCAGGTGCCCGGCGCCGATGCGCAGGCGGTGAGGAACGCGCTGACGGCCTCGTCGGTGCCGGTGTAGGAGCGCAGCCGCTCGTCGAGCGGCTGGAGGGCCTCGGCGGTCGTCCGGCCGGTGGTGAAGCGCACCGGATCGAGCGTGCCGTCGAGCGCGAGCGCGCGGGTCGTCGCCGGGAAGAGGTTGGCGTAGGTCTCGCCGATCAGCGTGCCCGACGAGAAGCCGAGGAAGTTCAGCGACGGATCGCCGACGCCGCGGCGCAGCAGGTCGAGGTCGCGCGCGACGTTGCCCGTGCTCATGTGGCTGGCGATCGTTGCGGAGCGCCTGCAGCCCGCTGCACCCTGCTGGGCCTTCGTGAGCGCCGTCGCATCCTGCACGGCGTTGATCGGGAAGGTGGGGTTGAGCAGCGAGGCGGCCTCCTCGCTGGTGGCGGCGCAGTACACGGCCGGCGTGCTCGCGCCGACGCCACGCGGATCGAAGCCGATCACGTCGAAGCGCTCGCGCAGGCGGGCCGTGGCGAAGGTGGCCGCATCCCGGCCGGGGGCACCGGGGCCGCCCGGGTTCACGAACACGGTGCCCTTGCGGGGGCCCGGGCCGGTCGCCGGAAGCTTGGCGAGCGCGATCTCGATCTTCGCGCCAGCCGGCTTGCGGTAGTCGAGCGGCACGCTGGCGGTGGCGCAGACGAAGGCGGGATCGGCCTCGAGGAGGGCCGCATCACAGGCGCCCCAGGAGAGGACGGGAACCGCAGCGCCGTTGGTTCCGAGGGCTGCGGCCGAGGTCGAAGCAGCCGGCACGAGGCTGGCGACGACGGTCGCGGCGGCGACCATGGTGCGGACGGGGCGGAAGCGTGGCGCGGGACGCACTGTGGGACTCCTGGAGTGGGTGCCGTGGGAACGGGCGGCGGGATCCTCGGGCGGCGCGCTCCGTGCGCGCCGTGCGGCCTGACGGGGACTCCGCTGGATCATGGGTTCCGCCGAGGACGTCCTCGGGCCGGATGTTGGCAGGGGCACCGAAACGGTGCGTACGCCCTGTTGCTCGGCCGTCGACCCGCTGACTTGACCTCGTCCGCGCGCACCGGCCGAGCGGCCTCGGGCACGGTGGCGGCAGCGTGGGTGGAGGGCCGTATAGTCCGTCGCGCTCGGCGCGGGTGCTCAGCCCGCCGCGGCGCCTCGGCCTCTCGCGTGACCCACTCCGTCCTCGCTCTGCACCATGGGTACCGGGTGGCCGGAGGCGAGGAGCGCGCCGCCGAGCAGCTCGCCGACCTCGCCGAACGCGAGCTGGGCGAACGGGTCGCGTGGCTGCGCCGCGACTCGACCGCCATCACGGGCGTCGATGCGGCGCGTGGCCTGCTCGCCGGCGGTCTCGGCGGGCGACAGGTGACGGAGGCGCTCGAGCGCACCGGGGCCGACCTGCTGCACGCCCACAACCTCTTCCCCACCTTCGGTCCGGTCGCGCTGCGGGCGGCGCGCAAGCAGGGCGCCGCGGTGGTGGTGCACCTCCACAACACGCGCCTCGTGTGCGCGGTCGCGACGAACGTGCGCGACGGGCGGGACTGCACCGAGTGCCACGGCAGCTGGAGCGTGCCGGGCATCCGTCACCGCTGCCGCGGGAGCCTCCCGGAGTCCGTCGCGTACGGCGCCGCCCTGCCGCGCTGGCGCAAGGAGGTGGTGGCGATCGCCGACGCGGTGATCGTGCCGAGCCTCGCGGCGCGCTCGCGGCTGCTGGCGCTCGGGCTCGGCGTGCCGCTGAACCAGATCCACGTGGTCGGCGGCGTGGCGCCGACGATCGCCGACCGGTCGACCGCGTCGACGGGACGCTTCGCGCTGCTCGTCGGCCGCCTGGCGCCGGAGAAGGACATCGCGACCGCGATCGAGGCGTGCGCGGCGATCGGGCTGCCGCTCGTGATCGCGGGCGACGGGCCGGAGGCGGCTGCGCTCCAGTCGCTCGCGGGGTGTGCGGGCGCCGGCCGAGGCGGTGCGCCGCGCGGCCGCCCCGCCGCCGGATCGCAGCGCCAATCCGTGGGCGGCCGGGCCGCCGGTGCCGAGCGCGGCGGCGCGGGGCGTGAAGGTGTCGGCGTCGGCCGCGGCGATCCTCGGCGACGAGCTCACCGCCGCGTTGCCGCAGGCGCCCGTCGTCCGCGGCTCCACGGTGTTCCTCGGCCGCGTCGACGACGCCGTGCTCGCGCTGCTGCGCGCGAATGCGCGGGGTGAGCCTCACGCCGTCGCTGGCGCATGAGACGTTCGGGCTCGCGGCGCTGGAGTCGATGGCGGCGGCCGTCCCGACGATCGGAACGCGCGTCGGCGCGCTGCCGGAGCTCCTCGGCGACGATGCGGTCGTGGAGCCACGCGACGTGCCGGCCCTGCGCGAGCGCCTGCGCCACCTCGCGGGCGACGATGCGGCGGGGCTGCAAGCCGCGCAGCGAGCGCGCGAGCTGGCGGGTCCGCCAGCCGTGGCGGCCAAGCTGCGCGAGGCGTATGCCGCAGCACGCGAGCATGGCCACGCGCGCGGCACCTACGCCTGAACACGGCCACCAAACGCAGCAAGGGCGACCTCGCGGTCGCCCTTGCGCGTCCTTGCCCTCCGAGGCAAGAGCTGGTGTCTTCCGGGTGGTGAATCCGGAATCCCTGTCCGATCACGAGATCGGGCGAGCGACCCACCAACTTGAAGCGCATTGGACGTTCGGCCGAACGCAGCGCACGAAACGCGCCACAGAGGCCAAGCCATCAGAGGAGAACGAGCGCACACCCGGCCGGCGCACCGCACCACCGAGCCCGGGTGGGGTGCCCCCGGGCGGGCGATGCCCGAGGGGAGCGCCGCCGAGCCTGCGAGGCGCCGCTGTGACCGGTCCGAACGGGGGGACCCCCATCCGGGCGGCGGCCCACCGATCGACGAGGCCGGTGGGCGGGAGGGTCAACCGAAGTCGAAGTCGCGCGGCGGGCGCTGCTCGAACCACATGCGATCGTGCTCCGGCGTCTCCTGGAGGAAGTCCGGGGTCTCGTCGAGCACGTCGTGGTCGGGATCGGGCGTCGGCTCCGGAGCGGCCTCGGGGGGCGAAGGCCGATTCGGCATCGCCGGCGTCGAAGAAGTCGCGGGAGAGGCGGGGCTCGCCGTCCGGCGTGGGGGCGCCGCCGGCGGGGGTGGACGGCGCGGCCGCCGCGCTGTTGCCCGACCAGTAGGCCGGCGGGTCCTCGCCGCGGACGGGTCTGGTCGGCGGGCGTGGCCCGCGGTGCGACGGAGGCCGCCGAGTCGGCGCCGGTGGTGGGCGCGGCGCTCGTGCCCGGGCGCTGTGCGGCGAGGCGGTCGGCGCGCTCGGAGAGGCGGCGGCGCCAGGCGGCGAGCTCCTCGTCGGAGAGGCGGCGGGCGCCGGAGCGGGCGGCGGTCTCGGAGTCGGCGCCGGCGGGAGCGGGGGCGCCGAGGGCCGGCGAGGCGGGGCGCTCGACCGGCGTCGGTGCGGGGGGCAGGCGCGGGGGCGGCTTCCTGGCTGGCGGCAAGCAGCTCGCCGGTCCCCGGGAAGAGCTCGTCGGCGGCGGCCGTCGGCGAGAGGCCCGGCACGGGCTCGGAGGCCGGCGGATGGCGCCCTCGGGCTCGGCCAGGGGCGAGCCGGCGAGCGGCTCCGCGACCGGGTCGTCGAAGAGATCGGCATCCGCGTCGGCCGTCGCGTACGGCGCCTCGGTCTCGAGCGGCTCGTCGTAGCCGGCGTCGTAGGTCGTCGGCCGGTGCCGCGTAGGCAGCCTCACCGCCCTCGGCACCGCCGAGGATCTCGCGTTCTTGGCGGCTCACCTCGGCGCCGTCGGCGCCGCGGCGGCGCTTCAGCTCGAGGTGCTCCCGGATGGCGTCGTCGAGGATGCCCATGGCGTCAGCGTACCTCTCCTGTCGGGCCTTGGGCAGGGCTGGCAGCTTCCACCCGGTTTCGTCCGCCACGCTTGGCGCGGTAGAGGGCTTCGTCGGCTGCACGCACGAGATCGCCCACGTCGTCGCCGTCGATCGGGAGCGATGCGACGCCGAGGCTGGCGGTCACCGGCACGCGTCCGGTGGTGTCGTCGCCGAGGTCGAGCGCCTCGATCGCGAGGCGCAGCCGTTCGGCGAAGTGCCGGGCCGCCTCGGTGTCGCCGGTGGCGAGCACGACGGCGAGCTCCTCACCGCCGTACCGCGCCGGCAGGTCGCGGTCGCGGGCGGTGTCGCGCACCACCTTGGCGACGGCCTTGAGCACCTGGTCGCCGAACGGGTGGCCGTGGGTGTCGTTGATGACCTTGAAGCGGTCGAGGTCGAGCATCACGAGCGCGATCGGGTCGTCGTCGGTGGCGCGGGGCCGCCGCGTGGGCCAGCACGTCGTCGAAGCGGCGGCGGTTCGCGAGCCCGGTGAGCTCGTCGGTGATCGACTCGCGCGCGACGTCCTCGTGGCGGCCGACGTTGCGCAGCGAGACCGCGGCCTGCTCGGTGAGGTAGGCGAGGAGGTCGCGCTCGTTGGGGTCGAACGGGCGCGTGCGGGCGACGGAGATCACGCCGAGCGGGCCGTCGCCCGCGCTCCACCTGCATCGGGTTCGGCGATGGCGTGCAGCTCGCCCACCTCGGCGGAGGCCGAGGCGCCCGTGGCGAGCGCACGCCGCTCCACCTCGCCGAGGGCGTCCCAGCTGTCGAGCACGGCGCCGAACGAACCGCGGGTCTCCGGGGCGCCGCCGGGGCCGGTCGGCATGAGGGCGCGCCCGGCGTCGGCGGTGAGGCCGTCGACGGCGGATTCGACGACGAGCTCCACGAGCGTGTCGCGATCGAGGTTGGCGGCGAACGCCTTGCCGAGGCGCAGGAGGGAGCTCTGCACGCGCTCGCGCTCGCGTTCGAGCTGGTCGACGCGCTGGTCGAGCTGGCGGGCCATCCCGATGAACGCCCGGCCGAGCTTGGCGAACTCGTCGGCGCCGGAGGCCGGGATCTGAGCGGCGGAGGAGAAGTCGCCGCGACCGAGCTTCTCGGCGGCGCCGAGGAACTGCTCGATGCGCCAGCGCAGGGCGCGCAGCAGCACGAAGCCGAGGGAGATGCCCACGAGCACGAACGCGGCGAGCACGCCGAGCACGAGCCGGGATGCGAGCGGCGAGGTGCCGCCGGAGGGGTTGAGGGCGAAGACGACGGTGGCGGCGCTCGTGGTGCCGAGGGTGTCGACGCCCTGCTGCACCGTGCGCCAGCGCCCGCCGAGCTTCGGTGGGAGGGTGGAGAGGTCGACGGCCTGCACGCCGGGGAACCGGTCGCTCTGCGCGAGGATGCGGCCGTCGGCGCCGACCATCGCGAGCGGCACGCCGCCCGTCGCTCCGACCTCCTTCACGTAGTCGCCGACGGTGGCGACGGCGAAGGTGAGCTCGACGGTGTCGGCCGACCCGCGGCCGAGGGGCGCTTTCACCTTCGCGATGCCGACGCCGGGCAGCCGGCCGATCTGGACCGTGCGTCCGCTCGGGAACACGGCGCGGACCGCGAGCAGCCCCTCGCGCTCGAGCGCGGCCGGGAGCGCTGCGGCGACCACGCTCGGCCGACCGGAGCGCAGGGCGACGCGCAGCGACGCGTCCTCCTGGAGGTTCTGCACGCGCCGGGCCGAGCGGCGGTTGAAGGTGTCCTCGAGTACCCCGCTCACGCGTGACGCGAACTGCAGGCGCGCGTCGGTCTTGGCGTTCTCGTTCGCCGTCACCACCCGCCCGATCGCCAGCGCCGCGATGACCGCAGGGACGACCACCAGCACCGCGAGGGAGAGGAAGAGTTGTCGGCGGAAGCTCATTCGGGCGGGGGAGCGCGGGCCGAGGGCGACCTGCGTGCGCACGCCCCTTCGGCAAAGGGGCGCAGCACCCTTCTCCGCTCAACCGGTAGACTAGACGGCTCTTGGGGCTATAGCTCAGTTGGTAGAGTGCCTGGATCGCACCCAGGAGGTCAGGAGTTCGAATCTCCTTAGCTCCACTCCCAAGGCCCCCGGCGTTCCGGGGGTTTTTTCGTTCTCAGGGCCCGATCGACGGCGCCGAGGGGCGCCGCGCGACACTCGTCCAGCCCCCGCCGCAGCAGGCGCCTTCGAGCCACCACGGGCCGGGCCGACGATCCGCATCGAACCGGTCGGCTGGGCGCGATCCTGCGCGCGCCGGTCCGGGTGGGGGCCGCTACGACGAGCCGACGTCCGACTCGACGTCGATCGGTGCCGGCTCGTCGTACAGGCGAAGCTGCGACGCCGGACCGCTCGCGCGCGTTCGTGGACGGACGAGCGGCTGGGGCTCGGCGTGCGACGACCAGCTCGTGAGGCGCCGCTCGACGGGGGTGCCACCCCGCCGCCACGGGCGACGTGGACGTGCCTCGCGGGTCCGTGCCGCGCGAGCGATCTCGGCCTCGTGGAGGATCCTCGCCGTCTGCGAGTCGTTCTGTGCGCGCATGACCCCGCTCACCGAGCGTTGGTTCTTGTACGCGTCGCCCTTGCTCCGCCAGTCCCACCATCCGCCCGCGTCGTGAACGTCCTTGAGGAAGGCCACGAGGAACGTGAGCAGGAGGGCGAACCCTGCGAGCACCAGCACCACCAGCGCCGACTCGTGGTGCAGCGCCGCAGCGGCAGCCGCGAGCGATGGCGGCAGCGCGTATCCGGCAGACGAGGGCGACACCAGATCACCTCGCGCCGGCCACGGAGGCCTCGTCGGTGACGGCGGCGAGCAGCTTCCGCCCATCCGGCGTGAGCTCGACGGCGTCGTCGGCGACGTCGATCAGCTGCAGCGCCACGAGATCGGCGAGCAGCTCGTCGGCATGGTCGGCGCCGAGCTGCGCCTGCAGGTCAGCCGCCGGAACCGGCCCCTGACGGAGCGCGAGCAACGCGGGACGCGTCGCGCCGAGAAAGGTGTTCAGCGCACTTTCGGCGTCGGGCGTGGGCGAGTCGACGATCTGCTGGATCCGTACGGCGCTCAGCGACGTGCTCTGGGCCAGCGCGCGACGTGAGCGGCCGATGAGCGTTGCGAGCTGCAGCAGCACCGCGCGTTCGAGCGCGAGTTGATCGAGCGCGCGGCGGGCAGCGCGGTAGCGCCGCTCGATCGCCGCTGCGGAGCGCTCGATGCCGTTTCCGTCGTGCTCCGCGAGCGTGGTGTCGACGGGCTGGTCCGCATGTTCGAGCCACCAGGCGTACGACATGCGGAACGTCGTCTCATCGAACACGCCCTCGATCGAGGTCGTGGCGTCGACGTCCATCGCCCAGAGGAGCTTGTACTTGCGGATCTGGGAGAGCGTGACCAGCACGTCCTTGATCTCACCGGCGCCGTCACGAATCGTGTCGGGCCTGAGCACCGCCGAGAGCGGCTGGGCATGGACGCCGATCGCCTCGGTGCCGTCGTCGAGGAGCCACTGACCGTCGACACGCTCGACGCCGGGCCTCACGTCGGCCGGGACTGCCGAATCTCGAAATTGGGTGGGTGTCATGGTGCCGCCTCTCGGCGCCATGCTAAAGCGGCCACGCGGCCGCGTAAAGAGCATTGCCTGACTTCTGCCAGGCTCCCATGTTCAGGTGGCTTTCAAAGCCAGTGCGTGCAGTCCTCTTTCGCGAGCCCGAACGGTGGCAGATGCCTCGGACGGAAGTCGGGCAACCTCGGTCAGCAGAGCGGCGTGCTCGAGGTGCCGCTCAGCAGCAGGATGCAGGTGCTGCTCGGCGGCGAGGTGCGCGCCTGGATCGTCACGTTCTTCGCCTTCAGCTCGGCGTCGCCGCCCGTGGTGAGACTGAGCGTGCCGGTCGTCGCCTTCTGCGTGATCGACCTGGACTGCTGCGTGTACGCGCCTCCGGCCGTCAGGGCGTAGTTCGCATCCGCGCTGACCGAGCCGGAGCCTCCGATCGACTGCGTGTAGTTGGTGCCCAGCGTCTGCGACACCGACGAGACGACCGATTGCGTGAGGTTCGCGCCGTAGGTCTCGGTGACGTTGCCGCCGACGGTGCGGCTCGAGGTGCCGCCGACCGACTGCTGGTAGGCCGCGCCGACCGTCTCCGCGTACCCGGCGCCGACGGTGAGCGACGATCCGCCCGCCACCGACTGCTCGGAGTTGCCGCCGACGGTCTGCGTGAGGTTCGCGCCCGCGGTCACGGTCATCCCGGTGGCCGAGTTCAGGGTGAGGCCGGCACCGGAGATCACGGCGAGGGCCTTCTCCGCCCTGAGCGTGGTGCCGTCGAAGGTCGCCTTGCCCGCCGGCCCGGAGAGGACGATCCCCGCGTTCGTCGCGCTCACCGAGAAGCGGCCGTCCGGACTGGCGAGCACGGTGCCCGGGCCGGCCGGGCCCCGCTCGCCCTGCGGCCCCGTGAGGCCACGCTCGCCCTGCGGCCCGACGGGCCCGATCGCCCCGGGGGCGCCAGGGGCTCCGGCAGCGCCCGGGGCGCCGTCCGTGGCCTCGCGCTCGACGCTCACCGCCTGCTCGGTGGTCTTGCACCTGCCCGTGGTGAGGAGCCGCAGGGTCCCGCCCTTCTTCGCTGCGCACAGCTTGAGCGTCTTGGGCTGCGAGGAGCCGGAGTTGGTGGCCGCGAATGCGCTGCCGCCGACCGCGAAGATCAGGGCGAGCGTCGCGACCACGTTGGCGTACGAGATCCGCATGAGCGAGACCGTACGCCCGCGCCGGCCCGAAGGCCAGGCGCACGTTGAGCGGGCGTCAGGCGGTGATGCGGCGGGCGCCGACGTAGTGGTTCGCCCAGTAGCCGGTGTCGATGCGGTGCTCCATCACGCCGTGCGTGGTGGAGGAGATCACCTTCGTCGGGCCGGTGGCGATGCCGACGTGCGAGGCGCCGGCGCCGGCCGAGTCGAAGAACACGAGGTCGCCGGCCTGGATCGCGGCCTTCGGGATCGCGACGCCCTCGGAGTACTGCTGGAAGCTCGTGCGCGGGAGCGTGAGGCCGGCCTGCTTGAACGCCCACACGGTGAGGCCGGAGCAGTCGAAGCCACCCGGCTGCGTGCCGCCGGACCGGTACGGATCGCCGATGCGCGTCTGCGCCGAGGCGAGCGCGGCGAGCACCGCGTCGTTTGCGGCCGGGAGCTCGGCGGGGACGGCGTTCGGATCGCTCGTGGAGGCGCCGGCGGCGGTGAGGCGGGCCTCGAAGCGGTCGGCCACCTTCAACCCGAGCGCGCGGAGCGTCTCCACATCCGGCTTGCCGTGCACGACGAGCTTGTGGCGCTTCTGGAAGCGGCGGATCGCGGCGCGGGTGCCGGAGCCGAGCACGCCGTCGGTGCGCACGCGCAGGCGCTTCTGCACGCTGCGCACCTGGGTCTTCGTGAGCGTGAGCGGCTGGCTGAGGAGCGGGTTCGCGGCAGCGCTCCCGGAGGCGGGCGCCTGCGCGGCTGCCGGCGGCGTGGCCACGGTCGCACCGCCGCCGGAGGCTGCGTGCGCGCCGGCCGGCACGAACATGAGGAGGCCGAGTACGGCCAGGGTGGGTCGTCGCAAGGGAAGCACTCTTTCGTCGGCCTACGGGGTTAGCTGACGGGCTAGCGCAGAAAGAGCAGCGCCTCCACGCGCTTCGGCGTGGATGAGCCCCAGTGGGGATGTGGGTCCCCCGCTCACCAGAGATCGGCTCCGGCGATTCGGCTCCGTGCAAGGTAGCAACCAGACTTGACTGCGCACCCTCTCCCGGCGCACTACGACCACCCGGGACCATCCCGCGATCCCGCCAGCTCGCCGTTCCTGGGCGGTGGCTGTACACGCTTACCTTGGGTTGACAACCCCTTGGGCATCCTGCTCTCCATGGCCGGTGCTCCGAGCGCCGGCGACGACCTTCTCGCCTCTCGACCACGCACCGGACGCACCTATGGCAAAGCAGCCCCCTCGCTCCCTCTGGACCGACCGCGACGACGACGCCCATGAGCGTTGGATGGACCCCGAACCGGCGACGCAGCCGTTCGCGCGCAGCGGGCCGAGCGGCCGGCCGGCCCCGAAGCGGCGCGTCACGCTGCGGCGGGTCGCGGCGGGGGCGGGCGTGCTCGTGGTGGCCGTCGGCGGCGTGGCCGTGGGGCAACAGCTCGGCGGCGACGACGCGCAGACCACCGCGAAGGGCAACACGATCACCCTCCCGGTCGTGAAGGGCAAGACCGAGGAGACGCGCGCGAACGAGATCTACTCCCAGATCAAGGACGGCGTCGTGCAGATCAAGACGGGCGACGGCTCGGGCACCGGCTTCGTCGTCGACAAGGACGGCACGATCGTGACCAACGCGCACGTCGTCTCCGGCTCGCGCACCGTGCAGGTGTACTTCAACGACTCCGACGAGGGCATCACGGGCACGGTCACCGGCACCGACGTGTCGACCGACCTCGCGGCGGTGAAGGTGAACCCGAAGGACGCCAAGCTCGTCCCGCTCGCGCTCGCCGACTCCGACGACGTGAAGCCGGGCGACCAGACGCTGGCCATCGGCTACCCGCTCGGCCTGGACCGCACGCTGACCGAGGGCATCGTCTCCGGGCTCGGCCGCCAGATCCAAGCCCAGAACAACTTCTCGATCGACAAGGTGATCCAGACCGACACGTCGATCAACCCCGGCAACTCGGGCGGCCCGCTGATCGACACCCGCGGGCGCGTGATCGGCGTGAACTCGCAGATCGCCACGACCGCCGCCGGCAGCAACACGGGCATCGGCTTCGCGATCCCGTCGAACACGGTGCGCACGGTGATCCCGCAGCTCGCGGCCGGCCAGACCGTCAAGCACGCCTACCTGGGCGTGAAGCTCGAGAACGACGCGCAGCAGGCGGGCGCCGTGATCGCCGAGGTGACGAGCGGCGGCCCCGGCGAGCGGGGCGGCCTGCAGGTGAACGACCGGGTGACCGCGATCGACGGCACGGAGGTGAACACGAGCGACGGCTTGATCTCCGAGATCGCGAAGAAGAAGACGGGCGACGTGACCGAGTTGACGGTGCAGCGCGGCGGGAAGGAGACGAAGGTGAAGGTCACCCTCGGCGACCGCCCCGTCACCACCGACTCCTCGCAGTCCCGGTCCGGCAACTCCTCCCCGCAGATCCCCGACCCCAACAACGGCGGCGGCGGCATCCAGATCCCGTAGGCGATGAGCTTCCTCTCCCCCCTCATCCTCCTGGCGCTCCTGACGGTGCCGCTCGCCGCGTGGTGGTACGTGGCGAGCGACCGCCGTCGCCGCGCCGGTGCCGCCGCGTTCACGAGCGCGCCCGTGGCTGCCTCCGTGGCCCCGCGGCGAGCCGGCTGGCGCCGGCACGTGGGCCCGTCGGCGTACTTCCTCGCGCTGATCGCGCTGCTCGTCGCCGCGGCCCGGCCGCAGGCGAACGTGCCGGTGAAGATCGAGCGGGCGTCGGTGATGCTCGTGACGGACCGGTCGGGCTCGATGGCCGCCGACGACGTGCAGGGAGGCCGGATCGCCGCCGTCAAGCGCGCGGCGGGCCTGTTCCTCGACCGCGTCCCGAACGACGTACGCACCGGGCTGATCTCGTTCAACCACCAGGTGCAGGTGCTCCAGAGCCCGACGACCGACAAGGCCGAGGTGCGCGCGCAACTCCGGACGCTCGAGCCGGGCGGCTCGACGGCCACGGGCGACGCGCTCTCGCGGGCCCTGGCCGTGCTGCAGGCCAGCAACGCCGCCGCGCAGCCGTCGGCGGCGAGCGGCACCGACGGCACGCAGGGCACCACGCCGAAGGCGCCGCCGGCCGCGATCATCCTGCTCTCGGACGGCAAGTCGGTCCGCGGCCAGGATCCCGTCGCCGTCGCCCAGGAGGCCAAGCAGGCGGGGATCAAGATCTACACCGTCAGCCTCGGGACCGACACGGGCGTGCTGCGGGGTCAGCGCGCCGACGGCACGGAGCGGGTGCAGGCCGTGCCGCCCGATCGCGCGACGATGCAGCGCATCGCCGAGGTGAGCGGCGGCCAGGCGTTCGACGCTCCGGATGCGCAGGCGCTCGACGCCGTCTACGAGCAGCTGGGCTCGCAGGTGGCCACGCGCAAGGAGCCGCGTGAGGTGACGGCGGCCTTCGCCGGCGGGGCGCTCGCGCTGCTGCTCCTCGGCGCCGGCGCGTCGATGGCGCTCGTCGGCCGTCCGCTGTAGCCAGCCGCCGGACCGGACACCTCTGACCCCTTGTGGGGTCCCGAACAGCGCGATGCGGGGGTAAAGACGTAGCTGGCGCGTCCGAACTATTCGAGGGTGTCTTCACTTCCGCTTGTCCGGCGCCGCGCAACGCGGCTCGCCGGCCTCTCCCTCGTCGTCGGCTCCGGAGCACTGCTCTCCGGGTGCGTGGCCATCACCGATCAGCACGCCGCGCAGGAGCACGTGGTCGGCGACGTGGCCGTCACGCTCGACATCTGCCAGACGGGCTCGTTCGGCGTCTCATACGGGGGCGAGGCGTGCGCGTCGAACGCCCTGGCCTCCGGTCGCCCGGCCCAGCTGCTCGTCAGCTACCTCGTGCCGACGGCGGCGAAGGCCCCGGCCGCCCTCTCGATCGCCGACGGCCCGGCTGGCGCCACGCTGACGAAGTCCTCGCTCGACGATGCGAATCTCGTCCCCGCTGCTGCACCGACCGGCTTCCGGTGGGTGACCTACGCATCGAACGCGGTCGACCCGCTCGACGGCGAGGGCTCGCTCTCCGGCAGGGTGACCGCCAGGTTCGACGCCCGCGGCGTGGAGGGCGACTTCACGTACGGCGCCTCCATCGGTTGGCGCTGGACCACCACGGATCCGACCGATACCGCGTACGCGCTCGACCGGCCGATCGTGTGCGGCTCGGCGACCACCGACAATCGGGCCACCGGCCGCCGCATCGTCAGCTCGACGGTCCCGACCACGAACACCGAATGCAGCAGGTCGACCGCACCGTACGACCTCGGCGGATCGCTGCTCGCGGGCCGTTCGAATGCCGGCCAGGTCGACGTGTCGGTGCCGACCGAGACGCCGTCGCCCGAGCCCAGCCCCAGCCCGTCGCCGAGCCCCAGCCCGTCGCCGAGCCCCAGCCCGTCGCCGAGCCCCAGCCCGTCGCCGAGCCCGAGCCCGTACCCCTCGCTGCCGCCGTTCCCGAGCTTCCCGCCGGTGAACACCGCAACGCCGACGGCGTCGCCCGCTCCGACCCCGACGCCGGCCCCGGAGGTGAGCGTCGGCGACTTCCGCCTCTTCACGATCGGCCTCAACCAGCTCGAGCTCAGCGCGAAGTCGGCGGTGACGCCGAGCTCCGCCGAGGCGACCCCGAACGCCGGCACCACCGTGCGCGTCGCGTTCGCCAAGACCAGCCGGAAGGCCGGGGACGCCGCGGTCACCGTGCCGCTCACCGGCTCGACGACCCTGCCGGGCGGCACCGTCGCGACGACGAACGCCCTCGCACTCGGTGACCACGCCGACGTGACCGCCGACGTGGCCATCCCGGCCGATGCCAAGACGGGCGACTACGAGGTGAAGATCTCGGCGAGCGAGGGCTCGGGCCTGCGCACCGCCAAGACGACGCTGCACGTGATCGCGCAGCCGCCGGCCACGCAGACCGCCGCGCCCGTGACCCCGACGCCCAAGGCCGCCCCGACGCCGACGCCGACCCCGGTCGCCGCGAAGGACCTCGCGAAGTCGCTCAAGAACATCGTCGAGGGCTCCAAGAAGACCGAGCAGCTGCGCAGCGGCGCCGCGACCGTGCCGGTCTACGCCCCGGGCGCCGGCTCGCTGCGCGTCTCGATCCGCGGGCGCAAGCCGAACGCCGACGTCGTCTACGCCGTCGGTGAGGCCTCGGCCAAGGCGGCGGGCACCGTCGACGTGACGATCAAGCGCACGAAGGAGGGCCGCGAGCTGCTCAAGGGCGACGCCCCGTGAAGGCCAGCCTGGTCGTCCGCTTCCGCAAGCTCAACCCCAGGACGGGCAGGCCGGCGGGCAAGTACACGGAGAGCATCGTCCCGATCACGCTCGACTAGCGCCGAGCCGAGCCGATCGACCGTGCGGCGGGGTGCTCCGGATCACCGGAGCGCCTCGCCGCGGGCGTTCGCGGGCTAGTTGACGCCCTCGTCGTAGCCCTTCTTCACGCCCTGCTTGAACTGCTCGATGGTGTCGCCCTCACCGGTGATGCTGGTGAACGCGGCGACGCCGGCCTCGGCAGCGGCGTGGAGCTTGTCGGGGTGGTTCTCGGCCTTCGTCACCTGCTCCTGCAGGCGGATCTCCGCGCGCTCGAGCTGCTCGAACGTCTCCTTCGACACGTCGGACTGCAGCGACTTGATCTGCGCCTCGATGCCCTCCATGTGGAAGGCGGCCGGGCGCGTCATGACGGTGGTCGTCAGCGAGGCGATCGACTTGCCGACCTCCTGGCCCTTGTCCTCGCTCGAGCCACACGCGGCCAGACCGGCCGTCGAGAGGGCGATGGTGGTCAGGATCACGGCGCGCTTCACGCGCGCAGGGTACCCCGCCGCGGCCCCCTCGCGCGCTGTGGTCAGCTCGCCGGCCTGATCGCGAGCGTGCGCGTGAGGGTGCGCAGGCCGCGCGTGGAGCCCACGATGGTGAGCGTGCGCGTGCCCTCGGAGGCGCGTCCGTTCGGGGCCGTGGCGGTGATCCGCAGCTGCGCGGTGCTCGGCAGCCCACCGAACGTGGCGACCATCCGCGCGCTCTCCGGCGTCACGAGCTCGAGCCTGAGCGGGCCCCGCGTGCGGCGCAGGTCGTCGGTCGCGCCGGCGAGCACCCGCACGGTGGCGGCGCCGCCCCAGATCGGCAGCCGCTCCACGAACCGGGTCGCCGTCCCGGGATGCAGCGCGTACCGCGTGCTGATCGTGCGCTGCGAGAAGCGGTGGGCGACGGTGATGCGCGCGCCCTGCTTCGCGGTGCGGCCGGTCGCGGCGTAGGACGCGTACCGGTCGGTGCGGTTCGTGCGCTGCGGGGCGACCGTGAGCGCGCTCGTGACCGGCAGGCCGTGGCCCGTGCCCGGCTGGGTGTCGGCGAGCACCCGGCCCTCGCCCTTCAGGAGCCGCACGCCCGGCGAGGGGCCGACGAACGCGTCGGCCGAGAGCGGTGCGAGGGGGCGCTGCAGCCCATCGAAGAGGCGCGTCGGCTCGAGCCCGCCCTCCGAGCCGGGGCCGGAGCGGATGATCGCCGTGTTGTAGGCGGGAGTGGTGATCGCGAGGCGGCCGGCGGTGCTGTCGTGGCTCGCGACGAGGCCGGGGCGCAGCGGGCTCACGTCGGCGAGCACCTCGCGGCGCTCGAGCTCGGCGATGGCGAAGCGGAGCGGTGCGGTGGCGTCGTTGCCCGTCGCCTCCGGGAACCCGTTCACCGCACCGAAGCTCGTCGGGCCGGGCAGGCCCCCCGTGCCGTTCCACGCGGTGCGCGCGAAGAGCTCCGCGCCGCGGGCCGCGACCGACCGGGCGAACCCGCGGTTCGTCGCGTCCCCGCCGATCGCGCCGGGCCGGGAACCGCGCACCATCGCGTCGAGCGCGAAGCCCCAGTACTGGCGCAGGTGCTTGCGCTTCACGCCCAGCCCGGTGTCCCAGTTGAGGTAGCCGGCGTGGGTCCAGGTGCCCATGAGCACCTGCTGGCTCCAGCGCGCGAGGCGGTGCAGCGCCCAGGCCGGGAGCGGTGCCATGCCGCGCCGCCTGGCCTCGCCGTACCAACCCAGGGCCGAGCGGACGAGGTTCGCGTACTCCGCCGCCCCGACCCGGTTGACGGGGGCATCCGGCGGAGCGGGGAGCCAGTAGTGGAAGGTGCCGCCGGAGGTCGCGCTCGCCGAGCCGCCCCGGTGCTGCGGGCGCTCGAACGAGCGCGCGAACCAGATGAGCTGGTGGCGGTAGCGATCGAGCGCGCCCCTGCGGCCGTTGATCTCGGCGTCGGCCATGAGCACGTCGGCGTTCCAGTTGATCTGGTTCTCCGCACGGCGGCCCCTCGCGTAGAAGGCGCCGCCGGCGACGGCGCCGACCGCCCGTGCGATCAGGGCGCGGTGGGCCGCATCCAGTCCGAGCTGCGAGCGCGACTGCCAGGCCTCGGCGAGCGCGCGGGCGACGATCGCATCGGCGGAGGGATGCAGCGGGGCACGCTCCGGGGTGCTCGTGTAGCTCGCGGCGAACGCCGGCGTGTGCGGGAACTGCGACGGCACGCGCGTGGTCGTCGTCCGCCACACCAGCACCGGCGGCTGGGTGAGCAGCTCGACGAGCCGGATCGCGCGGTCGTCGGCGCGGGCCGGACCGGTGTGCTGGGCTCGCGCCGCGCGCGCGAAGAGCTCGAGCATCATCGCGTTCGTGCGGATCGCGATGCCGGCGTCGCCGTCGTACGCGCCGAACCTGGGCCGCCACGTGGGGTCGAGCTTGGCGGCGATGCCGTCGCCGAGCTGCCAGGCGGACACGCCCTGGGCGGCTCCGGCAGGCGCGGGCACCGCGGCCGCGGCACCCGCGGTGGCAGCGACGAACGCGAGGAGCACGCGGGCGGCGTGGCCGCGAGGGCGAGCGGCAGGCGCGCGCAGGCGGCGGCGCGCGTGGAACAGGGGCCGGACGGACACAGGAGGTGGAACACGGGCCGGCGCGGGACGGAGCGGCGGCGGGGCGCACGATAGAGGTGCCGGTGCGCAGAGGCGGCAGTCGCGCCTCGGTCGTCTCCCCGTCCAGCCGAGCCTGGGAGGTTGCTGAGAATCCCGCCTCGACCGGGGTGTTCGCCCGACCGGTGGGGCTACCGTCGATGGCGAGATGGACGGACTGCGCGGGAACCTGACGGTCGGCGCTCTGGTGGGCACCGGAGCTGCGACGCTCGGCATCGCGCTGTTCGGGATCGCCGGAGTGGGCGGGGAGGTACGCGCCGCCGACGCCTCGCGCTCGGTCGCGCCGCCCGCGATCACCGAGGACCTCGGCGCCACACTCAGCGAGGAGCGCCGCTCGCCCAAGTGGGATGGTCACAGCCCGCTCGCCACGCCGTGCCCGACGCCCGCGCCCACCTCGCCGCAGGCCGAGCACGACCCGCCGCCGGCCTCGCCGGCCACCCCAGCGACCGATCGGGAGATCTAGCCATGCGCGTGCTCGTCGTCGAGGATCAACCGCGCGTCGCCGATGCCGTGGCCCGCGGGCTGCGCCGCACCGGCGCCGCCGTCGACACCGCGCTCGACGGTGAGGCCGGGCTGTTCAAGGCGCGCGTGAACCCGTACGACGTCATCGTGCTCGACCGAGATCTCCCCAAGCTCCACGGCGACGAGGTGTGCCGCACGCTCAACGCCGAGCAGCCGGAACGCAAGATCCTGATGCTGACGGCGGCGCGCGGCGTCGACGACCTCGTCGAGGGGCTCGCGATCGGCGCCGACGACTACCTCGCGAAGCCGTTCCGGTTCGAGGAGCTCGTCGCGCGGGTCGGTGCGCTGGCCCGCCGCAGCGGCGAGGCGCGCCAGCCGGTCCTCGGCCGCGGCGACCTGGAGCTCGATCCGGCGCGCCGGATCGCCACCCGCGCGGGTCGTGACCTCGAGCTGTCGCCGAAGGAGTTCGGCGTGCTGCAGGAGCTGCTCGCAGCCGACGGCGCCGTGGTCAGCAGCGAGCAGCTCCTCGAGCGCGTGTGGGACGAGAACGCCGACCCGTTCACCAACACGGTGCGCATGGTGCTGGTGACGCTCCGCCGCAAGCTCGGCGAGCCGTCGCCGATCCAGACGGTGCGCGGCGCGGGCTACCGCGTGCCATGACGGCGCGCCGTCGCCTGGCCGTCCTCGGCTCGCGGCTGCCGCTGCGGGCGCGGCTCGTCGGCATCTTCTCGCTCGTGTTCGCGGCCTCGACGGCGGCGGTCCTCGTCGTCTCCTACGTCCTGATCCGCGACCACCTCGAGACGACGCTCGCCGATGGCCAGGCCGCACCGATCCTGCGCGGACTCGCGCTGCAGTACGTGCTCGCGCTCGTCGGCACGACGATGCTCGCAGCCGGTCTGGGGTGGCTCGCGGCACGGCGACTGCTGCGACCGGTCGCGGCGGTGACGGACGCCGCCCGGCGCGCGAGCGACGAGCACCTCGGTGAGCGGATCGCGCTCGGCGGTCCGCACGACGAGCTGCGCGAACTGGCCGACACGTTCGATGCGATGCTCGACCGCTTCCAGGGGAGCATCGAGGCACAACGCCGGTTCGTCGCCAACGCGAGCCACGAGCTGCGCAGCCCCCTGACGGCCATCCGCACGGAGGTCGAGGTGACGATGAGCGATCCCGCGGCGACCGTCGCCGAGCTGCGGGAGATGGGCGATCGGGTGCTCGAGGGCAGCGACGAGCTCGACCAGCTGCTCGCCGCCCTGATGGTGCTCGCCCGCTCGCAGCGTGGGCTCGTCGCCGGCAAGCCGCTCGATCTGGCGCAGGCCGCGGTGCTCGCGGCGCAGGATGCGGGGCGGCAGGCCTCAGCGGCGCGGGTGACCCTCGACGTCGACGTGGCGCACGCCCCAGGCGTCGAATCCCCGCTGCCGGTGCCGATCAGCGGCGATCCCGCGTTGGTGCGGCGGCTCGTGGCGAACCTCGTCGACAACGCGATCCGCTACCACCGGCCGGGCGGCACCGTGCTCGTGCAGGTGCGCACCGAGGGCGGTGCGGCGGTGCTGCGCGTGGTCAACCTCGGCGGCGCGCGCGTGCGCGCGGACGAGGTCGAGCGGCTCCGTCAGCCGTTCGAGCGGCTCGAGCGCACGACCGCCAGCGGTTCGGGCCTCGGGCTGTCGATCGTGCAGGCGGTCGCCGAGGCGCATGCGGGCACGGTCGAGCTGGCGGCACCCGCCGCGGGCGGGCTCGAGGTGACGGTGCGGCTGCCCGAGCGGACGACTGATCGCGCGGCGGTGGCTGCGGCGGCGCCGCGATCGATGGCGGGGCGCGCGCCGAACGTCTAGATTGCGGCGCCATGCCGCGCTCGCTCCGGTTCGTTTCCATCGCCGCCCGCGGCGCCGCCTGCGGGCTGCTGCTCGCGGCCCCCGCGGTGATGGCCGGGCCGGCCCATGCTGCGACCGTGCCCGCGCCGACGGCGGAGCGCACGCTCGTCTACCAGCCGGGCGACTTCGGCACCGCACGCTGGGACCTGTCGGGTGACGGCAGCCGCGTGGTGATCTCGGCGTCGGTCACGAAGACGCCGGGCGGCACGAGGCCGCGCTCGGAGATCAGCGTGGTCGACACCGCGACCGGCCAGCGGCAGGTGTTCCGGACGCCGGGCTCCCAGTATTCGCCGGGCGACGGCGGGCTGTCGGCCGACGGTCGCCTGCTGGCATGGACCACCGCGACTGTGCGCCGAACCGGGAAGGACACGCAGGTGGTCGATCCGACGACGCACGTGCGCGATCTCGACACGGGCAAGGTGCGGTCGTTCCCGCACTTCGACGGCGGGCTCTACCGCGGGAGCGGCGCGTTCCTGGCCGGCTACGCCGGTCCGATCAAGCGTCGGGCCAAGCGCGGGACGTCGTACGTCGACGAGCTGTCGATCCGTCAGCCGAAGGCCGTCGGCGTGCTGGATCTCGCCTCCGGCAAGCTGGTGAAGCTGCCCGGCCGTTCGACGCACGCCAAACCGCAGCAGATCCTCGCGGTGCGGACCGACGGCGGGAGCGTGGCGTGGTCGCAGGGCAAGCGCTGCCACGTGCTGACGATCGCGACGCGCAAGGCCGTCGATCTCGGCCCGTGCGGGGCGTTCGCCGGCATGGAGCTCGCCGCAGACGGGTCAGGCGTCTTCGTCGACTCGCGCGGCTGGTTCGATCCCGCGACGGGTGGCGCCCTGGGCGCGCCGCTCGACCTCTCGCTCTTCGACAAGAACGCGAGCCGGATGACGATGGACGGAGCCACCCCGGCCGACGTGTCGAAGGTCCTCGTCACCTGCAACCCGGGTGACGGTCCGGCCGGCGACGATGACTGGATGGGCGTCCGTCGCCCGTACCTGCTCGATCGCGCGACGCGCCTCTACACGCCGGTCGCCGGCCTGAACGACAGCATCGAGGACGGCTTCCCCGACTCCGGCACCTCGTTCGAGAGCGGCGACACCATCCTCACGCACGACGGCTCCCAGATCTTCTGGGCCGACGGCGGGCACGTGTGGCGCGTATCGGCCGCCGCCACGGGACCGGCCGGGCCGCTCCCGGCGGACTGCGACGACCGGTAGCGGCCAGGGTTCGGGGTCGGCCCGGGTTCGGGGTCGGCGCGCGTCGGCGAGCGGCTCAGCGCCGGCGGGCGAGCCGCGATCCGTCCGTCCGCCCGCACTTACCTTCGTCTGACGAACGGCTCCGTACCTTGGAGTCCAAGTTCGGCCGAGCCTTCGCGCCCGGCACTTCGTTCGGAGACCACGCACCGCATGACGACCCCCTCTTTCCCGCACGGCGACGACCAGCACCGCACCGGCCGGGGCGACGACGCCACCCGCTCGTTCGCAGCGGGCGGGGGCGACGACGCAGCCCGACCGTTCACGCCGGAGCCCGGCAGCGACGAGACGCCGACGACGCGGATCGAGCTCGGCAAGCCCCGCGCCGCCGACCAGACGGCGGCCACCGCCGCGTACCGCAGCGCGCAGCACGACGCGAGCCACGAGCCGTCGCAGGACGAGGAGATCGCCGCTGTCGCGCGCGGCCTCAAAGCCGTCCTGCACGAGACGAAGAAGGTCGTGATCGGGCAGGACGCGATGCTCGAGCGGGTGCTGGTGGCGCTGCTCGCCGGTGGCCACGTGCTGCTCGAAGGCGTCCCCGGCCTCGCGAAGACGCTGACCGTGAAGACGCTCGCGACGGTCATGGGAGGCAGCTTCCGTCGCGTGCAGTTCACCCCGGACCTGGTACCGGCCGACCTGGTCGGCACCAGGATCTGGCGCCCCGACACCGGCACGTTCGACACCCAGCTCGGCCCCGTCTTCGGCAACCTGCTCCTCGCCGACGAGATCAACCGCGCCCCCGCCAAGGTGCAGAGCGCGCTGCTCGAGGTGATGCAGGAACGACAGGTCACCCTCGGCGGCGCCACGCACGCGCTGCCCGACCCGTTCCTCGTGCTGGCCACGCAGAACCCGATCGAGTCCGAGGGCACGTACCCGCTGCCCGAGGCGCAGGTCGACCGCTTCCTCCTCAAGGTGCTCGTGCAGTACCCGCACATGGAGGACGAGGCGGCCGTCGTCGCCAGCTCCATCGCCCCCGCCGCGAACGTGCGCACCGTGCTCACCCCCGAGCACCTCATCCGCTACCGCAAGGCCGTGCGCTCCGTGCCGGCCGACGCGCAGGTGATCCGGTACGCCGTGCGCCTCACCGACGCCACGCGCCACCCCGAGCGCTACGGCCTCCCCGCCCTCCGGCAGGTGATCGAGATCGGCGCCAGCCCACGCGGTCCGATCGGCCTCGTGCAGGCCGCCCAGGCGCTCGCCGTGCTGCGCGGCCGCGACTACGTCGCCACCGTCGACGTCCACGACCTCGCACTCGACGTGCTCCGCCACCGGCTCGTGCTCACCTACGAGGCGCACGCAGACGGCGTCAACCCCGACGACATCCTCCGCCAGATCCTCGAAGCCGTCGACCCGCGCGCCACCGGCAGCGTCGGCCAGGCGCAACCGCCCGTCACCCCGCCGAGCGTGACCGGCTACGGCGCGACGACCTTCGGCGCCCAGGCGACCGGCCGCTAGCCCCGATGAGCCGACTGCGCCTCGTCCAGCCGCCCGGTCGCCAAGGCCCGGGCCCGACCCCGCAGACGGCGGTCGCCGCGCTCGACCTCGCGATCGCACGCCGCACCGCCGGCCGCCTCCCCGGCGAGCACATCTCCGCCGGCGTTGGCCTCGGCACCGAGCTCGCGCAGATCCGGCCGTACGTCGTCGGCGACGACCTGCGCCAGATCGACCCCGCCGCGAGCGCCCGCACGAACGAGCTGCACGTCCGCCAGCACGTGCCCGAGCGCGCGCTGACGACCTGGCTGCTGCTCGACGTGAGCCCGTCGATGGCGTTCGGCACGGCCGACCGGCTCAAGAGCGATGTCGCCGCCGGCGCCGCCACCGTGATCTCACGGCTCTCGACGCGACGCGGCGGACGCATCGCCGTGCTCCGCTGGGGCGCCGGCCGCGAGGTGGTGCTCCCGCCGCGCGCCGGACGCCGCGGCATGGGAGCGGTCGACCGGCTGATCAACGAGGGCGTCGGGGCCGACGGCACGAACGCCGAGGGCGACCTCGCCCACGGCATCGGCCGGCTCGGGCTGCTCGCCCGGCTCCCCGGCCTCGTCGTGATCGTCTCTGACTTCCGCGACGACTCGCACTGGGTGCGGCCGATGGGCCTGCTCGCCCAGCGGCACCGCGTCGTCGCCTGCGAGATCAGCGACCCGCGGGAGGAACGGCTCCCCGATGCCGGCACCATCCTCGTGCGCGATCCCGAGAGCGGCGCGGAGGTGGAGCTCAACACCGGCTCGAAGGAGCTGCGCGCCGCCTACGAGCGCGCCGCCCGCGCACGCCGCGACCAGCTCGAGACCGGCCTCAAGCGGCTCGGCGTCCGCCACATCCCCCTGAGCACGAGCCGCGACTGGCTGCGCGACCTCGGAGCCGGACTGCGATGACCTTCACCGAACCCCTCGCCTTCCTCCTCCTGCTGCTGATCCCCGCCGGGATCGTGCTCGCCACGCTCGGCCGCCGCCAGCGCCGACGCTACGCCGTCCGACTGCCCACCGCGGGCATGGCCGCGACGCTGGTCCGCGCCGAACCGGCCTGGCGCAAGGTGCTCCCGGCCGCGCTCGTCGCTGCCTCCGTCGCCACGCTCGCGCTCGCGCTCTCGCGGCCCGAGGTCACCGTCGCCGTGCCCGTCGAGCGGGCGTCCGTGATGCTCGTGACCGACGCCTCCGGCTCGATGCGCGCCGAGGACGTGTCGCCGACCCGCCTCGATGCCGCAAAGGCCGCGGTCACCGACTTCCTCGACAAGGCGCCCGACCAGATGCGCGTCGGCCTGCTCTCGTACGCGAGCTCGGTCGAGGCGGTCGAGAGCCCGACGACCAACCGGGAGCAGATCCGCGAGGCCGCCGCAGCCCTCACCGCGGGCGGCGGCACGGCCACGGGCGACGCGCTCGCCGCCGCGATCGAGCGCCTCCGGCCCGCCGGCGAGAGGAACCCGGCGCCCGCCGCGATCCTGCTGCTCTCCGACGGGATGTCGTCGGGCGGCGCAGATCCAGTCGAGGTCGCCCGGCTCGCGAAGGAGAAGGGCATCACGATCTCGACCGTCGCCCTCGGCACGCCCGACGGCACGGTGCAGCTCTCCCCCGGCCAGTGGCCGATGCGGGTGCCTCCGGATCCGGAGACCCTCCGCGCGATCGCCGAGACCTCCGGCGGCGAGGCGTTCACGGCCTCCGACGCCGGCAAGCTCAGCGACGTCTACAAGCAGATGAGCTCCAAGCTCGGCACGCGTCCGGAGCAGCGCGAAGTGACGGCCGGGTTCGCCGGAGCTGCCGCCGTGCTGCTCGCCGCGGGCACCGCGCTCTCGCTCCGCCGCCGCGGCCGGGTGGCCGTCTAGGTCGGCCGGCGGTCCCGAGCCCTCCCCTTCGCCTCGCCTCCCCCGCGAGGCGATCGGGCCAGCAGGCACCCCCTCGCCGGCTGGTCCCCGTCCGGGCGTCCGATCCGCATCCATCTCAGCGGGTCGGACGCTCCGGGCGCGCGCTATGCGCCGGCAGCAGCGCCGGCGCGCGCCGGGCCGAGGAGCACGGCGAGGAGTCGGTCGCGCTCGGCGTCCGTGAGTCCCTCGATGGCCTCGGCCTCCACCTCCGCCGCGATCGCGTCGGCCTTCGCGAGCACCTCGCGACCCGCGGCCGTGAGGGTGACGATCGAGCGACGACGATCCTTCGGATCGCGCTCGCGCGCGACGAGACCGGACGCCTCGAGCGCATCGAGCAACCCGACGCACATCGCCGGCGCCTTGCAGAGCAGCTGCGCGAGCTCCTGCTGGGAGCGCGGCGCATCCTGGGAGATCACGGCGAGGGCCGTGTAGTCGGCGCCGTCGATCCCGAGCGCTGCCTCCAGCCGCTCGGAGCCGCGGACGGCGATGCGATCGCCCGTGCGGACGAGCAGCAACGCGAGGCGGTCGTGGAAGGCCGTCGGCAGCGGCGCATCGAGCCCGGACGGATCGAGGTGTTGCTGGTGCTCCTGCACGCCCACAGTCTACCGAACCGACAAATCATTCAGATCTTGAATGATTGAGGATGCGTCGCTATGTTCTCGGAATCATTCGTCTGCTAAACGATTTGGAAGAACACGCGATGTCTGCCGTCCCCGCCTCCCTCGACCCGCGACGCTGGCGGATCCTCACCGTGCTGGCGCTCGCCCAGTTCATGGTCGTCCTCGACGTGACGATCGTGAACGTCGCCCTCCCCGACATCCAACGGGAGCTGGGCTTCTCCGCCGAGGGCCTGCAGTGGATCGTCAACGCCTACACGCTCGCGTTCGGCGGCCTGCTCCTCCTCGGCGGACGCGTCGCCGACCTGCTCGGGCGCCGCCGGATCTTCGCGGCCGGACTCGCGTTGTTCGTCGGGGCGTCGCTCGTCGCCGGCCTCGCGAGCTCGCCGACGATGCTCGTCGCCGCTCGCGTGGTCCAGGGCGTCGGCGCGGCGCTCCTCTCGCCCGCCGCGCTCGCGCTGCTGCAGGTGACCTTCCCGGCGGGGCGCGAGCGCAACGTCGCCATGGGCATCTGGGGTGCGCTCGCCGGGCTCGGCGGCACGCTCGGGGTGATCGCCGGCGGCATCCTCGTCGACGCGCTCGGCTGGGCGTGGATCTTCTTCGTGAACCTCCCGATCGGCGTCGCGGCGCTGATCGCCTCGGCGCGCCTCCTCACCGAGAGCCGCGGCCCCGAGGCCCGCTCGTTCGATCTCGCGGGCGCCGCGCTCAGCACGCTCGGGGTGCTGTCGCTCGTCTACGGCGTGATCCGCAGCACCGCGGCCGGTTGGGGCTCGGCGGAGGTGGTCGCGCTGCTCCTCGGCGGCGTGGTGCTGCTCGCCGGGTTCGTCGCCGTCGAGCGGCGCGCAGCGGCGCCGCTCGTGCCGCTGCGGCTCTTCGGATCCCGCGGACTGTCGGTGTCGTCCGTCGCCCTTGCACTCAACGGCTCCGCGTTCCTCGCGATGTTCTTCCTCACCGCGATCTTCCTGCAGAACGTCCGGGGCGACTCCGCGCTCGAGGCCGGCATCCAGTTCGTGCCGATGGGCGTCGCCGCCGTCGTCGCCGCCGTCGCCGGCGGGCAGCTCGTCACCCGCATCGGCACGCGGCCCGTGTTCATCGCCGGCTCCGTCCTGAGCGCCGGCGGCCTGTTCCTGCTCTCGCACGCGACCGCCGACGGTTCGTACGCGGCCGACGTCCTCCCCGGCCTCGTCGTGTTCGGCGGCGGCCTCAGTCTGATCGGCACCGCCAACCAGATCGCCGCCGTCCTCGACGTGCCCCACCACGACGCGGGCGCCGCCTCCGGCGTCATCACTGCCGGCTTCCAGATCGGGGGCGCGTTCGGGCTCGCCGTCATCACCACCCTCGCCAACACGGAGGTCACCCACGCCCTCGCGGCGGGTGCGAGCCAGCCCGCCGCGCTCGTCGAGGGGTTCCAGCGGGGGTTGATCGTCGCCGGAGTCGTCGCCCTCGCCAACCTCGCGCTCGCGATCACGCTCGCGCCGACGGCGGTGCCGGACGAGGACCAGGTCGCGGAGGCGATGGCGGCGGCGTAGCGCTGGCGGGCCGGGCGCGGGATGTGCCCGTGGACGCGTCGGCGATAGTTGCCGGAATGCGTCTGCGGGCCGCCAGCGTCGAGGATGCCGATGCGTTCGGCGCGATCGCCCGGGCGGCGTTCGGCGTGTACCTGGAGCGGCTGCCCGCCGGCGTGCGGCCGGCGCCGATGGAGGCAGACCACGCGACGGTGATCCGTCGTCACGAGGCGTGGGTGCTCGAAGCGGACGGTCTCGTCGGCGGGTTCCTCACCCTCGTGCCGTCCGGCGACCACCTGCTGCTCGAGACCGTCGCCGTCGATCCCGCGCTCCAGGGTCGGGGGCTCGGCCGCCGACTGCTCGCGCTCGCCGAGGAGCGCGCCGCCGCGCTCGGCCTCCCGGCGATCCGCCTCTACACCCACGTGGCCATGACCGAGAACCAGGCGCTCTACGAGCGCCTCGGCTACCGCGAGGTGAGCCGCGGTCGGCAGGCCGGCCTCGACCGCGTGTTCTACGAGAAGCGCCTCGGCCGAACCTGACCGGTTCGCCGAACAGGAATCCTGGGCGGCCCTGACAACCCACGACTCCCGTTCACCGCCGCCACGAACAACGACACGTTCGGCGTGCCGAGTTGCCGAACCGCCCCGCGGGCGTCGCGGCCCGTCAGGCGGCCGCCGCGTTCGGCGACCAGCCGATCGCTGGCGCGATGTGATCGGCGATCGTCTGGAGCATGCGGGCGTTGTAGTCCACGCCCAGCTGGTTGGGGACGGTGAGGAGCAGCGTGTCGGCAGCGCGCACCGCGGCATCCTGCGCGAGCTCGGCTGCGATCTCGTCGGGCTCGCCGACGTACTGCTTGCCGAAGCGCGAGAGGGCACCGTCGAGCATGCCGACCTGGTCGCCCTGCCCACGGCCGCGACCGAAGTACCGGCGATCGAGATCCGTGGTGATCGGCAGGACCGACCGGCTCACGCTCACCCGCGGCTCACGCTCCCAGCCGGCCTCCGCCCACGCGGCCCGGTACATCGCGATCTGCTCGGCCTGGAGCTGATCGAACGGCACGCCCGTGTCTTCGGTGAGGAGCGTCGAACTCATCAGGTTCATGCCCTGCTTCGCCGTCCACTCGCCGGTCGCCCGCGTGCCCGCACCCCACCAGATCCGCTCCGAGAGGCCCGGCGCCTGCGGCTGGATCGGCAGCACCGGCACCGTCGGCTGGCCGTTGCTGCCCATCGCGCTGGCCATCGGCTTGCCGGCGATCGCCGCGCGGAAGATCTCGGTGTGGCGACGCGCGACATCGGCATCGGTCTCACCCTCGCCCGGCACGTAGCCGAACGTCTCGGAGCCGCGCAGCGCCGGCTCCGGGGATCCGCGGCTCACGCCCAGCTGCAGGCGGCCGGCGCTGATGAGATCGGCCGCGGCAGCCTGCTCGGCCATCGAGAGCGGGTTCTCGTACCGCATGTCGATCACGCCCGTGCCGATCTCGATGCGGCGCGTGCGCGCGCCGATCGCCGCGAGGAGCGGGAACGGCGTGGCGAGCTGACGGGCGTAGTGGTGGACGCGGAAGTACGCGCCGTCGATGCCGATCTCCTCGGCCGCCTCGGCGAGCTCGATCGACTGGATGAGGGCGTCGGCACCGGTGCGCACCTCGGAGCCGGGTGCGGCCTGCCAGTGCCCGAACGAGAGGAATCCGATGCGGGTCATGCCATCACCCTAGCGCGGATCGCGTACAATCGGACCGTGGTCCGATTATTGGGCGCCCAGGCGGCACACTTGAGTGGAGTACCGAGGGCATGCGGACGGGATCCGGCTCGGTTGCCGGGCAACGGGGCGCAGCGTAGGTTGCGACCCATGCCTCGCGCCGTTCGAATCGCCCTCGCTGCCGCGGCCGGCGCCGGTGCCTTCGCGGCGCCGGCGCAGGCCGCCGTCACCCGCACCACCCTCGCCACGGGCGCGGACGTCGCATCCAGTCCGGTGAACGTGCCGCAGGCCGACGGCGCGCCGGACGGGAGCGCGATCGTCACGTGGATCCAGCGCGACGGCGGGGTCGACCACCTCTTCGCCTCGCGCATCGTGAACGGGGCGTGGACCGCCAAGGTGCGCATCGACGCTGGGCTGCCGAATGCACCCGGCTCGACGACGGTCGGCATCGGCGACACCGGCCGGGCGACGATCGCGTTCACGAGCGGTCCGGCCGGCGCGGAGAGCCTCTACCTCGTGACGGCGACGAGCAACGGCGCCGCGTTCGGCGCGCCCCAGCAGGTCGGCGCGGCAACCGGCTGGTCATCGCTCGATCTCGACGTCGGCAGCTCCGGCGACGGCTACCTCGCCGCCCACCAGCCCACGAAGGTGCAGGCCTTCAGGATCAGCGGCGGCACCGCCACGAAGGTCGACGGCCCGACCGCCGGCGCCCTCAACGCCGCCCCGACCGGCGATGCGAGCGGCGCGGCGCCCAAGCAGGCGAACGTCGGCGTGAACGCCGCGGGCACCACGGCCTACATCGCGTGGACCGAGCAGGACGGCGCGATGGCCGACCACGCCTTCGCCCGCAAGATCACCGGAACGGCCGCTGCGAACGTCGGCCCCGCGGTCTCCGCCGCGATCCCCGATCTGAACGGTGCGCCGGCCGTGACGAACGGCAACGACGAGTTCTCGGTCGCCGTCGGCCAGAACGACAGCGCCTGGATCGCCTTCCGCCAGAACTTCACCTACGGCATGACCAACAAGGCCCGCTCGCTCGTCCGCAGCTTCGACGGCACCACCTTCGGTGCGGCGCAGGTGATCGACGGCGCCCCGCTGACCCCGGCCGAGGTGACCGACGGCGCGGAGAACCCGCTGATCGCCGTCGACGCCGCCGGCCACGGGGTGGCCGTCAGCAGCGGCCAGCTCGACAACCTCACGCACGTCGCCCGCCTCGACGGCACCACCTGGAGCCGCGGCACGATCGTGCCCGCCACCGGCACGGTGCCGCGCGTCGCGATGACCGCGGCCGGGACCGGCCTGCAGCTTCTCACGCCCGTGTCACCCGCGAACACCTTCACGGCCCGCATCTCGCGCGGCCCGGCCGATGGCACCACGGAGACCGTCAACGACGGCACGCAGGGCCCGCTCTTCGCGTCGACCGGCACGGCCGCGGCCGGCGACTCCGCCGTCGTGCTCTATCGCCAGGGCCAGGCTGCCGACGCCAAGATGATCGTCGCGACCGTCCCGCTGCCGACCACGCCGGCCGCCACGGCGACCCCGACCCCCACGCCGGGTGCCGGCGCCCCGCCTGCGTACGTCGTCCCCACGTTCAAGAGCCTGCGCCTGAGCAAGACCCGGATCCTCCGCGAGAACCTCAAGCCCCTCGTGCTGACGACGCCGAGCAAGCGCAGCCCCTACCTCGACATGACCGTCGACCGCCCCGCACGGATCGTGGTGTTCGCCGAGCGCGTGCTGCCCGGCAAGCGGAGCAAGAGCGGCAAGTGCGTCGCGTCGACCGCGAAGACGAAGCGCCGCAAGAGCTGCACCCGGTACGTGCTCCAGAAGGACCCGCCGATCATCGTCGACCGGCCGGCCGGCCGCACGCTGATCCGCTTCACCGGCCGCCTCAGCGGCAAGAAGGTGCTGCCGAAGGGCAACTACCGCCTGGGGATCACCGCCGCCGACCAGGCGACGGGAGCGCTCACCGCGATCCAGCGGCTGCGCGTGACCCTCAGGTAGCCCGGTCAGCCGGCGACGAAGAGCTGCGGCGCGACCTCGTTGATCTGCCGGTCGACCACCTCGAGCGGCTGCTTGGCGAGGTCGTAGCCGAAGAAGCAGTCGAGGGCGACGCCGTCGGCGTGCTCCATCGACACGCGCACCACCTCGAGGCCCTCGGGCCCCACCACGTTCGAGGCCGCCGCCACGGCGCGCAGGTCGGCGCGGCGGTCGACGAACTGGGCGACGATCTGGTCGGCGATCGCCTCGGCCTCGGGCATCTGGTCGCCGTCGAAGACGCTCGGATCGACCATGACGATCTCGGCGTCCTCACCCGTCTTGGTCAGCACGTAGCCGAACGGGTAGAACTCGCCGTGCTCGGCGAGCCAGCGCTCGGCCTCGCTGAGCGCGGCACCGATGACGAACTCGATGTCGTCGGCGGTCTGCGGGGATGCGGTCTCGCGCCAGTCGGCCATGCGGGCGAGCCTATCCGGACCGGCCGATCCGGGGCGCCGGTCGCGTTGCCGGCCGCTCAGGAAGCGCCGTGCCTCAGCGCCTGCGGCGCAGGCCGTCGAGGAACACCTCGACCGACTGCATGACCGTCTCCAGATCGGCCTGCTCGCGACCCTGGAGCTGACGCGCGGCGCGGAAGGTGAGCGCGACGAACGTCTCCGCGACCACGTCGGCGGTGACGTCCTGGCGGAACTCGCCGCGCTGCTGGCCCCGCTTGAACGTCGCGGCGACGACGGGCGTGAACGTGGCGATGAGGTCCTCGTCCTGCAGCGGCTCGTGGCTGATCGTCGCGCCCCACCGACCCTGCTTGGGCAGGTTCTCACGGGTCATCTGGAGGAGCGTGTCGGCGAGCGAGCCCTCGCAGGTGCCGGGGCGCGGGTCGGCCCCGAGGCGATCACGCACGATGCCCTTGCCGAACTCGCGCGCCTCCTCCTTCACGGCCGCATGGATCGCGCTCACGTCGGGGAAGTGGCGATACACGGTGGCGCGGCCGAGCCCGGCGGCCGCGGCGATCTCGCCGATGGTCACGTTCGCGTCCTGCGCGAGGAGCGCGGCGGCAGCGTCGAGGATCTGCTCGCGGTTGCGGCGGGCATCGGCGCGAGCGCTCGGCCGGGTGGACACGGGCTGGGACATGCTCGGGAACGGTACGCCTCGTCCGGAGCGGTCGCCAGCAGATCCTGAAGCAACGCTCGACGAACCGAACGGCGGTACGGACGCCACGGCCGCGGCGCGCCCCACGAACTGCGACACCTGTCGCAGCCAGGCCGGCTCGTCGGTCGGGAGCGGTCCGTCAACCGCGCGAGCGCGCCGCCGACGCGCCGGCGCTTGCCCTGACCGCGGGGCGCGGCAAGGATGGGAGGTGGGCGGTGGCTCCCTGGCCGCGCCCGACCCCCTGCACTGCGAACGCGAGCTGGAGCGCCACGCATGATCGACCCGACCGCCCGTTGGGCCCAGTACGGCGAGAAGCCCGACTACGCCGGCCTGCTCACGTTCTCCGGCGTGCCCTACACCGAGAACCCCGCCGAGCTCGCCGGATTCGACGCGGCGATCATCGGCGCGCCGATGGACGAGCTCGTCTCCGATGCGCCGGGCGCGCGCTTCGGCCCGCGCGCGATCCGCGCCGCGAGCTGCCCGCCTGGGCCGCACATGGAGGCGCGGGTGGATGCGATCGGCGAGGTGCTCAAGGTGGTCGACTTCGGCGACGCCCCGATCGTGCCGGCCGACCCGGTGCGCTCCCACGAGGCGATCCGCGAGACGGTCACGCACGTGCTCGCCGCCGGCGCGATTCCGCTGATCCTCGGCGGCGACCACTCGATCGCCGAGCCCGACATCCGCGCCTGCGCCGACGTGTACGGGCCCGTCGGGCTGGTGCACTTCGACACCCACACCGATACCGGGAAGACCGTGTTCGGCGCGGAGCTCTCCCACGGCACGCCGATGTACCGGCTCGTGGAGGGTGGAGCCGTCGACGGCCACCGCTACGCGCAGGTCGGGCTACGGGGCTACTGGCCGGGCGAGGAGGAGTTCGCGTGGCAGCGCGAGCGCGGCATCCGGAGCTACCCGATGCACGATGTCCGCGATCGCGGCATCAGGGCCGTGATCGACGACGTCGTCGAGGCGGTCGGCAGCGATGCCGGACCGGTGTTCCTCTCGATCGACGTCGACGTGCTCGATCCGGCGTTCGCCCCCGGCACCGGAACGCCCGAGCCGGGCGGCATGACCTCCGCCGACCTGCTCTGGGCGGCGCGCGAGGTCGCGCGGCGCCTGCCCATCGTCGGCGCGGACGTGGTGGAGGTGCTGCCGTCCGGGCCGATCGGCTCGCGTGACATCACCGCGCTCGTGGCCGAGCGGACGGTCCGCGAGATCCTGACCGGGATCGCGATGCGCAAGCTCGCGGGCGCGTAGGACCGTGGCGCGCGCCGCGCGCAGGGCCAGAGCGCGCGAGGCCGGCCGCCGCTGCGGGCAGGACACCCGGCTCAGGGCATCAGCAGGCGCTGGGGTTCGTGGCTGCGCGGCATCCGGGGGCACGGCTGTGCGTCGCTCGACGCCTCGCCCGGGCGCGGAGCCTCGAACCGCTCACCGGTGCAGGTGCCGCCGTCGGCGTAGGTGACGCGCAGCACCTTCGGACCACCACCGGCACCCTCGCCTGGCGCCAGCACGAACAGGTAGGCGCCGGCGCTGCCGCGCGGCGGCACGACGGTGCGCTGCACCCTGCGGTTGCCGTAGGTGACGCGCACCGCATCACCGCCCGCGAACCCGAACTTCAGCTGCCGCATCTGGTCCGCCGCGCAGATCGACCGGCCGGGCCGACGACGCTCGAACGACGGCGTGCAGCCGCCGATGGGCCGGCCGCCCGCGACGGCGTCCGGATCGCCCGAGTAGCCACTCGCGGCGGTCGGCGGACCGGACCCGCCGCCGATGAACTGGCCCGTCTGCGGATCGCCACCGCCGCACCCCATCGACTTCGTGGAGCGCGCGCCGAGCGGGTGGAAGCGGCCGTCGTCGCCGAAGGCTCCGTCCTGCCCGACCACGCCGACCTCACCACCCTGCGTGCGGCCCACGAACTGGCACGTGAGGCCGTGACCGTGTGCCCGGCGGAACACCGCAAGGCCCCACGGCAACCCACCGACCGGGTCGGCGGCGGTGAGCACCACGCGCGGCCGGCTCGGGGTCATGTCGGCGGGCAGCTGCCGGCCGGAGTCGGGCACGGGCACGCCCCGCTCGAGGAGCAGCGCGCGCGCCGCGACGGCGACGCCCCCTCCGCCGACGATCACCGCCGCGACGATCGCAGGCAGCCGCCAGGCGGCGAGGAGTCGGCGGCTGCGGCGAGGGCGGGCCTGCGCCACGCCCGCTCGGAGGCGCTGCTCGAGCTCGTCGAACGGATCGGTCATCGCTGCTCCTCCAGGCTGGTGCGCAGGGCATCGAGCCCGCGCTGCACGCGCTTGCGGACCACCTGCGCGGAGCACTCCAGCCGCGCGGCGATCTCGTCGTAGGACGCCTCCTCGACCACGCGCGCGACGACGGCTGCACGTGTGGGCTCGGGCAGACCGGCCAAGGCCGCGGCGAGGGCGCCGTCGCCGCGGTCGGCCCGCGCCTCGACGAGCTCGAGCGCCTCGTCGGTGAGCGCGACGGGTTCGAGTGCCAAGCGGTCGCGGGCGGCGGTCTCCACCTGCCCGCGGCGCAGGCTCTCGCGCAGCTTGTTGCGGGCGATGCCGTAGAGCCAGCCGGCGGCCGGTCCGTCGCCGCGGTAGCTCGCCGCGTGCACGATCACGGCGGCGAACGTCTCGGCGGCGAGGTCGTAGGCGAGCTCCGGTGTCGGGACGCGCCGCCGGTGGAACGCGACGACGCCATCGAGGTGCCGGCGGTAGAACGCGGCGAAGGCGTCGTCGTCACCGGCTGCCACGCGGGCGAGCAGCCGGTCGTCGGGCGCCGACGCGAGCGCTGGGGTTCGGCGGAGCATCTGTGGGGATCGTTGCGCGGCTCTGCGGGCGTGTGACATCCCCCGCGGCGCGGCGGCGCGGCCCATGCGTCGGCGGGGCCTTGCGTCCGTCCACACGCTGGGCGAGGATCGGACGCATGGATCGCACGTACATCCGCCTCGAGGGTGCCAACCACATCGTGGAGGGCACGGTCGACGACGTCGTCGCGCGCTGGGAACGGGCGATGCGCGACGGCACCATGCTCCGCTTCACGCTCCCGGACTCGACGCAGGTGCGGGCCGTGAACCCGCGCTGGGTGGAGGCGATCGGCGCGCCGCTCGGTGGCGGCGGCACGCTCACCTGGGCCGACTGACGGCCCGGCTCAGTGCTCGGCGGTGCGCTCGGCCTTGGAGTGCTCGGCGTGCGTCGCGGCGGCGATCGCCTGCGTCTGCGCGCCGATGCGGTCGATCCAGGCGAGGCCGATCGCCGACAGGATGAACGCCATGTGGATGATCGTCTGCCACATCATCTGATCGTTCGTGATGTGGCTCCCCTTCTCGCCCGCCTCGATGAAGGTCTTCAGGAGGTGCACCGACGAGATGCCGATGATCGACATCGCGAGCTTGACCTTCAGCACGTTCGGGTTCACGTGGCTCAGCCACTCGGGCTGGTCGGGGTGGCCCTCCATGCGGATGCGGGAGACGAACGTCTCGTAGCCGCCGATGATCACCATGATCAGGAGGTTGGCGATCATCACGACGTCGACCAAGGCGAGGACGATCAGCATGATCTCGCCCTCGGTGAGGTGGGCGAAATCCTGGACGAGGTGGAGCAGCTCGCGGCCGAACTGGGCCACGTACACGCCTTGGGCGATGATCAGACCGAGGTAGAGCGGCGCCTGGAGCCAGCGGCTGAGGAAGATCGCCCCGCCGACGCCCCTGGCGAACGGGTTCTGGGGCTGGGGCGTGGGGAGTGAGGTCATCGACGAGGGGGTGGGAAGCCCGCGCAGCGTACCGATGACCGGAGCATCGGAGCCCCGCTACGGAATTTTGGCGCGTTCCCGTTCCGCCCTCGTCCGCGGTCGTTTTCGGCGGGCCGAGCGCTGGGCGACCGGCAGCGACTACGCGCGGGCGTCGCGCAGGCGGTCGGCCAGCTCGGAGCCCGTGAGCTCTGCGCCGTAGAGGTCGGCGCCGTTCTGGAAGAGCCCGCCAGCGGCGAGCGGGCCTGCGTCGACGGGGTCGAAGCCGATCTGGTCGATCAGCTGGCTCACGAGCTGCTTCGCGGCCGCGTCGTCGCCCGCGATCGGAATGCCGCGGCGCGCGCCGGGCGGCTTGGTGGTGTCGCCCTGGCCTGCGAGGTGCTGGAAGTAGATCGAGTTGAAGGCCTTCACCACGCTGGCGCCGGGCAGGTGCTGCGCGGTCCACTCGCTCTCGGTGAGGCCGGCGTCGAGCTCGGCGATCTGGCCGTCTCGCTCGGGGTAGTAGTTGTTCGTGTTGATGACGACCTTGCCGGCGAACGACTCCGTCGGCAGCTCGGGGACGCGCCCGAGCGGGATCGTCAGCACGACCACGTCGCCGAAGGCCACGGCCTCTTCGACCGTCACGGCCTGCGCGTGCTCGCCCAGCTCGGCGACCACGTCGGCAAGCGTGTCCGGGCCGCGGGAGTTGCTGAGGGCGACGTCGTGGCCGAGCCGCACGAGGTCGCCGGCGAGCGCCTTGCCGATGTTGCCTGCTCCGACGAATCCGATCTGCATGAGGGGGAGGCTAGGCGCGGCGTCCGGCTGTCCGTGGGCAGCGGCCCGTTCGGGCGCGTGCGGCGTCCGCACCTCGGGCAGGGACCCGGAGACGCGGACGCCTGGCGCTTCGCCCGGGACGGGCCGGAAGGTTCAGAGGCGGTCGTGCTCGCGGCGCATGGCGCGGGCGAGGCGATGACGCAGCGTCGGGTGCAGCTCGGGGTCGAGCACGCGTCCGGTGAGGAAGGAGCGGCGCGGCAGCGGTTCGAGGGCGGTGGGACCGAGCGCGGGTCGGGCTCGCGACGCGGCCTCGATGCGCACGGCACCGGCCGGCGTCGAGTCTGGCGACATGGAGCTCATGAAGGGGTAACACCGCGGAGGGGCGATTTGTCACGCGCATCGGCGACGGAACCCGCGTTCCCGGCGCGCACGAACTCAAATCGATGCTGGTCGGCCAGTGCGGCCATGCGTCCCCCGGGGCAAAGCAAAGGCACGAGCGAGGTCCGTCCTCGGGACGTCCCCCGACAAGCCGAGAACGGACCGCTCGTGAGGCGCTGATCAGCAGCTCCTATGCCGTTTATGTCGGACGACCCCCGGTTTGTGACGGCCCGAATCTGGGTGTGGCGCGTATCCGTTATGGTTGGATAAGCAGTCGGTTTGGGTGGCGCCGCCTCGCTCACCCATGCGTCGCCTGCCGATCCATCGAAAGCACGGGGGTTCCCGGACGACCCCTACGCCGGTTCGGTTTGGTCGACCCGTCCGCAGGCCACCGCGCAATTGCAATGCGAATCGAGCAAGCGTCAGCAGGTCGGGGCCCGTTCTCAGGCGGCGCGGTGGGGCCCGTCGGCACCCCCTGCGGGCGTCACCGCGCCCACCTCACCCTTGACGCCGCACCCGAGACGCCGCACCCGAGACGCGGCGGCCCGAGCCCGACCCGATCGACCGCCCGGCGGCCGTCCGCGGCGCGCACCTATCCTTGTGGGGTGGCCGCCGACCCCAGTTCCTCGGGCTCCGGACCGCGACCCGACCGGTCTGAGCCGGGGGCGCGGCCGGCTGCTCCGCGCGCGCAGCGCGCCGGCGCCCCGGTCGACGGCTCGAGCCCCCAGCGTCCCGCCAGACCGGACGACCGGCCCAAGGCACAGCGCGGCGACACCCCGGCCGACGCCACGCGACCCGCCGCGGGCGACCGGTCCCAGGCACAGCGCGGCGAGGGCACGAAGCCGAGACGCCGGCGCCCCCGACGCGACCGGGACACGGACGCCCGCGGCCCGGGCGGGCCCCGCAACGCCGACGCCTCGGGCAAGCCGCGCGGCGACCGTCGGCGCGGCGACCCCGAGGATCCCGGCCGTCCGCCCCGCGGCGGCCGCCGACCGAACGGCCCGCGGCGGCGCGAGCAGCTCGTCGAGGCGAGGCGCGCGCGGGCACCGCAGATCACCGAGGCGAGCTACGCCAGGGAGCTGCCCGTCAGCGAACGCCGCGAGGAGCTCCTGAAGGTGCTGGCCGAGCACCAGGTGGTGGTCGTGGCCGGCGAGACCGGCTCCGGCAAGACGACGCAGCTCCCGAAGATGCTGCTCGAGCTCGGGCGCGGCATCGAGGGCCAGATCGCGCACACGCAGCCGCGGCGGATCGCGGCGCGGAGCGTCGCCGAGCGCATCGCGAGCGAACTGGGAACGGAGCTCGGGCACGCGGTGGGCTACGCGGTGCGGTTCGACGACCGCTCCGGCGAGGACACGCTCGTGCGGCTCGTCACCGACGGCCTGCTCCTCGCCGAGATCCAGCACGACCCACTGCTGCGCCGCTACGACACGATCGTCGTCGACGAGGCGCACGAGCGCAGCCTGAACATCGACTTTCTGCTCGGCGTGCTCCACCAGATCCTGCCGAGGCGCCCCGACCTGAAGCTCGTGATCACGAGCGCCACGATCGACACCCAGCGCTTCGCCGACCACTTCGCGAGCGCCGACGGCACCCCCGCGCCGATCGTCGAGGTGAGCGGCCGCACGTTCCCCGTGGAGGTGCGGTACCGCCCGCCGATCGACGAGGACGGCAACGACGTCGACGAGGCCGACGCGATCGCGGAGGCCGTCGACGACCTGCTCCAGGAGGGCAAGGGCGACGTGCTCGTGTTCCTCTCCGGCGAGCGCGAGATCCGCGACGCCGCCGAGCTGCTGGGCGGCCGCCTCGGCCAGCGGGCAGACCTGCTCCCCCTCTACGCGCGCCTCGCCAGCACCGACCAGCAGCGGGTGTTCCGCACCAACCCCGACGGCAAACCGCGGGTGATCCTCTCGACGAACGTCGCCGAGACCTCGCTCACCGTGCCGGGGATCATGAGCGTCGTCGACGCCGGCCACGCGCGCATCAGCCGCTACTCGGCCCGCCTCAAGGTGCAGCGCCTTCCGATCGAGCGCGTGAGCCAGGCCAGCGCCAACCAGCGCTCGGGCCGCTGCGGCCGCATCGCGCCCGGCACGGCCGTCCGCCTCTACTCCCAGGACGACTTCGACGCGCGCCCCGAGTTCACCGATCCGGAGGTGCTGCGGACGAGCCTCGCGAGCGTGATCCTGCGTATGGCCGCGCTCGGCCTCGGCGACGTGGAGGCGTTCCCGTTCCTCGAGCCGCCGGACGCCCGGCAGGTGCGCGATGGCCTGAACCTCCTGCACGAGCTCGGAGCGATCACGTCGCCCAGCGGCACGCTCGAGCTCACCGACCTCGGCCACCGCCTCGCGCGCCTGCCCGTCGACCCGCGCCTCGGCCGCATGATCCTCGAGGCCGACCGGCTCGGCTGCGCCAGCGAGGTGATCGCGATCGCCGCGGCACTCTCGATCCAGGATCCCCGCGAACGCCCTGAGGACAAGCTCGCCCAGGCCCAGCAGCAGCACGCGCAGTTCGCCGACGCGAGCTCGGACTTCATCACCTTCCTGAACATCTGGCAGTGGGTGCAGACCGAACGCCGCGCCCAGACGAACTCGGCGTTCCGCAAGGCGTGCAAGGCACGCTTCCTGCACGTGCTCCGGATCCGCGAATGGCAGGACCTCGCCGGCCAGCTGCGCCGCAGCGCGAAGGAGGTGGGGATCGCGCTCAACGAGCAGCCCGCCGAACCGGCGGAGATCCACAAGGCGCTGCTCTCCGGCCTGCTCAGCCACCTCGGGCTCAAGGACGGCGACACGCGCGAGTACCTCGGCGCCCGCGGCAGCAAGTTCCTGATCGGCCGTGGCTCGTCGCTCTCGCGCAAGCAGCCCACCTGGGTGATGGCCGCCGAGCTCGTCGAGACGAACCGGCTATGGGCGCGCACCGTGGCGCAGGTCGATCCGAAGGATGCGCTCGAGGCCGCCGACCACCTGGTGCGCCGCACCTACGAGGAGCCGCGCTGGGACCGGCGCCGCGGCGAGGTCGTCGCGACCGAGCGGATCACGCTCTACGGCCTGCCGATCGTGCCGGGCCGCGCCGTGCCGTACGGCAACCGCGGCCACGACGAATCGCGCGAGCTGTTCCTGCAGAAGGCGCTCGTGGAGGGCGACTGGGATGCGCGGCACCAGTTCCGCGCCGTGAACGAGCAGCGCATCGCCGACGTGGAGCGCATCGAGGAGCGCGTGCGCCAGCGCGGGCTCCTCGTCGACGACGCCGTCCTGCGCGCGTTCTTCGACGAGCGCGTGCCGAAGGACATCGTGAGCGGCGCGCAGTTCGATCGCTGGTGGCGACGCACCCGCCACACCGACGAGCACCTCCTCGAGTACCCGAAGGACCTGCTGCTCAACGAGGCGCTGCTCGGCGACGTCGACGCGCGCGACTGGCCGACGAAGTGGCGCCAGGGCGACCTCGAGCTGCGGCTCTCCTACGAGTACGAGCCGGGCACCGAGCGCGACGGCGTGACCGTGCACGTGCCGCTCGAGGCGCTCGGCCAGCTGCGGCCCGACGGCTTCGACTGGCTCGTCCCAGGGCTGCGCGAGGAGCTCGTCGCCGGGCTGCTGCGCACCCTGCCGAAGGAGCAGCGCCGCTCGCTCGTCCCCGTGCCCGAGCTCGCGCAGCAGATCGTCCGCGCCGTCAAGCCGCGGAGCGGGCCGATCGGCGAGGTGGTCGCGGCCGAGGTGCTGCGCCTGCGCGGCGTGCGGCTCGATCCCGGCGTGCTGGATCCCAAGGGCCTGCCGGGCCACCTGCAGATCCGGTTCCGCGTGGAGGCGCCCGACGGCAAGGCGCTCGCCGACGACCACGACCTCGAC
>JAQIJQ010000024.1:22500-49566 GCA_036946195.1 Patulibacter minatonensis | reverse complement strand
CGTCAGCCCCTGACCACCCCGGGCCGCTGATGACCGCCCGGCCACCTCCGGGCGCGAGCACACGCGACGAGCGGCGGCGCACCCGCGCCACCGGTCTAGCGCAGGCCGAAGCCCTCGCCGCTGGCGATCCGGCCGATGTCGTTCGACAGGCCGATCGAGAAGAGGACGAGCACGAGGAAGATGCCGACCATGCTCGCGCGTTCGAGCACGGCCGTGGAGACGGGCTTCCCGCCGCGCAGCTTCTCGATGATCGCCCAGAAGATGTGTCCGCCGTCAAGGGGAGGAACGGGAAGAGGTTGACCACCGCGAGCGAGAGGGAGATGAAGGCGATGATCTGGAGCGTGAGGACCGGGTCGATGGAGATCGACTGGCGGGTCGTCTCGTACGAGCCGACCACACCGGACACCTCCTTGCGCGCCTCGGCGTCGTAGAAGAGCTTGCCGATCGCCTCCACGGTGGCGTTGGTGACGCGCCCCATGTAGGTGAGGGCGCTGTCGGCCGACTCGAGCGCGCCGATCGACTGGAACCGGTTGCCGAAGGTGAGCCCGAGGCGGTAGCGCTCGTACTTGGCGTCGTAGCGCGGCGTGATCTGCGCGCTCGCGGAGCGGCCGTCTCGCACGTAGTCGACCGAGATCGTCCCCGGAGTGGCGCACTGCGCGACCTTCGGCCCCTCCTCCTTGGAGACGGACGTGACCTTCGCGTCGCAGCCACCGGTGGCGATCGCCGAGACCAGTGCGGTGACGCGGGCGTTGCGGTCCTTGGCCGACAGCTCGCCGCCACGGTCGCCCGCGAGCGTGACCGTGCGGCCCCCCTGCTCGAGACGGGCACCGACGATCCGGTCGTCCTCGCGGAGCACTTGGGCCGCCGGGCTGCCGGGCGAGAGCTCGCCGACGGTGATGCCGGGGACGGCCTTGCCCTGGACGACGAAGATGGCGAAGAGGATCAGGAACGCGACGACGAGGTTCACGACCGGGCCGGCGGCGATGACGACGATCCGCTTCCAGACGGGCGACCCCGAGTAGGAGCGGGCCCTGAGCTCCGGGGAGAGCTCCTCCTCCGGGTTCATGCCGGTGATCTTCACGTAGCCACCGAGCGGAATCGCACCGATCATGTACTCGGTCTCGCCGCGGGTGATACCGGCGAGCTTCGGCGGAAAGAAGAGCGAGAACCGCTCGACGCGCATGCCCACGGCCTTGGCCGCGAAGAAGTGGCCGAGCTCGTGGAGGATCACGAGCAGGGCGAACCCCACGAAGGCGAGGATCCAGCTCACGCGGCGACCAGCCGGTCGACGACCTCACCGGCCGTCGCGCGGGCCTGGCGGTCGATCGCGAGCAGCTGCGACGCGTGGCTGACGCGCACGTCGCCGTCGCGCTCGAGCGTCGTCTCGACCACCTCGGGGATGCCGCCGAAGCCGATCTTCCCGTCGAGGAACGCGTGCACGGCGACCTCGTTCGCCGCGTTGAGCACGCACGGCGCGCCGCCGGCGGCGTCCATCGCCTCGCGAGCGAGCCGCAGGCAGGGGAAGCGATCGGTGTCCGGCGCCTCGAAGGTGAGCTGGCCGACCTCGGCGAGGTCGAGGGTGCGCGTCGGCAGCGGCTGGCTCGTACCGCGGTGCAGCGCCCAGGAGATCGGCACGCGCATGTCGGGGTGTCCGAGGTGCGCGAGCTGCGCACCGTCGTGCAGGGAGACCAGGCCGTGGATGATCGACTGGGGGTGGACGAGCACGTCGATCTTGCTCATGGGGATCCCGAAGAGGTGGTGCGCCTCGATGAGTTCCAGTCCCTTGTTCATCATGGTCGCGGAGTCGATCGTGATCTTGCCGCCCATCCGCCAGGTCGGGTGGGCGAGCGCCTGCTCCACGGTAGCGCCGGCGATCTGGTCGGCACCCCACTCCCGGAAGGGGCCACCGGAGGCGGTCACGACAAGGCGCTTGACCTCGCCAGGCGCCGTGGCACCGAGAAGCTGCTGGAGGGCGCTGTGCTCGGAGTCGACGGGCCACAGGCGAGCGCCGGTGGCCTCCGCCAGGCCGGTGACGAGTTCGCCCCCGACCACGAGCGACTCCTTGTTGGCCAGCGCGACATCGATGCCCTCGCCGAGCGCCGCGAGCGTGCTGCCCAGACCGGCGGCACCGACGATCGCGTTGAGCACGAGGTCGGGACCTGAGGTCAGGACGAGCTCGAGCACGCCGTCGGGGCCGCTCAGCACGGTTCCGGAGAAGGCGGAGGCGGCCTCGCGCGCTGCATCCGGATCGGCGATCGCGATCGTGTCCACGCCGAGGCGCCGGGCCTGGTCGACGGCGGTGCGCCAGTCGGTGCCGGCCGCAAGGCCGACGCACTGCATGTGATCGCGGGAGCGCTCGAGGACGTCCGCGGCCTGGGTGCCGATGGAGCCCGAGCAGCCGAGGACGATGACCCGCTCGCCGGCGGACTCGCTCATCGGAGCCAGAGCCAGGCGTAGTACCCGGCGACGGTGGTGAAGAGCACGGCGTCGAGCCGGTCGAGGGCGCCGCCGTGCGCGCCGAAGAGCGTGCCGGTGTCCTTGATCTGCGCCTCGCGCTTGAAGAACGACTCGAACAGGTCGCCGATCGGCGAGACGAGCGCGACGACCGTGCCGAGGATCAACGCATCGGTCCCGGTCATCCAGTCCTGGTACAGGCCGGCGATCCAGACGGCGAAGACGGCGCAGACCATGCAATCAGCAGGCCTTCGACGGTCTTGTTCGGAGAGATCGCCGGCGAGAGCTTCGTGCGCCCGACCGCCCGGCCGCCGAGGTAGGCGGCGGTGTCGCCGACGAACGTGCCGGCGAGGACGTTGATGAGCACGTCGGCGCCGTGGTCGAGGTCGCGCAGCAGGATCGCGTGGGCCACGCCCAGTCCGATCCACGTGACGGCGAAGATCGTCATCGCGACGCCGACGGCGGTGGTGCGCACCTGCGCGAAGCTCAGCAGGAACACGATGAGGAAGGTGATGACGACCACGAGCGCAAGGTGCTGGCGCCCGCCGGTGTGCGCGGCGAGGCAGAGCGCGAGGATGCCGACGTAGCCGCCCACCTTCACCGGATGGATCGGCTCGTACATCCGGAAGAACTCGTGCGCGCAGACGATCGCGAGCGCGGCGGCGCCGGCGGTGAACCACCAGCCGCCGGCGAGCACGAGCGCGAGCGCGCCGGCGAGGGCCGGGATGGCGACGGCGACGCGTGCGCCGAGATCGGACTTCTTGCCGCCGCCGGGAGCCGGAGCTGGCGCGCTACGGGCGGGGCGACGGGTGCGGGTGCGAGGCGTTCCGGTCATGCGACGCGTCCACCGTACCGACGCTCCCGGGCACCGAACGCCTGCAGGCTCTCGATGAAGGCTTCGCGGGTGAAGTCCGGCCACAGCTCTTCGCGGAACACGAACTCAGCGTACGCACACTGCCAGAGCAGGTAGTTGCTGATTCGTTGCTCACCGCTCGTGCGGATCAGGAGGTCCGGATCCTGGAGATCGGGTTGGAACAGGAGCTTTCGAAACGCGTCCTCGCCCCCACCCTCATACCGTTCGGCTGCGCGCAGGATCTCGTCACGGGAGCCGTAGTTGAACGCGACGAAGAAGTCGAAGTTCTCGCCGCCAGCGGTACGCGACTCGGCTTCGTCCATCGCCGCCAGGAGATTCGTGGGCACGCCGTCGCGCGCGCCGACGAAGCGCATGCGGATGCCGCTCTCGATCATCTCCGGGACCTCGTCGACGAGGCGCTCGGAGAAGAGCTGCATGAGGTCGCTGACCTCCTCCTCGGGACGCCCCCAGTTCTCGGTGGAGAACGAGTAGACGGTCAGCTGCTTGATGCCGAGCGCGACCGCGTCGCGCAGTCGGTCACGGACGACATCGGCGCCGGCCCTGTGGCCGGCGATCGGCGGCAGGCCGCGCTGGGCGGCCCACCGGCCATTGCCGTCGGTGATGATCGCGACGTGGCGCGGGACGTCGCCGATCACCGATCAGACCTCGAGGATCTCGGCTTCCTTGGACTTCAGGCGCGCGTCGAGGTCGGCGATGCTGGCATCGGTGACCTTCTGCAGCTCGCCCTCGCCGCGGTGCTCGTCGTCTGCGCCGACCTCGCCGTCGTCCTTCAGGGCGCGGAGGTCGGAGAGGACGTCGCGGCGCACGTTGCGCACGGCGATGCGGCCCTCTTCGGCGATCTTGCGGGCGACCTTCACCAGCTCGTTGCGGCGCTCCTCGTTGAGCTCCGGAATGGTGATGCGGATGAGCTTGCCGTCGTTGCTCGGCGTGATGCCGAGGCCGGAGTCGACGATCGCCTTCTCGATGAGCTTGAGCGTGCTCGCGTCGAACGGCGAGACGGTCAGCAGGCGGGCCTCGGGGGCGCCGAGGGTCGCGAGCTGCTTCAGCGGAGTCGGGGCGCCGTAGTAGTCCACGACGACGCGGTCGAGCAGCTGGGTGCTCGCGCGGCCGGCACGAACGGTGCCGAACTCGTGCTGGGTGGACTCGACACGCTTCGCCATGCGCTCACGCGCATCGTCGATCAGGAGGTCGATGGCTTCGCTCATTCAGTGATCACCAGGGTTCCGAGGGCTTCGCCCGACACTATCCGTTCGATGTTCGCCTCGTCGTCGAGGTTGAACACGCGGATGGGCAAGCGGTTCTCCATGCAGAGCGTCAGCGCGGTCGCGTCCATCACCTTGAGGCCGCGCGAGACGGCCTCCATGTGGGAGATGCGGTCGATGAGCTCGGCGTCCGGGTTGGTCCGCGGATCGTCCGTGAACACGCCGTCGACGCCGTTCTTGGCCATCAGGATGGCTTCGGCGTGGATCTCGGCTGCACGCAATGCTGCAGCGGTGTCGGTCGTGAAGAACGGGTTGCCGGTGCCGGCCGCGAAGATCACGACGCGGCCCTTCTCGAGGTGGCGCATCGCGCGCCGACGGATGTACGGCTCGGCGACCTCGCTGATCGTGAGCGCCGACTGCACGCGCGTCGGGACGTTCTCCTTCTCGAGCGCGTCCTGGAACGCCATGGCGTTCATGACCGTTGCGATCATGCCCATGTAGTCCGCCGTGGCACGGTCCATGCCGCTGGCGGCTCCGGCCATGCCCCGGAAAATGTTGCCGGCTCCGCACACGAGTGCGAGCTCGACGCCGCGAGCGTGCACCTTGGCGATCGCCTGGGCGATCGCCTTGACCCGGTCGGGGTCGGTGCCGTGCTCGAGGTTGCCGAGGAGGGCCTCGCCGGAGACCTTCAGGAGGACCCGCTTGTAGGCCAGTCCCTCCCCGACGGTGGCCGGGTCGGACGAGGTGTCGTCCGTCACCGGCTACTGACCGATCTGGAAGCGCGCGAAGCGCTTGATCACGATGTTCTCGCCGGTCTTCGCCGAAGCGGCCGCGCGGATCTGCTCGATGGTCTTGTTGTCGTGCTTGTCGACGTTGATGTGCGTCTGACGGAGGAGCACGATCTCCTCGAGCCACTTGCCGAGCTTGCCCTCGGCGATCTTCTCGCGGATCTCCTGCGGCTTGTCGTCCGGGATCTGCTGGACGTAGATCGCCTTCTCGGCCTCGAGCTCGTCGGCCGGGACCTCGTCGTCCTGGACGTACTTGGTCGACGGCGACCCGGCGATGTGCAGGGCGAGGTCGGCGACGAACTCCTTGAACACGTCGTTGCCGGCCACGAAGTCCGTGTTGCACTCGACCTGCACGAGCACGCCGACCTTGCCGGTCGCGTGGATGTACGAGCCGATGAGGCCCTCGCTGGTCTCGCGCTCGGCGAGCTTCTGGGCCTTCTTGCCCAGCTTGACGCGGAGGATCTCGACGGCCTTCTCGACGTCGCCGCCGGTCTCGGTGAGGGCAGCCTTGCACTCCATCGGGCCAGCGCCGGTGCGCTGGCGCAGGGCCTTGACGTCGGCCGCGGTGATCGTGGCGCTCATGGCTACTTGGTCTCCTCGGTGGCGGCCTCAGCGGCCGGGGTCTCGGTGGCGGGCGCCTCGGCGGCGGTCTCCTCGGCCTTCGGCTCGGCGGCCTTGGCCGGAGCCTTCTTGGCGGCCGGCTTCTTCGCCGCGGCCGGCTTCTCGGCGGCAGCCTCGGCGGCCGGAGCGGCGTCGGCAGCCGGGGCGGCCGGAGCCTCGCCGCCAGCGGCCGCGGCAGCGGCGCGCTGGGCGCTCGGGCGCTTGCTGGTGGCCGACGGCGCGACGCCCGGCTTGGAGCCGCCCGGAGCGGCCGTGGTGCCGGCGGCAGCAGCGGCGCTCGGGCGAGCGGACGGACGGCGCGGCGCGCCGGCGGCCGGAGCAGCACCCTCGGCGCCAGCGGCGGCCTGCGGGTTCTGGGCGGCGGCTGCAGCGGCAGCCTCCTCCTCGGCCTTCTTGCGGGCAGCAGCCTCGGCCTCGCGGCGAGCGCGCTCCTCGGCGTCGCGCTTGGCGCGCTCCTCGGCCTCGCGGCGGAGGCGCAGCTCCTCCTGCTCCTTGAAGTGCTGGTTGCCCTCGGCGACGACGTCGGCGATGGACTTGATGATCAGCTCGCAGGACTGCAGCGAGTCGTCGTTGCCCGGGACGACGATGTCGATGCCGTCCGGGTCGCAGTTGGTGTCGACGAGGCCGATGATCGGGATGCGGAGGCGCTGGGCCTCCTGCACGGCGATGGCCTCGGCCTTGAGGTCGACGATGAAGATGGCGTCCGGCAGGCGGCTCAGGGTCTTCGCGCCACCGAGGTTGCTGCGGAGCTTCGCGAGGTCGGCCTCGGCGGCGAGGCGCTCGCGCGTCGGCAGCAGCTTCAGCTGGCCCTCGGACTCGTAGCGCTCGAGGTCGTGGAGACGCTTGATCCGGCCCTGGATGGTGCCGAAGTTGGTGAGGAGACCGCCGAGCCAGCGGTTCTGCACGAAGGGCTGGCCGGCGCGGGCAGCGTGCTCCTGGATCGAGTCCTTGGCCTGCTTCTTCGTGCCGACGAAGAGGATCTTGCCGCCGCGGTGGGCGAGCGCGGAGGCGAACTCCTGCGCGTCGAGCAGCGCCTTCTCGGTCTTGAGGAGGTCGATGATGTAGATGCCGTCGATCTCACCGTGGATGAATCGCTTCATCTTCGGGTTCCAACGACGGGTCTGGTGTCCGAAGTGGACACCGGCCTGGAGCAGGTCCTTGAGGTCGACAGCGCTCATGCGGTCTTGGTCCTTTCGCGCAGGCCCCGCGTGTGGTGGGCGTGCGTGTGGGTGAATGGGAGCCGGGGACGTCCGTGGCGCGCACCGGGATTCCGGCAGGACCGCGCTCAGGGCCGTGGGTTCCCCGGGTAGGGAACAACGTGCGTCGGCCAGTCTAGACGAGAGGCGCCGCCGCTTGCGGTGCGCCTCGGACGGGGAGCTGTCGCCCCGTTCAGGCGGTCGCGGCGGCGGCGCGCGCCGCCGCGAGCGTGGCTTCGAGCTCGGCCGGCGCGGGCGCATGGAACTCGAGCTCCTCGCCGGTCACGGGGTGCGGGAGCCGCAGCCGGGTCGCATGCAGCCACTGGCGCTCGAGACCGAGGAACGTGCCCTCGCCGTAGGTCGGATCTCCGAGCACCGGGTGCCCGATGGCCTCGAGGTGCACGCGGATCTGGTGGGTGCGGCCGGTGTCGAGGACGACGGAGAGCAGCGTGGCGTCGTCGAGGTATTCGACGACCTCGAAGTGCGTGATCGCTTCGCGGGCGCCCTCGCCGTCGATCGCCTGCCGGATGCGGTCTCGTGGGTCGCGCCCGATCGGCGCGTCGATGGTGCCGGTGCGGGCCGGCGGGATGCCCTGCACGAGCGCGAGGTACTCCCGGTGCACCCGCCGTTCGGCGATCGCCTCCTGCAGCGTTCGCAGCGCGTGGTCGGTGCGGGCGAGCACGAGCAGGCCGCTCGTGTCGCGGTCGAGGCGGTGGACGACGCCGGGCCGCTCGTCGGGACCGCCGGCGGTGACGCCGCCGAGCAGTTCGACGAGCGTGGTGCCACGGTGGCCGGGTGCCGGGTGCACGACGAGGCCCGCCGGTTTGTCGATGACGACGATCGCGTCGTCCTGGAACACGACGGGCACCCCGTGGCTGTCGTCGCCCGCGAGGGCGCGTGGGGCGTCGGCCGGCACCTCGATCGAGATGCGCTGGCCTTCGGTCACGACCATCCGCGCCTTCGTGGCGGGCGTGCCGTCGACGAGGACACGGCCGTCGGTGATCGCCTTCTGCGCCTGCGCGCGGGAGTCGACGAGGGTTGCGACGACGCGGTCGAGGCGGTCACCGTCCTGGGCGCCGTCGACGGTGAGCCCGCGCTGCTCGGAAGTACTCATGCGGTGGGCTCGCTCGTGCTGGCGCGCGGCGGCTCGGCGTCCGCGTCGGCGTCGGTGGTCCGGGACTCGTCCCCTGGCTCGGGCGCGATGAGGATCGCCGCGGCCATCGTGAGGGCGCCGAACGTGATCGCTACGTCGGCGACGTTGCACGGCGGCAGCAGCGGAAGGTCGAGGAAGTCGGTGACGGATCCGATCGCGATGCGGTCGATCAGGTTGCCGAGGGCGCCGCCGACGATCAGGCCGGCGGCGACGCGCCCGGGCCGGCCGGGTGCGACGCGCGTGACGAGCGTGACGACGAGGACCAGCGCGGCCGTGCTGACGAGCCCGACGACCCATGAGGGCGCGCCGGCCATCAATCCGAACGACACGCCCGTGTTCTTCGTGTGGACGAGGTCGATCCCGGGGATCAGCTCGCGCACGGAGCCCTGCGGCACGCCGGAGCGCACGAGCGCCTTGACGGCCTGGTCGGCGGCGATGACCGCCGCGGCGATGACGAACGCGCCGCGCTTCACACGAGCAGGTTGCCGATGAACTGCAGGAGCAGCAACACGATCAGCGGGCTCAGATCGAGGCCGCCGAGCGGCGGCAGCGCGTTGCGGATCGGCGCGAGGATCGGCTCCCAGAGCCTGCCGAGCGCGTTGTGGAAGGTGCGTGCGATCTCCGGCAGGCCGGCGACGAAGTTCCGGGCCAGGTCGAGCAGCACGTAGACGAGCAGCAGCAGCGACGCGATGTTGACGATGCTGATGACGAGGTTGCTCACCGCGTCGTTGAGATCTGCAAGGGGGATCATCGGATGATGGACGCGTCCACGGCCTCGGCGATCGCCTCGCGGACGCCGCCGGCGTCGAGGGCGCGGATGGCGCGCGCGGTGGTGCCGCCCGGCGAGGTGACCTGCCGGCGCACGCCCAGGGTATCGCCGCCGCGGGCTGCGATGAGCTTCGCCGAGCCGGGGATGCTGCCCGCGACGACCTCGAGCGCGATCTCCTGGGGCATGCCCTGGCGGACGAGGGCGTCGACGTAGGCCTCGATGATCAGCGCGACGTAGGCGGGCATGCCACCGGACGTGCCCTGCGCGAGCGGGAGCATCGACTCGTCGAGCTCCACGACCCGTCCGATGCCGCCGAGGATCGAGGCGACCTCGTCGGCGAGTTCGCGCTCGAGCGTGCCCGGAGCGGGGCTGCAGAGGATCGTCAGCCCGTCACCGATCTCCATGGCGATGTTCGGCATGATCCGCGCGACCGTGGCGTGCGGGTAGGCGGCGCGGAGCGCGTCGAGGGGCGTGGCCCCGAGCGCGGAGAGGATGCGGCGGCCGTTGCTCTCGAACGACTCCGCGACCGACTCGAGCTGCGCCGGCTTGTGACAGAGCACGGTGATCTCGGCGACCTCCGAGACGGCCTGGGTCGAGGAGTACGCGCGTCCACCAGTGCGCTCCGCGAGCTCCTGCGCGCGCTCGAGCACCGGGTCGTACACGGCGACGGGCTCGCCGAGGCCGAGAGCGAGCGCGCGGGCGAGGTTGCCGGCGCCGAGCAGTCCGATGCGCATGGGCCAAGCCTAGACGGCGGACCCGATGCACGCGCCCGAAGGGGCGCGGAGCACCTAGGACTGGTTGAAGAAGCCCTTCTCCAGGAGCTGCGCGCGCTGCTCCGCGGAGAGCTCGACGTTGCGCGGCGTGAGCATGAAGACCTTGTCGGCGATGCGCTGCATCCCGCCGTCGAGCGCGTACGTCAGACCGGATGCGAAGTCGATCAGGCGGCGCGAGAGGTCGGTCTCGACGCCCTGCAGGTTGAGGATGACCGGCGTGCCGTCCTTGTACCGGTCGGCCATCTGCTGGGCGTCGTTGAACGACTTGGGCAGCACGAGGTGCACGCGCACGTCGCCGAAGCCCGGGTCGGGCATGGCGCGCAGCACGGCCGGCTGCTCCGGCTCCTCGGCGAAGATCTCGTCGTACTCCTCGCGGCGCGGGCGCGACACGTTCGAGCGGCGCGGACGCTCGACGGCGTACGGATCCGCCGCGGCCGGCTCGGCGTAGTCGTCGTACTGCTCGACTCGCGCTTCGGCGAGGCCGAAGTAGACCATCGTCTGGTTGAGGCGATCGCGGAAGGACATCGACTCCGACATTACCGACCCGGCGCGCGGTTCCCTCCCTCGTACCTTTGGCTGCACGCGTCCTTGCGAACTGCGCGCCGGAGCGTGCGTCAACCGCCCGGGAACAGCCGCGCCCACGCGTCGTCGTCGATGAGCAGCCCACCGACGCGCACGACGGTGGCGCCCTCCTCGGCGGCGACGAGCGCATCCTGGCTGGTCCCCATCGAGAGGGCGGTCAGGCCGTTCGTCGCGGCGAGCTCCCGCAGCGTGGAGAACCAACGGCGGCTGTCGTCGGGGCTCGCGGCCAGCGGCGGCATCGTCATCAGTCCGCGGACCGGCAGCCCGCCGACGTCGCCCGCAAGGAACGCCGGGAGTTCCTCCGGAGCGAGACCGCCCTTGCCGGCGTCTCCGGCGACGTTCACCTGCACGAGGAGCTCCGGGAGCTGTGCGCCATCGGCCTCGAGCGCCGCCAGCCTGCGGGCGGCGGAGGCCGATGCGAGCGTGTGGATCCGGGTCACTGCGCCGACGAGGTCCTTCACCTTGCGGCTCTGCAGCTCGCCGATGAAGTCCCACCGTGCCGCGCCGGTGCCGACCGCCGCCTGCTTCGCGGCGATCACCTCGGCGCGGTTCTCCCCCAGGAGCGTGGCGCCGGCGGCGACGAGCTCGGAGATCGCGGGCGGCTCGAAGTACTTGGAGGCGACGAGCACCTCGGGCGGCGCGGCGCGTCCGCCGACGCGCGCGGCCTGCGCGAGCGCCTCGCGCAGCTCGGTGAGGCGGGCGCCGATGCGCTGCGGGTCGACGTGGTCCACGCGACGGCGCTGCGGCGGGGCGGGCCGGTCGGCGGTCATCCGCGCCAGGCGATCCCGGCCTGCCGGCCGGTCGTGCCGGCGCTGGCACGGTGGCTGAAATAGCGGCCGTCGCAGATCGTGCAGCGGCCGGCGACGGCGACCGACCCGACGCCTTCGTGCTCGAGCGCGGCGCGAGCCAGCGCGGGCAGGTCGATGGTCGGCTGCGACGGGTCGTGTCCGGGCCACCCGGCGAACGACGCGTGGACCTCCTCCCCCACCTCGTAACAGCAGGCGCCGGCGGACGGGCCGATGAACGCGGCGATCTGCGAGGCGTCGGCGTCCTCGCCAGCGAGGGCCAGCAGCTCGCCGACCGTGCCGCCGACGATGCCTCCCGCAAGGCCGCGCCACCCGGCGTGCGCCACCCCGACGCCCCAGGGTGCCAGCAGCGCGACGGCGAGGCAGTCGGCCGTCAGCACGGCAACGGCGAGGTCGTCCCGGTCGGTGACGTGCGCGTCCACGCCGTTGACCGCGACGTCCTCGAAGCCCGCCGCGTGTGTCGCAACGCTCGACTCGTGCACCTGCTGGCCGAGGACGAGCCGGCGGTCCGAGCCCGCGATCTCGGACGCGAGCGCGGCCACGCGCGCCTGGTTCTCGCGGACCCGGGCGGCGTCGTCGGCGGTCCACGGGCCGAGGTTGAGCGAGTCGTACGGCGCCGCGCTCACGCCGCCGGCGCGGCTGGTGAACAGGGCGTGGGCGCCGTGCGCGGACGCGCGGAGCGTGCCGTCGATCTCGGTGAACGCAGGGGTGGTCACGCCACCGGTTCTAGCAGGCAGCGGCGATCGCGAGCTGGAGCTGCGCCTCGCGGTCGTCGGCACGGACGATGCCGTCGAGCATCGCGTCCCGCGCCACGGCGAGACCGCGGCCGACCGCCTCGCCCTGTGGCACGCCGGCGGCGAGCAGCGCGCCTCCGTCGATCAGCAGGCGGCGGTGCCGCAGGTCGGCCAGCCATCGCGCGGCGGCTTCGTCGTCGGGTGCGGTGGCGACGGCGGCGAGTGGGAGTCCGTCGAAGCGGTCGCGGATCTGGGTGCCACGCGCGCCGGCTGGCAGCGGGCCGGGGCGCCATCCGTGGCCCTCGGGCGCGCGGAGCGCGAGAGCGGCGTCGATCAGCGCGTGCTCGGCTCCGCTCGCCAGGTAGCGCCGCAGTTCGGGGTCGTCGGTCGCGACGGCGGCGAGGACGAGCTCGGCGTGGTCGATCTCGCCGCCGGCGAGTCGCTCGGCTTGGTGAAGGCGGAGGGCGTCCCGGTCGACGTGCGGGGGGAGCCCGAGGCGCGCGGCAGCCGCGAGCGCGCCGAGCGGGTCGGGCTCTCGCAGCGCGAGGCGCAGTTCGGAGGCGAGCCGCTCGCGGCTGACGGTGGCGAGCGCGCCGCCGCCGATCGCGGCCTGGGCGAGGTGCCAGGTGATCGGATCCCAGTCGGCGCCGAGGCGCACCTCGTACCGCGCGAGCCGCCAGAGGCGCGTCGGGTCGTCGGTGAACGAGCCGAGGTGGAGCACGCGCAGCACGCGCGCCTGGAGGTCGCCGAGCGCGGTGCCTGCGGCGGTCACCGCCCCGGTGCGGACGTCGATGGCGATCGCGTTGATGGTGGCGTCGCGTCGATGCAGGTCGATCGTGAGCGGCGCGGGCTCCACGTCCGGGAGCGCGCCGGGGTGCGCGTAGGTCTCCGAGCGGCTGCGGGCGACGTCGATCGTGGTGCCGTCGGTCAGTTGGACGGTCGCGGTGCCGAATCGCCCGTGCTCGGTGACGCTGCCGCCGAGCAGGGCCGTGAACGGTGCGGGATCGCCTTCGACGACGAGGTCGAGCTCGCGCGGCCGAACGCCCGTGAGGAGGTCGCGGACGGCGCCTCCGACGAGGTGCACCGGCGTCTCGACCCGTTCGGCTGCGGCGAACACGAGCGCGGCACCGCGCAGGCGACCGATGGCGGCGAGCAGCGCGCGCGGGTCGTTCGGGTCGAGGGCGAGCGGGTCCATCCGGCGCACATCTTCGCGGACGGCCGGGCGCGTCCGCGTGTGGACGTGCGGCAGCCCGCGCCGGAGCGCTCGCGTAGCATCCTGCGCGCATGCCGGCTGATGGTCCGCAGGCGGCTCCGCGCCGTCGCCTCCTCCCCCCGCGCTGGCAGGCCGCCGTGGCGGGCCTGCTGATCGCCTTGGTCGCGGGGATCGCGCTCGTGTCGAGCCGCGGCGACGGAGACAGCGCGACCGTGTTCACCTCGAACGACCTCGCGAGCGAGCGGGGCGTGCAGTCGATCCCGAAGGGCCACCCGGCCGACGACGGCTTCCGCTGGCCGATCTTCGGCGGGAACCCGCAGCGCACCCACGCGCTCGCGGTCACGAAGCAGCTGCGCCCGCCGTTCCGCACCGTGTGGGCGCGTCGCGGTTCGCAGCTCCTCGAGTTCACGCCCGTCTCGTGCGGCCGTTCGCTGTACCTCCTGCGCAACGACGCCGTCCTGATCAAGCTCTCCCGCCGCACGGGCGTCGGCGTGTGGAAGCGCAAGCTCGGAGCGCTCGCGGCGAGCTCGCCGGCGTGCAGCAACTCGCGGATCTACGTGTCGGTCCTGCAGCGTTCCAAGCACAAGCGCGCGGGGGCCGTGATCGCCGTCGACGCCGAGCACGGGCGCACCGTCTGGCGCCACCTCCTGCGCGACCGCACCGAGTCCTCCCCGCTGCTGTTCCGCGACCGGCTGTTCGTCGGCACGGAGGGCGGCACGGTCATCTCGCTGCGCACGAAGAACGGCAACCTGCGGTGGCGGACGAGCACCGAGGGCGCGGTGAAGGGCGGGATCGCGATGAGCGGTGGCAAGCTGTTCGTCGGCGACTACTCCGGCCGAATCTACGCGCTGCAGCGGTCGACGGGCCAGATCCGCTGGGTGCGGCGGCCGTCGGCAGGTGGGCTGCGGCTGCGCGCCGGCAGCTTCTACTCGACGCCGGCGGTTGCGTTCGGACGGCTCTACATCGGCAGCACCGACGGCGGCGTGTACAGCCTGGCGACGAGCGACGGCCGCACGGCGTGGCGCTTCAAGACCAAGCGGTACGTCTACGGATCGCCGGCGGTCGGCGCGCCCGGCGGCCGCCCGACGGTGTTCGTCGGCTCCTATGACGGCACGTTCTACGCGATCGATGCGCGCACGGGGCGCAGGCGGTGGGCGACCGGCCTCGGCGGGCGGATCTCGGGCTCGGCGACGCTCGTCGGTGACACCGTGTGGATCGCGAGCCTGGGCAAGCGGGCGACGTTCGCGCTGCGCGCGGCCGACGGCTTCGTCCGCTATCGCACGGGCCGTGGCCTCTTCACCGCCGTGGTGTCGGATGGTCGCCGGATCTACCTGAACGGGTCGACGACGCTCTACGCGCTCGACGGGACTGGCGTGCGGTTCGAGCGCGGCGAATCGCCGGTGCCGTCGTCGACCGACCCGGTCGAGAGCAAGAAGCCCGCGTGGCAGCGCCACCGGGAGGCCCGGCAGGCCCGCGGTGAAAGCGCCGGCGGGTCGACCTCGCCGCAGGCGACGCCCACGTCGAAGCCGTCGGGCGGCGCCGGTTCGGGCGACGGCGGGGCGAGTACGACGGAGTCGCGCGATCGCGATCTGCCGCCGCTGCGCGATGCCGGCCCGTTCGACGTGGTCCGCTAGTTCGCGCGGCGCGGCCGCGGAGCGCGGCAGCTCAGGTGTGGCGGGCCGGGATGCCGGCCGCCGCGAGCGCGTCCTTCGCCTCGTGCACGGTGGCTTCGCCGAAGTGGAAGATCGACGCCGCGAGCACGGCGTCGGCGCCGGCCTGCAGGCCGGCGACGAGGTGCTGGAGGTCGCCGACGCCGCCGGAGGCGATCACGGGCACGGGCACAGCGTCGCTGACGAGCCGCACGAGCTCGAGGTCGTAGCCGTCCTTCGTGCCGTCGCGGTCCATGCTCGTCAGGAGGATCTCGCCGGCGCCGCGGCGGACGCCCTCGATCGCCCAGTCGATGGCGTCGCGGCCGGTCGGGGTGCGGCCACCGGCGACGTACACCTCCCAGCCCTCACCGTTCTCGCGGCGGCGTGCGTCGATCGCGAGCACGACGCACTGCGCGCCGAACACCTCGGCGAGACGGTCGATCAGCTCGGGGTCCTTCACGGCGGCGCTGTTCACACCCACCTTGTCGGCACCGGCGTCGAGCACGGCTTGGGCGTCATCGACGGAGCGGATGCCGCCGCCGATCGTGAACGGGATGAAGAGCTCGTCGGCGGCGCGACGGGCCAGGTCGACGACGGTGTCGCGCTGGTCGCTCGTGGCCGTGATGTCGAGGAAGACGACCTCGTCGGCGCCCTCGGCGTCGTAGCGGGCGGCGAGCTCGACGGGGTCACCGGCGTCGCGCAGTCCGACGAAGTTCACGCCCTTGACGACGCGGCCGTCCTTGACGTCGAGGCAGGGGATGACGCGCTTGAGGTGCACGGTCTGCAGGCTAGGGGTCAGCCGGCGGCGACGACCTCGAGGGCCGCCGGCACGGTGACGTTGCCTTCGTAGAGCGCCTTGCCGACGATCACGCCGTCGAGGCGCGGGTGCCCCAGGTCGACGAGCGCCTGGATGTCGGCGAGCTGGCCGATGCCGCCGCTGGCGATCACGTCGACGGCGTCGAGCGCCAGGAGCTCCTGCATGCCGGTGAGGTCGGTGCCCTCCCCCATGCCGTCGCGGTTCACGTCGGTGAACACGATGCGCTGCACGCCGCGGCCGGCGAGGGAGGTCGCCACGTCGGCCACGGTCTGGTCGGTGGTGTGGACCCAGCCGCGGGTGGTCACGAAGCCGCCCTTGGCGTCGAGGCTCACGACGATCCTGTCGCCGCCGTGCGCGGCGACGAGCTCGTCGACCAGCTCGGGCGTCTCGAGGGCTGCGGTGCCGAGGATCACGCGGCTCACGCCACGGTCGAACGCGGCCTGCACGGCGTCTGCGCTGCGCAGCCCGCCGCCGGTCTGCACGGGCACGCCGAGGCCGGCGATCCGCTCGAGGTGCGCGGCGTTCGCCTGCGCGCCGTCCTTTGCGCCGTCGAGGTCGACGACGTGCAGCCACTGCGCGCCACCGTCCACCCACCGCTTCGCTGCGTCGAGCGGGTCGGCGTCGTAGGCCGTCTCGGCGTCGAAGTCGCCCTTGCGCAGGCGCACGGCGCGTCCGTCGCGGATGTCGATGGCTGGGTACAGGTTCACAGTCACGGGCGCAGCGGAGCATGACAGCGGCGCGCCGGAGGCGGCGGCTCGGTGTGGCGGCTCCGCGCTGGCGCTCGAACACGCACGGTAGATCCTGGCCGACCCGCACCGCGGCGTGGCCAGCGCTGCACCGACGGCAGTCCGCGGATCGTGCGGGACTGCGGAGTTTTGTCGCAGTGCGCGCGCATCTTGGAACACCTTGCTCGGCAAGGTGAAGGCATGCAGTACCTGCGGGAATGGGCCAGCGACGAAGCGCGGGCGAAGTTCGCGCAGGAGCTGCGGGCGGAGGCGCTCGTCTGGATGAAGGTGATGGTGGAGCACTCGCCGCCGGCCGGTCGCGCCGATCCGCTCGCGATCATGCGCCAGGCGTTCGCCGATGCGGTCGACGATCAATGGAGCGGTCGGATGTTCGACCTCTCCACGTTCGGCAGCGGTTCGACGCATTCGGCGATCCGGCTCAGCTGCTCGATGCTCGTCGGGCCGACGGTGCGGTCGCTGCTGCGTCGGCCAGTCGGCGGCACGAACAGCGCGGCGTTCAGCTCCCCGCTGCGTCAAGCGGTCGGGGGCCGCATGATCGGACCTGATCTGGTGGTGATCATCGGCAATCCGGATCTCACGATCCCGAAGCAGTTGCCGAAGGGTGCGCAACGGTCGAAGTTCCTGATCGGCACGCTCGGAGGCGACGCCGGAACGGGCTTGCAGCAGCTGGCGACCGCGTCCGGAGGTACGGCGATGGCGTTGCGTGACGAGGGCGACGCTCGCTTCCTGGCATCGCTGGTGTGCAAGGCGTTCCTCAGCCTCGCCGCTTCCGGCGAAGGGCAGGTCGCCGCGACGACGGAGGCAGCGCAGTACTTCGATGCCGACGCCAACCGCAGCGGCTACGGGCACGGCTACATCAGCCCGTCCGGAGAGTACGAGACGCGCAACTACGCGCTCGGAGAGAACGACAGTCCGCACGGCCTGGGGAGCCTCGAGTACCGCGAACCGCGCCGGTGCGAAGGGTCAGACCCGCCCGGCGGCTACCAGCGAGGCGGCTACGACCCGTACGACGACGACCTCTTCTGATCGTGCGTCGGGACACGCACGCCGCATGGCGCCGCGCGCTTCCCCGGTGCGCGGCGCTAGCGAGCGGCGGCGCAGATCCGGGCGAAGTTCGCGAGCAGGCCGAGCCCGTCGCGCGAGCTCTTCTCCGGGTGGCACTGCGCGCCCATCACGTTGCCCCTGGCGATCACGCTCGGGAACGTCGCGCCGTAGTCACCCGATGCGAGGATCACCGACGGGTCGACGGGTTCGGCCACGAACGAGTGCACGTGGTAGAGCGCGAGCGGGTTCGGCAGGCCGGCGAACAGTGGATGCTCCGGCTGGCGCACCGTGAGCGCGTTCCAGCCGATGTGCGGCAGCTTCAAGCCGCCGGCGTCGAGCTGACGCACGGCGCCGGGGATGAGCCCGAGGCCGGTGTCGCCGCCCATCTCCTCGGAGGAGTCGAGCAGCAGCTGCATGCCCAGGCAGAGGCCGATCAGCGGTTTGCCGTCGGCGGCGATCGCACGGAGCTCGTCCTCGAGGGCGAGCGCGCGCAGGCGGCGCATCGCCTCCGGGAACGCGCCGACGCCCGGCATCACGAGGCCGTCGGCGGCGCGCAGACGCGCGGGGTCGGTGGTGCGTTCGACGGTGGCGCCGACGCGCTCGAGCGCCTTCTCGACCGACCGACGGTTGCCGAGGCCGAGATCGACGAGCGCGATCCGCACCTGCGGCGAGGCCGAGTCGCTCAGAGCGTGCCCTTCGTCGACGGGATCCCGCTTTCGCGCGGATCGAGCGCAACCGCTTGGCGGATCGCGCGGGCGAGCGCCTTGAAGCACGCCTCGATGATGTGGTGGGCGTTCGTGCCGGCGAGCGACTCGACGTGGATCGTCGCACGCAGGCCGTTCGCGACGGCGCGGACGAACTCCTCGACGAGCTCGTGCTCGAAGCCACCGGTCACGCCCGGCGGGAGCTGCGGCACGGTGACGGCGGCGAACGGGCGGCCGCTGAGGTCGATGGCGCAGCGCGCAAGGGCCTCGTCCATCGGGATCAGCGCGTGGCCGTACCGCGTGATGCCCGAGCGGTCGCCGAGCGCCTCTGAGATCGCCTGGCCGAGCACGATGCCGGTGTCCTCCACGGTGTGGTGGGAGCCGGTCTGCGTGTCGCCCTTCGTGAGCACCTCGAGGTCGAGCAGGCCGTGCCGCGCGACGAGGTCGAGCATGTGGTCGAAGAACCCGACGCCGGTGGTGCGGCTGCCGGCGCCGCTGCCGTCGAGGTCGACGGTCAGGCGGATGTCGGTCTCGCCGGTGGTGCGGCTAACGGTTGCGCTACGAGCCATGGGTCCCCTCATCCTGTCGCATCCGGGCCTCCATCGACCGTGCGTGCCATGGGAACCCCTCGGCGCGGGCGATCGGCGCGCCCGCCCAGGCCAGCGCGGCCGCGGCATCAGCGGTGATCCGCACCTCGCTCATGCGCCGGCGGAACACCCGGGTCGAAAGTCCAGAGGCGAAGCGCGCGGAGCCGGCGGTCGGGAGCGAGTGGTTGCTGCCGGCGACGTAGTCACCGAACGCCGTGGCCCCGAACGGGCCGACGAGCAGGCAGCCGGCGCTGCGCACGTCGCGCGCGAGCCGCTCGGCGTGCGCGCCGATCAGCTCGAGGTGCTCGGGCGCATACGCCTCGACGACTGCGAGCGCGCTCGGCTCGTCATCGGTCAACGCCAGGCCGATCGCGCTCGGCCGCGGCCAGTCGGCATCAGCGACCAGCTCGGTCATCCGGCTCTGCACCGCGTCGAGCAGTCCGACGCTCGGGCTGGCGAGCAGCACCGTCGAGAGGCCGCCGTGCTCACCCTGCGCGAGCAGATCGAGCGCGACGAGCTCGGCAGAGGCGTCGGCGCCCGCGAGGATCGCGAGGTCACTGGGGCCGTAGTAGCCGTCGATACCGACGCGGTCCGCGAGCTGACGCTTGGCCTCCTGGGCCCACACGCTGCCGGGGCCGGCGATCACGTCGACGCGCTCGATCGTCTCGGTGCCGAGCGCGAGCGCGGCGACGCCGTGGGCGCCGCCCATCGCGTACACCTCGTCGACGCCGCAGAGGGCGCACGTGGCGAGCACCACGTCGCTGACCGGCGGCGGCGTGAGCACGCAGATCCGCTCGACGCCGGCGGCGCGCGCGGTGACGACGCCCATCACGATCGTCGACGGGTACGCCGCTTGACCTCCGGGCGCGTAGATCGCGGCGCTGCGCACCGGCACCTCGCGCAGCGCGACCGTGTGGCCCTGCGGGAGCTCGGCGAGCTTCTCCTCGCCGACGCCGGCGTCGGCAACGATCGCGACGTTCATGATCGCCGTCTCGAGGCCGGCGCGCACCTCGGGATCGAGCAGCGTCGGGTCGAGGCGGTCGATCGGCACGCGCACGGCGCCGACGTCCTTGCCGCCGAGGTCGAACTTGCCGACGAGGGCGAGCAGCGCGGCGTCGCCGCCCTCCTCCACCTGGGCGATCAGGTCGGCGACGGCGCTCTGCACCTCCCGCGGCGTGCGGCCAGCGGTGCGCAGGGCCCGCGCGATCTCGGCCGGCGAGCTCTGCGGATCGAAGCGGACGAAGGGCAGGTCCGCGGTGCCGCTCATGCGGCGCTCCCGCGTCCCGTCACGTCGCGGAGGCGCCGGGCGATGTCGTCGATCACGCCGGCATGCAGCGAGCTCGCGACCGGGTTGGCGATGAGCCGTGCCGTGGTGGTGAAGATCTCCTCGCGCTCGACGAGGCCGTTCGCCTTCAGCGTGGAGCCGGTGGCGGTGAGGTCGACGATCGCGTCGACCATGCCCGTGAGCGGTGCGAGCTCGACCGAGCCCTTCACCTCGACGATCTCGGCCTGTCGCCCGGTCGCCTGGAAGTAGTCGGTCGCGGTGCGGATGTACTTCGTCGCCACGCGCACGCGCCCGAGGCGGCGCTGCTGCTCGAGGGTCGGATCGACGCCGTCGAGGGTCGCGAGGATCATGCGCGCCCCCGCGTAGTGCAGGTCGGCGAGCTCGACGACACGGCGGCCGGGCTGCTCGAGCAACACGTCCTTGCCGGTGATGCCGAGCGCGGCAGCACCGGATTCGACGTACGTCGGCACATCCGACGGACGCATCGTGATGATGCCGAGCTCGGGGAAGTACAGGCGGCGATCCTGTTCACGCACCACCGTCGTGTCGATGCCGAGGGCGTCGAGCACGTCGAGGGTGTCCTTGAACATCGCGCCGCGCGGAACGGCGAACGACAGGCCGGAGAACGCGGTCATCGGGTCCCACCGATCAGGGTCATCGCGCGCCTCCCGAGGCCTGGGCGCGGTGCACGGAGTCGACCTCGAGCGCGAAGCCCACGGCGGGGCGGTCGTCGCCGAAGCGGCCGACGAGATCGTCGTACCGGCCCCCGCCACCCATCGGTTCGCCGAGCGCCGGGTGGACGATCTCGAAGACCAGGCCCGAGTAGTAGTCGAGGTCGCGCACGAGACCGATGTCGACGATCACGAGGTCGCGGTCGGCCGGCGCCAGGCCGGCGATGATCGCAGCCAGCTCCGTGCCCGGCGCGCCCAGGGCGTCGGCGTGCTCGAGCAGGAGGCCGGCATCGCCACGCGTACGCAGCAGACCGGTCACGCGAGCCACCTCGTCGGCCGGCAGTCCGGCCTTGGCGAGCAGCAGCTCGATCGCGACGAATCCGCCGCGCTGCAGTTCCTTGTGGACCGCGGCGACGGTGTCGGCGTCGACGCCAGCTCCGCGGAGCACAGTCTCGCTGAGGCGCGCGTCACCGACGACGAGCCGCGCGCTCGGCAGTCCGGTGGCGCTCAGCGCCTGGGCGGCGATCCCGAGGATCTCCCGGTCTCCCTCAGCCCCGGCGACGCCGAACAGCTCCACACCCGCCTGCGAGATCTCGCGGGAGCGGCCCTGGAGCGCGGGCACCGGTCGGAAGACGGTCTGGGCGTACCAGAAGCGCAGCGGTTCCTCGTGTCCGTGGAACCGGGTGGCGGCGACACGAGCGAGCGGTACCGTCACGTCGCTGCGGAGCTCGAGCCAGGCGCCACGGTCGTCGACCAGCCGGTAGCTCGGCGGAGCGTCGCCGACGATGCCACGTGCGAGCACGTCGGAGTACTCGAGGGTCGGCGTGATCACCTCGCCGTACCCTTGGTCCTCGAAGGTGGCGCGCAGCGTGTCGCCGATGGCGCGCAGCTCGCGTGCCTCCTCCGGAAGGATGTCGCGGCTGCCGGGCGGCAGCCGCACGACGTCGCCTGCGCGCGCCGTGATGGTGGGTTCGAGCGCGCCGGCCATCTCAGGCGGTGCGGGCGCCGAGGACGGGCGTGCGCTGGAGCATCTAGACGGGCCTGCGTTCGATCTGCATGCCGAGGCTGCGCAGACGGTCGTCGATGCGCTCGTAGCCCCGGTCGATCTGGCGGATGTTGTAGATCTGCGACTCGCCCTCGGCGCACGCGGCGGCGATGAGCATCGCCATGCCAGCACGGATGTCGGGACTCTCGACGCGCTGACCGCGCAGTCGGGCCGGGCCGTTGACGATCGCGCGGTGCGGGTCGCACAGCGTGATGTCGGCGCCCATGAGGACGAGCTTGTCGGTGAAGACGAGGCGGTTCTCGAACATCCACTCGTGGATGAGGACGGAACCGGAGCACTGCGTGGCGAGGGCGACGGCGATCGACGTCAGGTCGGCGGGGAACGCCGGCCAGGGACCGTCCTGCACCTTCATCTTGTGCTCGCCGACGTCGCGCTTGGCGATGAGCTGCTGCTCTCCGGGGACGACGAGATCGTCGCCGTCGGCTTCGCTGCGAAGGCCGAGCTTCTCGAAGGCGAGGCGGATCATCCGCAGGTCGTCGTGGTCGACGCGCTCGATGCGGAGCTCGCCGCCGGTGACACCCGCGAGTGCCATGAACGAACCGATCTCGATGTGGTCGGGGCCGACCTCGTGGGTCGCTCCGCTGAGCTCGCGCTGGCCGGTCACGACGAGGACGTTCGAGCCGATGCCCTGGATCTCGGCGCCCATCTTGACGAGCAACCGTGCGAGGTCCTGGACGTGCGGCTCGCACGCCGCGTTGCCGATGGTGCTCACGCCCGGCGTCAGCGCGGCGGCGAGGAGCGCGTTCTCGGTCGCCATGACGGACGGCTCGTCCATGAAGACGGTTCCCGCGCGCAGACCGCCGTCGGGGGCGGTGATCGTGATCTCGCGACCGTGCTCGTAGGTCGCGCCCAGTCCCTCGAAGGCATCGAGGTGCGGATCCAGGCGGCGTCGGCCGATCACGTCGCCCCCCGGAGGCGGCATCACGGCCCGGCCGAAACGCGCGAGCAGCGGGCCGGCCAACAGGAAGGACGCGCGGATGGCCTCGGCGAGGTCGGTGTCGAGCGTCGTGTGCTCGGCGTCGACGCCGCCCGCGTTCAGACGAACCTCGTTGGGCCCCGTCCACTCGACGCTCACGCCGAGGTCCGCAAGGAGCGCGAGGAGCGCCTCGACGTCGCGGATACGCGGGACGTTCCCGACGATCAGGTCCTCGCTCGTGAGGAGGGCCGCGGCAAGGATCGGCAGAGCGCCGTTCTTGTTGCCTGCAGCGCGGACCGTGCCGCCGAGCGGCACGCCGCCTTGGATGACGAACTTCTCCATACGGGGGGCGTGTGCCAACGCTGAGCTTGCGCTGCGCGGCTCGGCAAGGGTAACAGTCATGGCACCGGTGGCCTTCGCTCCCGGCCACCCCACCCCTGCACCCCTCGGCAGGTGGTTCACACCCTAATCCCCGCAACGTGCGGCACTTCGGGCGAGCGGCGACGCACCACACCCCTCGATCGCACGTGTACGCGGACCGATCGCACGCAAGGGCCGGGCCGCCAGCGCCTCCGTGCTCGAGCAGCCCCTGCTCGCCCCGCGGCGTCGCGGAGCCGCGGACGCAGCGCAGCCGCACTGCACAGCCGGACGCGCGGCCTCGGGACCGGCGACCGAACGACGCGCGGGCCCGCTCCTGCCAGGTCGGCGCCCGTCGGCGCCTGCCTGCACGAGCACACGCCCACGGACAGCAGGCCACGCCCAGACCTGATTCCCGCCCGCGGCGCGAACACATGTACCCCACTCCTGCAAGATGTCCTGCACAGAGGCACGTCCGTCCGCGAGACCACGTACGGTAGAACACATGTTCGCTTCCCGATCGAACGCCGACTCGGCCAACGCTCCCAAGAGCCCGCACCGCACCGTCCCGCGCGCAGCTCGCGCCTGCTACGACCCCACGGCGTTCTGCTCGTCTGTTTCGGCCTCCGGTAATCGCCTCCTGCATCGCCGCCGCCCAGGGGCCTCAGCAGCACCGCAGCCCTGCGTCCACGCACAGGCACTGGCGGTGTCGCCCGCACGCTAGGTCCCGCCGCTGGCCACCTGGCGCCAGACACGCCCCGGGCGAGGCACGCCGCCCAAGCCCCGCACGAGCCTGCCTCCCCCCGCAGGTTGCGGAACCCACCCCCTGCACCGCACGGTCTCGCGCGCCGGCGCCTCGGTCCGAAGGCGCAGCGGGATTGACACGAGCGCGAGCCCCACACCGACAGCGCACGGTCACGCCTCGGCCGCGCAACCGCTCGAGTTCGCCGGCGCGCTCACGCCGCCGGCCGGCGCCGGACCGATACGAGGCGCAGCCCTTGCCGTGCCTGCCCACGCGAACGCAAACCCGCCGCTCGGACCCGCCCGTGCGCCTCCGGCGGGCCGCAGGCATGCGGCTCCGACCGGCGGCATTCCCCACGATCTGCGGCCGTCTCCGCCGAGACGACCATCTCGCACGCCGGCGGGCACGCACGCGCGGGCCCGCTGGCGTGCGTCTCGAGGCCGACCATGCGGCCCGCCCGTCGCACCACCAAACCAGCCGGCCCGAACGTCGCACCACCAAACCATGCGGCCCGAACGTCACCACCGAACCAGCCGGGCCGAACGTCGCACCACCAAACCATGCGGCCCGAACGTCACCACCGAACCAGCCGGGCCGAACGTCACGCACGTCGCCGACCACCGAACCCGGCGCTCCCCGCGTGCCACCCCAGCGGCTGGCGACGAACGAGACCGAGACCACCGGTCTCGCCTGGCTCCACCGCACGGGGTCCGTGCAGCACTCGCTCCGCCTCCAACTCGTGGTGATACGAAGCCCAGCGCGGCTCGCCCGCCGGACCGTGCTGCTCGCCCCCCACGACCGCGAAAGCCCAGCCCCCGTGGCCGCGCAGGCCGAGCGCCCACGCCCGCAGCCGCTCGCCTCGACTCGCGGACGACGCGGTCCAGGCGTCCGAGCCGGCAGCGAACCCGCACGGCACCGCGGGGCAGGGTTCCGGCCTTGGACTCTCCTGCCACCTGCGTCAACGAAGTAACCCGCTACCCCGCGACGACACACCGGCGCAGCTCCACAGGCCCGGCAAGCGCGCGCCAACGCTCACCCGGTCGCAACGACGTCGCTGGCCGCGGTGCTCGAACGGACGCCGCAGCCGGTGAGCAACGGCGCGGCCCCCACAGGCGCGAACGAAGCCGGGACGACTCGCTAATCCAAGGCCACGACCGCCACGCACAGGCAGAGGCGCAGCCCCGACGCACCCAAATTTCGCCAAAACGCCGCAAAACGCCTGGCCGTGCCGACGAGCCACCCGAGTACTCAGCCGAAGCTCAACGCAATCCAAGGCGTCCCGGCGTCCCGAGCCGACACGCGAGCGAGCGCGCCGGAGCTCAGCCCCCCGTCCGAGCGACGGCCACAGAACGCCAACGGGCGGCGTGGACCTGCGCAAAGCGACCCGAGAAACACAAAAAGCCGCCCCCCGAAGGGGACGGCTATTTCATGTTTAAACCGGCGGCGACCTACTCTCCCGGGCCCTTGCGGGCCAAGTACCATCGGCGCTGAGGGGCTTAACTGCTCTGTTCGGAATGGGAAAAGGTGTTTCCCCCTCGCAGTGACCACCGGAAAATTGTGAGGGTACGACGACGACCCTTCAAAACTACACAGCGCCACGCGGTGATATCACAAAAAAATCCATCAAGCCCTCGACCAATTAGTATCGCTCGTCTAAGTGCGTCACCGCGCTTACAACTGCGACCTATCAACCTGGTGGTCTACCAGGGGTCTTACTCCCTTGAAGGGATGGGAGAACTCATCTTGAGGTTGGCTTCCCGCTTAGATGCTTTCAGCGGTTATCCAATCCAGACGTAGCTAATCTGCGGTGCCCTTGGCAGGACAACAGATACACCAGAGGTCCGTTCACCCCGGTCCTCTCGTACTAGGGGCAACTCCTCTCAATTCTCCAACGCTCACAGCAGATAGGGACCGAACTGTCTCGCGACGTTCTGAACCCAGCTCGCGTACCGCTTTAATGGGCGAACAGCCCAACCCTTGGGACCTACTCCAGCCCCAGGATGCGACGAGCCGACATCGAGGTGCCAAACCGGGCCGTCGATGTGGACTCTTGGGCCCGATAAGCCTGTTATCCCCGGAGTACCTTTTATCCGTTGAGCGACGGCGCTTCCACTTGCTACCGCCGGATCACTAAAGCCTACTTTCGTACCTGCTCGACTTGTCAGTCTCGCAGTCAAGCTCCCTTGCTGCTTTTACACTCTACGCACGATTTCCGACCGTGCTGAGGGAACCTTTGCGCGCCTCCGTTACATTTTAGGAGGCGACCGCCCCAGTCAAACTACCCGCCTGGCACTGTTCCGGCACCGGATAACGGTTACCAGTTAGACATCCAATACATCAAGGGTGGTATCTAAAGGACGACTCCACACCAGCCGCAGCCGATGCTTCAAAGTCTCCCACCTATCCTGAGCGAAATGGATCGAATGCCAATACCAGGGTGCAGTAAAGGTTCACGGGGTCTTTCCGTCTAGCTGCGAGTACTCGGCATCTTCACCGAGACTGCAATTTCACCGAGCCCCTCGTTGAGACAGCGTCCAAGTCGTTACGCCATTCGTGCAGGTCGGAACTTACCCGACAAGGAATTTCGCTACCTTAGGACCGTTATAGTTACGGCCGCCGTTTACCGGGGCTTAGTTTCGATGCTTCGACGAATCTAACATCTCCACGTAACCTTCCGGCACCGGGCAGGCGTCAGCCCCTATACGTCGTCTTTCGACTTAGCAGAGACCTGTGTTTTTGGTAAACAGTCGCTTGGACCTTTTCACTGCGGCCCCCTCGACCTCCAGCAGCAAGTGCCTTCAATCTAATAGGGCGCTCCTTATCCCGAAGTTACGGAGCCATTTTGCCGAGTTCCTTAACGAGGGTTATCTCGATCACCTTAGTATTCTCTACTTATCCACCTGTGTCGGTTTTGGTACGGGCACGCGCAATCTGCCTACGAGGCTTTTCTTGAGGGCATGGCGTCGAAGAGTCGGAGGCTCGAAAGCCTCCTCACATCACGTCTCGGATTAAGGGGCCGTGCATTTATCGCGGCCCCACCTACACGCTTGTCCCAGGACAACCAACGCCTGAGATCTCCTAGCCTTCCCTGTCCCCCCATCGGTCATAACGATTGCTACGTGGTACAGGAATATCAACCTGTTGGCCATCGACTACGCCTTGCGGCCTCGCCTTAGGTCCCGACTAACCCTGAGCCGACGAACGTTGCCCAGGAAACCTTAGATAATCGGTGGAGGGGATTCTCACCCCTCTTTCGTTACTCATGCCAGCATTCTCACTTCACTACTGTCCACGGTCGTTTCCACTTCCGCTTCAAC
>JAQIJQ010000024.1:0-17500 GCA_036946195.1 Patulibacter minatonensis | reverse complement strand
CGACGTTGCGCGTGAGCCAGGCCGCCGTGTCGAGGTCCTCTTGGTTGGGCACGCGCTGGGGTTCGGACATCGGAGGCAATGGTAGAGTCGCCAGCTCCGTCAGGTGGGCTTCCCCCGCTTTCGCGCCCCCGACACCCTTCCGCCATGCCTCGTCGCGTCCGCACGCCACGCCGCCAACGCGGGCCCGAGCCGGCCACGCGTACGCGCCTGAAGTTCATCCGCATCCTCGTCGTCGTCGTCGGTCTGCTCGGCCTCTCGGCGCTCTCGGTGATGTTCGGGATGATGATGGCCGTCGCTCCCGAGGTGAAGGAGCTGCAGGCCGGCGCGGAGTTCAAGACCGGCCAGAACTCGCAGCTGCTCGACCGGGACGGCAAGTTCCTGGCCGAGCTCACGAGCGACGACGGGCGGGTGATCCTGAAATCGGACCAGATCGACCCGCGCATGAAGCAGGCCGTCGTCGCGATCGAGGACAAGCGCTTCTACCAGCACCCGGGCGTCGACCTGCGAGGCATCGGCCGCGCCGTCGTCCGCGACGTGACCGCAGGCAGTGCGAAGGAGGGTGCGTCCACGATCGAGCAGCAGTTCGTGAAGGTCGCCTCGGACGCGGTGAACACGCGTACGTTCAGCGCGAAGATCCGCGAGGCCGCCCTCGCCTACCACCTCTCGCAGAAGTGGTCGAAGGACAAGATCCTCACCGAGTACCTCAACGCCATCTACTACGGCAACGGCGCCTACGGACTGGAGTCCGCGGCACGCACCTACTTCGCCGAGATGAACGGCGACGACTGCGGCACTCCCGGACACAAGGCGTGCGCGGCGAACCTCCGCCCCGCCCAGGCGGCGATGCTCGCCGGCATCATCAACTCGCCCACGGCCAATGACCCGGTCACGAATCCCGTCGCGTGCCAGAAGCGCCGCAACCTCGTTCTCCTGAACATGCGCAACCAGGGCATGCTCAACCCGATCGAGTACCAGGACGCGCTCGCGGAGCCGATCCCGGCGCCCGAGCAGATCACGCCGCCGCAGCTGCACCTGAAGGACCCCGGCTCGGGCTTCTTCGTGGGATGGATCCGCAGCCAGTTGATCGAGCGCTACCACAACTCCCCGCGTACGGCCTTCGAAGGCGGACTCAAGGTGCGGACCACCTTCGACGCCAAGCTGCAGTCCGCCGCCGAGCGCTCCATCGGCACCTGGCTCACGGGGGTCGGCCCCTCGGCGGCGATGGTCGCGATCGACAACCAGACCGGCGAGGTGCGCGCGATGGTCGGCGGCCAGAACTTCGCGCGAAGCCCGTTCAACGTGGCGACGCAGGGCCGCCGCCAGCCCGGCTCCTCGTTCAAGCCGTTCATCCTCGCCCAGGCGCTGCGCGAGGGGATCAGCCCGAACTCCACGTGGGAGTCGGAGAAGAAGGTCTTCACGGTGAGCAAGAAGACCGGCGAGAAGTTCACGGTCAACAACTACGACGACGCCTACGCCGGCATCACCACCCTCGCCCACGCGACGGCCTTCTCCGACAACGCGGTCTACGCCCAGCTCGGCGTGAAGGTCGGGACGAAGAAGGTGGCCAAGCTCGCGACGCAGATGGGCATCCGCACGCCGGTGTCGTCGAACCTCGCGATGACGCTCGGAGGTCTGAAGACGGGAGTGAGCCCGCTGGACATGGCGCACGCGTACGAAACGTTCGCCAACGGCGGCAAGCTGACGTACGGCACGCTCGGTGCGCCGAACCGCGGTCCCGTCGGGATCAAGTCGATCGGCTACCGCAGCGGCGACCGCAAGCCGATCGAGAACGAGCTCAAGACGCGTCGCGTGATCTCCCCGGGAATCGCGAAGGAGACGACCGACGTGCTCACGAGCGTAGTGCGGATCGGCTCCGGCAAGGTCGCGAACATCCCCGGCCACTACGTCTGGGGCAAGACGGGCACCACCGAGGACTACGGCGACGCGTGGTTCGTCGGCGGATCCGAGGATCTCACCGTCGCGGTGTGGGTCGGGTACCTGGACGGCACGACGCCGATGAAGCGCGAGTACCGCGGCGCGCCCGTCGCCGGCGGCACCTACCCGGCGCAGATCTGGCGCACCTTCATGCTCCAGGCGCTCGGGTTCGAGCAGCAGCGCCGCGACGCGCTGTGCGCGCAGCTTGCCAAGAAGGGCAAGAAGTGCGCCGAGGACGTGAAGCCCACCACCCCGGACATCGACCTCGGCTCCGGGGGCTCGGGGACCTCACCGGTCGCTCCGACGACGGGCTCCGGGACCACCGCCGGCAGCGGCGCGACGGGCTCGGGCCCGAGTACGGGCGCGACGGGCGGCAGCACGGCCGGCGGCACCGGCGGTACATCGAGTGGTGCCGGGGGAACGGGTGGCGCCGCCGGCGGTTCGACCGGGTCGGGGCCGAGCACGGGTGGGACCGGCGGGACCGGCGGGGCGACCGGCGGGACCGGCGCGACGGGTGACGCGGGCGCCGGCGGAGCCACGGGCGGCGGTGCGGGCGGTGGCGCGGCGACCGGTGGCGGAGCCGTCACCGGCGGCACGCCGTAGCGCGGTCAGCGCGACGCGCCCCGATCTCGGGCGACACCGTGCCACCGCGTGAACACGCGCCGTGTCACGATGCCGGCCAGATGCGCCCGCCTCGCCCGACGTTCGCCAATCTCACCGCGCTCCTTGCGCTCTTCGTCGCCCTCGGCGGCACCTCGTACGCCGTCACGCAGCTTCCGAAGGGCTCCGTCGGCACGGAGCAGCTCAAGGGCAAGGCCGTCACGAACGCCAAGCTCGCAACCGGAGCGGTCACGACCGACAAACTGGCCTCGGGCGTCATCGTCAGCGGGCCCCGGGGACCGCGTGGAGCCGAGGGTCCGACCGGGCCGGCCGGCAAGGACGGTGCGACTGGTGCATCGGTGACCGCCGGACCGTGGCAACCGATCCAGTTCGTCAACGGCTGGGGCAACTACGGGGGCTACTTCGAGACTGCCGCCTACCGCAAGGACAGTCTCGGGATGGTGGAGCTACGCGGTGCGGTCGCGCGCGGCACGGCACCGGCGGCCTACCTCCCGTTGGGCGTCCTGCCCGAAGGCATCCGCCCGGCGAAGGACCACATCTTCGGAGTGCTGACGGGGCCTGAGGGCGTCATCGGCCGCGTGGACGTCCAGGGCAATGGGCAGATCCTGTGGGTGAGCGGATCGACCACGGCCGCAGGCAACTACACGACGCTCTCGACGATCCGGTTCCCCGCCGGCTGAACGAATCCACCCGGAGACCGGAGGCCGACTCGCTCAGCGCGGCGGCCAGCCGGGCGGGCGCGGCTTCGACACGCCAGGGCTGCCGCACACCGCATAGCGCCAGGGCAGCTCGACGGCCTTCGTGATCCCGATCCGCGGGCCGGCGAGCGCCACGAGGCCGTGCTCGACGACCTCGGGCGCGGCCGGGAGCAGCCGCACGGGCGACGCGGCGTCGAGCAGGTCGAGACCGTCGTGGACGAGCTCGATCCCGAGCGCGTTCGCGAGTCGTCCTGGGCCGGGCAGCGCGGACGGCTCGAGGGCATCGTCGCCCACGACGCCACGGATCAGCACGGCCGATGCGACCGAACGGCTGCCGGTGACGACGTTGATCAGCCGGTGGATCCCGTACGAGAGGTACACGTACGACGACCCGGGTGGGCGGCGCAGCTTCTGGGCTCGCGGCGTCGTTCCGCGGTAGCCGTGGCAGGCCGCCTCGTCCTCGTGGTAGGCCTCGGTCTCGACGATCTCCACCACGCGGCCGCCGGCGACGAGCCGGCAGCCGAGCAGGCCGATCGCGGCATCCGTCACCTCGCCCGCGAGCAGCGCCCGGAGCGCGGGCTCGTCGGCCGGCGGGTGGACTCGATCACGCTCCATCGCGCGTGACGCTACCGCCCGCGCCTACAGATCGAGGACGGCGCGCGCCTGCTGGAGCTGCTCGTTGACCCGCGCCAGCGACGTGCCGCCGAGCGACACCTTGGACTCGAGCCAGGCGCTCTGCTGGAAGATCCCGTAGATCGACTCGTCAAAGAGCTCGCTGTGGGAGCGGAACTCCTCGAGCGAGAGCGACGAGAGCGTGCGCCCGGATTCGACGGCCGTGCGCACGATCCCCGCGACGACGCCGTGCGACGCACGGAACGGCAGTCCGCGCTTGACGAGCCAGTCGGCGATGTCGGTCGCCGCGATGTTCTCGTCGGATGCCGCGGCCGCCATGGCCTGGCGACGGAAGCTGGCGGTCGAGAGCATGCCGTTTGCGGCCTCGAGGCAGACGGCGACGGTGTCGACGGCGTCGAACACGTGCTCCTTGTCTTCCTGCAGATCCTTGTTGTAGGTGAGCGGGAGCGCGTGCATCACGCCGTGGAGCGCCGCGAGGTGACCGACGACGCGTGGTGCCTTGCCGCGCAGCAGCTCACCGCAGTCGGGGTTCTTCTTCTGCGGCATGAGGGAACTGCCGGACGACCACGCGTCGCTGAGCTCCATGAAGCCGAACTCCGAGCTGGTCCAGAGGACGATCTCGGCGCCGAGCCGAGAGAGGTGGGTGCTGAGCACGGCGCAGGCCTGGAGCAGATCGAGCGCGAAGTCGCGGTTGGAGACGGCGTCGATCGAGTTCGGCACCACGCCGGCGAAACCGAGGTCGCGGGCGACCAGCGTGCGGTCGGTGTCGAAGTTCACTCCGGCAAGGGCGCCGGCGCCGAGCGGGAGGACATCGGCCTGGCGGGCCGCGAAGCGGAACCGCTCGCGGTCACGGACGAGCATCCACACGTACGCCAGCAGGTGGTGCGAGAGGTAGACCGGCTGCGCGCGCTGCAGATGCGTGTATCCCGGGAGGGCCCAGTCGAGGTGGCGACCGGCGACGTCGATCAGGGTGCGCGCGAGCAGCTCGACCTGGTCGGCGAGGCGAACCGCGTGGTCGCGGACGTAGAGCGCGAGGTCGGTGGCGACCTGGTCGTTGCGGCTGCGGCCCGTGTGGATCTTGCCGCCGGCGGGGCCCGCGAGCTCCGTGACGCGACGCTCGATCGCCATGTGGATGTCGACGTCGTCCGGCTGGAACGGGAAGCGTCCCTGCGACAGCTCGGCTTCGACCTGGTCGAGGGCCTCGTGGATCGAGTCCTTGTCGTCGTCCGAGATGATCCCCTGCGCGGCGAGCATCGCGGAGTGGGCGCGAGACTGCGCGACGTCGTACGGCCAGAGACGGCGGTCGACGTCGAGCGAGTAGTCGAGCGCCTGGAAGATCGGGTCCTGCGGCTGGGAGAAACGCGACATCGGCTTCCTAGTTTCTCAGAAGGAGCTCGCGGAGCCGTTCGGCGACGCGTTCGACCTCGGGCTGGCTCATCGCCGGGAAGAACGGCAGCGCGATGGAGCGCGCGCCGATGTCCTCGCAGACGGGGAACATCCCCTCGCGGTATCCGAGGTCGCGGTAGAACGAGAACAGGTGGATCGGCGGCAGGTAGGGCTTGCAGTCGATGTTCGCGGCACGGAACCCGCGGATCACGTCGTCGCGGTCGACGCCGTGGGGAACCTGGACGACGAACACGAACCAGCTGCGGCGCTCGGCGCCGAGATCGAGGCACGGGAGCGTGAGACCCGTCTCGTTCGCGAGGTCGGCAAGTGCCTCGCGGTACCAGCCGGCGACCGTCGCACGGTCGGCGAGCATGTCGTCGAGACGCTCGAGCTGCGCGACCCCGAGCGCAGCCTGCAGCTCGCTCATCCGGTAGTTGAAGCCGAGGCGGTCGTGATCGAGCCAGCCCATGTCGGGCGCCCGGCCCTGGTTGCGCTCCGAGCCGATCCGCTCGGCGATGGCGGAGTCGCTGCAGGCGACGAGTCCGCCCTCGCCGGTGGCGATCTGCTTGTTGGCGTAGAACGCGAACACGGCCGGGTGGCCGCGGCCACCGACGGGGAGGCCGTCGGCGTGCACGGCACCCACGGCCTCGCACGCGTCTTCGACGATCGGAAGACCATGCGCTTCCAGGGCGGGGGTGTCGGCCGGGTACCCGAAGATGTGGACCGGCAGGAACGCCTTCGTGCGCTCGGTGATCGCGGCCGCCGCCGCGTTGGGGTCGAGGTTGAGGGTGAGCGGGTCGATGTCGACGAACACCGGCTTGGCGCCTTCGAACAGCACGCTGTTGGCGGAGGCGATGAAGCTCAGCGGTGAGGTGATGACCTCGTCGCCGGCGCCGACGCCCACGGCGCGCAGCGCGAGGTGCAAACCGGCCGTGCCGCTCGAGACGGCGCGGCCGTGCGCGACCCCGAGCCGGGCGGCGAACGCCTCCTCGAACGCGACCGTCTTGCGGCCGAGCGACAGCTGACCGGAGTCGAGGACCTCGAGGACGAGCTCTCGCTCACGGTCGCCGATGACGGGCCGCGCCATCGGGATCGCCTCTGACGCCTGCTGCGGATCGGTCATGCCTGCGGGCGCTCCTGGATCGCGTAGGCCAGGGAGTCGACGAGCGCCTGCCACGAGGCCTCGATGAGGTTCGTGGACACGCCGATGGAGCCCCAGGTGTCGGTTCCGTCCGAGGCGTCGACGAGCACGCGGATCGTGGCGCCGGTGCCCTTCTCCGCGTCGAGGATCCGCACTTTGAAGTTGACGAGCTCGATGTCGGCGACGTGCGGATGCACCTCGCTGATCGCCGAGCGCAGCGCGGCGTCGAGGGCGTTGACGGGACCGTTGCCCTCGCCGGTGCGAATGACGCGCTCGCCGTCGACGAGGAGCTTGACCGTGGCCTCGGTGGCGAGCACCCCGTCGGCCCGGCGCTCGACGATCACGCGCCACGACTCGAGGGTGCAGAGCACCGTGTACCGACCGGTCTCGCGGCGCAGAAGCAGCTCGAACGACGCACCGGCCGCCTCGTACTGGTAGCCCTGGTGCTCGAGGTCCTTGACGGTCTTCAGGATCGCTTCCGCCTGTCCGTCCCCGAGGGTGAGACCGGCCGCGTCGGCCTTCTCGAGCACCGTGCCCCGGCCGGCGAGCTCGCTGATCACGAGCTCGCGCTGGTTGCCGACGGCCTGCGGGTCGACGTGCTCGAAGGTGGAGGCGTCCGTGCGTACGGCCGCGATGTGGAGCCCACCCTTGTGGGCGAAGGCGTTGCGGCCGACGAACGGCTGGCCGGGCGCCGGCGCGCGGTTGAGGAGCTCGTCGACGGCGTGGGCGACGCTCGTGAGGTGGACGAGCCGGCCCTCCGGGAGCGCGCGGCGGTCGAGGGCCACCTCGAGCGCGCCGATCACGGACGTGAGATTGGCGTTGCCGGTGCGCTCGCCGATGCCGTTCATCGTGCCCTGCACCTGGGTGGCTCCCGCCTGCACGGCGGCGATCGAGTTGGCGACGCCGCACTCGAGGTCGTTGTGGCAGTGCGCTGCGACGCGGGCGTGCCCGCCGAGCTCGGCGACGACGGCGGCCGTGGCCTCGCTGATCTGGAACGGCAGCGACGAGCCGTTCGTGTCGCAGAGCGAGAGCACCTCCGCCCCGGCCTCGACCGCGGCGCGCAGGCAGCGCAGCGAGTACTCGGGGTCGTCACGGAAGGCGTCGAAGAAGTGCTCGGCGTCGTACGTGACGCGTTTGCCCTCGGCGACGAGGAAGGCCACGGAGTCGGCGATGATCGCGAGGTTCTCGTCGCGGTCGACGCGGACGACCTTCTCGAGGTGCAGGCCCCAGGTCTTGCCGACGATCGTGGAGATCGGGGCGAACGAGTCCGCGAGCACACGCAGACCTGGGTCGTCGCTGGCGGTCACGTCACGGCGGCGCGTCATGCCGAAAGCGGCGATGGTGCTCGTGGAGAGCGTCTCACGCTCCAGGAGGGAGAAGAACTCGAGCTCCTTCGGATTGGAGGCGGGGAAGCCGGCTTCGATCACGCCGACGCCGAGCCGGTCGAGCTCGAACGCGACGCGGAGCTTCTCGGCGGCGGTGAGCGAGAGGCCCTGCCCCTGCATGCCGTCGCGGAGCGTCGCGTCGTACATCTCGACGGCGCCGGCGGGCAGCGCGGCGCTCGTGCGTTCGGGGGAGCTGGTGGTGGAGGTGGAAGCCATGGTGCGGTGGTGCTGGATCGTGGGGCGAAAAGGGGGGCAGGCGGCGCTGCCCCCGCCCAGCGGGGACCGCGTCGCCTAGCGAATTCGCCGGATTGCCGGCAGGGTGCGCACCGCGTCGATCACGCCGCGGACGCCGTGGTCGGGACGAGGTCGAGCCAGCCCGTGTAACGAGCGTCGCGTCCGTGGAGGGCGTCCTGGAAGGTCGCCTGGATCTTCTGCGTCTCCGGGCCCGGCGTGCCATCGCCGATGGCGATGTCGTCGATCTCGACGACGGGGACGAGCTCGGCGGCGGTGCCGGTCATGAACACCTCGTCGGCCAGGTACGCCTCGGCGCGTGCGATGTCGCGCTCGATGAGCTCGTAGCCGTGGTCGCGGATGATCTGCATGACGGCGCTGCGCGTGATGCCGTCGAGGATGCCGGCGGTCTGCGGGGGCGTGTAGATCTTGCCGCCCTTCACGACGAAGAGGTTCTCGCCGGATCCCTCCGAGAGGAATCCGCGCTCGTCGAGGAGGAGGGCCTCCTCGTAGTACGCCGTGCCGTCGGGGTTCAGGCGGCGCCCGACCTCGTTCTTGGCGAGCACGCTGTTGAGGTAGTGGCCGGCGGCCTTGGCGTGCGGGATCAGCGAGTGGTGGCTCGTGCGGCGCCAGGACGACACCTTCGCGCGCACCCCCTTCGTCTTGCCCGCATCGCCCAGGAGCGAGTCCCACTTCCAGGAGGCGATCGCGACGCGCATCGGGTTGCGCACGAAGAGCCCCATCTCGCCATGGCCACGGAAGACGAGCGGGCGGATGTAGCACTCGCGCTGCTCGTTCTTGGCGATCAGCTCGAGCGTGGCTTCGCGGATCTGCTCCCGCGTGAACGGGACGTCCATGTAGTAGAGCTTGGCGGAGGCGAAGAGGCGCTCGACGTGCTCGGGGTGGCGGAAGACCGCCGGGCCGAGCTCGGTGTCGTAGCAGCGGACGCCCTCGAAGACGCCCGTGCCGTAGTGCAGGCCGTGCGTCAGGACGTGCACCTGCGCCTCGTCCCACGGGACGAATTCGCCGTCGAGCCAGATGTAGGGCGCAGTATCCACGGGACTCTCCTTAGGCGTGCAGACGACCGAGCACGTCGGTGACCGCTTCGGCCGTCGTCGCACTGCCGCCGAGGTCTGCGGTGCGCAGTCCGTTGGCCAGTGCGGCGTCGACTGCTGATTCTAGAGCGGCGGCCTCGACCGGGCGACCGAGGCCGTCGCGGAGCAGCATCGCGGTCGAGAGGAACATCGCGAGCGGGTTCGCGATGCCCTGTCCGGCGATGTCCGGTGCGGAGCCGTGCACGGGCTCGAAGAGGCCGGGGGGTACCGGGTTCGCCGAGTGAGGCGCTCGGGAGCATGCCGATCGAGCCGGTGAGCATGGCGGCCTCGTCGGAGAGGATGTCGCCGAAGAGGTTCTCGGTGACGATCACGTCGAAGCTCGACGGCCGCGCGATGAGCTGCATGGCGCAGTTGTCGACGAGGACGTCCTCGACCTCGACCGCCGGGTAGTCGACGGCGACCTCGTGTACGACCTGGCGCCACTGGCGGGAGGTCTCGAGCACGTTGGCCTTGTCGACGGAGGCGAGGCGGCCGGAGCGCCGGCCGGCGAGCTCGAAGGCCACGCGGGCGATCCGCTCGACCTCGTGCGTCGTGTAGTGGCAGAGGTCGCTGGCCGACGTGTCGGTGCGCGTCTTCTCGCCGAAGTAGATGCCGCCGGTCAGCTCGCGGACCACCACGAGGTTCGTGCCCTCGATGACCTCGGGCTTGAGCGCGGACGCGGAGTAGAGGGCCGGCAACGGGCGGACCGGGCGGAGGTTCGCGAAGAGGCCGAGCTCCTTGCGCAGGCCGAGGAGGCCCTGCTCCGGGCGCGGCGCGTTCGGGTCGGTCGTGTCCCATTTGGGGCCACCGACGGCGGCGAGGAGGACGGCGTCGGAAGCCTTGCAACCCTCGAGGGTCTCGTCGGTGAGGGCCGTGCCGTGGGCGTCGATGCTCGCGCCACCGAAGAGGAACTCGTTGAACTCGACCTGCGAGCCGAGCAGCTCGGTGAGGACCTGGACGGCGGGGGCTGCGATCTCAGGGCCGATGCCGTCGCCGGGCAGGACTGCGATGGTCGTCATAGGCGACGGAGCCTATTGCGCGCGGGGGGTGACGGTGTCGCGCGGTGCGTCGCCGCGGAGCAACCGACAGGCCTTCGGCGACTGGTCGCCGCGGAGCAACCGACAGGCCTTCGGCGACTGGTCGCCGCGGAGCAACCGACAGGCCTTCGGCGACTGGTCGCCGCGGAGCAACCGACAGGCCTTCGGCGACTGGTCGCCGCGGAGCAACCGACAGGCCTTCGTTCCTGCCCGCTTGCTGGCACGGGCAGGAACGAAGACTGGGGACATGAGCATCGCGCCCGGGACCGGGCGCGCTGTCGGGACCAGAGTGCATCCCGGTCCGAGCGCACGTGGGACATCCGTGCGCTCGGTCCTCCGGGAACCCGATCGGAGGGCGATCGGGGGGACATTTGGTGCCTCTGTGCCAGGCATCACGCACCTTACGCGACACCCGTCACTCAAGGAAGCCCCGAACGGCCTAGTTGAGGGGGTGTCAGGTGGTGATGACGAAGTGTCGCTGCAGAACTGGTCGGCCCGTCACGCGCCATCCATGTCCCAGCCCGCCACGACCGCGAACCGCCACGCTTTGAACACGCAGTCGACCACCGTGAAGCCGGCCTCGTGCAACCAGCGCAGGTGCTGTTCGAGGTCGACGTGCTGATCGACGGACCACCGGATCCACGCCTGCTCCTCGGCCTCGGGCGTGAAGCCGCCGGCCCGCGCATGGACCAGTTCGCGCTCCTTGTAGTGATCCTCGAGCCAGGCAGGGCCCGGGGCATGCAGCTGCTCGGCGTTGACGAACACGCCTCCCGGCGCGAGCCGCCCTCGGGCGGCCGCGTAGGTCCGGGCCTGGTCGGCCGGATCGAGGTGGTGGATGGCCAGGCCGGAGGCGATCACGTCGAACGGGCCGTCCGGCAGGTCGGCGAGCAGATCGCCGACGATCGTCTCGAGCGCGCCCTCGGCACGTCCGGCGAACCGGTCACGTGCCTGCGCGAGCATGCCTTCGGCCTCGTCGAGGAGCGTGAAGTGCGCCCCTGGCAGCGACTCGGCGAGCGCAGCGGTCAGCAGTCCGGTGCCCGCACCGAGCTCGAGGACGCGGATCGGGCCACCCCCCGCGCCCTGCGTCCGCCGAGCGCCCTCGGGCAGGAGCGATGCGGCCTCGGCGGCCGCGGCGTAGTACGCGTCGAACGGACTGATGAGCAGTCGGCGCTCGGAATCGTAGTGCGTGGCCCAACGATCGAACCAAGCACCGCCACCGGGCCCCTGGTCGTGATTGCCGGGCCCGGTGACGATGTTGGTCATGTCGTGCCTTGCGTGGTTACGTGAACTGGAGGGTGTTCGGGCCGAAGCGCTCGCGGTCCGACTCGTAGGCGTCGATCGCCGCGCTCTGCTGGAGCGTGAGGGCGATGTCGTCGAGGCCGTTCAGGAGCCGGTGCTTGATCTCTGCGTCGAACTCGAACGGGAACGTCCTGCCGCCGGCGCGAACCTCCTGCGCCTCGAGGTCGACCTCGGCCTCGCTCTGCGCGGCGACGAAATCGACGTCGTCGGCGTCCAGCACCACCGGGAGCAGGCCGATCTTCGGCGAGTTGCCGCGGAAGATGTCGGCGAACGACTTGGCGATGATCACGCGGAAGCCGAAGTCCTCGAGGGCCCACGGCGCATGCTCGCGGCTGGAGCCGCAGCCGAAGTTCACGCCGCTCACGAGGATCGGGTTCTTCGGGACGTCGAAGCCGGGCGTCTCCTTGATGTCGGCGAACAGGTGCTCACCGAAACCGGAGCGCTCGATCTTCTTCATGAAGCGGGCGGGGATGATCTGGTCGGTGTCGACGTCGTCGCGCATGAGCACGGAGACGCCACCGGAGACGAGCTTGAACGGATCCATGACGGTGCTCCCCTAGTTCCAGGTGCGGATGTCGACGAAGTGGCCCTCGATGGCGGCCGCGGCGGCCATCTGCGGGCTCATGAGGTGCGAGCGGGCGCCCTTGCCCTGACGGCCCTCGAAGTTGCGGTTCGAGGTCGAGGCGACGCGTTCGCCGGGAGCGGCGACATCGGGGTTCATGCCCAGGCACATCGAGCAGCCCGCGCCACGCCAGTCGAAGCCCGCATCGGTGAAGACCTTGTCGAGCCCCTCGGCCTCGGCCGCCTCCTTCACCTGCGCGGAACCCGGGACGACCATTGCGATCACGCCGTCGGCGACGCGCTTGCCCTTGACGACCTCGGCTGCGACGCGGAGGTCACCGATGCGCGAGTTGGTGCACGAACCGATGAACACGCGGTCGAGCTTGATGTCGGAGATCGGCATCCCCGGTTCGAGCGCCATGTACTCCAGGGCGCGGCGGTCCTGGTCGCTGGTCGGCTGCGGCACGGTGTCGGCGACGCCGACGACCTGGCCGGGCGTCGTGCCCCAGGTGACCATCGGCGAGATGGCGTCGACGTCGACCGTGACCTCGGTGTCGAAGGTCGCGCCCTCGTCGGTCTTGAACGCTGCCCACTTGGCGACCTCGCGGTCCCAGTCCGCACCCTGCGGCGAGCCCGGGCGCCCCTTCAGGTACTCGAACGTGGTCTCGTCGGGGGCGATCATGCCGGCGCGGCCGCCGCCCTCGATCGTCATGTTGCAGATCGTCATGCGGCCCTCCATGGAGAGGCTCTCGATGACCGGGCCGGCGAACTCGATGACGTAGCCGTTGCCGCCCGACACGCCGATCTGGCCGATCGTGGCCAGGATCAGGTCCTTGGCGGTGACGCCCGGGCCCATCTCGCCGACGTAGTTGATGCGCATCGTCTTCGGGCGGCGCTGCACCAGCGTCTGCGTCGCCAGCACGTGCTCGACCTCGGAGGTGCCGATGCCGAAGGCCAGTGCGCCGAACGCGCCGTGCGTGGCGGTGTGCGAGTCGCCGCAGACGATCGTCATGCCCGGCTGGGTGATGCCGAGCTCCGGCCCGATCACGTGCACGATGCCCTGGTACTTGCTGCCGATGGAGTGCACGGGGACGCCGAACTCCTTGCAGTTGCTCTCGAGGGCCTCGACCTGCTTGCGCGAGAGGTGGTCCTTGATCTGCTCGGCGCGCGTCGAGCCGTCGGTCGGGACGTTGTGGTCGGCCGTGGCGAAGGTGCGGTCGGGGCGGCGGACCTTGCGGCCGGCGTTGCGAAGACCCTCGTAGGCCTGCGGGCTCGTCACCTCGTGGACCATGTGGAGGTCGATGTAGATGAGCTCGTTGGCCACCTCGTGGGCGGCCCAGATCTTGTCGAACAGCGTGCTTGGGGTCATGGCGTGCTTGGGGTCGTGGTCGAAGGCTGGCCCGCGAGGTGCAGTGCGGGCGGGAAGTCGTGGAGGCCGCGGAGGGAGCGCGGGCTCAGGAGCGCCGGAGTCCGGCGCTGACGACGGCCAGCAGGATCGCTGGTTCGTCGCCGGGGTTGGTGAAACGGTGGGGAAGGTCGGCGTCGAAGGTGACGGTGTCGCCGGTGGCGAGCGCGTGCGCTTCGCCGTCGATCTCGAGCACCACGGTACCGCGGTCGACGAGGGCGATCTCGCGGCTGCCGGGCTCGTGCATCGGCGGGTCGCCGGGGCCGCCGGTGGTGGCGCCGGGCTGGAGCTCGTGGCGGCTCAGCTCGAGGCGCTGGCCCGGGAGCGCCGGGGTGAGGACCTCGAAGGCGTGACCGCCCACTCCCCCGCTCGCACGCCGCTCGTCGGCTCGCACGACGGTGACGGCCCCGCTCTCGTCGAGGCGCAGCAGCTGGCTCAGGCGCAGGTCCAGACCGCTCGCGATCTTCGCAGCCACCTGCAGCGTCGGGCTCGTCTCCTCGCGTTCGACCTGGCTGAGCATCGGCGCGCTCACGCCGCAGCGCGCGGCGAGGTCGCGAAGGGACAGGCCCATCGATTCGCGCAACGCCTTCACGCGCGGCCCGATCGACATCGCCCCGGCCGCATCGGCGGGCAGCGTGACGACGGGCGCCGCGTCGGCGTTCGGTGTACGCGTGTCTGTCATCGCGTACGTACGTTATCGCGTACGAGTGTTTCGTGCAACGTCCGGCGAGGCGAGTCGCCCGGGGTCCGAAACGACCGAGGGCCCCGCAACGTCCTGCGGGGCCCTCGACCGGGGAGGCGTCCACTTCGGTGTTGGACGAAGCGGACGCCAGGGGTGCACCGGCGTCTTGCCGGAGCGGCTTCGTGCGTGCGCCCCCTCCGGTGGGGGCGCACGCAAGTGTTATCCGAGGAAGCCCGTGGCCTTGACGGCCTTGAGGATCGACGCCTCGCTCTTCGGGGTGTCGAAGGCCTTCGGCGCCGGGGCGGTGTCCTCGGCGGCGCCGACGACGCCACCACCGTTGAGGAAGCGGATCCATGCGGCGTGACGGGCCTCCACCGAGTGGATCGAGGCGGCAGCCGCGAGGACGACCTTCGAGTGGACGTTGTTGACCTGGCCGGCGTACGCCGACACGCCCGTGTCCTCGAGGACCTGAGCCGTCGCCGCGAACTTGTCGGGGTTGGTGACGGCGTCGCCGAAGTTCACGTCCGGGGCCTTGATCGCGGCCTTCTTGAGCACCTTCTTGAGGAACACGACGTGCTCGGCCTCGTGGTTGCCCGTGATCTCGGCAAAGCGCTGGATCTCCGGCGTCTTCCAGGCCTTGTTCGCGTTGCCCTGCGCGTAGAACGCGGCCTCGAGGTACTCGAGGGTGAGGGCGTAGTTGAGGATCTTCACGTCGTTCGCCGCCGACGTCTTCTTCGTGCTGATCGCGGCCTCGGCCGGGCTCAGCATCGCCTGGAACAGGCCGGCGCCGACGACGAGGCCACCGCCGGCGGCTGCGCCGCGGCGAAGGAGGTCGCGGCGAGCGAGGCCGCCCTCGTCGAACGCGCCCGCGTCGTGGGCTGCGGTGCGGATGTCGCCCGACGGATCGAGCGTGGAGAGATCGAGATGAGCCGACATGGTGCGGTCCTTCCTTTGGAGTTCGCAGTCCGGTGCCTCACCGGGCTTGCCTCGCAACGTAGGCGCAAAGCGGCCATCTGTCAGCTGTTGTCACCGGACCGTAAGCACGTTGTAAGCGGGCCGTTCCCGACCGTTCACGCCCGGTTTCCACTCCGGGCCGCCAGCAGCCTGGACGACCGCACTTGACCGCACTCCGGCCCCGGGACGCGCAAGGCGCACCGGGGCCGGAGGCAGATCGGGCGGGCGATGGGCCCGACGCGGTGCGAGGGGCCGGTCGGTCGGGGTCAGCCGAGGCTCGGCACGAACTTCGTGCTCTGCACCGCCGCGACGACCTGGGATTCGCTGAGGGCGGTGTCGAACGCCGCCGGTGCCGGTGACTTGTCGCCCGATCCCGGAGCGAAGCCGCCGTTCAGGTACCGCACCCACGCCGCGTGGCGGGCCTCGACGGAGTGGATGCTGAGCGCCGCGACGACGTTGGCCTTGGCCGAGAGGTTGCCGCCCTGTCCGGCGTAGGCCGCGACGCCCGTGTCCTCGAGGATCTGGCTCGTCGCGAGGAACGTCTTCTCGTCCTTCACGGCCGTGCCGAAGTCGAACGGCGGCGGCGCGAACGCCTTGCGGCCGAGCGCGGTCGAGAGCGTGTCGACGTGGTTCTTCTCGTGGCTCGCCACCACGCGCGCGAAGAAGCGGATCTCCGGCGTCGAGAAGGTGATGTTCTTCGTGGCCTGGAGGTAGAAGGCGCTCTCGAGGTGCTCGAGCAGGAGCGCGTACTTGAGCACCGCGATGTCGTTGGCGGCGCTGCGGCGGCCGGGGACGATCGCGGCCTCGGCGGCGACAGGATGCTGCCGAAGAAGGCGCTGGCACCGACGGCACCGCCGCCGACGAGCGCGCCGCGACGCAGCAGCTCGCGACGTCCGGTCCGCATGGCCCCGGCGTCCTCGGCGGCTTCGCGCACGGCGCCGCCAGCGTCGATCTGGTCGAGAGTGAAGGAGTTGGTCATCGGAGTTCCGTTCCGCCGCTACGCGACGATGAAGTTGGTGGCGGTGACGGCGCGCAGCGTCTGCTTCTCGGTCTGCGCCCCGTCGTAGGCCCACGGCGCCGGCGCGCCGTTCACGCGCTGCAGCGGAAGCGTCCTGCGCGGCGAGCCCACCGGTCAGCGCGCGGATCCAGGCTGCGTGGCGGGCCTCGACCGAGTGGATGCTCAGGGCGGCCTTGAGGACGGCCGCCCCGAAGATGTTCGTGCCCTGACCGGCATACGCCGCGACGCCCGTGTCCTCGAGCACCACGGCGGTCTTGGCGAAGGTGGCCTCGTCCGTCACGGCGGCACCGAAGTTGAAGTTCGGCGAACTGATCGCCTTCGAGCCCAGGACGCTCTGCAGCGCCTTGACGTGCTCGGCCTCGTGCGCGCCGGTGGTCTGGGCGAAGAAGGCGAGGTTCGGATCGGCGAAGCGGATGTTCGCGTTCGCCTGCGCGTAGAACGCGGACTCGAGGAACTCGAGCGTGAGCGCGTAGTTCAGGATCGCGACGTCGTTGCCCTTCGACCGCTTGCCCTTGACGATGGCGGCCTCCGCCGGCGAGAGCATGGCTTGGAACAAGCCGGCGCCAGCGGCAGCGCCGGCCGCGGCGAGTGCGCCTCGACGAAGGGCCGCCCGGCGTCCGAGCGGCTCGTCGACGAGGGCACCGGCGTCATGGGCGGCGGTGCGGAGATCGCCGGATGCGTCGATCCGGTCGAGGTCGAGTTGATGCGACATGCGGGGCTCCTGTTCGGCGGGCTCCACCGATGTGGAGCGCACGGCCGAACGTAGGCCGGTGGCCGCCGGGAGTACAGCCGCGTTACGTGGCCGGTAATGAGCCCGTAAGCGGGCCGTTCTTGATCGGCCGTGACCGCGCCCGGACGCGGCTGTCGCGCCCGGTCGCGGCCCGGTCACCGCAACTTCTTGCGCGCTCAGCGCATCGGCTCGACGGCCGCCTCGTCGCCGACGTGCTCCGCCGCTGCCCGCAACGCGGCCGCGAGTCCGCGGAGGTAGGCCTGCGCCGACGCGGTGATCACGTCGGTGTCGACCGCCGTGCCCTGGCCGATCGTGCGGCCGCCCGCGATCACGCCCGGCAGGTGCGAGCGCCAGCGCGTCGCCGACCTCCCCGAGCTCCACGACCACCGACACGTGACCCAGGGCGTCCTGGCCCTCGCTGACGGCATCGACGCGGTACTCGCGCAGGCGCGCCTCGACGCCGGCCGCCACGTTGATCGCAGCGAACACGGAGTCGACGGTGCCGTCGCCCGTGCCGGTGCCGGAGCGCTCCGCGCCATCCGGAAGGGTGATCGTGACGGTCGACGTCGGCTCGCTCTCGCTCGCGCTGTGGACGTCGAACGCGACGAGCTCGAAGCCCGAGACGCCGATGGTGCGCAGGTCGTCGGTGACGAGCGCCTCCAGGTCCATCGCGGTGACCTGCTTCTTGCG